>CAKONV010000003.1 GCA_934098295.1 uncultured Bacilli bacterium | reverse complement strand
TTTTACGCTCATTTTACATTATTTTAAAATGAGTATTTTTTTATTATCATATTACTTGAATACTTATGTTTATTATATCATAAATTTAAAAATATTAATAGATATTTGTTGAAAAAACTTCAATTTTCCTTTTTGTTCTCTAACCTTACATTTATTCCAATTTGTTTTATAATCCTAACAAAACGTCAAAAAGCGGCTAACAGTGTCATTCTGCTAGCCATTTTTTACTTATTCCACATTTGAATTTAAACTCAAGTTCATATCTTTTTCTTATAATCACTTCATCCACAAGGTTTGTAAAAGTACTTTCATCAAATCCATTTATATCAAAATTAATTATTTTAGTATACCTTTTTTGTCAGCAAGTATTTCTTTGGTATCATAGTAAATTTTTTCCATCATATCATATGTTAAATAAAATTCTGAAAATGGTTGTGATGGTGTTAAAATACTTAATAACTCAGTATTTATTGAATTTTCTCTAATATAAAATAGCTCGCGTTCATCATCATATCCGTTTATTATAAATGAATGGTTTAATTTATTAATATTCGGATTTTTATACATTATAGAATAAAATAAAACTGAATTAGGAACATTAACCAGTACAGAATTCTTATCATTGATTTTTTGTTTTATTAAAGAAATTAACTCACCTGAATCAGAGACTGTGGTTGTGCTCAATCCTAATTCAAAAATGTTCAAAATTTTATTTCTAATTTCATCATAATTGCAATTATAAAAATTAGAAAATAATCCCCAAAAACCACAATACAATTGAAAAAAATCTTTTTTGAAAAAACTAATGGCACCAGCTATATTATAATCAATGCAATTATTAACTTCTACTGAATATATTCCAATTTGATAATCTATATTTAAAACCTTCATTTTCTCCTCCAATTTTTAATTAATACATTTATATATATTTAACTTCAAACATAATTAAAAACAGAAACTAATATTTTAATTAATATATTTCTTCGCTTGTAATTCGAACAACTTTTTGTATAGTCCATCCCTATTTATAAGTTCATAATGCGATCCGTTTTCTATTATCTTTCCGTTATCAAGAACAATAATTCTAGAAGCCATAGTAATATTAGATAATCTATGCGAAGTAAAGACAGAAGTCTTTCCTTGCATTAACGTTTTAAAATTCAAAAAAATCATATGTTCGGCCTCTGGATCTAAAGAACTTGATGGCTCATCTAATAGTATGATATCAGCATCTTTAAAAAAGGCTCTAGCGAGGGCAATTCGTTGCCACTGCCCTACCGAAAGTTCCTTTCCATTTTTATCAAATAATCGAGTTAAACTTGTTTCTATTCCTAATTCCCAATCATTTATAAAGTCACTTACTTTACTAACTTTTATAGCAAAATTAATTTTAGAATCATCATTTATATTATTGATATTGGATAATGCCACGTTCTCTCTTAATGAAAAACCATATCTTGCAAAATCTTGGAATAAAGCACTAAACAGATTTCTAATGCTATTAATATCAAATTCTAAATAATTAACTCCATCAATTAAAATTTCACCATCTGTTGGATCATAAAATCTTAATAATAATTTTACAATTGTTGATTTCCCAGAACCATTCAAACCTACTAAGCCGATATTTTCTCCTTTGTTTACTACAAAACTACAATTTTTCAGCACATATTTATCAGTATAAGGATAGCAGAAATTTACATTTTTAAATTCTATAGTATTGAAACTATATATTTTTTTAGTACCTATTGTTTTAAAAGATGATTCAAGATTTAGGAAATCTGAAACTATTGATAATTGATCCACAGCGGACCCAAAAAAAACAATAGTTTCAATGAGGCCATCAATTTCATTTCTCAATTTATTTATTAATGATAAATAATATTGTATATCACCAACTCCGATACTCTTATTGACTAACTTTTTTAATCCAAAAATAAATAATAAAACATCACTAAAGGATGAAACAATATTACTTAAAACAGTAATAAGTATATTTTTTTTTCTAATTTTATTTTTTTCTTCAAACCATTTTTCCCATTCATTGAGATATTTACCTTGTAAAAAATCTTTTAGATCATATATTTTGATTTCATACATAGTTTTATTAAAAAATAATCTTTTGTAATATGCCATTTTTCGATATTCAACAACAGAATCTCTTTGATAATCATCTTCTATTTTTTTCATCTTTCTCTTAAATATTAAACATGGAATAGAAAGAATAAGAACAACTATAGCTAATAAATGATTTAGTTCAAATAATAAAATACCTGCAACTATAACTTTAATTATGCTTGTTATAATAGAAAAAGAAAGCCATACAGACGATTGTACAGATTTTAACATTATTTTAGAATTAGTCATCTTGTTATTTAATATACTTGAATCATAAAAAGACAAATCAATATTAGAAATTTTGTCAACAAGCCTATTATCTAAATAAAAATTAATTTCATCATTATATCGATAATTAATATATTTAGAAAATTGTCCTATACTCTTTTCAAGAAATAGTGATAAACAGTAAATTATAAGAATGTTAACTATTATCTTTGGTAATAATTCGAATGAAGTTAAGTGATTTAAGACTAATCTCCATAGATAAATTGTTAAATATGGCACAATTGACGATAAGACAATTAAAACAATTTTTATTATAAACAAGGATTTAGAAGCATTAAACGAAAGACAAATTGCAAAAAACATATTTTTACATATTTCTTTTACTTTTTTCTTTTTAAACATTATCTTCTCCATTAATAGCATATTTTGATGATTGTAGGTTATACAAATATGCATATTTTCCATTTAATTCCATCAATTCATGATGAGTGCCTTGTTCTACAACTTTTCCGGATTCCAAAACAATAATTTTATTTGACAATATTATATTAGATAATCTATGTGATACAATAACACTAGTTTTTCCTTTTGACAATTTTATTATTGAATCAAAAAGTTTATCTTCTGCTATAGGATCTAATGCACTTGATGGTTCATCCAAAATTATAAATTGACTATCCTTAAAAAAAGCTCTCGATATAGCCAATTTTTGCCACTGACCACCTGATAGTTCCACACCATTATTATCAAAAACTTTTGTTAATTCTGAATCTAAATTAATACCTAATTCATTTATAAAACTCATGCAATCTCCTTGTTCTAGAGCATTATTAATTTTACATTCTTGTCCAATTTTTCCAATTTCAGATAATGCTACACTTTCTTTTAATGTTAAAGAATACTTTGTTAAATCTTGAAAATATACACCAAAAAGAGAATACAACGATTTTAAAGATATTTCTTTTATATCAACATCATTAATAAGAATTTTACCTTCACTCACATCATATAATCTTAAAATTAATTTAATTATAGTTGTTTTTCCAGCACCATTTATTCCTACTATGGCGACATTATCTCCTTTATTTATAGTAAAATTTATATCTTTTAAAATAAAATCTTTACTATTTGGATATTTAAAGCTTACATTTTTAAAGGTTAAGCTTTTAAATTCATTAACTTTTTCTCCATTATTTTCATAAATTCTTGGATTCCATTTTAAAAACTCTATGAATAAGTAAATCCTTGGAGTTATTATTTTAAAGTGCGAACTAAAATCATAAAGAATATATTCCATAGTTACTGCTGCCTGAGTTCCCATTCCTATATAAAGCGATAAATCTCCAATTTCCATTTTTTTGTTGATTACACTTGATACCCCATATACTATAATAAAAATTAATCCGCTATATGATAATAATAAAGAAAAAAACGATAAAACAAATCCCTTATTAAATATCTTATTTCTTTTAATTCTTATAGTTTCCCATATATTCTTATATTTATTAAAAAAATATTCTTTTAGATTATAAATTCTAATATCTTTTGCATATTCTTTTTCAATAAGTAATGATTTATAATACTCTTTCTCTCTGTTTTCTGTTACACTTTCTATTGAAAATTTATCCATCTTTTTACTATTTGAAAAAGAAATTATTGCTCCTGGAATATACGTAATTAAAAATATTACACCTAGTATATAATTATATGCTAAAAAGACAACACATGAAGATAGGAATGATATAAGATAGGAAATTGCATCAACCGGCCAATATGCACGATTAGCAATGCTCCAAGTACTATTCAAAGCAACATCTATTTTATCTGCATTCTCTGGATTATCAAATGTTTCAATATCTATTTTAGCCATATGCTCCATAACTAAATTATCAATATATAATTTTGTTTTATCATTAAGTATAGATTTTAAATAATTACTTACATTTCCTAAAATGCTAATTGTAACTATATCAACTAAATAAATGGTTAATAAAACCCATATATATTCATCCATTATTGAGCTAGTATATATCAAATGTAATTCATCAATTATTAATTTAAAAATGTATACATTAAATATTGGTAATAAGCTTAATAATAATTTGATTATCCAATAAAATATATAATTGTATTTTGATATTTTAAAAGGAAGTTTGATAACAAACCAATTAGTTCGTATTATTTTTTTTAACATAAACTCATCTCCTTTCATAATGGTGGTTCATTGGTATCACTATCCTTTAACTTATAAATTCAAAACGAATGCCTCTTAATCTATTTATACAACTTATGATATCATATTTGCGTATATCGTCAAACCATACATCACACTTAAAATTATACTGAGAAAAAATTTGTTGTATTGACTCATCAAACATTTTATTATTTTTATACATAATGTTATCATTTATATCATCACCCCAAAATTCACTTCTAGATAATATTAACTGAATTATATAGGCCAAATAATTTATTTGACTATCTGAAATTAATGTTGATATAAAAGTGATATCAGCTTGATATTCATCAATCACAACATTTTTACTTTTATCATTTGCAACAATATTAAAATAATTAAACATCTCTTTTGATTTAAAATTAGCTATTTTTCTTTTTGATATAAAATTTGTCTTGTCGGGTTCCTCTACAACTTTCATTAAATCTAATGTTTTAACAAAACTTGTTATGTCTTTAGGTATATAGTCTTCTAATAAAATTACACAATTAGCATAATTCAAATATACACTCGAACCACCTATTACTAATATAGTTGACGCATCATAATCATTATATATTTCTTTAATCCTATTAGTAAATGGTATTATTGGATCATTTTTCACAACTAAATGCATATTATAATCTCTTATCATAAAATTAGTTGTACTTCTATCTTCATCAATTAAAAGCAACTTACTTTCGCAATTAATTGCTTCTATAATATTTACTGCTTGTGAAATACTTCCACTTGCATCTTGCGTTGAAAAGTTATAAATCCCTTCACTTGATGGAATATACTTATAAAATGGTGAAATATTTGTATTTGTGACATATCTACCATCTTCAGCACAAATCTTCATAGCAGAATCATCAGTAATACAATATTCTCTTCCATCCCCATACTCATGATTATAAACACCCATTTCAATAGCTTCAAGTAAAGTTGTTTTACCTGAATACCCACCACCAGTAATTACTGTTATTCCTTTTTTAATTCCCATTCCTAAAATCTCAGTACCATCATTTAACTTAATTAAAGTTTCAAGTGACTTAGGTGATATAAATTTAATTGCATCTTCTAATGGTTTATTAGTTCCTTCTTTTCTTGGTAAAATACTACCATTAGAAATAAAAGCTACATAATTATTTTCTTTAATAAACTTTCTAATTTCTTGTTGTTTTAAATAAATATCAATATTTTTATTTAATTCATCTTTGTTAATAGACTCTATTTTTTTTGATAATAAAGAAATAATTTCTTTGATTGCCTTAAAAGCACTTTTACCATTAATAGAAACATTATTGATAAGTGGAACAACAAATATTAATTTATAATAAAATACATTCTTATTAAAATCATAAGTAATACCATTTCTCCTAATTATAATTTCATTTGTTTTTTGGGACTCCACATAAGGTTTTTCCCTCGTGCTCTTATTTTTGTTGAAGTATTCATCATTAATTTTATTAACGTCTTCATATAAAAATTTTAAAATGTAATGTTCAAATGCAACAACATTATCAGTATTTATATTATCACTAATAAATGTTTTAGGAATTTCAATATTTAAAATAAGTTTTTCAGGATTTCTATGAGATGTCCCAAAAAAACAAAATCTTAACCCTAAAAATTCATATTCTAATAGTTTGTCGCTTAACACATCTAAATATAGTTCACAAATTCTATTTTTATTTTGAGCATGTAAATTAGACAAATAATTTTTTAATAAATTCATATACTTTAAATCTCCTAATTAAATATTTAACAAAAAAAACACTCCTATAAATTAGAAGTGTTTAAATTTTAAAAGTATATTATTATTAATAAAACTTAACAAACTACAGTTACACAAAAGAAACTGATTACATCTAATTTATATTGATCTATATTTTTCATAGTAATCAACTCCTTTCACATAATTTTTCATATTTTGCTACTTATATTATAGCAAAAACAATTCTAAATGTAAAATAATTAATATATTTTTTTTAATTTAATTTCCACAATTATCTCTTATAGGTTCGAGTCCCATCAAAACTTAAGGTTCGAGTCTCCACGAAAGCAGGTTCGAGTCCGTGGTAAGTCTCACCTAGTCTTTAAATATAAATGTTTCATATATGAGAAAAAAAATAGGATATTCTAACCATTTTTGGCTAAAATAACCAATAAAACCAAAAAAAATTAGCCTTACGCAGAAGACTAATCGATTTACTTTAATGATAAAACTATACAGATTTTAATATTAAAACTTGCTGTTATGTTCCCTCATACTTGGACTTTTGGTAGTCTTAAACCTAGGTTGAACTTACCAAAGGTATATGTTGTATTTATTGTATTTTAAACTTATTTATATGAATTTTTGCTTAAGTTTTTATTTTTTAGTTTAAAATAGTCATAAAAACCCTATTTTTACCTATCTTCTTTCAAGACAAACTACACACTCAACGTTAGCTGTTTGTGGAAACATATCCAATGGTTGTATTCTTAATATATGGTATTTCTTTTGAAGATGGTTGCAATTTTTAGCTAATGTTGCTGGATTACAAGAAACATAAATAATCTTTTTTATTGGATGTTCTTGTAAATAGTTAATTAGTTTTAATTCTAGTCCTGTTCTTGGAGGATCGACTACTAAGATATCAGCATCCCAGCCTTTTTTATGCCATTTTGTTAAATAAGATAAAACATCTCCCGAATAAAAACTTGCGTTAGTTAGTTCATTAATTCTAACGTTATCATTAGCATTTTTAATAGCTTCTTCGTTTAAATCAATTCCTCTTACCTCTTTAACATATTTTGACAAAAAGATGCCAATAGTACCAACACCGCAATAAGCATCAACTACATTTTCATATCCCTTTATATGAGCAGATTTTACAACTTCATTATATAATTTTTCAGTTTGTTTAAGATTTAGTTGGAAGAAAGATGTTGGTAATAATTCAAAACTAAAATTCTCAATTCTTTCCATAATTGTTTCTTTTCCTGAAAGTAAATATGTATTAACACCAAAGTTTTCTAATGCTTCTAAATCGCTATTGATGCTTATATATACACTTACAACATTTGGAATTGATGTAAGACCTTCCGCAATCTTTATGGTTCGATCATCTTTTTTGAAAAGAATTAATGTTACTTGAATTTCTTTAGTAGCAAATGAACTTCTTACAACTATGTGTCTTAAGACACCATCTCTTAGTTTAGGGTTATACGCAATAACTTGATATTTTGTAAGATATGCAAGAATCTTTGCTATGCAAGAACGAACATCCTCTTTTTCTACATCACAATTATCAACATAAACTAATTTGTTACTATCAAAAGCATATAAGCCTGTAACAAGTTTGCTTCCGTCGTAACGAACTGGAAGTTTAGCTTTGTTACGATAATGCCATGGGCAAGACATACCGATAGTATCTTTAAACAAAGCACTATTTAAATCACCATCATAATAACGATTAAATGCTTCCATGACTAGTGATTGTTTTATTTTCAATTGACCTTCATAAGAAACATGTTGTAATTGACATCCACCACAAACATTATAATATTTGCATTGAGGTTCTACGCGGTAAGGGCTTAATTCACTTTTTGGTTTAACTACAATACCCTTTGCATATTGTTCAAAAACTTCAACAATTTTTACGACCCATTCTTCACCTGGTAAGGTGGCAGGCACAAAAATTGCTAATCGTTTATAATATCCTATTCCTTCTCCATTTATACCAATTCTTTTGATTGATAATAGTATTTCTTGATTAATACTAACAACATTAGTTACCATATGTAACGCTCCTTCTACAATTAATATTTGTATTGATTATACCATTTTTTTTAAAAAAAAGAAAGCAATTAGAATATTGACTACATTTTTGTAGAATTATTTTTTTTATTATGATATAATAAGATTAGTTTGGAGGTATAAAATGGCAAAAAAGAAATATAATGTTCAAGATGCTGTAGGAGATACTAGCGGTTTTAATGATACTCCCCATTCAAGTAGTAAAAAGAGAAAAATAACTTTATTTATAGGTTTAGGTGGCATTGTTGCCCTAATCGTTATTTGTTGTATTATTTTAACGACACCTGTAAAAATTGAATTCAAATACAACGATTTATCAAAACAAAGTGAAAGATATCAAATTAACAAATCAACAGGATTAATTACTAATGCTCCTAGTGATCCAACTAAAAAATTTTATGAATTTGGCGGTTGGTATTTAAATAGTAGTTATACAATTGGTCCTTTATTTAATAATGATGAAAATAAATCATTACTTGAATACAAATTTTCTACAAGAAGAAATTCAACTCTTTATGCACGATGGAAAATTAAAGAATATAAGATTGAATATGATGTCGTTGGTAACGCTAGTTTTAACAGTCAAATTGAAGAAATGTTACAAAAAATTAATAACAATAAAAATTTAAGTTCTTATACATATCAACATGAATTAACAGAAGCTGATCGCAATGAGTATGTTGAAAATTTAAGAATTGAAGATCCTGAGAAATATGTTAATAGTCCTAATGCTGCTGCTAATATTGAAGAGGCTTTAGAAAAATATGCTAAAGAGGCACCTCTAAATAGTATTGAGATTAAAGCCATTTCTCTTGAGGAAATTAACAAAAACGGTTGGACTTTTGAAGGTTGGGTTGACGAAGATGGAAAGATTGTAACTTCTTTGGATAAACATTCTCCAAAGGATGTTAAACTTACTGCTAGATGGAAGAAAAATTAAAAAAAGGTCTCTAAAGAAAATTCTTTAGGGACTTTTTTTATCCTTTTATAATGAACTTACAACTTTAAAGGTATAACCCAAAGCCTTAATTTCATCAATTATACTAGCTAAAGCTTCACGATTGCTACTTGATACACTGTGCATTAATATAATTGCACCAGGATGAAGGTTATCTAAAAACATCTTTTTGGTTTCATCCACTTTTTTTTGACCATTCGTTTTCCAGTCTACACAAGCACTGGACCAAAAAACTGTTTTATATCCTAAACTCTTTAAATTACTTAAAGACTGATAATCAAACAATCCTTCAGGTGGTCTAACATACGGTGACATATTTTTTCCTGTTAAATCGTAATACGCTTTTTCTAATTTTTCTAATTCATTCTTTAACTCACTTTTACTAAATTTAGTAATATCTTTATGGTTATAGGTATGATTAGCAATGGTGTGACCTTCATTAGTCATCCGAATCACAAGCTCTTTAAATCTATTTACAAAGTCACCTGTTATAAAGAAACTAGCTTTAACTTCTTTTTCCTTTAAGATATCTAAAATTTTAGGTAATTCCCCATTATCATACCCTGCATCGAAAGTTAAATATACTTCTTTTTGATTCGTATCACCAACATAGAAACTATTTGTTTCTTTTAGAATTTTCTCATAACGACCTATATTAGGAGTTTTATGTTCACTATTTCTAGTAAAGCCAAATCCACTAGCATTTAAGGATACATACGATGTTGTGAAAAACATTATGAACATAAATAGGCATACAAGAAATAACTTCTTCATTTAAACACCTCTTTCATGTTCAATATTATTATATTCATTTTTTCCTAATTTATACGTTATATATTCAAAAATTATTGAATATATAAAAATATTCATTATAATATAAATTAAGACTACTAGTAAAAATACCTGATACAAATTTCCATAGAGATTTTGCATATTATCCGTTCCAAAATAATTATAAAGCCACAAATATACTTTTATTACTATGAAACTTAATAATGTAATTATACTACTTAAATATAGCATACGAATTAACTTTACCTTAATTGGTATTATTTTTTTCAATAAAATGCTTAAAAAGAAAACAATAAATGCAAAACGTAAAAATATCTGTAAAATATTTCTTAAAAAATATGGTATTTCTGTTATTTCTAATATATTAAAAATGAATACTTCTATCAAAATTTCAATTATTAATAATAAAAATAACGCTGATAGCAATAACATAGATTTTAACCTTGAAATAATAGGATTGTTACTAAATTTAGTTTGATAAATACTTTCCATATTTCTTTTAAGAACATGAACAATTTTTGATGTTACATAAATTATATTAATAATAAACATAATTAGAGATATTATACTATGTTTTTTTATTGTAAAAAAATCATTGCCATTAATAATTCCAATTTTTGAAAGTGTTAGTAATGTAAAGTTTATCATTGGAATAGCAACTAATAATAAAAAATAGACTAGTGATGCTGCCAATATACTAGGATGAATTTTATCAGTAATTTTTTTTGTTTCCTTATAGTAAAATAATATTTTTTCTTTCATAATTATATTTTTTGAATATTTTTGTATTTTATACAAATACTATTTTATCAACAAACCTATACATAACAAAATAATTAAAAGGATTGAGTTCTATGTTCTATTGAACTCAATCCTTTTAATTTATTTAATTTTTTAAATGTACACTTTCTCAAAACTTCATTTCTATTTTTTCTTAGTTTTTTCTATTAAAGTTGGATCATAGTAAATTTCTAATATATGAGCAAATTGAGTCATGACTTTTGTAGCTTGTGACAAATTAACATTTTCTAATACTAAGCCTAATATATCACTATGAAATTTATCATGTAATTTTAATACCTTTTTAGCTTTTGGAGTAACACTCAATAAAATTACGCGATGATCCATTTCATCTCTAGTTCTAAGTAAATAACCTTTTTGAACTAATCTATTAACACATATCGTTAAAGCACCTACGGTTACATGTTCTTTATTAGCAATTAATGACATTGGTTTATTATTGTTTTTGTTGACTGTTTCAATTACATGTAATTCGCCTATAGCAAGATCAGGTATTGCCTTACGATCCATGGTTCTATCTTCAATAACGGCCGTTAAATTGGCTACGAAAGAAAAAGCCTCATCTAATTGTTTATACATAGCCTTTTCTTCTTTGTTCAATTCTTTAGTCTTTTTTGGTGTTGGTCTAACAATTACAGCTGGTTCTCTTTTAGGAGCTTCAATCGTTAATTCTTTAGAACTCTTTTTTGGTAATGATTTTTTAGTGGTCTTTTTTATTGGTTCTTTTTCTTTAGTTTCAACAACGACTGTTTCTTCTTTTATTTCTTTTTCTTCTTTTGGTTCAGCCTTTGTTTTTTGTTTTTTTCCGGCAACAACAATTTGACCAGTACGTGGGTCAATTACTTTTTTCACATTAACCTTTTTTGTATTTACTACTTTTTTCTTTTTATCATCAGTAGTTTTTTCATTTTTCTTGGCGTTCTTTTTTGTTGATGATGTTGTTTTATTTTTTTCATCTTTAGTAGTTTTTTTAGCTGTAGCCTTTTTCTTAGGAGTTGTTTCTTTTTTTAAAGGTTTTTCTTCGGTTGATTGTGCTACTTCTTGGTTTGTTTCACTTAAATTTAGAGTCTTGTTTTCTTCCATGCTTATCTCCTTATAATTTTATTACAAAAGTTAATATATTTAAATTCAAACTAATTATAACATATGATTTTTTAAATTTCAAGAAAAATGTCTATATTTTAAAATCAAAAAAAGGCACAATTTATTTTGTACCTTTTTTAGTTATATTTCTATTTATGCTCTTCAATATATCTTACAATATCGCCAACAGTTTTAATATTTTGAGCTGCATCATCATCAATACTAATATTGAATTCTTCTTCTAATTCCATAATTACTTCTACTGCATCTAATGAATCAGCTTCTAAATCTTCAACTAAACGAGCATCCATTGTAACTTTATCAGCTTTAACATTTAATTTTTCAACTATTAGTTCCTTAACCTTTTCAAATACCATATTTTCCTCCTTATTTTCTACCTAGATGTACACTTTCACGGCGTGCAAATGGTAATTCTACATTACTAAATTTTTTACGTTTATTGTTAGGTTTTTGGTGACTAGCACCACTTTTTACTTGATTATTATTTCTCTTTGGTCGAGGTTGACGGTTTTCTTCTTTTTTAGCATTTGGATCAATCATTGTAAGTTGTAGACGACCCTTCTTTAAATCAACTTCTAAAACCCATACTTTAACAATTTGTCCAACATGAACTACATCTAATGGATGTTTTATAAATCCAGAAGACATTTTAGAAATATGTACTAATCCATCATCGTGTAATCCACAATCGATGAAAGCACCAAAGTCAGTTACATTACGTACTGTACCTTGTAATTCCATTCCAGCAGCTAAATCTTCTAAATGAAGGATGTCACTCTTTAGAATTGGAGCTTCAATCATATCACGTGGGTCACGTAGTGGGCTGCAAAAAGCATCTAGAATATCTTTAATTGTATATTCACCAATATTTAATTCTTCTTGCATTGTTTTAATTTCTTCAGGTGTTAAACTTTTAATTTTTTCAACTAGTTCAGGTTTTCCTAAATCGGCTGATGTAAAGCCAAGTTTTGAAAGAATGCCACGAGCAGCTTCATAACTTTCGGGGTGAATACCAGTCATATCTAATGGTTCATTACCATCAACTATTCTTAAGAAACCTATAGCTTGTTCTAAAGCTTTAGGACCAACACCTTTTACTTTAATATCTTCTCTATTATTAAAACGGCCATTTTCTTCTCTATATGCAACAATTTTCTTAGCAGTACCACCATTTAGACCAGCAACATATTTTAATAGTGAAGGTGAAGCAGTATTGATATTTACACCTACTTGGTTAACGGCTGTAGAAACAACGAAATCTAGAGAGTCAGCAAGTTTGCTTTGAGTAACGTCATGTTGATATTGACCAACACCAATTGATTTTGGATCAATCTTAACTAATTCAGCTAGTGGATCTTGTAATCTACGAGCAATTGAGATTGCTGAACGTTCTTCAACAGAGAAATCAGGGAATTCATCACGTGCAATATCAGAAGCTGAATATACAGAAGCACCAGCTTCATTAACAATAATATATTTTACTTCTCTTCCTAATGCATCAAGTTCTTCTTTCATTGCGGCAAGTGTGCTTGATACAAAAGCCTCTGTTTCTCTTGAAGCTGTACCATTACCCATAGCAACAACTTCTACATTATGTCTAATTACTAAATCTTTAAAGATTTCAACTGCATTAGCATATCTTGCAGGTGGAACAACTTCATCTTTACTCTTTTGGTGAGGATACATTACGCTCTTTTCTAAAAGTTTTCCCGTAGCATCAACTACAGCTAATTTACATCCTGTTCTAAAGGCAGGGTCAACACCTAAAACAACTTTACCCTTCATAGGTGGTTGTAATAAGTAATTTCTTAAGTTTTCACCAAAAATATGAATAGCTTGATCTTCAGCCTTATCTTTTAAATCACCACGAATTTCTCTAATAATAGCTGAGCGAATTAAACGATCATAGGCATCTTGAGCGGCTTCTCGAACATAACTTGCGGTAACAGAATCTAAAACTTTAATCTTGTCTGCACAAATGTAGTTTAAAACATATGCGTAATCTTCAACTAAGTCTACTTTAATTACCTTTTCAGCTTCAGCTCTATTTATAGCAAGAATTCTATGAAGTTTTACCGTTTTAATTGGTTCTTCATAATCATAGTACATTTCATATACTTTCTTTTCATCTAGAGTTTCATCTTTAACCTTACAAGAAATCTTAGCATTTTTTTCAAAATAATCACGGATCCAAGAACGATAATGAGCATCATCAGAAATAATTTCAGCAATAATATCTTTAGCACCTTGTAATGCATCCTGTGCATCTTTAACAATAGTACCTTCTTTTTTCATTGCTTCAATTTCTTCTTCCGTTTTTCCTTCTAATGAAGTAACATATTTATTAGCTTCACTTACAGGATCACCTTCAAGTGGAAATGATAATAAGTATTCTGCAAGAGGTTCCAAGCCTTTTTTCTTAGCATCCGTTGCTCTTGTTTTCTTCTTTTCTTTGAAAGGACGATAAATATCTTCAATTTCCGCAAGTTTAGTAGCCTTTATAATAGCATCTTTTAATTCATCAGTAAGTTTACCTTTTTCTTCAATAAGACGCATTACATCTTCTTTACGAGCTGCTAATTTTTGTCCGTAATCCCATTCTTGATAAATTGCTCTTATTTGTTCTTCATCAAGCCCACCAGTAACTTCCTTACGGTAACGAGCGATAAAAGGAACTGTAGCACCACCTTCAATTAATTGAAGAACAGCTCTTATTTGTGAAATTTTAACATTTTGTTCACGTGAAATCTTTCCCAAAAGGGCATCATTAATATAATCGTTTTCCATTTTTTCCTCCACTTTATATATCTTGATTAGTATTTAAATTTATAAACAATCAACTAAGCTATCAAAAAATAATTAATATTTAATCTTGTTAATGGTTTTTCATCTTTAATATTATACCATATTTGAACTATCTTTTCAACATTAATTACTTACTACTTTTTATTTAAAAATTATCAAGATTGTTTAAATTTTTGTATATTTGATAAAAAATATAGTTAACTTGTTTTCTTCTAACTTCATTTCTTAATCCCTTTTCCTTCTTATGTTCAACTATAACATTTTCCTTCTTTTTATAGTTTAAATAAATAGCATAATCGTAACTACCATCGTTGGCTTCATGAATAAGACCTCCAGCAAGACCAGTTACACTCACACAAATATTTGAACCAGTTCTTAAAAATAGCCCTCTTGCCATTTCCAAAGCTACTTCTTTGGAGTATACAGAATGTGTATTTATTGTTTTTTCCTTTACGCCTAGGTTCTTAATTTTAGCTTCATTACTATAAGTTACATAACTTTCTTTAATTACATTACTAGCGCCAGAAACATTAATTAATGTTGAAGTAAGAAGACCACCTGTACAACTTTCCGCAAAACTAATGGTTAAATTTTTTTCTTTTAAAAGGTTAACAATTAGTTGTTCAAGGTTTTTATTATTATCACTAATTATATATTCCTTATTTATATATAAAAATTCTTTTATAACGGCATCAAACAAAGCGGCATTTTTTCTTTCCGAAATAAAATAATACTGTCTAATATTTAAATCATTTTGATAACCAACATAAATATTACCTCTATGATTATTAAATATTTTGTTGTTATCTATGGTTGTAATACTTTTAACCAAAAATCCTTTAGTTTGTAAAAAAAGCATTAAATCATTAATATCATAAAAACTTGGTATTTGTGTACCTAAATAGTTACTGATATCTAAAGACAACTTCTTCATGATAAAATCTTTTTTAGTTATCGCATAATGTTTAATTTCTACCCAACCAAGTTTATCTTTTAGTTCTAAAGATTTGTATAAAAAATGCATACCGCATTTATTCATTACTTGACCAGAAGCATAATTTTCTTTAACAAAGGAAGCTTCAACTATTTTGTATCCACGATTTATAAATAATTCTTCTAAGTATCTAAATAATACTTCCGTAAGAATTCCTTGGTTCCAATATTTCTTTCCAAGACAATAACCAACATCGCAAACTGTGAAATCAGCATTTTCTTTTACATTAGCGATGCTTCCTATTACTTCTTTGGTTTTTTTATCAACTATAGCATAACATGATTGATTGGTTTCTATCACAAAGTTTAAGTAGTTTATGGTATCATCGATACTCATATGCGTATCCCATGAGAGATATTTAGTAACATCTTCATCACTTGCCCAATTTTTAAACATCGCTTCAGCATCAAATATTGTAAATTTTCTTAAAATGAATCTTTGTGTTTCTATCATTTTTTCACCCTCTTTAAAAATGATTATTTATTCATCTTTCCTATTATATCAAATAATTATTTATAAATAGTTTTTAATACTTTATTTTTTATTAAATATTTGATATACTAATATATGGAGATGTTTACTTATGAATACTATATCAAAAGATGTTATATTTACTCAAGAAATTAATAAAAGCACCTTTATTTCTTACTTAAAAAAAGTAGACAATGTTGATAGTGCAAAAAAATACATTCAAGAAATTAAAAATTTGCATCCCAATGCTACTCATCATGTTACTTCTTATATTATCGGAAAAACTGGTGAAAATGGTCACTGTAGTGATGATGGAGAACCAAGCGGTACAGCAGGTGCTCCCATTTTAGATGTTTTTAAAAAAAATGATATAACTAATTTTGTAATTATTGTTGTCCGTTATTTTGGGGGAATTAAACTGGGGGCTGGTGGTCTCATTAGAGCTTATTCATCATCGGCTAGTAAAGCATTAAAAGAAGCAGGTGTTTCACCAATTATTGAATATGTGACTCTTAATTTAACTTTCGCCTATAGTTATCTAAAGACTATTGAAAATAAATTAAAAGATTATGAAATCTTAAATAAAAATTTTAACACTTTAGTATCCTTAGAAGTAAAAGTTCCTAAAGAACAAATCGATGATTTAAAAAATAGTCTAATTTTTATAACTAGCAATCAAATAGAAATAAAATAAACCATCCTTAATAGGATGGTTAATGTCTTATTTTTTAGGTGGAAATAGTGGTAACAATTGGTTTGTTGAATTAATATATTCTTTATATGCAGACTTAGTGCTTAATTCTTCTTTTTCAATAAATGGTATTCGAACAAAAACTGAATATATAAAAACAATCAAAGGAGATCCAATTACTAAAAAGTTAGCAGAAGCGCTGCTATAATAAACTAAAAATAGCCCTAAAAAGAAAAGTATTTCTCCAAAATAATTAGGATGTCTACTATTTTTAAATAACCCACGCGTATAAACTAAATAGTCATTTGAAGGTATTCTTTTAAATAAATATAACTGACAATCGGAAACCATTTCTAAAATAATTCCTATTAAAATTACAGCAAAGGCTACCATTGTCATTAAAGAGCCAGAACTATTACCAAAATAATAAAAACAAGGCATCATCGCTATAAAACTAACTAGAGTTGGTAACAGGAAAAACAAGCCAAAACTTATTAAATAATAAATTTTAGGAAATTTTTCTTTTAAATATTGGTATTTAAAAGTTCTATTTCTCAATCCTTTAAAATTAAAACACCAAATAACTAGACCAATGCTAGCCCAAAGTATAATAAATGATAGTAGCATTAAACAAGTTATATCATAATTCTTTTGGTTTAAAAAGTAAGCAAGAGAAGTCATAGCTGGTGAAAAAAACCAATAAGGTTCTATTATTGCCTCATTCTTTAAAATCAAACTCACTATGAATAAAAAGATTGATGCAATAATTGTTATAACAAACAACTTAATAAAAAAAGTTGTAAACGGCAAAATATTTAATAATAAGAAGCCTAACCCTACTACTACTAAGTAGATTAAAAGAGTAATTAATAAATCACGAGTTTTTGTAAAGCGCATATTATCATTAATTCGAGTAGAATACTACTCCCTCCTATATGTATTATATCATATTAGAATAAAAAAAGGAAACAGAAAGGAAATAATAATGAATAAATTATTTAATAATGAAAAACACTACCTTACCTTAAATAATTATTTAAAAGATAAATATCATCAAAAAGTTTACAAAATATCTTTAAATGGAAACTTTTCATGTCCAAATCGTGATGGCAAACTTAGTTATAAAGGATGCCTATTTTGTTCTGATCTTGGTAGTGGCGATTTTGCGGGAGACAAGAGAAAATCCCTCATTGTTCAATTTGAAGAGGTAAAAAAACAAATGCAAACTAAATGGCATGAAGGATCATACATTGCCTATTTTCAAGCTAATACTAATACTTATGACACACTTGAAAATTTAAAAAAAAGGTATGATGAAATATTAAGATATAACGATTTAAAGCACGCTAATATTTTAATTCTTTCGATTGCAACAAGGCCTGATTGTTTAAGCGATGAAATCGTTGACTATTTGGCATCATTATCTAAAAAAATTGAACTTTGGGTAGAACTAGGATTTCAAACGTCTAATGAACTTACTGCTTTTAATATGAATAGAGGTTACCCTAATGATTGCTTGGTGAAAGCTATTAAGAAATTAAAAGCTATTTCTAATATTAAAGTAATCGTTCATATTATTAATGGTTTGCCTAACGAAAATGAATCTGATATGTTAAATACAATTAAATTTTTAAATAAATTGCCTATTGATGGCATTAAAATTCACATGTTACATGTTATTAAAAATGCTCCTTTGGGTTCTATTTATTTAAAAGAACCATTTAAACTTCTTAGTATGGAAGAATATGTTGATGTTGTCATAAAACAATTACGACTTTTAAATGAAAATATCGTTATACATCGTATTACTGGTGATGCCGATAAAAATGAATTAATTGCCCCTCTTTGGACATTAAAAAAATTTGTAGTAATGAATGAAATTGATAAAAAAATGCGGAAAAATAATTATTATCAAGGAGATTTATATGTTGAAAATTGTTGAAGCTAGCCATTTAATTATAAGGGAATATCTAAATAGCGTAAGCTTAAATTTCATTAGATGTTTGGATGCAACTTGCGGAGCAGGAAACGATACTCTTTTTTTATCATCTAATCTAAAAGATAAAGGTCATATTGATGCCTATGATATCCAAGAAAAAGCTATTGAACTTACCAAACAAAAAATTAATACTGAAGGCTATAATAATGTAAGTTATTATTTAAAATCTCATGATACTATTAATCCAAGTAATTATGATTTAGCCATTTTTAATTTAGGTTATCTTCCCGGAACTGATAAATCAATTACTACTAATCATATTTCGACAATGAAAGCTATTAAATCATTGACTGAAGAAATTATTAACAATCCTCTTCTCCTTATTATTATAGCTGTCTATCCTGGACATGAAGAAGGAAAAATTGAAAGTAATTTAATAGATGAATATGTTAAAAATTTGTCTAGCTCACTATATCTAGTAACAAAATATCAAAATTATAATCGTAATCTTTCTCCTTATTTAATTACAATTTCTAAAAACAAACGTTAAAAAAACATCCTTTTTTAGGATGTTTTTATTTAGCCAAATCTTTTACTTTACAGCCAATGGCTTTTTCAGGATTTATATATTTACCATCTTTTGTTATTTGGAAATATACATGAACACCTGTTTCTTGATCAACAGCTGTTGTACCGGCACTACCAATTTTTTCGCCTTGTTTAACTGTTGCACCTTTAGTAATGCTTACTTCACTTAAGCCATAATAATATGTTTTAACATTTTCATCACTTGATAGAACTACATAAGTTCCAAAAAGAGGGCTTGATGAAATTTCCGTAACTGTACCCGTAATTGATGTTACAACATCAAAATTACCACCATTTTTTAAAGCATAGCTTGTTCCAAGACTTGTTCTAAATGTATTATCATATTTAATTAATGATTTAGCTTGATCTTCTTTAGAGGCATCTTTTTCATAAAATTTGCGAACAACATGATAATCTAAAGTTGAATCAAATGGTAAAGATACTAATTCATCAGCCGTAAGGTTAACTTCTTCATCATCTCCGCTTGGTTTTGGTTCATCAGGTTTTTTAATGTCTGTTGGATCATCATCAGGATTCGTAGTTACTGGTGCTTTTGTATCAACACTCGCTATAACAATAGCTAAAACTACTAAAAATACCAAACTTGCAAAAAATATGAATTGAAATTTATTTTGGCCAATTTTTTTAATCAATTTTTTCATTTTATCACCTCGCAATTATTATTTGCGAGATGTTTTATTTTATACATTATTTTGATATTAAATTATAAATTGTATTTGATAATTCTCTAAAAGTATAAGCTACTAAAAAAGAAACAATTAAAATTACAATTACGTAAGCTACGCGTATAGAATTAGTTTTTCCTTGTTTGAATAAGTGATCGAAATTACTGTCCAAAATTACTTTTGTCGAAATAACCAACATTCCTAAAAATGTAATCATAAAAATTATATTTAAAACAAAATTCATTATTTCACCTTATATCTTGTTATTCTTAAAGTATTTAAAATTACGATTAAGCAAACACCAACATCGGCAAAAACACCAAGTAGCATTCCATAACTTCCAAGAATTCCTAACATACCAACAACTAAAGCAATTAATTTTACAACTAGAGCAAAAACAATATTTTCAATCAAAATATGTTTTGTAAACATGGCAATTTTTATTGCTTTAGGTAAATTGTCCATTTTATCATTCATTAATACTACATCACTAGCGGCAATGGCTTCATCATGGCCAAAACCACCAATGGCAATACCAACATCAGCAAGCTTAATAGATGGAGTATCATTAATACCATCACCAATATAAGCAACTAAATTATCTTTATTTTCTTCTTTAATTATTTGGTCTAACTTTTCCAATTTTTGATGTGGTAACAATTCTGCACATGTGTTATCTATGCCTAATTTTGTTGCAACTTGAGAGGCTATATTAGTTTTATCACCCGTTAACATCCAAGTTTTTATACCTAATTTTTTTAATTCTTTCATCATTGTAATTGATTCATTTTTAATTTCATCAACAATTAAAACGTTGCCTAAAAATTTGTTTCCAAGAGCACAATATACAACAGTTCCAGGACATTCTTCCTCTTCATAGTTAATATTGTATTCCTTCATCAATCTATCATTACCAGCAAGAACAACTTCGACATTGTATGTAGCTACAAGTCCTTTACCAGCTACTTCTTTGATATTTTCCATCTTATAAGGTGTATTTTTTCTAAATGTTGTGATAGCTTGAGCAATAGGGTGATTTGAATAACCTTCAATAGCAGCAAGTATATCTAATAAATAGTCTTCATCAACGCCTTCACTTGCATTGATTTCTTTAATTTTAAAATTACCTTTAGTTAAAGTTCCAGTTTTATCAAAACAAATAGTTTTAACCTTAGTTAAAGCTTCTATATAATTTCCACCTTTTACTAAAATACCGAATGATGAACATTTACCAATACCACCAAAGAAGGATAGTGGAA
Source organism: uncultured Bacilli bacterium (assembly GCA_934098295.1). Classification (GTDB taxonomy): domain Bacteria; phylum Bacillota_I; class Bacilli_A; order ML615J-28; family CAG-313; genus UBA1737. The sequence continues at coordinate 143,867 of CAKONV010000003.1, read as the reverse complement.
TAGAAATTACCAAAGCACATGGGCATGAAGTTACTAAGAATACGAAAGCATTATTTAAAGCATCTCCAATTGTAAATTTAGAAATGAATAACCATTCAACCAAAAATACAACAAGGGCCAAACTTAATACAATTGGTGTATAAATTCTTGCAAATTTAGTAATGAATTCTTCTGTTTTACTCTTTTTGTTACTTGCTTCCTCAACCAAAGAAATAATCTTACTAGCCATTGATTCGTTAGCAACCTTAGTTGCTTTAATCGTAATAACATTACTTAAATTAATTGATCCTGACAAAACCTCCTCGCCTTGGGCAGCATCAATGGGAATACTTTCACCGGTTAAAGCCTTCATATCCAAACTTGTAGAACCTTCGACAATTATTCCATCAACAGGAATTCTTTCACCAGCTTTTACAAGTAATTCATCACCAAGTTTAACTTCATCAGTATTAATTATACGACCATCTTTTAAAGTTGTTTTTTCTACTTTTAAAGTTGTTAATGAAGCAATCGCATCAGTTGAAGCACCAAGGGCTTTGTTTTGAAAATACTCACCTATAATGTTTAAAATAACTACGAGTAAAGCTTCCACATTTTCCTTTAACGCTAAAGCACCAACTGAAGCTACAAGCATTAAAAAGTTTTCATCAAAAATATTTCCACTTTTGATATTTTTAAATGATTTGATAATAATCTTGTGAGCAACCAATATGTAAGATATAACATATAATATTTCAGTTAAAACAAATAATTGACTATTTCTTACAACTTTATCAATAATAACTGTAATAAAGAATAAAATAACGCCAGCAAAAATCAAATAACTACTCTTTTGATTTTTATTTTTCTTCTTGCTCTTTTTGTCCTTTTTTACTTCACAGTTTTCGTCACATTCATGATGATGGTGATGTTCGTGTTCATGTTCATGATGTTCTTCGCCATTTTTTAGTTCTTCTAGTTCTTCAAGACTTGTAGCTACAAGAGCATCTGGTTCAATTTTATTAGTTGTTTTTCTTACTAATTCTAAAATATCAACATTGTCTTCATAAGTTACAGTAATCTTTTTACTAGCAAAGTTTACTCTTGCTTCTTCAATTTCTTCACATTTATTTAATAAGCCTTCAATTTTACTAGCACACGCAGCACAATCGATATCATAAAAATATAAAGTAACTGTTTTATCTTCATGTTCACAATTTTCATCACATTCATGATGATGGTGATGTTCGTGTTCATGTTCGTGATGTTCTTCATCATTTTTTAGTTCTTCTAGTTCTTCAATACTTCTAGCTACAAGAGCATCTGGTTCAATTTTGTTAGTTATTTTTCTTACTAATTCTAAAATATCAACATCGTCTTCATAAGTTACAATAATTTTTTTCGTGGCAAAGTTTACTCTTGCTTCTTCAATTTCTTCACATTTATTTAATAAGCCTTCAATTTTACTAGCGCATGCGGCACAATCGATATCATAAAAATATAATTCAATTTTTTTCATATACTAATCTTCATGATTTAAGTGTTCAATTGTTAAATTAATGATACTACGAACATGTTCATCATCAATCGAATAATAAATCATCTTTCCTTCTCTTCTAAATTTTACTAAACGAGCTCCTCTTAATATTCTAAGTTGATAAGAGACTGCTGTTTGACTCATATTTACAACATTACATATATCTTGAACACATAATTCTCCAACAGTCAAAGCATAAATAATTTTCATTCTTGTTGGATCTGACATGTTTTTATAAAACTCTGATAAAGTATAAATTAAGTCATCATTTAATTGATATTCTTTCATATTACCTCCATAGAAACATATGAGTAATTGCATATATGAGCAACTACACATATATTATACTATAGTACAATTAATTATGCAAGTAATATGATATAAAAAAAGAAGTTTTTATAAACTTCCTTTTGTTTCATTAATTTTTGGTAATATTAGAATCAGTTTTTTCCTTTTTTAAATGTTTATAAGCCTTTACCACATTTACAATAAAAACTACTAAGCCAATGATTAAAAAAAGTAAAAATATTGTTAAAAAATAATATTTTCCTAAAGAATCATCATTTTTTTTAGCAGTTCTACTAACTAAATATCCTGCTAATAATCCTAAAGCAATCATACCTAGAAGTCGCCAAATTTGAACGATCAAAGTATCTTTAAAATTTTTTTCAGCTAAACTATTATTTTGCATACTTTTCTTCAATTTGAGTAATCTTATTTACTCTTCTTTCATGTCTACCATAAGTAAAGGAAGTATTTAGAAAAATATCAACTATTTTTTTTGCTTCTTCAAAGTTTATATCTTTTGCACCTAAACATAAAACATTAGCATTATTGTGTTCTCTTGTAAGTTTAGCCGATTCTTCATTGCATACAAGTGCTGCTCTAATTTTTTTTACTTTATTGGCACATATGCTCATTCCAATACCTGTATAGCAAACTAAAATACCAAAGTCAACTTCTTCATTTTTTACTTTTTCACAAACTGGTAAAGCAAAGTCTGGGTAATCCACACTATCAGTATTGTATGTTCCTTGATCCAAAACAGTGTTGTTTTTTTCTAATAAATAATTTTTGATTTGTTCTTTTAAATTAAATCCGGCATGATCAGATCCAATAGCGATTTTCATTTCTTTTCTCCTTTTAATAAATCATAAAAATAACTTCTATATTCAATTTCATTTGTTTCCTCAAATTCTAGTCCATAATATTCTGGATATAAAAGAGTCCAAAAATTATGTCCATTACCATCGCCAATTAAAATCAAAAGAGTTTCGTAATCACCAGAAGGAATAAATTTTCCCTTATATGATTTTGCTTCAAAATGGCTAATGGTTTTTTTTATTTTTAGTTTTGAAAATAGTGAATAATCTAGTTTATCAAATAATTTTTCTTTTAAATTTTTTTCATTTAGTAATTCATAAGAAATATCTCTATCATCAAATAATTCTTTGATAGCATTTTTAACGACATTCTTGTCGTTTATATCATTTTGATTATCACTAGCCGCGATAATTCTTAATCTTACGGTTTCAGTATTGTTACTACTACAAGAACTAATGAAAATTAAAAAGAAAAAACTCACTAATAATAAAATTTTTTTCATCATACTATTTTCCCCCATTAGGTATTATTGCCACACCTAATGGATAAAATACTAACAAATTATATATTTTTATTTTTTAATCAATTATTATTGACCCTTGTCTTAAAATTTTACACTGATTATTTGTTAAATCAACAACGGTTGAGGAAACGCCAATATGTTCTTCTTTTTCCGTGACATAATAATCAATTTTATCTTTAAAAAGTTCTTTTATCTCATCAATATCATTTATTGGCGGATTTCCAGAAATATTAACGCTTGTGGTAGCCATCGGTCCAAATTGATTTAATACCGTTAAAGCAATTTTAGAATTAGGCATTCTTAACCCAATCGTAGATAAACCTCTCGTTAAAAGATCATATTCATTTGTTTTTTTCTTAAAAATAATGGTTAAAGCTCCTGGCCAATATTTTTCCATCATTTCTTGTGCTTTAAATGGAACATCATCTACAAACTCTTTTACACAATCACTATTAGGCACAAGAATGGCTAGAGGCTTTTTATTATCACGATGTTTTAAATTATAAATTTTTTCTAATGCTATATTATCATCTATCATACATCCAAGTCCTACAACAGTATCTGTAGAAAAACAGATGATTTTTCCTGATAAATCAGCTTTATTCATTTTTTTTATTTCTTCTAGTGTCATAATATCTACCTATTAATGATAAACATCATTCGATCCTTTCCATTTAAGTCTTTGATTATGAATGATTCTCCAAGTGGAAAATACTTTTTTGCAAGAGCAAGCATTTCCTTTCCTTTTGAATAACTATGTTCAAACGCAATAATATTAGGCTTATTAAGTATTTTACTAGCATCTTTTAATATAACATCATAAAAATGCATGCCATCGGGACCTCCAAATAAAGCTACATGTGGTTCATTATCTTTGACAATATCTTCAACATATTCTTCATCGCAAATATAGGGAGGATTAGAAACTAAAATATCAAATTTTAAATTGTTTTTAATTAAAGGTTCTAGCATATCTCCTTGATAGAATTTAATGTTCACTTCATTATTTAAGGCATTTTGTTTAGCTACATCTAAAGCAAGAGAAGAAATATCCGTAGCTGTAAAAGAAATATTGGGTTCTTCTTTGCTTAATGCTATAGCAATAGCTCCGCTACCAGTTCCAACATCAACGGCTTTCACCTTTTTAGATGGAAATATCTCATCATATTTTTGAAGAATATAACCTACCAACTCTTCGGTTTCAGGACGAGGAATCAACACATTTTGATTAACTATCATTTTGTAACCATAAAAATAACTATAACCAACGATATGTTGGACAGGTTTTTTATTGATAATATATTCATCTAAAGCTTTTAGAAGTTCTTGTTCTTTCTTTAGCGGAATAACAGTATTTAAATTACTAACAAATTCTACACCATTATATCCTGATAGTTCTAATACCAATAATTTTACACCTTCGGCTTCTAATCCGGCCTTTTGAGCCCTTTTTTCTTGTGTTTTTAAGAATTTTAAAAATGTTGCCATTAATACACCTCATTAAATAGATTTTTTTGTAGTTTGATAGCCCTGTTATGTAGTGATACCAATTAATCTTTTCACCATCTATTATATCATTTTTTTCAATAATTGACAAAAAAGATAGTTTATTAATTTTATCATCTATTAAAAAATGAGTATGATTCATACAAGAATCAGCAATTTTATTATAAATATGACCTCGATACGAAATTCTTGTCAAATTAGGGTTTTCATAATAACCAACTGGTAAAACCCCAACAAGATATTTTTTATTAAATGTTGTTTGTTTTTCCTTTTGATACCCTACTGTTTCACCTTTTTTCACTTCTATAACATTTATAAACCTTTCATAGGCTGCTAATGATTTTTTTAATAATAAATTTATATTTCCGTATCCATACATTGCTAATCCTACTCTAACCATATTTCCTACTATATCTTTGTGTAAAGATGATGTAGCAGCCGAATGTACAATTTTAAATTTCTTTAAACTAACAAATTCTTTAAATTTTTCCTTTTGAATATCATAATTAATGTTATCATCAACACATGAAGAAAAATGGGTATAAATACCTTCAACATCGATTAATGGGTTTTTTTCAAGAATATTAAGGATTTTTTTTACATCTTCTAACATTTTTATACCTAATCTATTCATACCAGTATCAACTTGAATATGAATTTTTATTGGAATTGTTGTTTTTACATAAAATTCAGCATCATCTAAATTATTTATTGTATAAATAACATTAGCATACTCAAATTTTTCTCTAAATGAATCCATAACAATAACATATGAATTTTTAAATAACATTTTATTTTCTAAATATTCGCTAAAATGATTGACAAAAAAATATTTAACACCGCATTTTTTTAAAAAAGGAATAATATGGGAAGCACCTAACCCATATGCATTACTTTTAACTACAGCAATAATATCTTTGTTTGTCTTTTTTCTAATTATTTCTATATTAGCTTTTATTTTTGATAAATCAACTATCAACATCTTTAACACCACCATAATTTATGGCAATATTAATTTATTTATGAATATTTTTCCATTATTGTTATATAAAAAGCTACAAAAGTTTGTTATTTAAAAAACTGATAAGAAAACAAAAAAGAAATCAATAAAATTAAATTAATTAGCCAATATAAAAAACGAATTTCAAAAATGAAATTCGTTTTTATCACTCTTGTTTTTTAAATCATTATTCAATGTGAGTTTTCTTCTTTATTGTTCTTCTACACTTAATGCTTTTTTCTGATCAGCAGCAATTAAAGCTTCAATAACACCATCAAGTTTTCCTTCCATTATACGATCTAATTGTTGAACTGTATAACCAATACGATGATCTGTAAGTCTATTTTGAGGATAATTATATGTTCTTATTTTTTCGCTTCGATCCCCTCTACCAATCTTTGATTGTCTTTCAGCACCTTCGGCAGCTTCTTTTTCTCTTAGCATGTGATCATATAGACGAGCTCTTAATACTTTTAATGCACTAGCTTTATTTTCATGTTGGCTCTTTCCATCTTGACAGCTTACAACAATGCCTGTAGGAATGTGTGTTACTCGAATGGCTGATTTAGTAGTATTTACACATTGTCCACCAGGACCAGATGCACAGAAGGTATCAATTCTAACATCATTCATATCTAATTCGACTTCCAATTCTTCAGCTTCTGGCATTACAAGTACGGTTGCTGTTGAAGTTTGAATACGACCAGCAGATTCAGTGATAGGAACTCTTTGAACACGATGCGATCCTGATTCATATTTTAAATAAGAATAAACGGAATCACCTTTAATCATAAAACCAATATAACTAAAACCACCAGCTTCACAAGGTGTAGAGTCCATGACTTCAACTTTCCAACCTTTAGATTCGGCATATTTTGTATACATTCTAAATAAGTCACCAGCAAAAATATTTCCTTCATCGCCACCAGCAGCTCCACGAATTTCAACAATTACATTTTTTTCATCATTAGGATCCTTAGGAATCAATAATACTTTAATTTCTTCTTCAATTTTATTCTTTTTTTCTTCGTTACTTATAAGTTCAGTTTCTGCCATTTCCCTTAAATCTTTATCTTCATCATGAGTCATTTCTTTTAAATCCTCAATGTCAGCTAAAGTTTGTTTATACTCATTATATTTATTAACAATTGTTTCTAATGAACGTTGTTCTTTAGATAATTCTGTTAACTTTTTTATATCTTTAACAACTTCAGGATCTTGTAGCATATTTGTTATTTGTTCATATCTTTCACAAATAACTTCTAAACGGTCTATCATTTTATATTTCTCCTCTAATTATTATTATTTCCATTTAGTCGGCGCATGCCATTTCTTCTTTTTTTACTTAAGACTTTTCTAAATTCAGCTTGTTCAACGAATTTACATAAATGTCCATAGAAATGATAATCAAAATCTCCCGTTTTTCCTTGACGGTTTTTAGCAATTGTTAATATCACTTCTTTAATTTCTTCTTGTGACTTTTTGGCATTTACATTACTAATTTTTTCAACTTCTTCATTCAACATATCAGCATCACTTTGATCTTCAACATCACTTCTTCGGTAAATAAAGAAAATCATATCGGCATCTTGTTCTATACTTCCCGATTCTCTTAAGTCTGATAATTGTGGTGTCTTGTCTTCTCTTCCTTCAATACTACGCGATAATTGTGATAACGCTAGAATAGGAACGTTTAATTCTTGAGCTAATGTTTTTAATTGACGTGATATTTGAGATACTTCTTCTTGACGATTTCCTCTACTATTGGCGGAAGTTACTAATTGTAAATAGTCAATAACGACAAAATCAAGTTTTCCCGCTTGATGTAATTGTCGGCATTTAGTTCTTATGTCCGAAATATTTGTCGATGTGCTCGCATCAAAATAAATATTTATTTTTTCTAATTCTTGTTTAGCAAGGCTCAATAAAAGTAATTCATCCTTATTTAAATTTCCTGAACGAATCTTGCTTAAACTAATTTGTGCTTGATAAGAATAAATTCTCATTAATAATTGTTCAATACTCATTTCCAGTGAAAACATAGCTACTGAAGCATTGTTTTTAACAGCAACTTGCATAGCAAGATTTATAGCGTAGGTAGATTTACCAACTGATGGTCTTGCGGCCAAAATCATTAAATCCCCTTTTTGGAATCCTAGGGTTGCCTTATTTAAATTTTCAAAACCAGTATCTAATCCTGTTAAACCATTATTTGATGAAAAGGAATTAATTTTTTCGAAAATTTGATTAGCAGCATCAGCTAAGGTAATGAATTCACTCGTACGACGTTGTTTAATAATCGTCATCATGTTATCTTCAACACGCTCTAACATGCTGCTTACATCGTATTTATTTGTCAATATGTCATCTGACATTTCCTGCATTGTTGCAAGAAGTTTTCTTTCAATAGCTTTGTCTTCAACGATTGTTAAGTAGGCATTGACTGAAGCTGTTGAAGGAACCGCATCAACCATTTCTACTAAATAGGCATTGATATTTTCTATATCATTATATTTTAAAAGTTTTAGTTCTTCAATGACATTTAAAATATTAATAGGTGGCATATCTTTTTTATTACGTATGTTTAGCATAGCTTGATAAATATATTGATTGCGGGGATCATAAAAATCAGTAGTTGTAAGTTTACCCGTTAAAGTATCAATAATGTTATTATCAATCAGAACGCTTCCTAAAACATATACTTCTGCCTCAGTATTATAAGGAACCGATCTATTATTAATACGATTAGATGGTTGCATAGGTTTCTCCTTTTTTATTATTTATTATTAGAACTTTCTACAACATTAAAAGTAACATTAGCTATTACATCTTTATGTAATTGTATTTGTGCTTCATAACTTCCTAAAACTGTTACTGTACTATTTAGGACAATTTTGCGTTTATCAATTTTTTCGCCAATTATTTTTTCAATAGCTTCAGCTATATGTTTTGTAGTAACAGTACCTCTAACATGACCATCTGGGCCAATTTTTACAACTATTGTAAAAGTATGAGCTTCAATTTTTTCTTTTAATTCTTGCATTGACTTTAATAAGCGATCTGCTTCAGCCTTTTCTAGTTCTTTTTCTTGTTCCAAAATACGCATGTTTTCAGGTGAAGCGATAACAGCATGTCCACCTTTTATTAAGAAATTAGCGTATCCAGCTTGGAATTCTTTAATATCTCCTTTTTTACCTTTTCCTTTGATATCTTCTATTAAAATTACTTTCATTTCATTCTTCTCCACTAAAACTATATTAATTTTTTCTTTTAGCATTTCAACAACTTCATCAATTGTTTTATCTGCTATTGCGGTAGCAGCGGCTGTTAAGTGACCTCCACCACCAAGTTTTTCCATCAAAACCTGACAATTAACTTTTCCTAAACTTCTTGCGGAAATTCTAACAACATTGGGAGCTGTATAAGCACAAGTAACGGCAAGTTCAATTCCCCTTATCGATAGAAGTTCATCAGATACTTTCGCGATTGTAGGGGCTTCTAAAACAATCGAATCGGTTTCTTTAGCAATCATTACGACATCAGAATAACGTTCGGCACTGTTTATAAGTTTAATACGGACAGCCTTTTCAGTCATATCTTCTTTTAAATATTCTTTTACTTCATTCATATTTGCTTGTAATTTATTTAAAGTAGACGCAATTTCAAACGTTGTTGAAGATGTTCTGTATACAAAGTTATTTGTATCAACAACAATACCTAACATCATCCAAGTTGCCTCACTTGCGGAAATTCTTAAATCAGCATCACTAAATTCTAATAATGTAAAAATTAATTCTACACAAGAGCTTGCAGCTGGTTCTGAATAATAGAAATTAGGATTACTAATTGTTCCTGTATCATTTTTACGATGATGGTCAATAATAGCAACTTTCGAGAAAGTTTTAAATTCACGAGGTGTTAAGAATAATTGTTTTTCTGATTGACAGTCTACCACAAGAAGTAAACTTTTTTCGGTTGCTAAGAAAGCAGCATGTTCAGGAGTTATAATATTTTTATACAATGTTAAATGTAATTTTTTAATATCATCAAAAACGCGTCTAACCGTTTCATCAATACGGTCTTCTTTAATTATTATATATGCCTCTTTGCCCAAAGCTATGGCTAAATTGTAAACAGCAAGAGAAGACCCAAAGGCATCAGCGTCTTGATAATCATGACCAATACAAAAGACTTTGTCACTACTTAAAATTAAACTTTCTAATTCTTGATACTTATAACGAATTTCAACTTTAGATTCTTTTAAAATAGGATCGGTTTTAGCACCATAATAAGTTGTTTTTCCATTCAAACGAACTACTACTTGGTCACCACCTCTACTTAACGCAAGTTCAAGTTGATCTTGAGCGGCCATTGATAATTCTTCGATTGGAATATCTTCACAAACAATACCCATACTTAAAGTTACTCTTACAGCTTTGGTTGTCTTTAAAAGATATTTGATTTCATCAAGAATACTAAAATTATTTTCCATCATTTTTAAAAGTTGAGCCTTGGTAGCCATTAAAATATATCGAGAATCGGAAAACGCTCTAACAAATGCCCCAAATGCTTCAGACCATTTTGCAATAGCAGCAATAATTTTACCTTGACATTCACTTCTACCTTGAACATCAAAATCAGATAAACTTTCTTCAAGGCTATCTATATTTATATAGCCCATTGCCAAAGTTCTATTATCGTATTGCTTTTGAAGAGTTTCTAAATTAGTAATTTCTCTTAAATATATTACTTCACCTGATCTAATAAAAGTTATTTCATATATTTTATCAAATAATAGTATTTTCGATACATAAGTATCTTTAGAGTCATCATTTATAACGGTACTAATATAATCATAAATCTTACCATTAGCTACATCTTTTAATGTTTTATTTTGTAAATTACTTAGAAGCATTGTTTTAGCTATATTATTACTCCACATAATTTCAAATTCATCATCTATTACTAATGTACCTATTGGCAAATCATTAAATGCTGTCTCTCCAGCACCCTTTACTTTGTAAGAGATAGTATTCCATAAACTAAGTCTTTTCTCAAGAGTTTCTACATATTCCATATTTTTTCTATTTAATGCTTCTAATCCGCCACCAATTATAAGCATTAATTCAATAGAACACAATAAATAAAAATCTCGATTTGGTGAGAAATCCTTTTTACTTACCATAGAAAAAATACAAAAAGCGGTAATTATCGCTCCTATTCCTAAAAAAAACATTGAACAAGTAATTTTTTTTCTCATATTAGATTGTCTCCTCTATTTTTCTTATTATACCATAATAGCAATTTTTTTTCAAGATTATTACGAGTAAAGTTGTTTTTAAAACTTTTAAGGTGAAATTTATTGACTAATTGTTTTTGTTAAATAAAGATTTGGAAGAATATAATATCTAGTATTATATTATAATCTAGCAATAAAAAAAGTCCTGCATATTTGCAAGACTTTTTATTTTTGTCTGTTATATACTTTTCACAATTAACTATTCTCTAACGAATGGTAATAAAGCCATATGACGAGCACGTTTGATTGCAACAGCTAATTCTCTTTGATAAATAGCTTTTGTACCAGTAACACGACGAGGTAAAATTTTTCCACGATCAGAGATGAATTTCTTTAATAGATCAACATCTTTCCAATCAATTTTTTCAATCTTGTTATCTGTGAAATAACATGTTTTTTTACGCTTTTTAAAAGTTGCCATATTTTCCTCCTAAAATGGTAAATCATCATCGGTAATATCAAATTGTCTTTCAACATCACTAAAATTATCTTCTTCTTTTGGTTCTTCTTTCTTTACAGATGGTTGAACTTGAGGAGCATCCATTTGATTTCTAGAAGCAACATTATTATAAGATGGTGTAAATGATTGTTGATTAAATTGATTACGTGATTGATTTGTTTGTTGAGGTGCTTGATTGTAATTATTCTCATAAGAACTATAGTCATTATAAGCATTTGTATTATTTTGGTTATTTTGACTATTGCGAGATTCTAAGAAAGTAATTGTATCGCAAATTACTTCTGTAGCATAACGAGTGCTACCATCTTGAGCTTGATAAGTTCTAGTTTGAAGTCTTCCATCAACACCAATTAATCCACCTTTACGAATAAAGCGGGATAAGTTTTCTGCTTGCTTATTAAAAGCAACACAATTAATAAAATCGGCTACTCTTTCACCTTGAGCATTTGGCATTTGTCTATTTACGGCAATACTGAATGATGTAAAAAGAGTACCATTAGCTGAATTTCTAAGTTCTGGATCCTTAGTAATTCTACCAGCAAGAACAACTCTATTCATGAGTACCTCCTATGCTAAAACAACGATGTGACGAATAATTTTTTCTTCAATGTTAGCTTTACGTTCAAATTCTTTAACAGCTTCAGTTGTAGCTTCAACGTTTACTAGAACGTAATAACCTTTAGTTTCGCCATCGATTTCGTAAGCAAGTTCTCTCAAACCCCATTCTTTAACTTCAGTAACAGTAGATGCATTTTTAGTGAAAACTTCGTTAATTTCTTCAATAACAGCTTTTCTACCCTCTTCATCAACATTTGGGCGAATGATATACATAACTTCGTATTTTTTCATTCTTTCCACCTCCTTCTGGACATTAGGCTTTCATTTTTTGAAAGCAAGGAATGGTACACGTACCATACTCTTTTTATTATACCATAATTTTATACAATTGTAAAGTATTTTAATTCTATTCTTTTTTTCTTAACTTTATTAATAAGATACTTAAAGTTAAAAAACTTAATGCTTTTATAACATTTTGTGTCTTACAATCACTTTTATTATTTTTTATTTTTTCTAGTATTTTCTCTTCTAGTACTTCACCACAATTTATACATTCTTTATGCTTTTTACCTTCTTTTGTTTTCGTTGGTAATAAATCTATGATCCAATCTGATCCTAAATGTTTTAATTTTGAAACTTCAATTTCTTTAGTTTGAGGCTCAAAATCTTTATTTACAAATGTTACGGAAAGTTTAATAATTCCCTTGTCTTTACAGGTTGCTTCTTTTAAAATAGTTTTATTAATAGTAGCTGTTTCAGTAATTATATGGCTACTATCATTTAAACATATTTCCTTAGCAGTTACTATATTCTCTTCATCATTCCATTCATAGACTTTATTTTGATAATTGTGATTAAGGTTTGGTAATATTTCTTCATAATAAACATCGGCTATATTGTCTGAATTAAAATGAGCATAATAAGAAATTTTGCCAGTTTCTGTACAAGTTGGATTAATTACTATTTTTTCTATTTCAGCATTTTTTATCATTATTATTTCATTATCTATCTGACAAATAATCCTTCCGATACATTCCGTATGATTTTTATTCCATTCATAGCTACTTTTGTTATTGTTATGTACTTCTTTTGGCAATGTTTCTTCATAAGATTGTTTTTTCAAAAAATCATTTTTGAATGTTGCTGTATAAACTATTTTTCCTTCTTTTAGACAAGTTGGTTTAATTAATATTTCTTTTGTAGCTGTAACTTCTTCTTCATAAACATTTCCATCAATAGAACAATTAATTTTGCCAACACATGAGTTATGATTATTATTCCATTCATAATCGACTGCTAAATCATTATGAATTCCTTTAGGTGTAAGTTTATAAGTATTTTTTCTTTTACAAACCTTACATACCGCTGAAATTTCACCTGTAGACACGCAAGTAGCTTTAACTTCTTCTTGATGATTATCATGTAATAAGGCTGAGTCGGGAAGAGCAATAACAAGGTTTTTAGGCATTTTTAATTTGATATTTTCTATGCTAAATAATTTAACATTCGTAAATGATATTATTGCCTCTTTTGGCAGTACACAACTATTAGTAGTAAAGAATAATGTTAAAATAATCAAGTTATTATCGGTAATTTTATCATTCATCAAAGAAAAACTTATTTTTCCATCAGCTAAATCATCAAGATTGATATTATAGGTATTGGTTTTATTATTTAAAACATAGTATTTTAAAGTTAAGATTTGACTATCAAAATTGACATCAAATTGGGTTTGAAGATAACTAATTGGTGAATCAAATTTAAAAGTCACCATCATTAGCCTACCTTGTTCAACGTAGTTGTATTCGGCATCTAATGTAACATCTTTTTTATTATTTATTTTTAAATCATAAGGTATGATAGTCTCTTTACTTTCACCATTTCTTAAATTATACTTTATTATAAGTTCTAAATGAACAACATAATTATTAGGAATATTATTATTTATTTCAATTTCAAACGCTTGATTAGCATCTACATAATAATTATTCATCTTGTCAATTTTATCAATTGTTTTATTATGATTAATAGAACAAAAATTTTCAAGTTTAGTATAACTATATTTTTTACTTTTCATTTTTATGTTAGAATCATTTTCTTTGTTAACTAATTCAACTTCTAAATTATAGGCAGGGCTTCCATAATTTATATAGTCAAAACTTAAGTGAATGGTTTCTCCTGATTCAGCCATATAATTAATGTTATTGTTTTTTGAAATAGTTAAAGGATCAAACACATATGAACTCTTTATGGTGATGAAAGCATCATCATTCATTATAAGTGAATCATATAAATTTACAACAGGTCTATTTAAATCATAATCAGAATTACTTTTAATGTTTTTTATCATACTAATGATATCAGCATTACTCGCATCTTGATAAATACTTTTTAAAATAGCCGCAATGGCAGAAACAAAAGGTGTTGACATCGATGTACCACTTAATGACTCATATCTACCATCCTTACCAACATATTTACCAGAAGGATATGGGGCAATAACACCTTCGCCAGGTGCATAAACATCATATAATGCTTCACTAAATGGCTTGGTATCATAATTTGAAAATGAAGAAACTTTAGTGCCGTTACTATTAACGCTCATAACTCCTATTACATTTTTATAGGCAGCAGGATATGAAGTAGCTCCTATAAATCCTGAAGTAGGAAGACCATCGTTACCAGCCGCAGCTACTAAAATACAACTTTTTGCAACTTCATTTATTACGTCTAATTCAATTTTACTAGTGCTATAACTACCAAATGACATATTAATGATGTCTGCTCCATTATCGCGAGCATAAAGTAAGGCCTTAATTTCATTATCAAGAGATATTTCTCCTTCATTGTCAGCAGCTTTTAAAATCATTAATTTAGCGTTATAAGCAAGACCGGCAAATCCATCACTATCATTGTTTCCGGCAATAATTCCCGATACATGCGTTCCATGTCCAAAGTCATCCATAGGATCGTTATCATTGTTAACAAAGTCATATCCAATGATATCATCTACATATCCATTATTATCATCATCAATTCCATTTTTTTCTATCTCTTTTTCATTTTTCCAGAAACGATCTTTAAATTTTAAATGTGTATAATCAATACCAGTATCAATTACAGCCACAACTATGGAACTATCAGCACCTGGATTATATCCCATCTTATTAATATAATCATAGCCCTCATTTTTTCCAATAGTATTATACTTAGTATCGTTATTAGTACTAGATATTTTTGTGATTCGGTTATAATCAACTTCTAAAATATTTTTTTCGTTCAAAAAATATTTATAGGCCGAAACAGTGGAAACATTTTGATTTAATGTTACTTTATACCAAAAGGGGGCAATACAATCTTCATCATAACTAGTTATATAACTTTTATAATCTTCAAAAATCTTAGGATTTTCTACCTTTAAAAGTAATACTCCTTGTTGATAATCACTATTTTCTTTGTTTTCTTTCACAACAATAGTTGATATAAGAAACATAGTAACTATTAACATACAAATAATTATTTTTTTCATTCAATTCGTTCCTCCACTACTAATTATTATAACAAATTATTTAATTTTTGTCCACCTAAAATTAAATAATGAAATTAAAAAAAGAGAGATTTTTCTCTCTTATGTTAATTTATTTAGTTTAAATTTAACAATTAAAATGGTTTAATCTAAAAATTTCCATTCAATAAATCTTTTTTGCATCCACTCATCTGGTGTTAATAAATCAATTTTTCTTTCTATCTTCGTTGTAGCATCAAACCCATAATGTCTTTTACTCCAACGAATAATTGAAAGCCTGTTAAACCAACATTTATAATCATAAATACCGTAAGAACGGAACAAATAATTTTATAGGCTTTTCCTTAATAGTCCACAAAATAATTCTAAAATTGTCGCAACAATCATCATAATAACAACTCTTAAAATAATATTGTGATCTTTTAATTTCACGGCTCCTACATAGAAAGCCACAGCACCAAAACCATATAGAATGTTGAATGGTCCCCAAATTGATACAACATGGGTTTCCCAATGTCCTTTAGCGAAAAAACAAAATACACCTTCCATTAAAACACCAAAAATACAACCCCACATAAATAGTGTAAAAAGTTTTACATATGGTATTTTACTTTTTTCTTCTTGTGATTTAGTAGGTTGTATTACATTTTCATTATTTTTATTTTTTTCTATAAAATTATCCATAAAAATTAATCCTTTCGATAAAAACTTGTTATTTTTTTATTTATAAACAGGATTAAAATCAAATAGTTTGCGCCTTTATAAAGAAATTATTTTTGTTTTAAAATATAAAAAATGTTGATTGCCTTAAGACTAACGTAACCGTCTATACAATCAACATTTTGTTAATTAGATTATATTTTATAGAAAACTGAATTTAAAACTTGTTTAGCAGTTTCTTCATTTTTTAAATATTTTATTATTTCATAAGCAAAATTAAATGTTGTTCCTGCAGCTTTTGAAGTTATTATATTATCACTAACTACTACATTTTTTGTTTCTTGATAATTTCCGCCTTTAACAAGTTTTTCAAATCCTGGGAAACATACATAATTTTTGTCTTTCAAGTATCCATTTGTGCCAAGAATACTAGGAGCAGCACAAATTGTCGCAATTAATTGTTTTTTCTTCATAAATGTATTAATTATGCTTATTGTTATATTGCTACTTAAATGTGTCTTCTTAACCGCAGCACCACCAGGTATTATTAAGAAGTTATAATCATTTACATCAATTTCTTCAACTAATTTATCAGCCGTGATTTTAATTTTTGACTGTGTAATGATTTCTTTATTACCAGTAATGGAAACTAAATCAACGCTTAAGTTAGCTCTCCTTAAAAGATCAATGGTGCCAAGGCCTTCAATATCCTCAAATTCGTTTGCAAGTAGTATTAAACCTTTAATATCTTCCATTGTTTACTCCTTAATTTTAGTTTTCACATAATAAATAGGGTTTCCTAAAGCACTAAAACGATCTTCATATTCGGTAGTAATGATTTCTTCATCTCTCTTATGTAAATCTAAACTTAAATCCAAAAACAACCAATTATTTTCATTTAATGAAATTAGCGAGAATTCGAATAATTCGCGGTTATCAGTTTTAAATTCTAATTCACCATCCAAAATTTTTTCATACATTTTTAGGTATGAAGAATATGTTAACCTTCTTTTAGCATGTCTAGTTTTAGGCCAAGGATCAGAAAAGTTAAGAAAGATTTTTTTAATTTCATTTTCAGAAAACATCTCTAATAATGCTGATGCATCACCACTTATTAAGTGTAAATTTTTTAACTCTTCATTTTTTAATTTATCTACGGCTTGAATAATTACACTATCGTATTTTTCAATACCAATATAATTAATTTCTGGATTTTTTCTAGCATGTTCAATAATAAATTTACCTTTGCCCATACCTATTTCTAAGTAAATAGGGTTGTCATTTCCAAATAACTCATGCCATTTTCCTCTATAAGAGAATGGCTCGAGTACCATGATGCCACTAGCAGCACATACTCTCTCATGAGCATTTTTAACGTTTCTTCTACGCATCTATTTCACCTAATGATAAAATAGCTTTAATATAAATTAGAATTCCTTTATACAATGATTCAATATTTAAATATTCATTAGCTTGATGAGCAAGTTCCGTTTCATATGGGAAAAGCATTCCAAAAGCACATCCTTTTTCAAGCATACTAGCATATGTACCACCACCAATTGTGAAAGGTTTATGTTCGTTATCGCCAGTTACTTCTAAATAGGCAGAATATAATTTTTTCACTAAATCACTATCTGGAGAAACATAATGTGGCTTTTTTAAAGTGTTATTTAAAATTTCTACTTGTCCTTCTTCAGCAATTTTTTTCATAACATTTTGAAAATTTTCGATATCGTAACGAACAGGGTATCTTAAATCTAACGTTACTAGTGAATTTGATTTTGAAATATTCATAATTCCAATATTACAAGTTATTGGTCCCATTTCATAATCATTATAATCCAAGCCAAGTTTTTCAAGGAATGGACTTTGATGATAATATTTAGCAATATATTTAATTAATTTATTTTTTGAATATTTTTCCAAGAATTTGCACATATAGGTTCCAGCATTAATACCTTTATGAGGTTCCATAGCATGAGCAGCGACTCCTTTTAAAACCAATTCATAACCATTAGAAACTTTCGTATAGCTTCCTTCTAAATTATTAACGCTAATAAATTCTTTAAATTCTTTTTCTAAATCTTTTGTTACAATAGCACTTACTTCATCTAAAACTACATTGTAGCGATCTCCACCTTTAATAGATACGACAATATCATCATCATCCCAACTAGAAAGTCCTAAATCATAAGTCATTCTACCTTTTTCACCATATATTAAAGGAAAATCAGCATCAGGGGCAAAGCCAATTTCTGGCATTGGATATTTTTCAAAATAATGACTAACACCTCGCCAACCGGTTTCTTCATCGGTGCCAAGAATTATTCGAATATTATTTTTAAGTTTAATACCAGCATTTTTAATAAACTTTAATGCAAAATAAGCTGCCATTGTTGGTCCTTTATCATCTGTAGAACCTCTTCCATAAAGTTTACCATCAACAATTTTAGCTTCAAAGGGAGGATATATCCATCCTTTAGAAACTGGTACAACATCTAAATGGCATAAAATACCAATTAACTTTCCATTAGGATTTCCATAATCAATTTGTCCAGCATAGCCGCCATCTTGTTCAGTTTTAAAGCCATCTTCTTTTGCTAAATTCATCATATAATCTAATGCATCTCTAACATTTTTCCCAAATGGTGCCTCATCAGTTTTATTGTTTTCATCTAAGACACTAGGAATTCTAATAAGTTCTTGGGTCTTTTTTAAAATTAACTCTTTGTTATCTAAAATCATTTTTTCAAAATCGTACATAACTTTCACCTCTTATTTTTAAAATTTTACTATCATTTTTTAAAAATAGTAAGTAGCAAAAACTACTTAATTTTACTACTTACTTCTTTCGCAAGTTGTTCTGATGAACATTTAATAGTATTACCAGCTATTAAAACACCAATACCTAAAGTTTTTAAAGTATCGATTTTCACTTTATCTACATCTTTAACTTCTAGGTTAACTCTTGTCATATTTACATTAACATTGATAATATTGTCTTTGCCACCAAACAATTCTTCATAGTCAAAAGAATTACTATTTTTATATGCCTTACTCTTTTTAACATTTTTAATGATAAACTTTATAAGTACAACTAGCGTTAAAATTAGCACTGGAATAAGGATTACTAATACCGCTATTAAAACGGGAAAAACATTTGCGGAAATTTCTAAAAACATTTTTATACCTCTTTTTTCTTTATTATATCTATTCATTATTATACACTATTTTTTATTCTTTTTCAAGTATCTAGTATTAAAGTAACATATATTAATACCTCTCGTATTTATTAATATGTAATTTTTTTATGGCTTTTCACCTATACATTATTTTTTTACTTTCATACTATAAAGTGTAAGTGAGGTGTATTTTATGGCTTGTTTAGAAATTACTAATACTAATACAAACACTAATCGTACTGATACAATTACTGATTTGTTAAAACGTATTGAAAAAATGCAAAAAGATGCTATTGCTGCTAATGCTATCGGTAATTGTAATTCTTGTATTATAGCTCCTGTTTATAATACAAAACCAATTGCTATTTATTTATGCAACAATCAATTAACGGCTACAACTACTGATGGTACTGTTTGCAACCGATTTAGAGTTGAAGAGGTTAGAGGAGACATTACTATTTTTAGATTACTTGCTACTAATGGTGAAGAAACTACATGTACTAATAACACAATTACTTGCCGCAATAGTTGTATTTGTTGCATTCAATGTTTTGATCCAATTACATGTACTATTACTTGTCCCCTTGCTGTCTAAACTTTTAGGGATTACTGTTTTAGTAATCCCTCCTTAAGCCAAAAATATATTCGCTTTGCCCTTTTATAAGGGCTTTTTAATATTAAAAATCTTTCTTTTAAAAGAAAGATTATTTAATATTTCCGTTTTAGTTAAACGCTAAATCGAGAATCATCATTATTGAAAAACCAATCATGAAACCAATTGTCGATATTTTACTACTGTTTTGATTTTTACCTATTGGTATTAATTCTTCAACAACTACATAAATCATCGCACTTGCAGCCAAAAGTAAAACAACTGGTAAGATATCCTTGATTAAATATACTAAAACAGCTCCAAGAACAGCTCCTATTGGTTCAACAATAGCGCTTAAGGCTCCTATTAAAAAAGCTTTAATTTTTGAAGTACCATTTGATGCAAGCGGTAAACTTATAGCCATACCTTCAGGAAAGTTTTGTATGCCAATACCTACTGTTAAAATAATAGCAGCATTAAGACCAGCACTTCCAGTTTCTAAAAAGGCGGTAGCAAAGGCTACTCCTATGGCCATACCTTCGGGAATATTATGAAATGTTATCGCAAGTATTAATAAAATATTTGTTTTACTATTTTTATTATTATTTCTTCTATTTTCTAAAACACTTAAAATATTATCAAAAATAGCAATAAGTATAAATCCTAATATAAAACCGATTCCACATATTAACCATACTGTTTTTTTACTTTCTTCAGCATAAGAAATGGCTGGTAAAATTAAACTAAAGAAACTAGAGGCGAGCATAATTCCTCCACCTAAACCAATCGAAAAAGATATAAATTTTTCATTTGACTTCTTAACTATAAATACCAAAAGGGCCCCAAGTGCAGTAATTAACCAAGTAAATAAACCAGCTAAAAAACTCATCAAAATAAAATTCATATTAACACCATTTATAATATATAAAAAATAAAAATAATAGACAATAATTATTGCCTATTATTTATTAATTTCTAAAAAATTATTTTCGTTATAAACTTTTATACCATTTTCTTTTAATAGTTTAGCCGTTAGTCCATCACCCAAAACTTTTTTATGACTAAATGTGCCATCATAAACAAAACCACTTCCACAAGATGGACTATTTTCTTTTAGAATAGCTTTTTTAACATTATTATCTAAGGCCTTTTTTAAAGCAATTTCTGCACCTTTCTTATAATAACTTGTTACGTCTTCTCCATCTATATTTATAACTTTACCATTAATAATTTCTGCTGGTTTTCGAGGAATTTTTAAACCACTATCACATTCTGGACATATTTTTATTATTTCATAATCTGTTAAAAATTCTTTCAAGGGTATAAAAGAATTACTACTGCCATTATATTTACACATGTCGCCTAACAAACATGCGCTTACTAATATTTTTTCATTTTTTGCACTTTTTAGAATTTGTTTTTTAATTAATTCTTCAACACCATCATTTTCATTACTGGAAAATACTAACTTTGCTTTGTCTTTTATAGTCTTTTTAGCGTTAGCAACAGCACAGCCAATACCAGCTTCTATGATCATGGCTAAATCATTTTCCTCATCACCAATGGCATAAATATCACTTAATTTAATATTTAAGTATGATGAGAGAATTTTTATAGCATTTCCTTTACTATTATTCTTAGGACATATTTCTAAAAAATAATCATCACTTTGAACAACCATATATTTTTCTATTAAATCATTATAAACTATTTTTCTAACTCTTGCAATTTCTTCAGCAGTTCCAACATATATAATTTTATAGAAACCATGTTTTTCTAAAAGAGAGGCCTTTCCACCTTCAATAACTTTACAACAAGAAAGACTATTCAAATAGGAAACATCACTTGGAATTTCATCCGCTAAAATAATATCATCAAAATAAGCCAAAACATTAATGGAAACTTTTTCTGCAAGTTTTATTAATTCATAAGCTTCTTCATCTTTTAGTTTATTTTCATATAAAATGGTTTTATGATCAGTACTTGTTATCAAACCGCCATTAAAACAACAAACGTATTGTTTATCGCTAACAATATCTAGTTCTTTTAAAATATCACTCACTCTATAAAACGGGCGACCGGTATTAACAACAAAATAATTATCTTCTTTGATTAATTCATTAATGCTTGAAATTGTTGATTTTGAAATAGTTTTGTCATTATGTAATAATGTACCATCTAAATCACTAAAAATTATTTTTGGCATATTAATATACTGTTATAAGAAATGATAAAAGAGACGAAATAAAAGTTATAGAAGTTATCACTAAATACGCAATTGACCATTTTTGATATTCTTTTATTTTGGCAATATTTATTATGCTGATAATAATGCTAATAACTGATGATACAGCGGTTACTAACAAACAAAGAATTAAAATTAAAACAACAGGAATGGCCGATAAAGCTGCACCTAAATTATTTTCTTGTTTGATTAAATCACTATATGTTTTAGTTATTGACAATTCAAATATTAATCCCAGTATTGCAATTATAGTTAAAATGCCACCAATGATAACTAATGTTAATCCTTTTTTCTTTACTTCTTTTTTCATTTCTCATTTTCTCCTTTTATCTTTTAATTTTTACAATAAATCCGCTAAAACCCACAAATATTTTCCAGTTGTGTGACCCCAAATTTCTTTATACACAGCATGAGTTCTTGTTGGCCAAAATGGTAAATCTTCATCACCTTTAGTCATAATTCCAACAGGAAGAGCTCCTACCATTTGTCTTGAAAAGGCTACATATAATGGGTGATAATTATAGCCTTCTCCATACATTGTTGATGAGGCAAACGGATTTTTACCTAAAACCCATGCTAATTGATCATGTGCAATTTGTCTTAATTTTTCATCATTCAAAGTTTTAGCTATTAAACTTACAGCTTTAGTTTTACTTAACAATGTAGCATGGAAACCTCTTCGTTGAACAGCAATTGGGAAAATTCTTAAATATGTAGTATCGTTAATTTTAATACCATTTTTAATTTGATTTCTTAGTATTTCCATTCCCTCTTCAATAGTTCCATAATCTTTAGGAATTGTAAAACGTTCCTCATTAATTTTATCCAATATATAAACATGACCAGGAACTAAATTATAAGGGGCTGTATATTTCATTGTACTTAGTACATATTCTCTATATAGTTCTAATCCCTTAATCCAAGTTGAGTAATCAGGATGATTTTTTGCAACTTCACATAAACTGCATAATCCTTGAATTGGTGATTGTTCATGCCCACGATGTTCATACATTAAAATATATTTGTGAGCTACATCTTCATAGAAGAAACCTCTTATTTTAATATCACCAGGAAGATAATTTTGTTCTTGGCATAGAAGAATTGTTTTCGCGTAAGATACCGCAATATCCAGATATTTTTTATCATTTGTTATTTTATAAATTTCGCAAGCAGCTAACGCACCATGGCCACACACTTGAGAGTCGACATTCGAGCCCCAACGAACGGTATGAATTTTTTTATTGTAACCATCTACGGCAAAATCGAAATCTTCCATAGCACTTCTTTTACACCATGATGCAAAAATTTCATCTTCATCCTTATACAAATCATAAGCAGCGGCTAAAGCGGCAGCCGAACAAAAATTTTCAAAAGGTCCATTTTCAGCTTTATTAGCCAAAACCGTATTATTATCTTTGGTTAAAACATTATGTCTCCAAATAGAATATCCTACCGCAAGAGCTCGCATTCCATTACCAAATCTTGTTCTTAAAAGCCAGTTCAAACCTACACGAGCTTCTTCCTTTAATCTTTCATACATCATATGGTCTTTATCTTTGACTTTTTTAGCGAGATCAATAATTGCGTGAGCCATTTCTGCTGTGGGAATTTCAAATTGTGAAACATCACCAGCATCATGCCAACCGCCAAAATTTGGAACACTACTACCATCATCATTTACCGTTCGGCAATTTAAGTGACAAGCACTATGAACTCCAGGAATATCCTCACCACATCTTAAAAGGCGAAGAAAGTTCATACTTTTCCAAATTGATTCATCATAACAATGATTAGAAATACTAAATTCTTTAGTTACAATATCGCCAACTTTTATTTTATATATTCCTTCTTTTTTTATTTCTGTAAAATCAATTAAATAAAATTCGCCAATTTTAGTACTTACTTTTTCTAAAGACTTTTCTAGAACTAGTTCATCATTATTATAAAGCCTAAATGATGGGGATGATACGTTCTTTACAATTGCTTGTTTTTCTTGATCTATAAAATAACCAACATGAGAATAAGCAATTTTTTCACCAATATCCCAACCTTTTACATAATCGGGATCAACTATTTCAGCTTTAATTTGATCGATATAAACTTCATATAGTGGAAGTCCTTCCGGAGGGCATCCCATAAGCCAAGGTCCAATTATAAATTCATCACAATCATCTCTTAGAACATCATCAATTTCCCATATTACATGGTTCCATCTATTAGGTATTAAACTTGGAGAATGATGGTCTCTTTCACCCTTATTACCTACAAAAAATTGATAATAGAAGTTTTGATAACCAGTAGCTTTAATGTATATATCACATGCAATTCTATTATACTTACTTAAGTCTAAATGGTCTAATTTAATATGAATGCTTGGCCAAGGTCTAGGTATTACATTTTCGATATCAGTTGATGCTGTCATCTTTAAACTACTTGCGTTAGTCAAATATACTTCATGATCGATGGATAATGAAGTACAGGCACTTTTTTCAACTTTATCCAAGCTACTACCATCATATATTACTAAAGAATCATATACTTTTTTATTTATCCATCTATAATTAGCCCCATCTTCTTCTTTAGCTTTTAATTCTTTATGAACATATAAAGATTTTTCTAATAATTCATTTAGATTTTTTTGCATATATACTCCTTTTACTTACTACTATTTTTTCTAATATTATACTATAAATTTAAAATAATTTCTACTTTTTAAAAAAGAATTCAGTTTTACCGCAGTTCCCATAGAAAATTTCAGGTAAAGGCGCAAGGTTCAGAGTCAGGCGTGGCGTTATGCCACGCCTTTTCTCTTGCTGTTTGTTGGTTTCAATCATCATCGACAGAGAGTTCGTCGCCCCATATAGGTCGGTCAATCGCTCCTAAGAAATTATAAAAGATTTCTACCGTTTATCTATAATGTCCGTCGATTTTCGTCTTTTCGTGAACAACGACCTTTTCAATGAACGTGCGAAGTATTCCAGGCGTGGGTTCTCCAAAACTGTTATACTTGTAAATAAGCATCATAAAATCGAGAATTTTATTGTCGTCTTCTTTCGCTTTCGCGTTATTATCGTTCGTAGATTTTTTAACTTATGTTTGGATTCATCATTTTGCGCTCCTTATTTCGTTTGTTTTTCTGTTAATCCTTTAAGTGCAACAGCAGGAAAACTTCTCTCTACTATTATTGGAAAGTTGCAAGCCGTTTTGTTAGGGTGTTTCACGAAAATTTCATATGTTTTTCATTAGCAATGCTGAAAATCATATATTTTTTTCAAAAAAGACACAAAAAAGTCGATGACTGTTTGCCATCGACCATAAATAATTTTTTTGATTGATAAAAAAAAGAATTCAAGGCGCATTGACTTGAATTCTTTATCATTTTTTCGTTTCTCCGTATTCCGCTTTTTTAATCTCTCCGAAAACTCTGTACGCAAGACTAAATTATCATTTATTTTCGGATTTATTACCGTTATCTTCTGTCTGCAATTTTTTTCGAGTGCAGACTGCTTGGCGAGAAGGGCATTAACCTTGTCATACAATGCCTCAATCATAATTTCGGTTTTCAGATTGACTTTATAGTCGTTTTCGGCTCTCCTGCGGTCTTTTTCTTCCTGACGGTTTTGGCTCATCATAATGAGAGGCGCCTGAATAGCCGCAACGCAGGAAAACACCAGATTAAGCAATATAAACGGGTACGGATTGAACGCTCAACTGCCTGCAAATTTTGCGATAGCGTCTGCGGCTTCTTGCCCCAAAGTATATTTTTTCTCGCTTTCGGGGCGTACCGAAATCTTGCGGTTTGCAAGCAAACTAAGCACTTCTTCATCGCTCATATCCTGACGAATATCGTCCAGCACGTCTTTTTACAACTTTCTGTTTTCTTTCATGTTTATTTCTTTATGTTATTTCATTTTATAATAATTCGAATAAACGCCATTAGTAGATGAATCGGCACTCTCCACAAATAGTTTGAATTTATATTGATTCGTCTCGGTGTCGATTTCATAACGAATTTCGAAAATCCAAACCGAACCTTTTACAAAATAACCGTTTTCCAATGTGTTATCTCTTACATAGTAAAATTGATACAACTTGCTCGGATTGTCATCGAAATAATCCGACAACTCGCTTTTTTGTTCTATCACATACCAAGTTTCGTTTGAATCCAAACTGAGTTTTTCTATCGCCGGCTTGCCGAATCTGCCATCGTAATGCGTTTTGAAATATAAAAAATAGGTTTCGGCATTTGACTTGAATGTTGCTTCGTCAGGACAATCTTGAGAAAAAGAGTAGCCGTCGTTAAACCAAGCATCGCTTGAATTTATTTCACCGAATAGTCCGCTCGGCATTGTCAATTCGTCAAGTCCCTTTTTCATCAGTTCTTCTGCGGTAAACCATTTTGTTCTGTCATGAAGAGCCGGTTGACTGCCTTCGTTGTTATTATCAGTCCGATTTCCGCAAGAAACCAAACCGATACACATAATTGCCGAAAGAAATATACCGATAAAAATTGATAAAATCTTTTTTAACATAATCTGTAACCTCCAAATTTATTGTTTTATAGTTAAAGTATTCCCCAAGAACTAAAAGAGTTCCGTCTCCGGAAAGAATCGTGTCTGCGGTAACAACCGCATTGATTTTTCCGTTTTTCTTTGTCGCAATAATATTTACGTTGTATTTTCTGCGAATATCGATTTCCACAACCGATTTTCCTATCCACGCCGACGGAACGGAAAAATCAAATATCGAGCAGAAATCGCATTCTTCATCCGAATTCTTTTAATTCTAATAATTTTCTTTTCTAACTTCAAAATAACTTTGAGGATGAGCACAAACAGGACAAACTTCAGGAGCTTTCTTACCCATTACTAAATGTCCACAATTACGACATTCCCACATCGTTTCTTCACTTTTTTCAAAAACTTGTTGCATTTCAACATTGTTAAGAAGAGCTCTATATCTTTCCTCATGACTTTTTTCTATTTTTGCTACCTCTTTAAATTTAAAAGCTAAATCTAGGAAGCCTTCTTCTGCTGCTTCTTTTGCAAATCTTTCATACATATCTGTCCACTCATAGTTTTCACCTTCAGCAGCTTTAGCAAGATTAGCAGCAGTATTACCAAGTTCTCCTAAGGCTTTAAACCACATTTTAGCATGTTCTTTTTCATTGTTGGCGGTAGCTTCAAAGATTGCAGCAATTTGCTCATATCCTTCTTTCTTAGCTACGCCTGCAAAATAAGTATATTTATTGCGTGCTTCACTTTCACCTGCAAATGCAGTCATCAAATTTTTTTCGGTTTTACTTCCTTTTAAATTCATTATTTTTTCCTCTCTTTTTCTTTACATGAATCACAAACATATCGCATTGATAATCTATACGCTGTAAGTTTCAAATTTATTAAATCTTCAATATATGATTTTAAAGATGGTGTTGTAACATCTTTTAATCTACCACAAATATCACATACAACATGATCGTGTGGAGTAATATTTCTATCAAAGTG
The DNA here is from genome assembly GCA_934098295.1 of uncultured Bacilli bacterium. Lineage (GTDB taxonomy): Bacteria > Bacillota_I > Bacilli_A > ML615J-28 > CAG-313 > UBA1737. The sequence goes on along the minus strand of CAKONV010000003.1, from coordinate 116,192 downwards.
ATCAGGTGTTCCTACTTCTTTTATTCGACCTATATATTTCATATCTACCAAAACATTTAGATTATTATAAATCGTAGCAAAAGCAATCCCTGGCATTTTTTCTTTGGCCTTCATAAAAATTTCTTCAGCGGTTAAGTGTTCACTAGAATCTTTAATTATTCCTAATACAAGTTCTCTTTGTTTAGTCATATTTCCTCCTTTTTTAGAATTATTCTAATTATAGATATTATATAATAATTATATATTTTTTTCTATAATTATGCTTAACTTTTTATATTTCTATCTTATCAACGGTTTTACTATAAACATTAGCCGTTTGCTTACCGATAAGTTCGAAGGTACATTTAACTAAAAATTGTGATAAGGAATCAATAGAAAAACTCTTTGTGCCTTTTTTTATCCAATAAATTGGAGTTATTACACTTTGTATTTTAATAGCAGCATTAATTATCATAATTGATAATTTTACACCTTTAATATTATAAAACTTCTTAAATTTAAATGATAAGGTAATTATATCTTTAACATTAATAGCTTTTACTTTTTCTAGTTCTGGAATTTGAAGATCATCGATAACTAATTTAATAATATCTAAAAGTTCATAAAGTAATTTAAAAACTTCATTAATTGAAAGTTCTCCTAATGGATACTTAGAATCTGGGTAATAGATTTTTGCCACGCCTTCAATTAACCATTTTATTTCATTGGCTAAAGTGGCATTAGTAGAAAGAGTTGGTGATATTTTATTAATTAATTCATCATTTTTTTTGTTTTTTCTTCTTTTAATATTAACAAAACCAAATAAGAACTTATGTGGTCCTTTATGTGTCGTTTTATGAATTAAGTAAATATTATTTACTAAATCATTAACTTCTTTTTGTTTATCCACATCAAGAGTAGTAAATTTTTTATCAATATGGGATACAATTAATTTCTTTTTGCGCTTAACGTAAATATAGGCACCCCAAATTATACCAACAAAAACACCAAAAATAAAGACTAGTACTGATGAAAATGAAAAATGAACTGTTAATATCATTTTATCACCTCAATACTTGTGGTATTATTTCCATTAAACTCACCACTATAAACAAGAATTGCTTCTTTGCCGATTTCATTTATTAATTCACATATTTTTTTATTAATAAATTTATCGATAAAAAAGTATGATTTTTCAACTTCTGGATCGACATCACTTTTTTTCTTTGAAGCATTTTCCTTTATTTTATCAATTTCGCCTAAAACATAAGATATTTTCATATCTCTAATGTCTACACTAACATTATCACTATAATTCTTATTAAACAATTTTTTAAAAAAATTAGATATATTATGTGTAGTCCTATAGCCAAACCATAAAATTTTAAATCGTTTATCAGCAATTATATCATTAATAAGATTATCGATTTTAGAAATAGAATCATGAGAAAGAAGAATTAGATTTTCTAGAGATACTTCCAGCATTGCTTCTTTTGAGGAGGGATAATAAACTTTAGCAATATCTTTAACTAAATTTATCGATATATCCTTTATAGAAGCTAATCTAATCTTAATATTTTTCTTTCCATAATTTTCTGTATAAATATTTTGATATCTTTCTATAATTAAATTAGGGTTAGCTTCGGGTATTTGTTTTTCTACTTTAATCTTACTTTTATTTTTACGATGCTTATAAATAATGGTTGTTAATAAATAAATAATCATTACTAATAATATTCCAATCGCAATACCACCAACAAAATACAATATTTTAAAAAGGGAAGAAAGCAAAAAACTTTTCAGGCTAATTTTAAGCATCTTCAACACCATTTTCTTTTAAAATCTCTTGGGCTTCAATTGCCGATTCTTCAGCAATAATATTTTCGGCTTCTTCTAGACTTAAAATTTTTGAATGAATTTTAAATTCAGAATATAGATATTTTCTCGCAATAATTCCAACTCTAGCCGTAAATAAACCATTTGTAGCGGCTTCAATAAAAGGGGCTGCAATTGTTGAAATTCCCGGTGTCATTCCTAACGTTTTTAATCCCCATCTTGCAAATTTTTCGATTATATTAGTTGTTTGAATGGTATAAGCGATTAAAGCATTTCTAAATACTTTAAAAATGAGTTTAGAAAGTTTTGTGTAAGAAGGGCGATATCCACATTTCACAACAATTTGCATAATCATTCTAACATCCAATATTATTATTGACATGGCATCAAAAATGTTATTACTACTAATGCCCGTTGCACAAGCAACTTTTGATGATGTAAGCCAAATAATTTTAGATATATCTTTTTTTATATATTTATCATAAGCTATATTCAATTCATCTCTAAGCTTATATCGGTTAGGCATAGCTTCTTCAATTTTTTTCTTTTGTTCAAAAGGAATAGAATTTTCACTATTGATTAAATTATTGGCAACACTTTTCATAGTTCGATAATTTTTAGCTTTAATTGAAGTTGTAAGAGCTGTAGAATCTAAGGTAAAAGAAGGCGAATTAAATATTTTTATGACGGGAGATACGACAAAAATTATCAATAAAACAATTACAAGAGCCGTTATGCTAATTCCTAACCATAAGTTAATTTCTGATAAATTTTTATAAATGCTAACAACTGCGCATATTATAAAAACAATCATTATTAGGCTTACCGCAATACCAATTCGTGACCAAAATTTTAAATTTTCTTTTCGAATCAAATTGCTTTCTGTTTCCCCAGTGATATTATTTACTCGTTTTTTAACTATTAATTCATTCTTTTTTTTCTTAAAAACGCTCATACTTTTTTACCTTCTGTATAAATTAGTAATTTTACATTTTTATTTTGTAATTGATCATTGAACATTTTTAGAGGATTAAAGTTATATATTGTAAAATGTTCAATACTAGAACATATTATTAAAGTTGTAACATGCATCTCCTCGGCAATTTTACAAGAATTAATAGCATTTTCTAATGTTGTATGTGATTTATCTTCTTTAATCAACATCTTAGTTGGCACATTTTTTTCTTTTAAATAATCATACATGGCACTTGCTTCACTACGACCAGCTTTTTCATTGGCAATACCACCTGACAAAATTACATAATCGGGATTTAAATCGGCAATCATTTGTCTTGCTAAATCTAATCTTTCAATTAAAAGGCTATCCATTGAACCATCATCGTGAAGCCAATATCCTAAAACAACAGCTATTTTCATTTTATCACCTCCTCATAGGTTTTTATTTTTTTAATATATTTTAATGTTTCTTCTTCACCTTTATCTTTTAACATTAATAATAGAGTTTCTAACAGTTTGTAAGTGTCAGGATGAGTTCGCGATTGAACATTCTTTGATGCGAAATATTCATAAGGAGATGCAGTAGTGTATTGATCTTTTTTATAAATTTTAGATGCTGCAACTCTATCACAAAACATTTCTTTAACATATTTTAAAGGCATTTTTACTGGTAAATAAGCATCATCTTTGATGCTATAATCATTCCAATATTCATAATGATGTTTGTTTCTTCCCTTATGATGTAGCCAAGCAAGTGAATATCCATACTTTTCCCTTTCAGCTTCATTAGGACTTCTCGTACCTTGATAATATTTACATCCTGGAATAAATTCCGTAAGACTATATTTTGATAAATCATGTCGTAAACCTTGAAGACCAATGCCAGCCTTAAAGCATAATTTAATAACTACATGACGATGATGTGAAATGGTGTGTAAATGCCCAAAAATCTTTTTTAAGCTCATATTTTTTCACCTCTTTAAGTATTTTCTATAATTTATTATACACTATTTATAATATTTTTTAATGAAAAAAGACTATAAAAAATAAATAAGAAGAGAGAAACTCTTCTTATTTTGTTTTTGTAAGTAATTTAATGATAAAACTTTTATGAGCTTTCATGGCACCCTTGGGACAAAATTCTTGACAACAAAAGCATCTAATGCATTTATTTCTATCTATTATTGGCTTACCATTTTTCATTTCAATCGCCTTAGCTGGACAAATGTTTGCACATTTTTTACACCCAATACATTCTTTTTTTACCACTTTTGGTTTTACTCTTAAAATTTTTGCCACCATTTTGGTAATTGTTTTACCAAATGGTCCCTTAAATTTATCATTAAATTCCATGTTTTTTCCAGGTTTAATGTTTTTATAATCTTTTATCACAAAATTTTCTACATTGATTGATAAATCTAATTCATTAACACTAACTGGTATTTTATCTCTTTTAATAGCTTGAGTTATTGAAGGAACATCATCATTGATCAAACCTATAATATAAGCAGCTACCTCATCAATTGCATATGGTGACTTGGAAGCCATAAATAAGCCAATGTTTCTAGGCGTTCCTTGTGTTGGTCCATTGCCTTCCATACCAACTATAGCATCTAGCAAGTGAAGGTTACATTTATAAAATTCTTGAATATCAATTAACATATCGGCAAAATCAGCATGATTAGGATATCGATAATGATATCCGGGTTTTAACAATCCAGGGATAGAACCAAACATATTTTTCGTACAAGCACTTAGAGCCATCATTCCATGGGATTTTAATTTTGCAAAATTAATGATTGCATCAGCTTCTAAAAGCCAAGATGAACAATCTAATGATGAAACAACTTTCCCATTAATTTTTCGTATTTCTTGATTAAAGTTATCATTAACAGAAATGTTTTCGCTAACTAAAGAAAGCATACCACTTTCTTTATAAATATTTCTTAAAGTATTGCTATTAAATAGGCCACCGGGGCTATCACCAATAATGGCATAAGCACCTCTTTTAACAATCTCTTCACATAGTACTTTTACAAGCACGGGATTTGTTGTAACAGCTTTATCTGGTGTAGCCGCAGCTACTAGATTAACTTTTATCGCAATTTTCATCTTTGGTTTTACAAAGTCTAATAAGTTATTGTCTAAAATGGTTTCTTTAAAAGCCGTTCTTATTTTACTTTCATCATAATCAATACAATTTGATATATATACTTTTGTTTCCATATTAACTATTAAAATTTAGCAAATTGTGAGTTAAATAATTCACTATAAAATCCTTTTTTCTCTAATAATTCTTCATGAGTTCCTACTTCAATTATTTTTCCACTATTCATAACAAGTATTTGATCAGCTTCTTTAATAGTAGACAAACGATGGGCAACGATGAATGAAGTTTTTCCATTCATTAAAATGTTAAAGGCTTCTTGAATTTTTATTTCTGTTCTAGTGTCAATAGATGAAGTAGCTTCATCAAGAATTAACATTGGTGGTAAGCATAGCATAATTCTAGCGATGCATATTAATTGTTTTTCACCAGTAGATAAATTACCTTCTTCACTAATTATGGTATCATAGCCATTAGGTAATCTTTTAATAAAACTGTGAGCATGGCATTTTTTACAAGCCGCAATAATCTCTTCATCAGTTGCATCTTTTTTACCTAAAGTAATATTATCTCTAACGCTAGCTGTTTTAATCCAAGTTTCTTGAAGTACCATACCATAATTACTTCTCAAAGATTTTCTTGTTATATCTCTAATGTCAAAACCATCAACTTTAATGTTACCACTATTTACATCATAAAAACGCATTAATAAATTTATCAAAGTTGTTTTTCCACATCCTGTAGGACCGACAATAGCTATGTGTTCTCCTTTGTTAACATTTAAATTAAAGTCTTCAATTAATTTTTTATTTTCAACATAAGAAAAATAAACATGTTCTAATTTTATATTACCATCGACTTTATCTAGTTTTAAAGCTGTTGGTATTTCTTTAGTTTCTACTTCTTCATCTAAAAGTTTAAATACTCTTCCTGCACATGCCAAAGCGTTTTGTAATTCGGTAATTACTGATGATATTTCATTGAATGGTTTCGTATATTGATTGGCATAACTTAAAAAGGAAGTCAAATTACCAACTGTTAAAGTTAGACCACCAATAAAAGGATCGACTACAAAAATAGCTCCAAAAAGGGCAACAAGGGCATAAACAACCGAATTAACAAATCTTGTACAAGGATTAGTAAGCGATGAATAAAATGTTGCCTTAAAAGAAGTGTCTTTTAATTTATCATTAATAACATCAAAAGCTTCTAAATTTTCATCTTCATGATTATAGGCTTCAACTACCTTTAAATTTCCAATCATTTCATCAATATAGCCCATTTGTGTGGCTTTAAGTTCGGATTGAGCTCTAAATAAACTATAAGTTTTAGTGGCGATGAATTTAGCAACAAAAAGGGATAAAGGAGTAACAACTACTACTACTAAGGCTATAACCCAGTTAATAGAAATCATAAATACGATTGTACCAATAATAGTTGCAATGCCAGTAAAAAATTGAGTAAAGCCTAAAAGCAATCCTTCCGCAAATTGATCAACATCGTTTATTATAACATTAACTAATTCACCATAAGCATGAGCATCTAAAAATTTAAGTGGTAAAACTTGAATTTTATCGAAACTTTCTTTTCTAAGTCTCTTTGTAATTCTATAAGCCATCATATTATTTAATAACATCATTATCCATTGAACAATACCTGTAGCACCTACACAAATGACAACTTTAATTAAAATCTTTATTAAATTATCAAAATCGACATTATTTTTTCCAACAATCAAATCAATAGCAGAACCAAATAAAATAGGAACATAAATTGTTAAAACTACCGATATGATAGCAAGAATGAATGTAACAATCAAAGTGAATATGTCTTTTTCTAAATATTTTAAAACTCTCTTCATTTTATTTACCTCCATTCTTAAATTGTGAATAATAAATTTCTTGATATACCAAACAATTCTTTAATAAATTATCATGTGTATCAAAGCCAACTAATTTACCATCATCAAGTACAGCAATTTTGGAAGCATTTTGAATAGATGTAGTTCTTTGAGAAACAATCAATACGGTTGGTTTATAATCTAACTCTTTAATAGCTTTTCTCAAAAGAGCATCAGTTTGATAATCAAGAGCACTTGATGAATCATCCAAAATCAAAATTTCAGGTTTTTTAATTAGAGCTCTCGCAATTGATAATCTTTGGCGTTCACCACCAGAGAAGTTTCTACCATTCTGTTCAACAATAGAATCCATTCCGTTTTCTTTTTTACTAACAACATTTAAGGCTTGGCTTACACGACATGCTTCTTCTAGTTCTTCATCGGTTGGATTATTTCTACCCCATTCTAAGTTTTCTTTAATTGTTCCTTTAAATAAAACAGCTTTTTGAAGAACAATACCAATTTTTTCTCTTAATTCTGTTGGTGTATAACTTTTAATATCTTTACCATCTAAATAAAGACAACCGCCTGTTGCATCATAAAATCTTGGCAATAAATTAACAAGTGATGATTTACCACTACCAGTTCCGCCAATAATACCAATAGTTTCTCCTTTTTCAATATTTAAAGTTATATCTGATAGAGAATCGCAAGAAGCGTTATTATAACACAAGCTTACATGGTCATAACAAATATAAGGAAGTTGTTCATTTTTAGTACTTTCTACAATTTCAACGTTTGTATTGATATCAAAAATTTTAGCTATACGTTTTGAACAAGCAATTGATTTAGTCATGGTAATAATTAAATTAGCAAGCTTTATTAATTCTACTAAAATTTGTGACATATAATTATATAAAGCAATAACTTCACCTTGTTTTAATAAACCACTATTTACTTTAATACCACCAACATAAATTAAGGCAATTATAGCGATGTTTATGATAATATAAGTTAAAGGATTCATAATATTAGAAATATTACCAACTTTATTTTGAGATTTTTCTAATTTTCTAATTTTTGTTCCATAAGTGTTTATTTCTTCTTTTTCTTGAGTGAAAGCTCTTAGCACTCTTACACCAGTTAAATTTTCTCTTGTTTGTTTTACAACTTCATCTAAGTTTTCTTGTACATTCTTATGCATTGGCATTGTAATTAGCATAATACCAAAAATTACAACCGATAAAACGGGAATAGCAATCCAGAAAACATAAGAAATTTGAGGTGCTAGAATTGTACCCATAATGGCAGCACCAAATACAACAAACGGTGATCTTAAAAATAATCTCAAGGTAAGATTTATACCTGTTTGGACTTGATTCACATCACTTGTCATTCTCGTTATCATACTAGATGTTCCTAAATTATCTATATCTGAAAATCGTAAATGCTCCAAATGATTAAATAAATCGTGTCGTAAAACAGTAACATATCCAACCGCACACTTAGCTGAAAAATATTGTCCTAAAATTGAAAATGCTAAACCAACAATTCCGCAAACAATCATTATGATTACCATTCTTATTATTAAGCCTTTATCGCCATTAGCTATACCATCATCAATAATTTTAGCAACTAAAATAGGAATTAATAATTCTAATAATGCCTCTAAAAGTTTAAACAAAGGAGCTAGAATAGTTTCTTTTTTATAAAACTTAAAATATTTTAACATTCTTTTCACTTTTTTTGAAACCTCCTCATATATACTTATTATTTTTTTTCATTCACATATTATACCATTTTTATTACATTATTGCAAGAAGATATATCTTTAACCATTTTTAATAAAAAAAATTAAGATTAAGTATTTTGACCACTCAATCCTAATTTTTTTAACCTTACAAAAAGATGTTACAATAAATGATTTTTAAGTTCATCTAATTTATTTTGAATTCTTGATTTTATAAGATCAGCTATTTCATTCTTATTTAAATCCTTGTATTCCTCATAGTATATTGGTTTTAAATAATGAACTTCACAAGAAACTTTTTTTAAAGAATTAATTCCATAAACCTTATAAGTATTAAAAAGGGTAATAGGAACTACTGGGCATTTAGTGTTTTGTAAGAAACGCATACAACCCGTATGAAATTCTTGAAGATTATTTTTATTATCGGTATATTTTCCCTCGGGAAAAATCAAATAATTACTACCATTTTTTATTTCTTCTTCAATTTGATGAAATAGTTCTATACCTTTTCTAAAATTTGTCTTATCCAATGCTTTAGAATTAAGAAGAGTCAAAAAAGATTTAAGCATTACATTATTAACAACTTTTTTATCAATAACAACCGATAATGGCCTTTCACTATCTACAATTATACCTAAAGCATCATATTTACCTTGATGATTTGAATACATAACATATCCATTTTCTCTAGGTAAGTTTTCTAACCCAAACGTTTTAACAGTTATTCTTCCAAGTTTTGTTATTTTTTTAACAATTTTTCTTCCATATTGATAACGGTCATTAACGTTATATTTTTTATTTTTAATATACCTTTTCATTTGAATTGTATAATATATTACTAAATGCAAATGAAAGATAATTGTTACATAAAATCTAAGCATTTTTTTAACTCTTTCTTTTTCTTTGTTTGTTTTTTAAGTTCTTTAAAACCTTAGGAGCAAAAAAAATTAATAAGAAACCAATTACAAACAATATAATACCAACAACTAATTGAGTATTAGTATAAGTGAAATTTTCATTTTCTACAACACACTTCTCAATAACAATAAATGGTGCTGTTAAAACAAACGCAAATGATGCGAAATTTGCTTGTGAAGGATATTTATTCATCAATATTTTTATAACTTTAGAAAATAAAAAAGTTCCAATTCCATATCCTACTAAATATATTCCTAAGATTAATAAGTGCTCACCAATCATACTAAAATCAAAAATATTAGCGATTAAATCCGTGAAAGCATAATAATAACCTAGTGATAAAAGCACAACCGCAAAATCTACTCCTGGAATTACCAAAGTTGAAGCAGTGATGAAACCAACAAAAAAGAGAATAATATAATCGACAATTTTCATATCAACAAATGTTATTCTTTGTCCTTCCGTTACAACCATAGAAAAAAGAATAATTAAAATGGTTATTACTATTAAGACTATCCAACATGATATTTTTTTAAAATCATCAATCATCTTTTTTATCATTTCAGGCATACCACCAACAACAAATCCAAGGATAGTTAAAACTACAACAAGGGGAAAAGCTTTATAAGCCGTTGTTATTGAGATAGCTCCTAAAAAGCAACCAGTAGCATAACCAGCAATTAAAATAGCTAAAAATACAATACTTTTTTTAAATTTTTTAAATATATTGCTAATGGCATCAATCATATCATAGTATATATCTATTTCTAAAGCGATTGTACTAGCACTAAGTCCTGGAATTGCCAAACTCACAAATCCAAGTAAAATTCCTTCTAAATAGATTATGAGTTTTTTCAATCCATTCACCTACTTTGTTCTTACTTTATAATTTGTTACTCCTAAAATTGTTTCACCATCAATTTGTAAAGCCGTTGGACGATCAAATGTAACTTCAATTTCATTACCAGTCAAAACTTCAACAGCATCTTTGTGTTTGATATGTTCGCCTTTAAAAATTCCTGGAAAAATCATTAAAGCTCCTAAACGGCTTTTACCATAAAGTAGTACTGTTGATACTTTATAATCTTTGGCATTTCTATTTTGGTTAGGGGCGACAATCATACCTCCACCATAATAGCGTCCTTTCATTGTTGGAGCTAAATATACACGATAATATTTTTTAGTTACACCATCAACGGTTACAGTTGCATTAGGTCTTTTATAATGGAACAAAATTCCTTTTATCGCAATACCAGCGTAATTAACATTTTGTTTTCCTTTGGCGTGAAGTTTATCAGCAACTTCACAACAATATCCATCGATACCATAACCAACACCATTAATGAACAAATAATCTTTGCCATTAACTGTTACTGTAGGTAAATTTTTTACTAAATCATTAATTAAAACACAATCATTCTTAATTAAATCTTTGGTATCATTTAAAAAATCATTACCAGTGCCTGCTCCACTGAAATAAACATCACATGGTAGAGTCAAATCTTTAGTATCATTTATAAAATGGTTTAAGGTTCCATCGCCACCAAGTAAGTAAATTTTATCACTTGCTGATATTTTTTCAAAGAATGTTTTGTATTCATCGATACCTAAAACATTGATTAATTCGTTTTCACCTGTTAATTTTTTTACAAATTCGTTAATTTGATTTTCATTATTAGCACCATTGGCTTTACTATTATATAATATGTAATTCACTTTCTTCTTTCTCCTCTTTTATATTTAAATCTTCAATCATTTTTCTACGAACCATATAGGCAAGTTCATGCGTAGGCATATCTTTAAATTCATCGTATTTGATGACATCAACAATATGCATTTCTACAATTGTTTTTTTCCAAGGAAAATTCTTATGAATATTAAAAGTATTTGTCATTGTACAAATTACTACTGGACATTTAGCTTTATAAGCCATTTTAAAACTTCCTGATTTAAACGGAAGCAATCCCTCTTCAAAATTTCTTGTTCCTTCTGGAGCAATACCAATACTAAATTTTTGGCTACTAATAAATTCAGCTCCCTTTAAAATGGTTTTTAATGCATTACGATTGTTGTCTCTATCAATTGAAAGATTACAACATCTCTTCATAAAAGGACCACCTAAAGGAATTTTGAAATTTTCAGGTTTAGAAATTTGAACTAAATTGTCTTTTCTTAAAACATAAGATTGAATAATTGGATCAAAACGAGATTTATGATTAAACACCAATAAATATTTTTCTTTAGGTAATTTTTCTTTTCCTTTAACTACTAACTTTGTTCTTGAAACACTAATTAAATATTCAAGTGTTAAAAAATATAATGTATTATAAAACTTATTCGTGGAATCATATTCTTTTTTCATATCAATAGTAAGTGACACAAAATAAAGAAAAACAAAGTATATTATTGTTAATCCTAAATAACTAGCTATTAACGTAACGACTACAATCCACAATTGTTTTAGACTAACTATAGGCACTATAAAAGCAACCAAAATCGTTATTAATATACTTAAAATAAATATACATCTTTTTACCATATTTTTTTCCTCTTTATTCACATTATAACATAATTTTGCATTAATTTGTATCGTTTTAGTTTTAATAACAAAATTGTTTACTTTCAGTTTACTTTTTTATTTTAAATAATTAATATAAATAAAAAAACAAACATAAACTAAAACAAATTGTAGTGGATAAAATATATAACAAAACCATTTAAACCAAGGCTTATTATATCCTCTTCTTCCATTATACATAAGAAAGAAAACTACTGTTAACATAGAGAAGAGTTGCATATTGGAAATTTCTTCACTCCAAAAATTAGTTTTAATAGTTGTAAAGTACCAAACAATATTAAATAAAATAAAAAATATTGATGAAATTATATTTCTTAAATTAACAAAATCATATAGTGACTCATATTTAGTTGTTACATCTATTATTTGGACATGTTTTTTTACGTATATTAAATATGTTAATTTATAACACAAATAAAATCCAAGGATACTAATTACCGCATATGATGAATATTGGCATTTAAATGGCAATATATTATAAACTGGTTCAGAAAAAAAGGTAAGGGCTAACGGAAAAATACTTAATATTTTTATATACCACTTCTTATTTTCTAACAAGCATAATCCTAAGGTAATAAACCCTAACGTTGACATTATATTTCCAGAATATGTTTTAACTACTAAAATTTCTGTTATTGATATTCCTACACCTAAAATAATCATTCTTAAAGCGTATAAATATTTATTTTTTGAATATATAATGCCATCTACTATTAAATAAGCAAAAATAGGAAAAGAAATTCTTGATATTATGTGTAATAGTTCAAAATTCATTGGTATGTAATACCTAAACATTACGGCGAAATGATCTATTACCATCAAAATCATAGCGATTATTTTTAAAGTTGATGATGTAAAAATTTGATAAATTTTTTTATTCATAATTTCTTCCCTTTAATATTTTTAGTATAGCATATTTTTACGTTTTTTGCAAAAAATTAGGAAATAAATTACTAGTTTATTTCCTAATTTAATATTTTTTTATTATTCTATTATTTCCTATTATTATATTTCTTTATAAAATTCTAATAAGAATTTTTTTAAGAATTTTGTTCTTTTTTTAGCCATTTTCTTACCCATTGATGTTAGCATATATTTTTCTAAAAGCAATAGTTTTTCATAAAAATGAGATAAAGAAGTATTAGATATTTTGTTAAAAGATGTTTTATTTTTTATATTTTTAATATTTGTTTCATCATAAAATTTTCTATTTCGACTATTGCCGTATTCAATGCATCTAATAATTCCTATTGCTCCTAAAGCATCTAATCGGTCAGCATCACGAACAATCTTCAAGTTTATGTTATCAACCATTTCTATGTTGCCTTTTGAAAAAGAAACATGTTCAATAATATAAATAATTTCTTCTATTTCGTCGTTTTTATAACCAATATTATTTAATAAATCACGGATTTTTGATATTTGTGTTGATGGATCGGCAAATAGTTTTTCATCAATACAATCATGCAAATAACAAGATGTAATTACTATTAAAATATTACCTTTTTCTTTTTTTAAGATTTTATAAGCATTATTAACAACACGGTTAATATGAGAAATATCATGGCCACTATAATCATTTTTTAGTTCTTCATAAACAAATTTATTTACTAAATCTATTTTTTTCCCAAATGACTTTTCCATTTTCTACATACCTTATAAATTCAAAACCTTCATCAAGAGTTGGTTCTATTAATGATGATGAAAAACTATAGACTACTTCTTCTGGTAAATATAATTCTAAAGCTTTTTTGTTTCTTTCAACAATTCTTTTATGACATTCTTCAACATTTGTTTCTAGGTAATAAACACCAATTGTTAACTTTTTATTGGTATATTTGGCAACTTCATCTACAAGTCTTTTTCTTACCTTAGGCGTGATATTTGTAGCATCATAAATAACGTCTTTGTCCTCATCTACTAATTCTGCGATTCTTTTATAGACCACATCCCATACTAAGTTTTCTTTTATGCCTTTATTGTTTTTTCTAACCATATCCGTAGATACTATTTCAATGTTCAATTTTTTAGATAATTCATTTGAAAGAGTAGTTTTTCCAGACCCTTGAATGCCTACCATCATATAAATCATTTTTTACACCTATTCTTGTACGTATTTTCCTTTGATCATTGTCGCAAAAGTTGCTTGTCTTGTTTCATTAGTTGTTTTATTAGTAATACTTATTGTATAACTTACATTTCTTGTTTCTAATGGTATAAATTTAATTCTACCATTATCATCTAATATATCTGGATCATTTGATTTAACAGAAATCGTGTAATTTCCATCTTTTAATAAATTTTGGTAAAGTTCCAATTCAGCTTCGGTGCATTCCATAAATTTATACCATAATTCCCCATTATTGGCTAGCAATGTTTGTGGGCAATCTTTTCCAGAGAACATATTATGACCTACAACTCTTGTTAAATCCAATTTATAATTGTCTAAAAGACGAGCTACAAGTTGTGCGGTTCTTTGATATGTTAGCCATAAATCAGATCCTTTATTACATGCTGTTTCAATTCCAATAGAATTTCGGTTACCACCTTTACTTGAAATTGCTCCATTATATACTTGTGTAAAACAAGCCCAAGTATTTCCCATATAATACATTCCATCAACAATTTTCCAAGCTGGTCCAAAGAAAGTAAAACTATCGGCTGGATTTGTTAAAGTTTTTGTAGTACCACTAGAAGTAAGCCCCTCTATAGGTACTTCTTGACAAGTAGTTTTAACGCCATTTATAGTGAAATAATAACCGGTTTTTGAAGCTTGATCTTTAACAACACCCCAAACTGGTTTTTTATTTTCGGTAGCTTTAACGCCTGTATTATACCAAGTAAATTTTATTGAAGTTCCATCACCAGCATGCCAAGCAATTAATGAATTATCTAAACAGTGATAAATTCCATCATTACCTGTAATATAATGAATAGAAACGGTTGAAGAATTACACATATAATCACAAGTTGATGCAGCCGTAGCTGATGAAGCCATACCAGCTGTATAGTGAACAGTTATAAATTCAATTTCATCAATTTTTCCACCATGATTAGAAGAATTAGCAGCCTGAACCTTTTCATAAGTTCTATCAACTACAAAATCTTCAAATAAAATTTTTGAAACACTTCCATAAATATCCGTTAGATAAGTATAACCAACATTTAAATTTTCCGTAACAAAGATTTCTTTATTATGATATTTTGAGAAAATAGAAAATAATGGAGAATCTTCTAAAGAAATAATGGTAATTCCAAATGATAAATTTACATTTTCGTTATTTTCATCATAGGCAATGATTTCAACATAACCAGCTTTTTTACCTTTTACAACACCATCGCTACTAACGCTAGCGATATCTTCATTTTTACTTTTCCATTTAATTACACCATTTGTTGAACCAATTATTTTAGCTTCAAGTTTTATCTCGTTATCAATTTCTACGGAAGTACCATTAATATATTTACCATCAATAAATTCATCAACATATACTTCGATATTTAGTTTTATACTTAATTCGTCATTACCTAAAATACGAATGGTAATTTCAGCGGTTCCCATTTTATTAGCAGTTAGGCAACCATAATTGTCAACACTACAAATTGATTTATCACTTGATTCAAATGTCAATTTAATTTGAGTAGAATCACTAGGTAAAATTTCCCATTCTAACTGATAAGTTGTAAATAATTTTATTTTAGAAATTTCATTAGTAATTTTAAGGCTTGTAGCTGGAATTGTTTCACTCCATTTAGCGGTTAATTTTAAGTCGCCTTCCATATCAGGAGTAATTTTATCAACTAAATTGCCATTTTGATCAAACCAACCTAAAAATTTTCTTCCATCATCGATTACTAAATTTACAATTTCAAGTTTATCACCAACATTATATTCACTTGGTAATTTGGAAGTAACTGGATATAAACTGTATACTTTTTTAATTCTTTCACTAGTCCAATAGCTAGCACCTTTTGTAAATAGATTATATAATCTTATGTAGCCTACCATAGTTGAAGACCATGCTGTTTGTTCATGATTAATTTCATTTACGACCTTATCAAAATTATCAAACCAATTTATATATTTTTGATAATTCTTACGGTCGTTTAGGAAATAATCTTCACTATAAAAATCCTTACCATCTTCCTTGTAATAATTAAAACCACCACTTAGGCCCTGTTTCCAAGAAGCCAAAACATTGCTTTTAAAATTTGTTATACTACCGGGCTTTTTACCTGTATCTTTACACCAAGAATAAAAGTCCCACCAAAATGATTCACTAAATTCTTCAAATGTTTCCGCAAAATGTGTTGGTAAGAATCCTTCATCATAAATATAATCGATATAAAACATTGTTCTTTTCTCCCATAAAGCATATAATGTTATATCCCCTTTTGTAGCTTTTGTTATTCTATTGATAGGTTTTTTGAATTCACTATCCAAATACCAACCTAAAAATTCATAGTTATTTTTTTCTATAGTTGGTAAATCATAAACTTTTCCTTCTTCATATTCTTCTAGCACTTCACTAGTAAACGTACCACCATTTGTAACATAGGTAATCTTTTTTATCTTATCTTCGAAGACTTCTATTTCGATGTTTAGTACTAATTGATTATATTTTTTACCTACAACGTTTATCGTAGCCTTTCCTTCTTTTAAGGCTATTAAAGTATCTTCTTCTACTTTAATAATATCCTCATTTAAACTAGTTATTATTAAATCTTTTAGTACATCTTCTTTGTTTATGCGTTTATTTTCCATTTCAACATCTAGTTGTAATTTATAACTAGCCCCAACGCTTAATTTTTCAATTTCATTTTTTAAGATTATTTTTCCTTTTTTATTTCCACATGAAGAAACTAAAAATAAGGAAATTATTAGTACTAATACTAAATACTTAATTTTATTCATTTAACTCACTCCTTTTTCTTTAAACAGTTATTATTATAACAAACTTAATATTTTTTTTCTATTATTTTGAAAAATGATTATGTTTGCGTATTAAAAAAGTCTTCTTTTGAACATAAATGTCGTTTTGACACTTTTCCAAAAAAAGACTATTTTTATTTTTTTGATTTTAATTAAAACACATTAAAATTAAAGATATAATAACAAATATGATTCCAACAATTATATAAGGCATAAAGATAAAGTTTTTTCTTTTTCTTATTTCTATCTTTCTTGTGGTGTAATCATATAAGTCTTTATAATTTGACTTATTACCAAAAATTTGAGAAAAACCATAACCAAAGGCATAGAAGGCGCCTAGGTAAGATACTAAAGACAAAAGTCCTATAAATATAAGAGAAATACCAGCAGTTGAAATAGCATTTACATAGTTGTAAAAATATTTAAAGCCGTTTAAACTTAAATAAATAACAGCAATAATCAATCCTATAACAAAGGAAACTAAATATCTAATCCAAGAATTGATAAACAGTTTTTTTATAAACTTCATACTATTTATTTAATATTTCTTTATATTCGTTAAATTCTTTTTCGTTACAATAAACAAAGTGTTTAGGCTCTACTTCTCTAAATTGTGGTTTGTCTACAGAATAATCATGCATAGCAGGATTATAGATTATTCTCTTACGAGTTCTTTCTGTAAGTGGATTAGGCTTTGGAATAGCTGATAATAATGATTTAGTATATGGATGTAATGGATTTTTGAATAATTCATCACCAGGAGCCATTTCGACAACTTTACCAAAGTACATTACAACAATTGTATCACAGAAGTATTTAACTACTGATAAATCATGGGCAATGAAGATAATAGATAATCCTAATTCTTGTTTTAAATCATTAAGTAAGTTAATGATTTGAGCACGAATAGATACGTCTAAGGCACTAATTGGTTCATCACATATTAATAGTTTAGGGTTCATTATTAATGCTCTAGCAATACCAATTCTTTGACGTTGACCGCCTGAGAATTCATTTGGATAACGGGAAGCATGTTCAGGAACAAGACCTACTTTTTCAAGCATTTCGACAACTTTTTTATGATTTAAAGCACGATTATTAAATCCTTGAATTTTTAATCCTTCTTGAATAATATCTTCTACAGTCATTCTAGGATCTAGAGAATCAACAGGATCTTGGAAAATCATTTGAATTTCATTTACAAGTTTACGAGAAACATGTTTATTATCAAAATCGATTTGACGAATTTTTTCTTGTTGTGCAGCTACAATACTATCAGCATTGGCTTTAACATTTTGAATTTCATCTTCGTAACGTTTTGATATTTCAGCAACTTTTTCTTGATAATCTGCACTACCTTTAACAAGAGTAGCAATTTCAGCTTCTTTAGCTTTCATTAATTCATTAACTTTTTCACGGCAATGAATTCTTGTCCATTTAATTTCTTTCTTATTCCATCTATCACCAGCTGATATTCTAACACCACGATAATAAATTGAACCAGAAGTTATATCATATAATTTTATAATACAACGACCTGTAGTAGTCTTTCCACAACCAGATTCACCAACAATACCTAAACATTCACCTTCGTGTACATTAAAGCTAACGTTTGATACAGCTTTTAATTTAGCACGATGTGGTCCACTTCCAAAAAAGAAGAATTGTTTTAAATGAGATACTGATAATAAAATATTTTTTTCTCTTAATTCAGGTTTAGATTTTACACGAGGATTAATACCGTATTTTCTATTAAAAGCACTGCCATTTAAATCAATATTAGTGGCTTCTTCATGATCATCAAAGTTGGTAAAATTTTCTTCTTGACTGTTAATTAAGTTATCTCTTAATTCGTCGTCTGTGCTATTATTAATATTATTAGCCATTATTTTTACCTCCTTGTAATGCATTTTTAATTCTTTCAGAAACAATTTTTGGCATTTCAACTTTTGGAGCTCTAGGATCTAAAAGCCAAGTTGCGGCATAATGAGTATCTGTAACTTTGAAGAAAGGTGGTTCAGCTTTGAAGTCTACTTCCATAGCATATTTACTACGTAAAGCGAAAGCATCACCAATTGGTGGATATATCATATTAGGAGGCGTTCCAGGGATTGCTTCAAGTTTTTCTTTACTATCTACATCCGGAATACTTGATAACAATGCCCATGTGTAAGGATGGCGAGGATCGAAGAAAATTTCTTCAGCTGTGCCATATTCCACAATCTTTCCTGCATACATTACAGCAACACGATCAGCCATATTAGCAACTACACCTAAGTCGTGAGTAATAAAGATACAAGATAAATCACGTTCTTTTTTAATTTTGTTGATTAATTCCAAAATTTGAGCTTGTATTGTAACATCTAGAGCTGTTGTAGGTTCATCACATATTAAAATTTCTGGTGCAGCTGTTAAGGCAATAGCAATAACGATTCTTTGTCTCATACCACCCGAGAATTCAAATGGATATTGACGATAACGTTTTTCAGGTTCAGGAATACCTACTTCCTTCATTATTTCTAAAGCTTTTTTCTTAGCTTCACGCTTTGTTAATTTTAAAAAATTAATATAAGTTTCTTTTTCTTTAGCAATTTCTTCATCTATTTCTTTCTTATCAGCATCTAAAGTAGCTGAAGCTAATTTTGATTTTAAACTAGCCATTTTTTCTAAATGTTCTTTAGTTATTTTAGCACGATATTCAGCAACTTGAAGTTTAGCGTTTTTCTTAGTTACAAGTAATTTTTGTTTTAAAGGAAGGGCTTTTTCAATTGTTTCCTTTTTAATACTTGCAATTTCTTCCTTTAATTGCTTTTTTCTTTCTTTTATTTCAGCTTTATCAAAAGATTTTAATTTATTATTAAATTTTTTCTTTTTTTCAATTACGAAAGTATCAAAAAGTTTCTTAGCATTATTGATTCTAATTTGTCCTTTAGCAACCGTATTTTTATAAGCAATTAAATCATCAGAAATTAAATCGTTATACATTAATTTTAATTTATCAGAGTTAATTAACATTGCTTCCGTTATTTGTTTACCAATTCTTACGATTGGGTTTAAAGAAGACAATGGGTCTTGGAAAATCATACCAATTTTATGACCTCTAATTTTATAGAATTCATCTTCTGATACTTCTAATAAGTTTTCACCACGATACATGATTGTACCATTAGCAATTATAGCATTATTAGCTAAAATACCCATAATAGCCTTAGAAGTAACCGATTTACCAGAACCTGATTCACCAACAATACATAAAGTTTCACCACGAACTAGATCAAAAGAAATATTACGAACAGCATGGACAATACCATTATCAGTTTTAAAATCGATAACTAAGTCTTTAACGGACAATACTTTTTCTTCCATACTAGTCACTTCCTTTCAATGATGGGTTAATAGCATCTCTTAAGCCATTACCAAATAAGTTAAATGAAATCATCATTAATGAAATAATTACAGCTGGGAAAATAACAAGGTTAGGATAGCTTTGTAAATAAGTTTGATTATCAGACATTATTACACCAAATGATGATAAGTTTTTCAAACCTAAATTCAAATATGCAAGCGTTGCTTCTGAGAAAATTACACTTGGAATCATTAAAACAGCACCAGTAATAATTGTACCTAAAGAGTTAGGTAAGATGTGACGGAAAATTAAACGCATATCATTAGCACCTAAAGTACGAGATGCTAAGATATATTCTCTTCTCTTAAAACGATAGAATTGCGTTCTTGTTCTTCCAGCCGTTCCCATCCAACCAGTCAAACATAATGCTAAAGCAAAAGTTCCAAATGTACTACCAAAGTGTAATATACATAATGTCATAATTACAATCCAAGGAACACCACTTAAAATTTCACAGAAACGTTCCATTATAAGGTCAACAGCTCCACCAAAGTAACCGGAAATTGAACCCCAACATAAACCAAAAATGAAACAGAAAGCAGCAGTACAAACACCTAAGACTAAAGAAATTCTTAATCCTCTAAAAGCCTTTTTGAATAAATCTTGACCACTATCATCAGTACCAAACAAGAATTTTGGCATTGAATTGTAAGAATTGTTATGATATTTACAGCTTAAATACTTGTAATTATAACCAGTAGCTATTACATCTAGGACTTTTCCCGTAATAGCGTTTATAGAAACACTAACAATTTTATCAATTGGGCATTTATCATTCAAGACTTTGAAACTTTCTTGTATAGATTCTAAATCTCTGGCGTTTTCATCATATGTACACCAACCAAATTTTTTAAAATTTTCAAGATCGGACATTGGAAATTTTAATAAGTTATCAGTTTGTTCTTTCTCTGTAACATAAATTTCATCACTTCTATATCCATAGACATCTTCATAAGTATCATAAACGAAATTACAAAAATATAATGTAGCTTGATATATTCCTTTTCTACCTGTACAAGACCAATATCCTCTAGGGGTATTACCAATACTATCTTTAGCTAATAAAACCATTTTAGTGGCATCAGTAAATGAAATAGTGTCTAAATCCTCTTTTACTTCTTCGCTAGCAAGATTAGAAGCAAATTTTACTGATTCAACAAGTAAGTATGTATATTTATCATTAACACCTTTTAGTTCAAATGTAAGAGTTCCTTTAGCATTTGTTATGCCATTTTCACTCAATGCTTGACTAATATTTAAATCAATATCAGATGTAAAATTTTTACTCCAATCTTGTAAAACAAGTTTAATAGCTTCGTTAGTATCAAGATTTGTTCCTTCGTAAACTATACGATATTCACCAAGTTCATAGTTTTCAACATCAGCTTCACTACCTAATTTAATTTTAGCCGTATAATTATCGTTAGCATTAGCCGCAAAACTAGGGGAACGTAATATTGATAAGTTATCATTTTTTCTAGTTTCATTAACAAACATTACATAACCACCAATACCGTATTCATTCGCAACATTGATTTTTTCTGAATATGTAGAAATTGTTAAAACTGCTTCTTTTCTATAACCAGCAGGTGCTTCCTTTACCGTATCATATACAACACCAGAGAATTTTCTTGTACCATCCCAAAAACCTGTACCAGCTTTAAATAATTTTGGTGCTAAGAATTGTTCTTGTTTTGATACTGTTTCAATATCTTTATTTGAAAAAATTGGCACAAATAATGCTAAAAGAATTAATATTCCTAAAATAACCGAAGCGACAACTGATGATTTATTTTTTCTAAATCTTCTTAGTGCATCCTTAAAGAATGTTGTAGGTTTAGTTTGAAACTTTTTATCAGTAATTTTTACGTTTTCTTGAACTAATCTAAAATCATCTTTAGTTATTTCAACATTGTTTTTATTTACATTTTCAAAATCACTCATTATCTCTTTGCCCCCATTCTAATTCTAGGATCAATAAATTGATAAGAAATATCTAAGAATACACCAGCTACTAAGCTTAGTGTTGTAAATATAGCCATATCAACAAATAATACATTATAATCTTTACCATTTAAAGCTTCAATATATAATTTACCAATACCAGGAATACCATATAAACCTTCAAGAATCATGGAACCACCAAGGATACCAATAAATTCAGCTAAGATTGATGGTACAATTGGTACCATAGCATTTTTTAAAGCATGTCTTATAATAGCTTGACGTTTTGTTAAGCCTTTTGTTCTTGCAAGAAGCAAGTAATCACTTTCCATAACTTCACACAATTCTGCTCTTGTAAATCTACAATAACCACAAATTGAACCGAAGCATGAGCAGAAAACTGGTAAAATATACCCTTTGATTTTTTCCACTGTTGGTGCAGTAACTGTTGGCCAAGTTGATGGCAACCATTTTAATTTATAAGCAAAAATTAAAATCAAGAACGTTATTAAAACGAAACTAGGAATTGAAATAAAAATCATTACAAGAGTTGATATTATATGGTCGGTTAAAGTATTTTTCTTTAACGCTGCCCAAATTCCTAATAAAATTCCTAATGGTACCGAAATAACAACTGATAAGATATTTATTCGTATCGAATATCCTAACCGCTGTCCAATAACTACTGTAGCTTTTACATTTGGATCAATTTTTCTAGATACCCCCCATTCCCATTTTGTAACAATATTTTTAACCCAACTTCCATATTGTTTTAAAACAGGGGCTTTATAATAATAATAAGTTTTTGAACCTTGCACACAAATATCAATATTTTTACCTAAATTTGTTTGTTCACGTTCAAACTTTAAGATATATCCCAAACTGATTTGTTTCTCCCAATAAGCTATACGTTGATCTGTTCCCCCTAATGCTCTTTCTTCAGGTAACATTTTAATCAATATAAAAGATAGAGATATTATTATAAAAGTTGTAAGAAATGCTAATCCAAGTCTTTTTAATACATATTTTAACATTTTTTCCTCCTTTATTACTATACTATTTTTTCGTGCAAAAGCAATTAGACCTGTTTTTAACAAGCCTAATTGCTCATTATTGCACTACTTTTTAAGTATTTTAGGCACCTTGACCAGGGAATTGAGTGTATAGAGATACTAATTCACCTGTTATTTCGTTACCATCAACGTCGATATCGAATGTTACGTCAAGTCCAACTTCACCATAGTATTCAGTTACTAAACTCTTTGGTACAGTTACTGTAATAACAACTTTTCCGTTTTCTTCTTTTACAGTATATTCACCGCTTTCGAATTCAGTTTCTTTATAGTCTTTATCATCAGCAGTTTGATTGTAAACTTCATACCAGCATAATGCAACTTTAGTAACTGTAATCTTAGTTAAAGCAGGTAATGTTTTAGAAAGCGTAGCAGTTAATACAAATGAACCATCAGCTTGTTCTTCAGAAACTAAAGAGTATCCATAAGCTGGAGTATAAGCACCATCATTAGTGATTGAGAATGAAGTTGCAGCCTTATATAATGCATCGTAAGACCAACGTTTTCCATCATATACTAATACATCAGCATCTGGATCATTAGTATCAGTACCCCAGTTTAACGTAAAGTTATTAGAGATAGTTTGATCTGCAGAAAGTACATTCATGAATGCTAATGGATTTAATGAGTTACCAGAGATTGAACCGAAAGCAATATCATATTGACCTACCATCATCTTATTGTAGTATACATCACTCCATTTATCACCAACCCAGAAAGTAACTTCTAGTTTATATTTACCACCAGATACTGATTCATCATTGAATGCAGTTTCTAAGTATTGTTTAATTTCTTTATGATATGCATTTTCATTTTGAGCATACTGCCAAGCAATTTCAAGGCTAATTACTGTAGGATTTTCTTTTGTACCAGCAGTATAAGCGCCATCAGCTTCTAATTCAGATAATGCAACTTTGAAGTATTCACGAGCAAGTTCTACTGAATATCCATATGGGTCAGTACCTTTTAATAATGTTGCAATAGCATTTTCATGAGCTTTTGTAGCACTATATGAAATACCATTTTCAGGATCTGACATGTAGTTACTTGATAGATAACTAATTGCAGGAACACTACCACGAGCAGAAGCAAATTCTAATCTGTTGATTGATAAGCTTAATGCTTTAACGAAGTGACTGTTACTTAATGCAGGTTTTACATTCCAATAATCATCTTTTGAAGTATTTGTAACAGTACCATTTTCACCGAATAATTTTTCCCAAGTTTCTTTTGAAGTAGCATTAACGTTTAATTTAAAGTTAGAATCACCTTTTGTTTGACGAGTACGAGGGTCACTCTTGTATTCTTGTAATTTAGTTTGAGGAATACCAGTTGAGTCAGTGTTACCAGCTAGGAATTCTTTGAATCCAGCTTCATTATCAGTTGCAAGAGCAGTTAAGATATGAATATGAACACCTTCAATTGCATATTTTGTATCAGCATATACATAGTAAGGATTTTTCTTATAAACTACTTGTTGATTGCTATCCCAACGTTCAAGAGTATAAGAACCAAGTGATAATGAGTTATCAACTGGAGTTTCAGTCTTGTTAGCGTTATAACCTAAATAATTTTCAACAGTTACTAAGTTTAAGAATTCTTGAGGAATTGGAGCATATAGGTTAGATGCGATATAGTACATAGCATAGAATTGAGATAATGCTTGAGTATATTCAACTTGGAAATATACTTTTCCTTCTTCTTCATAAACTTTTAAACCAACAGTTTCATCAAATAATTTTTTAGCATCATCACTAGTGTAATCTTTATTAGAAGTTGCAGCGTAGTAAGCTTTTGCACCTTTAATAGCACCAGTAGATTGGTTAGCAAGTTCACCACCACGATATAAATTATTTGACTTTGTTAATAATAGTCTAAATGGAGTTAAGTAATCTTCAGCTTCAACTAATCTTCCATCAAATGCTTTTCTTGAAGCAATTGCAGAATTAGTGTTATATTTTAAGCCATCTTTACCAGTTCTAACTTCAAATCTCCAAATTTTTGCAGATTCAACTGTTCCATCAACTGGTTGAGGTTTTTCTTTTGCAAGTTCAGGAACCCAGTCATAACCATCTTTGTGTTCATTCATGAAGTTTGTATAGAATGAAGAACCAACATAACCATAGAAATCACTAACTTCACTACCTTGGTCATTTAAGTAGTTTAAAGTACCAGGGTCAGCAGCATTTACTGTATGATAATATTTCTTCCAAGCTGCAACAGATTCGTTAGCTAAATCAGAGTTAATAGAACCTTCAGCAAGTGTACCGAAACCATAACCAACGATATAATTTTCTGTACCTAAAGTTACACGAGGATTGTACATTACATAACCACCGTTTTCAAATAATGAAATACCAGTGATACCATTTCTTACACCATAAGCTTCAAGTTTACCTAAGATTTCAGTCTTATCAGACATTGAAGCACCGCTATAAGATTGTACATTTTGAGCAAGTGTTACGCAATTAGCAACAGCTTGTTTAGCAGCAGCATATGCTTTTCTTACATCACCGATGCTGTGTGATTCATCAATAGCCTTTAAGCCTTTAGTTAATTCAGATTCTACACTTGTTTTTACAGTACCTTCGACTTGATCATCGATGCTACTAACAACATCTTTTAAATCTTCCTTAATATATGCTTTATAATCATCTAATGATATATAAGCAGGGTCTACGTCACTTGGTTTTGGTTCTGGTTTTGGTGTAGGATTATCCGTTCCACATGCAACAAGTGCAAGAGCAAAAACCACTAAAAGACATAGAAATGAAGTTCTTTTAAATAAATTTTTCATATTTTTGCCTCCCATAAATTTATCTAATTAATCAAACATCTATTCAATGTTTACAATATTATATAACAAAAAAATACCTATGTCAAATAAATGCTATTCAAAAATCGGTGAAAACGGTTACTTTGAAGTTTTTTTTATTTTTTGTTTTTTTAATTTTATTTATTTTTTTGTATTTTTATTAAGTAAAATCTATCTAATTTAATTATTTTTTATATTATTTTCACTTTTTCTTAAGTATTCTTTTTTACTAATATATGCAATATTTTTTTTATTGATAACAAAAAATAAAAAAGTTTTTAAGTAATTTTCTTAAAAACTTCTTATTTTTACTTCATCCATGTTTTCGGATAGAATAATATTAATATTGGGAATAACTCTAATCTTCCTGCTACCATTTCTATTGATAAAACTATTTTAGAAAATGGTGAGAAGACTGAGAAGCTTCTTGATGAACCTGCAATGTTACCTAAGGCTGGTCCAACATTGCTTATACAAGTTAAAGAGGCTGTAAAATTAGTAACAAAATCAAAATCATCTACCGAAATTATAATAGAAACAATTATTAAAACTAAAGCATAAACAACAAAGTAATTTTGAACAGAATTAACAGTATTATCGTCTAAAGGTTTTTTATCTATTCTAATTGTTTCTATTTTTCTTGGGCTAATGGCATTTTTGATTTTTGCAAAGCTTGATTTCACTAAAATTACTAATCTTGATATTTTTAATCCTCCCGCAGTTGATCCTGCACATGCACCTGTGAGCATCAAAAAGGCAAGAATCATATGTGATAAAGCTGGCCATGTTTCATAAGGGGCTGTAGAATACCCGGTTGTTGATATCACCGATGCCGTTTGAAAAAATGCGTGTCTGAAGGTTGTTTCAAAGTTATTATATATAGGATAAATATTAATCATTATTAATATTATAGAAACTACTATAATTCCAATGTACCATCTTAATTCCTCATTAGCCAGAACCTCTTTATAGTTTTTTACTAAAACGAAATAATACATACTGAAGTTTATTCCGAATAAAACCATGAAAATAGCAATGACATATTGGGAATAGGCACTGTAATAACTAATTCCTTCTCCCACCATCGCAAATCCACCAGTACCAGCTGTTCCTAAAGAACATATTAAACTATGAAAAAAAGTCATCTTGCTATCAGGTCCAAGCCATAACAATAAGATTTGAATTATAGTCAAGGCTATATAAATTAAATACAAGATTCTTGAACTAGCAACCATTTTTGAAACTAGTTTACCAACTTGAGGACCAGGGCTTTCCGCTCTTAAAATATGCATTGATGAGCCATCTTTGCTTTCAGGGATAAAAGCTAAAATGAAAACTAAGACACCCATTCCTCCAATCCAGTGTGTAAAAGAACGCCAAAGAAAAGCACTATGACTTAATGCTGAAAAATCATCAGCATCTAATATAGTTGCACCAGTAGTTGTAAAACCAGAAGTTATTTCAAAGAAAGCATCAGCGAACGATGGTATTTCTTTGGAAATTATGAAAGGTAAACAACCAAATAAAGACATAATTAACCAAGATAAGCCGACAATGATAAGGCCCTCTTTGGATAAAATTTTTGTATTGCTAGCTTTTTTTATATTAAATAAAAAGCCAATCGTTAAAAGAGCAAATATAGGAATAAAAAAAGATAAGTAATTTAAAATATCTTCTTTATAAATAACACAGCATACCAAAGGGAACAACATAAGGACAGCAAGTAAAATCATTATCTTGCCAATGATATTTCTTATTATTGAATAATTCATATTTTATCACTCCAAAATGTCATTTAAATCATCTAGATACTGTCCATCAGTAACAACGATTACTCTATCATTAGCCATTATATAGTCCATACCACTAGGAATTATAACTTCATTATTTCTAATAATAGATGTTATCAAAATCTTTTGTTTTAACTTAATATCTTTTAATGGAATATTTAAAACGCGACTGTTTTCTTTAGCCAAAAATTCTACAGCTTCAACACGGTTATTAACGAGTTTATAAAGAGTAAGAATATTACTACCATGCTTATTAGCTGAGCTTCTTACGTAACGAATGATTTTTGAAGAAGTAATTTCTTTAGGTGAAATAACACTAGCAACACCTATTGTTTCAAGTAAACTAGCAAAACTTGGAGTATTTACTTTTGTAATAATCTTTTTAACTTTTTCTTTGTATGCATACATCGATATTATTATATTTTCTTCATCGGAACCAGTTAAACAAATTAAAGCATCCGTATCACCAATGCCTTCTTCTTTTAAGATGTTTTGATCAGATCCATCACCATGAATAATCGTTGCGTTAGGCAAAATTGTACTTAAGTAAACACAATGATCATATTCTTTTTCAATAATTTTTACATTATAACGACTTTTTAATAACGCCTCGGCTAAATAAATGGTAATTTTTCCACCACCAATGATTAAAACATTTTTAATTTTAGTTTCAATAAGACCAAGTTTGTTTAAGAAAATTTTAATCATATCCCTACTAGCGGTAATATGTATTTTATCTTTAGCATGAAAAGTAAAACTACCTGTTGGGATAAAGACTTCTTCATCTCTTTGAACGGCACAAACAAGAATTTTAACCTTATATTCAGTATGAATTGAAGACAAAGATTTTCCAATTAAAGGACTAGATTCAGGAATATATAGTTCAACCAAATCAACGTTACCGTCACCAAAACTATCAACTCTAATAGCTTCTGGAAAGTTTACAATATTCATAATCTCATTAGATGCTTCCGCTTCAGGATTAATTGTCATGGTAATTCCTAGATCTTTTTTCATAAGTTCAATTTGGCTATTATAATCATAATTTCTAACACGAGCTATCGTTGACTTAGCCCCTAGTTGTCTTGCGACGAAGCATGATAAAATATTAATTTCATCACTTGCTGTAGCAGCAACAACTATATCTGCTTTATCTGTATGTGCACTCTTTTGAATTTCATAATTTGCACCATTACCACAAATACCCATAACATCATATCTATTAACCATTTGTTCAATAACGTTAGGATTATTATCGATAATTACAACATCATGGTCTTCTTGACAAATATGTTCAACAATGGCTTTACCAACTTTACCATCACCAATTACTACTATCTTCACACCACACCTCCATAAGTTATTTTTTTAAAAATATCTATGCATATTTTTGCATAGATATTTTATCATTAATTATAGTTTAAGTCAATAAAAAGAATTAGTTCTTTTAGACCTAAAAAAACATTTTTTCAAAGAATATTTCAATGCCAATAAGTATTAAAATAATACCACCAGCAATTTCTGCTTTACTACCAAATTTTTTACCAATAAATACGCAACAAAAAAGATTATAAAAGTAACAACAGCAATTATTAAAGCTAAGATAATGGCTAAAGAAACACTATAATCAGCAAATGTTAAACCAACTGATAAAGCATCAATGGATGTAGCGACGCCTTGAACAAGTAAAGTTTTAAATGTTAAAAGAGCTTTATCGTTTGTTTCATCATCATTTCCTTTTACGGTCTCAATAATCATTTTAATACCAACAAATAACAATAAGACAAAAGCCATCCAAGGAATAAATTTTTCAATTAAATTCAAAATAGCATGACCTACAAAATAACCAATTAGAGGCATAAGAGCTTGAAAAAAGCCAAAAATAAAAGTTATCAATATTGTTTTATTAATTTTCATTTTTGTTTCTTTTGTAAATTTAGGTTTTCTTCCCATAATAAAAATGTCTTCAAAGTAAATAGTGAATAATTTTATTTTTATTCACTGTCTACTTTAGAGACATCATATCATTTCTTAAATTTACCTATTTTTTACTTTAATCTTTTTTGCATGCATCAACAAGTAGCAACAAGCCTTCAATTATTGAAAAGATTCCAGCTACGATGAATACCCAATTAACAGTTCCACCTTGATTGAAAAGTAGAAACAAGCCAATAATAATGCTAACAACTTGTACCGAATATGATATTACTGTTGATACTACATTTGTATAATGGACTCTCGCTTTAATCTTATTAACTAGCGCTAATAGTCCATAAAGAATTAAAAGCACACCGATTACATATAAGGCAACCGTAACGAATGCCCAACCAAAAACGATTACTACTGCACCAACAACAATCTTAATAATACCCATATTTAGGACGGAATTAACAATGTCTAAAATACCTAAAACGATTAAAACAACGCCAAGGATTGTTAACGCAATGCTAATTATTTGTCCTTTAAGGGTAATACATAAAACCCCAAGTAGGATTGTAATAACGGCTTCAATTAATTTACTATTTTTATCGTTAACTTTAATTTGTTTCATAATTTTTTCCTCTTTTTAATTAACATATTTATTAATAAATTTTTTTACAGTTTCAATATATTTTTCTTTAGCTACTAAATAAGAAAGAACATGACCAGCATTTTTAATAACATATAATTCTTTTTCTGAAGAACAATTTTCGTAATTTCTATAAGTCATTTCAATAGGAACAATATTATCCATATCACCATGAATGAATAAAACTGGATATTTGCTGCTTTTTAATGTATTAATAGTGCTATATTTTTTTAAATTTAAATGGTCTACTAAAAGAGCTGTCGTTGTAATTGCTGGCATAAATAGCCAACTTAATTTAGCTTTAACATCAATAGAATATTTCATTTGTTCATAAGCACTAGTAAATCCGGCATCAGCAATAATTGCTTTTACATTTTCCATTTCTTGGTCGGCATTTAGTAAAACTTCATTACCACCCATTGATATGCCAAACAAAATTATTTTACATTTGTGATTGTAAACTTTATTAACCGCATTCACCCATAATGGAATATTTTTACGAGCATGAACGCCAAATTCAATGCATCTACCATCACTTTCTCCATGACCTTCATGGTCAATAACAAACATATCATATCCTAAATCATACAAACAAGATCCAAAATAACTAATGTCTACTTCACCACTTCCGTGCCAACCATGACAAAATAGAATTACCGTGGGAAGAAGGGAATCATTATTAGGATTTTTTAAAAGACTAGCTTTAAATTTCATATTATCACTAGCTGATACTGTAATAGTTTTTTTAGGCATACTAATATACCAGTTATAATTTCTTATTAAAGCCCTTTGATAAGCATATAATCGGTTCTTACATTTTAATTCATATGGTGGAAGGGGTTTAGCTCTTCTAAATGCTTTATGATAAGTTTTACAAAAACTATAAATGATTAGTGCTAACAATGCTAAAATAATAATTAGGACTAACAGCCATGGATTCATATTCTTTCATTCCTTTTCATATATTTTTACATTCACAATATTATATCAAATTTTATCTTTAATGTAAACTGAATAGATTATAATTAAATAACCATTTTTTTCTTAAATTAAATTATTCACTTATCGTTCTATTAGTAATAGCTTCCGAAATAGCTTCTCTTAAATTTTCTTTTTCAATGTTATAGGCTTGGATAAGACAATGATAAATGGCTGAAGATTTACTGCTTCCATGGCCCTTAATTACGGTTTTAGAAACGCCTAACATTACACCACCACCATAATTATTGTAATCCATCTTGTTTTTTAGTTCCATTACTTTGTCTTTTACTAAAAGAGCACCCATTTTCGCTTTAAAACTTGATGTAAGAATTTCTTTTAACATTTTCATCAATTCGATGCTTGTACCTTCAGTAGTTTTAATCAAGACATTTCCAGCAAATCCATCGGCAACAATCAAATCGTACTTTCCACTTAACAAGTCTCTTCCTTCCATATTGCCCACAAAGTTTATTGAAGAATCATTTTTCAACAATTGATAAGTTTCTTTTCTTAAACTATCGCCTTTTTCTTCTTCCGTTCCAATGTTAAGTAAAGCAACACGCGGATTTTTAATACCATAAGCTTTTTCTAAATATAAGCTTCCCATAACTGCGAATTGGTGTAATTGAAGTGAATCACAATCAACATTGGCGCCACTATCACAAACACCGACAATACCACCTGGCATTGTTGGTAAAATCGGACAAAAAGCTGGTCTTTTTACACCTTTAATTCTACCAACTTTTAATACGGCACCAGCAAGTACAGCACCTGTTGATCCAACACTTACTAAGGCTTTTACTTCATCATCTTCTTTTAATATTTCAATAGCCTTAACTAAAGAACTATCTTTTTTATTTCTTATAGCTTCGGTAGGTTTATCATTACATGAGATAACTTCAGGGGCATGTACTATACTTATTCTTTCCTTGTCATACTCATATTTTTTTAATAAATCTTCTAATCTTTCTTTATCGCCCGTTAAAATTACATGCATATCTTGTTTTTCATTAACTGCTTTTACAGCACCCTCAACATTTACAACGGGGCTTCTATCGCCACCAAAAGCATCTAGTACAATTTTAATCATACGTTTTACCTCTACTTTTTTTACTTTTTTACTATTATACTATATTTCAAATTTATTTTAAAGTAAATTAATGTTTTTTTTATTTTTTCTTTTAATGTTTTTGTCCAAATTTGACAAATTTTAATTAAAATGATATTATATAGGGGGGGGATTAATTAAAAAAGAAAGAGAGATAATTTATATGTTAATATTATTTACAGATACTGATACTGATTTCACACCCGCTGAAGCTAAAAAATTTGGCTATCATTTAATTAGTATGCCTTATTCTATCGACGGAAAAGAAATCTATCCTTATGAAGATTTTACATCGTTTGACTATAAAACCTTCTACACTATGTTAAGAAACGGAACTATTCCTAAGACTTCTGCTTTAAGTCCTGAAAAATATTATGAGTATTTTGAACCATTTTTTAGAAATGGTGATGATATTTTGTATGTTCATTTTTCCAAAGAAATGAGTGGAACTTTCAATGCCTTAAATATCGCTATTGAAGATTTGAAAGAAAAATATCCTGAACGTAAATTTTATACAATTGATACAA
Source organism: uncultured Bacilli bacterium (assembly GCA_934098295.1). Lineage (GTDB taxonomy): Bacteria > Bacillota_I > Bacilli_A > ML615J-28 > CAG-313 > UBA1737. The sequence continues at coordinate 83,081 of CAKONV010000003.1, read as the reverse complement.
AAGCTATTACAATTGGTAGTTATATCATTGTAAAAGAAATTGGAAAATTATATTTAGAAGGAAAGAACCTTGATGAGCTATTAAAATGGGCTAAAGAAAATGTTGACCATTATGCAATGTATTTCTTTGCGGAAGATTTAAAGTTCTTTAAGCGTAGTGGCCGAATCAGTAATTTTAGTGCCATAATGGGTTCATTAATTGGAATTAAACCTATAATATATTTGAACAATGAAGGTAAACTAGTAAGTATTGGTAAAGAACGTGGTCGTAAAGCTGCCATCGAATGTTTAGTAAAGTATGTTACTACTTTAGGAGTTGATCTTGAAAAACATTTAATCGTCATTGGTCATACTGACGCTGGTGACATTCCACAACTACTTGGAGATGCTTTACAAAATAAATTTAACAATAAACTAAACATTGAATACATAATGGTCAATCCTACCGCTGGTAGTCATTGTGGTCCTTCTGGTGTAGGTGTTAGTTTTTATGCTATTCATAGGTAAAAAGAAATGATTATAGTTAAAGAAGTAAAAAGTAGAAAAGAAAAAAAAGATTTTTTAAATTTTCCTTTAAAGCTTTACCACAATAATCCTTATTTTGTTCCACCACTATATGTTGATGAAAAACAAATTTTCAACAAGAACTATCATTACTATGATACTAGTAAGGCTATCTATTTTATCGCCTATGATGATAAAAAAATTGTGGGACGTATTTCTGGTATCTTACAATATGCTAGCAATGAGAGATGGAATCAAAAAAGAGTTCGTTTTACGCGTTTTGATTGCATTGATAATCAAGATGTTGCCAATCAATTATTTCAGGCTGTTGAAACCTGGGCCAAAAGTAATGGAATGAACGAAGTTGCTGGTCCTTTAGGTTTTAGTGACTTAGAAAGAGAAGGACTATTGATTGAAGGATTTGATCAATTATCAACTTTCGAAGAACAATACAATTATGATTATTATCAAAGATTAATTGAAAATTGTGGCTATGTTAAAGAAGTTGATTGGGTTGAGCGTAAGCTAAAGTTAAAAGAAGAAAGAGATGAACGACTAAAAAGACTAAGTTCTCTAATGTTAAAAAGATATAATTTACATATTGCTTATTGTAAGAGTATTAATGATTTTTTGAAAAAATATCAAGATGATTTCTTTGAAATCGTTGATAAAACTTATGAAAATATTTATCAAACTGTGCCTTTCACCGAAAAAATGAAAGAGAATCTAGTTAAAAGTTTTAAATTAATTGTTAATGAAAAACATGTCGCAACAATTGTCGATGAAAATGATAAAGTGGTAGCCTTTGGATTATGTTTTCCTTCCATTGCGAAAGCCATAAATAAATGTCAAGGTCACTTAACTCCCATTGGTATTATTAGGCTTCTTCATGCCATTAAACATCCTCATGTAATTGATTTAGGCCTTATAGGTGTTTTACCAGAATATCAAATGAAAGGTATTGCTTCAGCTTTAATATCAGCAGTTATGGATATGCTTGAAAACAAAGAAATTGAATATGCTGAAACCAACCTTAATTTAGAAGACAATCACAATATTCAAAACCAATGGAAATCATTTGATAGTGTTATTCACAAGCGTAGAAGAGCATTTGTCAAAAAAATATAATATAAAAAAAGTCCTTTTTTAATAAAGGGCTTTTTTAAACGATATTGTGACTAACAAGCCACTAATCAATATGAAACTTAATAAAAAAACTGATAATTTTTCTTACTTTTTTTCATAAGAAGTCATCAGTTTTAAAACCTTTTTAATAAACTAATTTGGTATTATACACTTCTTCATATTTTTCTTTACATAACTGATAATTTAATTCTGTCATAGAAATGGCATTTTCCTTTGGTGTTTTTGTATTATCTGAAAAAATTGGTTTCATGACATGAATAGTATATTGTTGAATAGGATATCCATCATTATCTAATTTATCAGTATCTTTCATGGTTACAAAACAAGGAATAATAGGAACATTATTTCTAGCAGCAAAATAGGCAGCTCCGCTTTTTTGAGGTCGCGGTTTACGATAATTCCACCACATAGATTGTTCTGGATATACTAATACAAATTGATTATTGTTTAGTGAATCACTTAGTGCATAATTAAAATGTTTCATTGTCGCAAGATTACTACTTAAAGGTAAGGTATCACAATGTCTAAACAAGAATCCAAAAAGGCCAGGCATCGTATAGTTTCCTTCTCTAATAACTATTTTTAATTTTGAACGTTTATTTAATTCTTTTACAACACAACTAATACAAGCACTCTCAAAATGAGCAAAATGGTTACTAGTTATAATAGCCCCTCCAGTTATTCCTTTTGCGTTTTCAATTCCTTCAACTTTTATTTGAAAGATTTTCTTAGCTTTATGTCTTAGTACATTTCCAATCTTATAAGCTACTAATCTTTTTACTTTATTTAGAAACTTTTTATTTAAATAATCAACATCTTCAGGTTTTAATTCTTTAGGAGCTGGATCATTTTCAACATCCTTAAAAAAGGAATCGCCACCTTCTTGTTCATATTTTTTTATTCGTTCTAAAACTTCTATTCTTTCTTTACTTAAAACTGCTTCACTCATCTTTATTTTCCTTTTTCATAAGCGTACAAGCAAAATTATATTTTGAATTAATAATATCGTAGGCTAATTTTACCATTCTGCTTACGCCTTCATAATCTTCTTTTTTCTTACTTTCATCATAATTTTCTTTACATTCTTTAAGCATTTGATAATATTTAGTTTTCTTTGCATATTGCCAAAAATAATTATCATATTTGGTATCATAATGCCATGGTTTTAAGAACATATTATAGTGAATCAAATTAATTTCGCCATGATATTCTTCTTCAACTGGCATTAAATCCCAGCTTTTATCTAGATATTTAATTTTTCCTTTACACAAATAATTTAGATAGTCTTGATCAGATGCAACAACATCAAAATCATAAGTTACAAGAGTATTAATAAATTTTTCTTCAATTTGATTATATCTAAAAGCTTTTAGATTCATTAAAAGAACACCAGAATTAAAGTAATGATCTGCATCAACTCCAACGGCTTCTTTAGTATAAACTTTAAAGTCTTCATTATGAGAAACAATATCATCAACAATAGCACCAAAAATATTATTTCCCAGATCTATATCATAAAATTTTTCTAAATCATTCAAAACAACAATATCACTATCTAAATAAATAGCTTTATCATATTGAGGAAAACATGAAGCAATAAAAATTCGATAAAATATCGTTTGTGTATAATAATCTCTAACATTATCTAAAATATCTGAAATTGCCGAAATTTTATCACTAACATCGTAAATATTAATTAACACCTTATTTGTAGACATTTTAGTTAATTCCTTTAATTTTTCATTATCTGAACCACAAAGAATATTTACAAGATAAAGATTGTCAGCTGTAGCATTTTCAATTAAAGATGTCAATGCTACAGCTAGTATTGGCGCATAGTTATTATCACACGCAAAAAATATTGGTATTTGTTTTTTATTGTTATAATTTTCTGTCATTTTTTTCTTCTCCTAAACTAAATATATATATAAATAAATTCCAAACCATTGAACAATCGCACCTATCAATACGAAAAAATGCCATATAAAATGTGATACTTTTTTATCAATAGCAAAAGGAATAATACCGAAAGAATATGCCAATCCTCCAGCTAATAACCACATAAAAAATCCTAAATCATTTTTAAACATTTTGGGAAGGAACAATAAAGCACTCCAACCTAAAATAAAATATAAAGGAATGTGAATAAATCTTAAATGTCCGGGTCCAAATACACCCACTAAAGAAATACCAGCAATAATTAAGGTCCATTGAATTATTGAAAAAACAATTCCGTAAGTTCCTCCTAAATAAGATAGAAGGATGGGGGCGAAAGTAGAACCAATTAGTAAATAAATTGATGAATAATCGAAACGTCTAAAAACTTTTTTTACCTTACTACCATAAGGAAATGCATGGTATAAACAACTCATGGTAAACAAAATAAAAAGACCAAAAAAGTAAAGACATGCACTAATTACTTCTTTTGTATCATTTGCATGGGTAAGCATTAAAATAAAAGCAACAATAGAAAAAATAGAACCAACACCATGAGTTACAGCATTGCCAATTTCTTCTAGTACGCTTCTTCTAGGCGGAAAATCTTTAGGATTCACACCCTTTTCTTGATAAAAAGCATCAAGTTTTTTTTCATATTCTTCCCTCAAGCCTTTTTTTTCTAATTTATATTCTTTCCTAGCTAATTTTTTCTCTTGTTTGTACTCTTTTCTAATTTCTTTTTTGTTCATATTTTTCCACTTCCTCTTGATAAATTCACTAATATTATACATATTATATTAATATTATGCAACCTACTATTCAATAATTATATCTACATTGAAAAATTAATAGTTTACTAAAGGTAGAATTAACTCTACCTTAAGTAGAAATTACCATTTTCCTATCAAAAGGGCTTTTATTATACTAAAAAATCTTATATATTTTTATTATTTTACACTTAAAAAACAATTGATGCGTGTTTAGGCAAATTAAATTGAATCATATTAATTAACATAGTATCTTTAAATAATTTGGTATTTTTTTAGTTTAATACTTTACTAAATAAGTAATTTATGAAAAGAAAAACTTATATTAAGTATTTTCCTAATCTTGTCTTTATATTTAAAAATTATAATGTTTTACTAAAAAAATGATAATAGATTTTTCTATTATCATTTTTCCATTTTATTCTACTACTTTTAAATAAATAACAATTTTAACCCTCGTATTAATCTAGTATACTCCAGTTATTATTGCATTTCCAGGTTCAGTGGCAGTAATTATACCCCAATAATTCATTGAAACATTTATGCCATTTTCTTGACATGGTATAAATACACTCCAATCATAATATTGAATCATCGGATAAGGACTATTAGAATCATTTAATTCTAATTTATATTTTCCATTTTTTAATGAATATGAAAAAGACATATCACACGTAATTACAATTTCTTCATTTGAGGTATCATTCAGTATAGTAAAAGTTTTACGATATACAATACTTGGATCAACTTTCAACACGGCATAAATTGTTACTTCTTTGTCTCTATCTACTTGCACGGCAAGAACCGTACCATAGGCTGTTACTTTGGCTATACTTTCATCGCTAGAGTACCAATCATATTCCAATCTTGACATTGGTTCGCGTAATCTATCTTCTACCATTAAGTAAATATTTCTTGTAAAACCTTCCGTGATTGTATCTCCTAGTAATACTCCATTATTTAAGGTTACTTCACTTCCTAAATGAAACCCTTGATCTCTTGCTGGATCAGTTACAAGTGTACTATCTATATTTAAATTTTCACTTACTTTTCTACTTAACATAAATTGTATACTTACATTATTAGTATTATCAGAATATCCGATATAATAAGTTCCAGCGCTTAATATGACTGTAAATACTGGATATTTTTCTGTACTCGTAATATAATCATATAATTCCAAATTAATTGAATAATAATTGTTTCCATGTTCATCATCACAATATTTTTTAAAAATATACACTGGTATATTTCTATTAATTGTACCACTTGTCATTATATCCAATTCCATTTTGGAACTATGACTAATTACTATTTCTTTAAAATAGTCTGTTTCTGTTTTATTTGTAAATAATTCATCAAGACTAGTTGAAGTAATTCTGTCTTGATAATTAATTTTTTCTTTTTCTATTTTTTCAACTGTTATGTTAGCTGATAAATAATTTTTATTTAGAAGGTTTATGTCTAAATAATAACGTCCATTTGCCGGCAAATACACATACAATTCTTTTTCACCATTATATGTCATTGCGGCTTCTTCTATTTCTGTACTTCCATATTTATTGAGTAATGATGTCCTATTTTCATCGGAATATATTTTTAGTGTTCCTTCCGCGTAAGACATGTTAATATTCGTATTAAAATAAAATTTATAGAATCCTTCACCTTGATTATTTACGTAAACATATTCACTAATATTATTATATGTATTTATTAATAAATCATTTTTACCAATTCCTAAATAAGTTGTATTTCTCGAGACAATTTTTATATTTATCGTTCCATTGCTATTTTTATTAGAATACGCTACTCTAAAATAGTACGTTTTATCCTTAGTCAACTGTTTAATAATATGGGTATAACCATGTTGATTTTCTAGATATTGAAAATCAACTAATTGCATATGTTCATCATATAGTCTTATATCTAAATCATCACTTATTTCAATTAAGAACTCATAATACTTTGTATAATTAACAACTAAACAATACATTTCATAGGAGTCTTTATCTTCGGTATTAGAATCAATAATTAAAGAATTATTAATATCTCTATTATAATTTGATAATGTATATTCATTACTGGTTCTTGGTCTCTAAGCCTTAACATACACAAAACTTGAGTCTCTTGTTCCATATGGACATTCATCTCCATTATGAGTATAAAGGCCAAGATTTCCCCATTTGGAAATTAAATTAATGTTTGGCAAAGTTGAATTATCATTTAAATCAAGACTTCCAGATAATACAATTGCAGAATGCGATATAAAATAGTTTTTTCTTGGAGAACAACCAACCAATTCAATTCTATATGCCCAATAACAAAGAATATCACCTGGGCGAACGGTATCACTTCTACATAGCTAAAATCATCTATATATGATGTAGGGAGGCTTATCCAAAAATTATTTAACTTAACATCTTGTTGGTACCAAGCATAAGAATGACAGTTGTAAGCCGATGAAGCCGGTGATATATAGTCAGCTTCTGTTAAAGTCGGATATTTTTTTAATACTGAAGTGTGGAAGGATTCTATATCATCAGCAGTCAAGTCATTCTTTTGATACTGAGCATATTCAACAATAGAACCATTTGGAGTATAAATTCTACTACTATTTTTAGTTAATGTTTGATTAGATTCTAATTCACTATTAGATTCTATATTATTTAGCATATTTCTCAATAGATTTAATTTTTGTCTTTTCTCTATGGAAATATTTTCATCTTCAAGCATGTCATTTAACACATTATTATAATCATCTTTTTGGCTCAATTCTAAATAATATTCATTATTTATTTTGAATTTACTAATTCCTATTTTTACATCAGAAAATAAATATATATAATAAATTTCATATACTAGTTCTCCTTACAATTTCTTTTATGAATTAATTTATTTAATTTATCTAAATTAATTTTTTCCGTTGACATATATCTTTTAACTTCATGATTATATGAAACCAATAATTCTATTTTCCCATTAGGATAAATATAAAAATCACATTCTTTTTCCATGCCTGAATTTACCCAAATTACACAAACATCTATTTCTTCGGATACAAGTTCACCATCAGACAGTTCAACATATGGAACATTTAATACTTTTATTATCGGATTCATCAATTTTTTATCTTCTAATATCGCTATAGGGGTAGAATAAAAACTATTTCTATAAACTTCCATTGTTTTTATTGAATCTTTTTCGATTATATCATTCAATGATATCTTTTTTCTACAACCAGCAAGTGATAAACTTAATACGAGTATCATAAATAATACAATTATTTTTTTCATTTTCAATCTCCTTTCATTTTTTCAGTTTAACAAATAACCTTTTTTAATTAAAAAGTTACTTTTACTTTTTATACACTAGTTCCACTTACAATTTCTCTTATGAATTAATTTGTTTAATTTGTCTAAATTAATTTTTTCCGTTGACACATATCTTTTAACTTCATTATTATATGAAATCGATAATTTTATTTTCCCATTGGGATAAATATAAAATTTACATTCTTTTTCCAAGCCTGAATTTACCCAAATTTTACAAACATCTATTTCTTCGGATACAAGTTCACCATCCATCATTTCAACATATGGAACATTTAATACTTTTATTATTGGATTCATCGACTTTTCATCATCTAATACTGTTATAGGACCGGAATAGAGACTACTTCTATAAATTTCTATTATTTTTATTTCATCTTTTTCAATTATTTCATTCAATGATATTTTTTTCCTACAACCAGCAAGTGATAAACTTAATACAAGTATCATAAATAATACAATTATTTTTTTCATTTCCAATTCCCTTTCATTTTTTAAGTTTAATAAATTATTTTGTTAATTAAATATACACTATTTATTCTCACGATACGCATTATAAATTAATTTATTTATTTTATCTAAATTAATTTTTTCCGTTGACATATAAGCTTTTGATTCACTATCATTGGTAACCCAAAGCACTATTTTTCCATTAGGATAGATAGAAAAATTACAATGTTTTTCTAGAATTGTATTTGTGATAATAAACCATACATCTATTTCTTCTGACGCCCGTTCACCATCCATCATTTCAACATATGGAACATTTAATACTTTTACTATTGGATTTACCAGCTTTTTCTGCTCTACAACTAACATATAGCTAGAATAGTCTTTTATTATTGATAGTGTTTTTATTTCATCTTTTTCGATTGTATCATTCAATGATATCTTTTTTCTACAACTAGCAAGTGATAAGCTTAATACTAGTATCATAAATAATAAAATAATTTTTTTCATTTTCAATTCCATTTTTTATTTTTACTAGCATATTGTTTTTATGCATTTTTGTTCAATTACTTTTTTTATATCAAAAAAAGCCCTCTTTTCCTTAAGAGAGCTTATTTTCTACTTTATTGTCCATTTTCTTAAGAATGTCCCCAAGCAATCTAAGGAAAAATTATTATATTACAACTATATTTTAACATAATGAAATTAATAGTGCAAACGTTTTACATGACTATATACTAAAGATTTGTCTTTATTATTATTCAAAAAATATAAAAAACGATAATAGAATAAAATCTATTATCGCTATGTTTTATTTTTAATAAATTATTTAAAGTAGCGTTTTAATAATGCTTCTAAAGCTTTTCCATGTCTTGCTTCATCGCGAGCCATTTCGTGTACAGCATCATGAATAGCATCTAGTGATAATTCTTTTGCTTTTTTAGCTATTGCCATTTTTCCATGACAAGCACCATTTTCTCCATTTAACATTTTTTCTAGGTTTTCTTTTGTTGATTTACCAACAAGTTCGCCTAACATTTCTTGGAAAATGGCTGCATGTTCAGCCTCTTCGAAAGCTACTTTTTCAAGTGCTAAAGCTATTTCAGGATATCCTTCACGATATGCTTGTCTTGACATAGCAAGATACATTCCAACTTCACTACATTCACCTTGGAAATTGTCACGTAATCCTTTAACAATTTCAGGGTCAACGCCTTTAGCAATGCCTACAACATGTTCAGCAGGCCATGTTAATTCTTCTTCTACATAAGGAACTAATTTATCGCCCTTAACGTGGCATACTGGGCATACTGGTTCTTCACCATCTTTTACTTCAAATACTTGTCCACAAACTAAACATTTATATTTCATTATCTTTTCCTCCATTAATAATGTTTTAGTAACTATATTATACAACAAAGAATTTTTTTTGGCAACTATTCTAAATTCATTCTAAATTTTATTTTTAAATTTAATTTTTAAACTTATTTAGTTTTAAAACATCATCGATGGATTGCAGTGGATGTCTAATAATTTCTTTATGATTTTCTTCTAAATCATCAATTACTAAATCTATTTCTTCTGGTAATAAGCAGTGATGAATACCACCTTTACCATTCATTGAAGCTTGATAAGATCCTGTTCCTAGTAAACCAATGTATAATGGTTCATTACATTCTGGTAATAATATATAACCATTTTCTTTAGCATAAACATCATCACAGTCACAAGTAAGACCACCTAAACGGGCCTTGATCATTTTAGCATCTAAATTATTTAATGGTTCAACTAAAATAGGTTCTCCTAAAGCATAATATTCAGGCATTGCGATTAAAAGACTTCCATCTATTAAAAACCATGGGTATTTGTCAGTATATTTTTTAGCAACAACTTTATAAATATTTACACAAGCATCCTTTTGGCTATATTTACCATTTTCACTAATTAAATTTGGTTCTTCAATTTGATGTTTATTAGATAATTCTTTTAGTAATTTAATTACTTCTTTAGCCCAATGATTGTAATCAAAATCATAAGTTTCTCCTAAAGGGGTGCCTCCACCCATATCAAAATTAACGACAGTATCGTACATCCTTTTAGCTTTTACATAATAATTATTAAATACTTCACAAAAGTTTTCTCTAAATTTTTCATCTTCATATTCAAATCCTCTTTGATGAAAATGAATAGTTGTAAGTTTTAATTTGGTGTTTTTAAGATCATTTAAAATATAATTAACTTCTTTATCCATTAAACCAAAACGATCATTTTCAATATCTTCGTCTTCTTCTTTATATAATGCTTTTAAATGAATTCTTAAACCAATTTCAATTTCTTCATTACTCTTCTTTAAGGCTTCATATTCATCTAGGGAGTCAATTACATCAATTACTTTATATCCTTCTTGATAAGCTTTTAAAATAGCATTAATGTAATCACTTCTCTTATAGCCATTACAAACTAAATATTTATCTTTAAATTCAGGATGTTTTTTGAATAATTCGTGCGTAAAAAGCATATCATAATAGCTTGATGTTTCTAACCCATCAGAGGCAATGAAACTTGTTTCTACTTCTCTTGACCCATAGTTAGCTTTATTTGCGTTAAGATATATAAACTTTCCTTGATAAGATAATTCTTTTATAGCTTTATCAAAACTGTTTTTTAGTTCTTTTACTCTTTTGTAAATAACATCTAGAAAAGTTACACGTAAAGGAGTTCCATATTTTTCTGCTAAAGAGGCTAGATTATAATTATTATAATACATTGAATTGTTTTCAATTTTCATTAATTTTTTCATTTTATATTTCCTCAATCATTTACTATTATTGTGCCTTTTTTCATGTTTATAGCATCAAGGGCATTTTCTATTGATGTAATAATTGCCATTCTTTTTTGGCTCTTTTTAACAAATTCTAATGATGCTTCTATCTTTGGTTTCATACTCCCTGATAAAAAATGTCCTAAAGTATTATATTTTTCTACTTCACTTACTTTTATTAGTCCTAATGCTACCTCATTTGGCTTATTAAAGTTAATTTTTACATTATCAACGGCGGTAAGGATAAGCAAGCAATCATAATCAATATTTCTTGCTAGAAGGCTTGACGCAAAGTCTTTATCAATAACGGCATCGATACCTTCATACATACCATTATTATTTATAACAGGTATACCGCCTCCCCCACAGGCTATAACAATGTTATCTTTAGCAAGAGCAGAAATAGCTTTTTCTTCTAAAATTTTTATTGGCTTAGGAGATGCTATTACTCTTCTATATCCCCTTCCAGCATCTTCTTTAAAGTCATATCCTAATTTAGTAATTTCTTCTAAAGTATAAAAGGGGCCAATAGGTTTGGTAGGATTTAAAAAAGCGGAATCGTTTTTATCAACTTCGATTTGTGTAATCAAAGATACAACATTTTTGTTTATATTAGCTTTCGTAAGTTCATTTTTTAAAGCATTTTGTAAATGATAACCAATGTATCCTTCTGACATAGCTCCACACTCACAAAAAGGCATATCACAGACTTTGTTATTTTTTTTCTTGCCTTCTAAGAAAGCTAAATTAATTAAACCAACTTGTGGTCCATTGCCATGAGTAATAATAATTTCATGGCCTTCTTTAATTAATGGAACAATCTTTTCGGCTGTTAGTTTAACTTTTTCTTTTTGTTCGTTAACATTAGAGCCTAAAGCATTCCCACCTAAAGCGATAACTATTTTCATTTACTTTACCATCGTTGCGTATAGTACTGCTTTAATTGTATGTAGACGGTTTTCAGCTTCATCAAATACTACTGATTGTGGTCCTTCAAAAACTTCTTCCGTTACTTCTAATCCATTTAATCCATATTTTTCATAAACTTCCATTCCTATTTTAGTTTCTAAATTATGGAAAGATGGTAAGCAGTGCATAAATATAGCATTTTTACTTGCTTTTGCCATTAAAGTTTGATTAACTTGATAAGGTTTTAGTAGTTTAATTCTTTCCTCCCAAACACTATCAGCTTCACCCATTGAAACCCATACATCAGTTACAACGACATCAGCATCTTTTATTCCCTCATCAATATTTTCAGTAAGAGTGATTTTCGCACCTGATTTTTGGCAAGCTTCCTTACATTTTTCAACTAGTGACTCACTTGGCCAAAGTTCTTTAGGAGCAACTGCTCTAAAATCTAATCCCATTTTACTAGCTCCAATCATAAGTGAATTACCCATGTTATATCTAGCATCACCTAAATAAGCCATTTTAATGCCCTTTAAGGTTCCAAAATGTTCTTTTATTGTCAAAAGATCAGCTAATATTTGAGTTGGATGATATTCTTCCGTTAATCCATTCCATACAGGAACTTTAGCATATTCTGCTAATGTTTCAACTGTTGATTGTTTAAAACCACGATACTCTATGCCATCATACATTCTTCCAAGGACTCTAGCAGTATCTTTAATACTTTCTTTTTTACCCATTTGGGAACCAGTGGGACCAAGATAAGTTGCGTGCATTCCTAAATCATAAGCGGCAACTTCAAAAGCGCATCTTGTTCTTGTAGAATCTTTTTCAAACAATAAAACAATATTTTTACCCTTTAGAACTTTTGTATCAATACCGTTTTTCTTTTTTTCTTTCAAATCACTAGCTAAATCTAGTAAGTAAGCTATTTCTTCTTCCGTATAATCTAATAATGTTAGTAAGTTTCTTTGGTATAAATTCATTTTAATTATTCTCCTTTATTTCTTCTCTTTCTAATGGCATACACATACAGCGTGGTCCTCCTCTTCCTCGTGATAATTCACTTGAAGGAATCGTGTGGACTTTAATACCATAACTTTTTAAAACTTGATTAGTAATATCATTTCTTTCATAGGTTATAACCTCTCCTGGTGCTATCGCAATCGTATTGCTGCCATCACTCCATTGTTCACGATCAGCAGAAACAGAATCGTTGCCACCACAAGAAATCAAAGTTATTTTTCTTTTTAAATATTCTTCTAAAATATTTTCTAAAGAATCGTTTAATTCTTCTACTTTTAGTTTTCCTTTTCTTGTCAAATCTCTTGTTAATTTAAAGACTTTTAAATTATCATAACATTCTTTATGAATTGTAAATTTATCATAATCAACTTGGGTAAAAATGGTATCTAAATGCATAAAGGTACGATATTTAGGAATGCTGAAAGCAAGAATTGTTTCATATTCTGTTTTGTTATTATAAAATAAATTTTTAGCTAATAATTCAATAGCAGAAGGATGGGTTCTTTGGCTAATACCAACAATTAGTGTCTTTTTATTTAGTACTAAAATATCGCCACCTTCAATATTTACTTTATAAGTCCTATCATAAAATAATTTATCATTATGATAAAGCGGATGATATTTAAAGATATATTTACCATAAATTGTTTCTCTTGAACGTGTTAAAGAATACATTTTATTAAGAGAAATTCCATCGTTTATAACCACAAAAGGGTCTCTGGTAAAATAAAGATTAGGCATAGGACTTGTGATAAACGGATAATCACCAACAAAATCTGTTAAGGTTCTAGCGTGATAATCAGATAATTCTGTTTTTTTAATTCCAGCCATAGTCTTAATTACCATTTCTTTGGTATTTTCAATTTTTCTTAAATATAGAGTAACTAATTCTTTTAAGGTTTCACTATAGATGTTAGCTTCATCGATAAATTCATCAATGAATTCATTTTTTATTTTATCATTATGTAATGATTCTGTAACTAAATCAACAAGATAAACTACTTTAACACCAGCTGCTCTAAAAGTATCCGCAAAAGAATCATGTTCTTTTTGAGCAAGAGGTAACCATGGAATATCATCAAATAATAAATCACCTAAATATTTAGGAGTCAAGTTATTTAATTCTTCACCAGGACGGTGTAATAAAACGGTTTTTAAACGACCAATTTCACTATTGATATTAAAACTACTCATTTTTTATTTTTCCTTTCTTTCATTTTATATTATTTAAAAAGTCTATAACATCATTCAAACTACCATATTTAAAGACATTAGTGCTTTCTAATACTTGAATGAATTTTTTACCTAATTCATCCTTTAAGCATACATTTTTCTTTAGTTTAAGTTCATTATACCATTCTTTATGTTTAGCAATCAATTCTATTTTTTCTTCACTAACGGTTCCTTTTAAAATTTTGTCTAATAAGTCTAATTCGTCCTTCAAGCGACCAGGAAGAATGGCAAGGCCCATAACTTCAATTAATCCGATGTTTTCCTTTTTTATATGATGTAATTTTTCATCAGGGTGAAAGTATCCATAAGGTTTAGTTGTACTTACCTTATTATTTCGCAAAGCTAAAATCAAAGAATAATTATTTCCTTTTTTTCTAGCAATGGGTGTAACTGTATTACATACATCATTCTTACTCGAAAAAATATTTATTTTTTCATTATTATATTCTTGCCAATTTTTATAAATTTTATTAGCAAGATTAATTACTTTATCCTTATTACTACTAAGTAGTTCGAAACAAGTAAGTGGCCAAAATAAAATGTTTACTTTAACATCATCAATTATTAGTTCTTTTAAAACTTTAGCATGGTCAAGAGGAAAAACGTAGTTTCCACCTTGATAGTGATCATGGCTTAAAATAGAACCACCAACAATTGGTAAATCAGCATTACTACCTAAAAAATAATGAGGAAACATATCAACAAAAGCAAATAAGTTTTCAAAAGTCTCTTTATTGATTTTCATTTTTTCATGTTCTTTTTTAAAAACAATACAATGTTCGTTATAATATCCATAAGGAGAATATTGAAAATAATAATCTAAATTATTTAATTTAATAGGTATAACTCGTAAATTATTTTTAGCATCTTTTATTTTGTTACCACCATAACCTACATTTTCATAACATAATTGGCATTTTGGATAACTAGCAAGAGCTAAAGTTAAAGCCTTTTTTATTTCTTTTGGATCTTTTTCTGGCTTAGATAAGTTAATTGTTATAATCATTTTTCCATACAATGAATCATTTTCATAAACTATATTTTTCTTAATCGCTTCTCTTTTTACATAATTTACTTTCATCATTAAATCATAAAAGTAATTAGTAGCGGCAATGGGGGAGGTTTTATAGTGTGAAAAAAATTTATCTTGAACAATACTAGGAATAGGAGTTAGATAATCTAAAAGTCTTGTTTTAAAATTTGTAATTGAGCAACCTTCATCCTTAATTAGTTTTTTTTCTAAGGCATAAAATGTTAAATCATTTAGAGTTTTATCAAGTTCTTGTGGCTCATTTAAAAATGAAAAGTGAGGATTATAGTTAGTATTATATAAATTTTGTAATTTGTTAAAAATATAAATAGCATCAATTTCTTCTATCAAATTATTTTTAAGACCATAATTAACAAATTCATACATTGAATCAATTAACATTTTTATCACCCACTAGCTTACAAGTTCCACAAGAAATTTTTACAATATAATAATCTAAATTAAGCCCGGTTTTTGAATAATACTTTTCATTAACATTTTTTATAATACTAGATATTTCTTCTTTATCTTTAGTATTGAAAATAGCGATTAAGCAACCTCCAAAACCAGCACCTGTCATTCTTATTCCCAAGACTTTTGGCAAATTTATTAAAGAATAATAAATTAAATCTAATTCTTCTCCTGTTACTTCATAATCATTTTTTAAAGATAAATGTGATTCTTTCAAAAGAGCACCTAGAGTTAAATAATCATTATTTTCTAAAGCCTTAACGCTTGCCTTTACTCTTAAATTTTCACTAATAACATGATGTGCTCTTTTATATAATACTTCCGTAAGACTATCTTTATGTTTTTCTAATTCATCTAATCCATAATCACATAGATTACTTTTTTTATTAAAGGAATGTAAAATATCTAAAGCTTGTTTGCATTCTTCTCTTCTTTCATTATATTTAGAATTAACAAGTGCACGGGGTTTATTGGTATTAATTATAACTAAGGTTTCTTTATCTAAATTTAAAGGAATGTACTTGTAATTAAGATTTGATGTATTTAGCAGTAAGGCTTTATTTATTTTGCCTAGTTCAACACTAGCTTGATCCATAATTCCACAATTTACTTTAGCATATTCGTGTTCAGCTTCCACAGCGATTTCTATTTTTTCTTTTTCTTTTAGCGACAAATGATAGTATTCATCAATAATATGAATAAATAAAAGTTCAAGAGCAGCTGATGAAGAAAGGCCTGAAGAAGGTGGCAAGGTTGATATTATACAAATATCAAAGCCCATCTTTAATGATATATGATATTTTTTCTCTAACACAAGAATAATGCCCTTTAAATATACTAAAAAAGATGGAACATCATATTCTAATTTTTTCAAATTCAATTCTAGTATTTCTTTATCATAAAAGGGATAAGAAATGATTCTTACTATGGAAGAATTATTGCGTTTAACACCAGCATAAAGTCCTAACGAAATTGTTACCGGTAAAACTAATCCACCATTGTAATCAATATGTTCTCCTATTAAATTTATTCTTCCCGGGGAAAAATATAAGGATTCTATATCTTCGTTAAATGTTTGAAAAAATTTGTTTTTTAGTTCTAATATGATATCCATCTTTTAATTCCTAACTTCTTTATGTTTTACAAGTGATATTATACCATTTATTAATGCCTTATGTATAGTAAAATAATTAAAAATATTAATAATATTTTTAATCAGCTCTCATCGTAATATTTTTTAAGACTTTAATCTATAAAATACATGATTAGCATCGCTACTTCTTAAAACTATTTGATGCCTAGATGATGAGAAAAAGCGACTATAATAGATAAGATCTTCTTTTTTAATTGTCAATTCATGACTTTGATATTTCATTGGTAGATATTTTAAAATAACAATTATTAATTTTTTGTTTACCGCAATTGATGTAAGTTTTTCCACAAACCATTTTCTTTTGTCTTCAACAAAACGCCAATCATCAAGGATAGCAATTTTTAAAGAAGCGGTATTTTCTAATTGATTGATTATAGAAAGACTACTTTTATAAGAATTTACAACATTAATAACATTGTTGTTAATATTATTTCCAGATAAATTATAATATAAACTTTTAAAATCGTTCGCATTAGAAATTTTTTTATACATATTTGTTACAATATTTTTGTTTTTTTCATTTTCACACAAGTATAAAGTAAAAAGTCCAAACTGTTTATTACTATCCATTTTTTGTAGTTTTTCAAAATTCCAAGTTTTCATATTCATCTTTGCCTTTCATATTGTTTTTCAATAATATAATACTACAATGAATATACCAAAAAAGGGATAGTCAAATAATTATTGATATTTCTTTAAGCCATCTTCTATTTTTTCTCTTATTTCATTTCTTAAAGACTCAGGTTTTATTATTTCGGCACTATCTAAATATTGAAGGGCCCAATAAGAAAGAGCTTTAGGACTTGCTAAAACGGTAACTAAGATTTCATCACCTAAATCCGTTATTTTATTTTCATGTCCAAACCAATCGACAATATCATCGTAAAGATTCTTTCGACATTTGATTGTAATATATATAGCTTTGTCTGTATACATATATGGTCTAGCACAAGATAAATCTTTATAATCAATTCCTTTTTCATACCCTTTTATGTTATTAACTATGGTAAGAGGAGTATCTAAAATTTTTATATCAGTGATTTTATCTAGACGGTAAAAACCCATTTGTTTCCAATATTCGTTATAACACATCAAATAATATCTTTGATTATGAATAATTAATTGATAGGGACTGACAATTTGTTTTTTCGTACTATGAAGTTTGTTATCAATATCATATTTGTTATATGTAAAAATCACTTGTTTTTCATTTTCAATAGCTTCATCGATTAGTTCTATGTTTAATAATAATGAATAATTATCACTTTTTTGAAAACTATTTATAGCATATACATGTTTAATATGGGTATTAAAATTATGGCCACCAAGACTTGAAAGTTTTTCAATCAAATCTTTGGAATGTTTTTCATTTAAATACCTACTGCTTAGAATGCTGTCAATTAATAATCTTATTTCGGCATTTTCAAATAATCTGTTTTCCAAATAACTTCCTTTATTAGTTACTTTAATTGGATAACCAGCTTCATTTAACAAAGAAATGTTTCTAGCAATTGCTTTTCTTTCTATTTCAATGCCAAACCTAGTATAAAGTAAATTTTCAATTTTTTCATATGTTAAGGGGTTTTGTTCATCACTTTCCTTTTCTAAGATATCTAATATTCTTAAAATGGCTATTTTTTTACTTTCAACTGACATACTTTATACTCCTTTTTTACTTATTATATATTATTTTTTAAAAAAAAGAAAGAACCTTGACTATTTTTTAAATAATCAAAGTTCTTTTATTTTTTATTTTAGTACATTTCAGGAGTTTTGTTATCTTCTTTTTTTACTTGAGCAACTGATGCTTCTGTTGTTAAGAATAATCCCGCAATTGATGCAGCATTTAGAACAGCACTTCTTGTAACCATTGTAGGATCAACAATACCTTTTTCCCACATGTTTACCCAAGTACCAGTCTTAGCATCAAATCCCATATTGCTACGAGCCTTGAATTGTTCTTCAACAATGTTTTTACCACTAAATCCAGCATTTTCAGCTATTTGATATAATGGTTCTTCTAGTGAATCTAAGACAACATTCATACCACGTTGAATATCAGTTACTTTACTTGTTAATGAAGATTTAATTTCTTTGTAAATACTAATCAAAGTAGCTCCCCCACCAAGAACAATACCTTCTTTTACAGCCGCTTTAGTAGCGTTAAGAGCATCTTCAATTCTTAATTTCTTTTCTTTTAGCTCAGCTTCGGTTGTAGCACCAACTTTAATTAAAGCGACACCATTGCTAAGTTTAGCAAGTCTATTACTAATTTGTTCTTGATCATGTTTATTCGTTGTATTAGCAAGAAGAGTTGATAATTTATTGATATGTTCTTTTAAGGCTTCTTTATCACCAGCCCCACCAATAATGGTTGTTGAATCCTTATCAATTATAATCTTCTTAGCACTACCTAAATCCTCAACATGAACATCTTTTAATTCCATCTTTAAATCTTTTTCAATAAACTTAGCACCAACTAATAAGGCAATATCACTTAAGGTTTGTGCTTGGTTATCACCAAATCCAGGAGCTTTTGTAGCTACGACATTAAATGTACCTCTAAGTTTGTTTAAAACGATAGTTGAAATTGTTTCTTGATCCATATCATCAGCAATAATTAGTAATGGTTTGTGCGATTCAACGATAGATTCTAAGACAGGTAATATATCTTGAATAGAATTTACTTTGTTATTAGTTACTAAAACTAACGCATCTTCCAAAACAACATTATTCTTTTCACGATCACTTAACATGTAAGGAGAAATATAACCCTTATCATATTTCATACCTTCAGTTACTTCTAAACTTGTTTCAAATCCTTTTGATTCATCAACATTGATAACGCCATCTTTACCAACTGTATCCATTGCCTTGGCAATGATTTCACCAATTTCGCTACTTCCTGATGAAATAGTTGCAACAGAAGCGATATCTTGACTAGATTCAATTTTTTTAGAATGTTCTAATAATTTCTCACTAACCATTTTAGCAGCCTTATCAATACCTTCACGCATTAATACTGGGTTAGCACCCTTTTCTACTGCATTTAAACCTTCATGAATCATTTTTTGGGCTAATAGAGTTGCCGTTGTTGTACCATCACCAGCAACATCATTAGTGTTATTAGCTACCTCATATATTAATTTGGCACCCATATTTTCAAAAGGATCATCAAATTCAATTTCTTTAGCGATTGTTACTCCGTCATTAGTAATAAGAGGACTACCATAACTTTTATCCAAAACTACATTACGACCTTTAGGGCCTAAAGTTACTTTTACAGTAT
Source organism: uncultured Bacilli bacterium (assembly GCA_934098295.1). Classification (GTDB taxonomy): domain Bacteria; phylum Bacillota_I; class Bacilli_A; order ML615J-28; family CAG-313; genus UBA1737. The sequence continues at coordinate 63,013 of CAKONV010000003.1, read as the reverse complement.
CAGCTAAACTATCAATACCCTTTAGCATTGATTTCTTAGCTTCACTACCAAATCTTATTTCTTTTCCCATATTTTTCACCTCTATTTAATTACCGCAAGAATGTCTTTATAAGAAACGATTAAATATTCTTCTTCATTATCTTTAACTTTTGTAGTACTATAAGATTTATAAACTACTTTATCGCCAACACTAATTTCTGGTTCTACTAAATTACCAGATTCATCTTTGTAACTACTTGTAGCTACTACAAAAGCATAATCTTCTTCTGCTTTTTGAGATAAAACAATACCACTTGCTGTTTTATTTTCTGTTACTTCTTTTTTTAAAACAACATTGCCGTTTAAAGGTCTAATCATTTTCTTTTTCTCCTCTTTTTTTATTTAATTTCGATATAACGTTTAACTGGTTTTGTTTCTACTGGTTTTTTAACTTCTAGAGTTAATACACCATTTTCTAACTTACCAGTTACCATTTCTTCAGTTACACCTTTACCAACATAATAGCTTCTTGAAGTTGTTGAATAGAAACATTCTTTTCTTAAGAATTTAGAATTTTTATTCTTTTCATTTTCTTCACTATTATATTCAGCACTAACAGTTAAATAACCATCTTCAACTGATACTTTTACATTTTCTTTCTTTACCTTAGGAAGTTCAATTTCAAATTCATAATGATCACCATTATCTATGATATTAGTCTTCATAAGTTTTTTATTAGAATTTTCTTCAAAAAAGTCTGAGAAGAATGGATCAAGAAAGTTATTTCTCATAATTTCGTTTTTCATAAATATTACCTCTTTTTTTATTTAATTTCAATATAACGTTTAACTGGTTTTGTTTCTACTGGTTTTTTAACTTCTAGAGTTAATACACCATTTTCTAACTTACCAGTTACCATTTCTTCAGTTACACCTTTACCAACATAATAGCTTCTTGAAGTTGTTGAATAGAAACATTCTTTTCTTAAGAATTTAGAATTTTTATTCTTTTCATTTTCTTCACTATTATATTCAGCACTAACAGTTAAATAACCATCTTCAACTGATACTTTTACATTTTCTTTCTTTACCTTAGGAAGTTCAATTTCAAATTCATAATGATCACCATTATCTATGATATTAGTCTTCATAAGTTTTTTATTAGAATTTTCTTCAAAAAAGTCTGAGAAGAATGGATCAAGAAAGTTATTTCTCATAATTTCGTTTTTCATAAATATTACCTCTTTTTTTATTTAATTTCAATATAACGTTTAACTGGTTTTGTTTCTACTGGTTTTTTAACTTCTAGAGTTAATACACCATTTTCTAACTTACCAGTTACCATTTCTTCAGTTACACCTTTACCAACATAATAGCTTCTTGAAGTTGTTGAATAGAAACATTCTTTTCTTAAGAATTTAGAATTTTTATTCTTTTCATTTTCTTCACTATTATATTCAGCACTAACAGTTAAATAACCATCTTCAACTGATACTTTTACATTTTCTTTCTTTACCTTAGGAAGTTCAATTTCAAATTCATAATGATCACCATTATCTACGATATTGGTCTTCATAAGTTTTTTATTAGAATTTCTAGTTATATCGTTTCCAAAGAAATCCTCAAAGAATGGGTAATTCATAATTTCATGTCTCATAATAAAATCCTCCTTGAAATTTTCTTTAAATATATTATTTACTGATTTAGCACTCTCTATGCCTAAGCGCCAACAATATTATATCACAAAGTATTAGCACTGTCAAGAGGTAAGTGCTAATTTTTTTAATTTTTTTTATTTTTTGTTAAATTAAAAGAGTTAGTCTCTTTGTTTTCAAGAAACTAACTCTTCATAAAATATTCAATTAACGAACTGTAACTTTTACAGTATGTGGTTGGATGCCTTCATACCAATATGTGAAACATTCAACATCAATTACATCGCCAACTTTTAATCCTTCAACAGCTTTATAAGTAGCAGTGTTTTTATCACATAAATATGATTCAACTACGAAAGTATAAACATTACCATTGTAGCTTACCTTGTAGTAAATATCATCACCTTGTTTACCTGTACCATTCCAATTGTACATGAAGGCATTGCCTTCTTCATCAGCTGCAACAACTGTTAAGCCTTTAAAAGTAGCAAGTCTATTTTGATATGCTATTAAATCACTTCCAAGTTTATCTGTTAGATCAATAGCATCAGCAACATATCTGCCTTTTTCAATTTCCCATGTTGCGTCAATAATTTCGACTTCACCTGCCCAAGCAGTCTTTTTACCAGTTACTTTAATTTTTGTACCTACGGTAAGTTTATTATAATCTTCTTTGCTGCAAGCCATGTTATATAAGAAATAACCACCGTCTTTATCCATTGTGTAGAAAGTGCCTTTATCTTCCCACCAAGATTGTTTAGCTTGAATAAATGTTTCTATTACTACTTCACTATCAAGTGGAGCATTAACATATTCTTCATATGTAAGAACACCTTCTGATTTCTTATGAATATCCTCGTCTTCAACACATGATGCAAGAACTATTGCACTCATGAAAACAAATAAAAATGTTAGTAATCTTTTCATTTTTTAATTCCATTCTTTCTTTAAATTTTTTTTGCAACTATATTATCTCACATTTAAAAAATAAAAGCAACTATTTTTCTTTTTTCTTTTTACAAACGTTAACAATAATAATCGTTAAAAGGCCAATCCAAACAGCAATAAGACTTCCTAAAAGTATTTTTGATGTTGTTGGCAATTTTCCTAAATCTTCTTCTGTATTCTCATTTGCACCATTTCTTATATTATTCAATTTATATAGCGAAGTAAGTTTATTATATATTCCTTTTAAATCTTCTTCTGTTAAAGCACCTTTATTACGCTTGTTAAATATTTCTTCAATTAAATCGCCACTTGCTTTTCTTACTAATGATGATCCATTAAAGACCGGTGTAACAAAGGTATTATCAATATTGTTAAGTACAAGTTTTGTTGCTTCAATTTTTACATAATATAAATCAGTATCATTGTCAATGCCACTTTTCAAATATTTTTGGTATTCACTATTATTAAGTGCCGATTTAATTACCGGTATGTATCCTTCGGTTTTAGAATAAGCCATTTGTGTTTCTTCATTCAAAAGATATTGGGCAAAAAGCCATGAAGCAAGAACTTCTTGAGAATCTTTTTTATTAAAGATACAAATTGATGGTCCTTGAGAAATCATCAAAGGATTAGAAGTATCATATTGAGGAACAGGTTTAACAACAGTTTCAAATTCAATTTTTTCACCAGGGGCATGATCTTGAAGGGGAGCGTTAGCACCTATCCATGTTGAACCAGCTGTTGAGTCTATAGCAAAAATGCATTCCCCTTTATTAAATTTATTACCTGGGTAAGAAATTCTTTTGAAAGTTTCAAAGTAACCATCTTTGGCATACGTAAATAATTCTTTTAGTAGTTCATCAGTTTGATTATTAAATAAGAGAACTTCGCCAGTGTTTGATACATATGGCATATTTTTTTGATATGCCATTTGAATAAACATATTATCAGTGGATTTATAAATTAGAGGATACAAAACTTGTTTTTCTTTCTTTTCCTCAATGGCTTTTTTACAAACATCCCAAACAAAATCCCAAGTTAGAATTTCTGGAATTTCAAATCCTAATCTTTCAACATAATCCTTATTAATGTACGTTGCCTCTGATGATCTCATAAAAGGAACAGCATAATATTTATCATTAATTTTACATTCACCTAAGAATTTTTGAATAACATTATCTTGACCTACATTTTCATATTTTACTTCCGTACCAGAAAATCCATATTTATCACTATTCATAAGGTCATCTAAAGGAACCACAATATTTTCACCCTCTAAATATGTTGCCACATAATCAGGATAAGTTATACAAATATTAGGAGTAGTTCTTGTAGATATATTAGTTATTACATCGCTATAGATTTTTCCATAATCGCTGTATTGAACAATTTCAACTTTAATATTAGGATACAACTTTTCAAATTTTTCTACAGCTTGATTATATATTTGTTGTTGAAGCTTATTACTATCGTTTTTTGCCCAAAAAGATATATGATAAGTTTTTGATGTATCAAAAGTTTCAGGCATTACAAATTCTTCTAACTTTGCAACTTTTTTCCCATGGCATGAGGATACAAAGCAAAGAAGAAAAATCATTAATATTAAGGATATTACTTTCTTCATTTTTAACATCATCCCTTCAAACCACTTTTAGCTACACCACTCATTATTTGTTTTCTAAAAACTAAGAAAACAATAATTAGAGGAATAGAAACAATTGTAACAGCAGCCATCATCGCTGGAATATTTTCTCTTCCAAAACCATTGCTTTTAATGTATTCAATAGCATTTGAAACTAGGAAATATTCTTTTTTAGTCGTAATTAATCTAGGCCAAACATAAGAATTCCAACATTCAATAAGTTTCAAAACAGTAATTGATATAATCGTTGGTTTAGCAAGAGGAACCAAAACTTTACATAAATATTTAAAATCGCTAGTTCCATCAACTTTTGCAGCATAATAAATTTCATCAGGAACTTGCATAAAAGTTTGTCTCAATAAATATATATAGAAAATTGACATCACAGAAGGGAAAATCAAGCCCATAAAGGTGTTACGCCAATCAAGATTAACAACTGTTACATAATTAGTAATTATAACTAACTCATTAGGAATAATCATTAAAGATAAAAAGAATGTAAATAAAATTTTCTTGCCTTTAAATTCTAATCTAGCGAAAGCAAAAGCTGCTAAAATTACAACGATAAGCATTAAGAAAGTTGTACCTAAAGAAAATATTAAAGTATTAAACATATATCTTGCTAAATCAACTTCCATAAAAGCCATTTTAAAATTTTCTAGAGTAGGATTAAGAACAAAAAACCTTGGTATAGTCTCTGAACTATAAGAAGCAAAACTTTTGAAAGCTGTTAATATCATCCAATAAAAAGGAAATAAAACAATCAAAGCCCATATAGATAGTAAAACATAAACAACAACATGAAAAATAGTGTTGGTAGTTTTACTCGATTTTATCGTTTTTTTATAATCGTTTTCCATATTTTCATCTCCTTTTCACCTCAAGCATGCTTTCTATTCACCATTAAATTGATACAAGTAATTGTAAGTACAATCAAGAACAAAATAATAGCAGCAGCTGAGGCATATGATGGATATCCGCCTGTTTCATTATACAGCATACTATAAACATAGCCAACAATTGTATTCATTCCTTTGCTATCTAAGTCAGTTCCAAACAAAGCTACCGCATCATTATATTCTTTAAAAGCACCAATAAAACCAGTGATTACTAAATATGATATATAAGGGGCAATTTGTGGAACGGTAATTCTTCTAAAAATAGTAAATTTGCTAGCTTGGTCAATTCTTGCAGCGTCATAATAATCTTTTTTTACTGATTGTAATGCACCAATTAAAACTAAAATTTTAAAAGGCATTACCGACCAAATTATATAAAAGCATAATACAAACATTTTAGCTGCATATGGTCCATCAATAAAATCAATAGGGCCAATTTTAAATATTTTTAAGAACATATTGAAAATTCCATCCGTATAAGGCGTAACATCAAATATAATCATAAAAACAAGTCCTACCGCAATAACATTAGTTACATACGGTAAAAAGAAAATTGTTTGAAAAACTTTTTGAAAAGCTTTAATTGAATTAACACCTACGGCGATTAGAAGCGCGATAAGAGTTGACAAAGGAACCGTAATTATTACTACTAAAAAAGTATTAGCGACTGCTTGTAAAAAATATGGATCTCTTAATACAAATTTATAGTTATAAAAACCGATGCCTGTATAACTTTGTGAAACAAATTCAAATTTTTCTTCAAAAGAATATATGAAAACATCAATCAAAGGATATACCATAAAAACACCAATGAAAATAAGAGCTGGCAATAAATATAGCCAAGCTTTCATATTGTTTTTCTTTCCAATCATTTTGCCTCCTCAAACTATTTCTACGGTTACATTTTTTTCATCGCAAATAGCTTTTAATTCATCTTTATATTTAAATTCATTACAAATGTAAACTTTCATGTATGAATACCAGTTACTAATATCTAAACAAAGTTTATCAATTAAGTGATCAGGAATTGTAATATCCTCTTCCTTCATTTTGGCTTCGCTTCCTTTGGGCCTAATTTCTGCTACAATTCGATATTCATCTTCATAGCTCCATTTGTCCTCTTTTACGTAACTATAGTGACTGATTAGTGTACATTCTTTTATCAAGTCTTCTTCTTTTATATCTATTTTTTTCTTAAACATTTCATATAAATATTTATCAAAATAAACATCTGATAGTGGATCATATTTATATAGAACTTTATGAAAATACAAATGTCTTAAAGCATAGTCATCAACAGAATTATAGGATTGATGATTATAATCAGTTTTATCAATATACGAAAACTGATAATCATTTTCTGTTTTAACCGAAAATTCTTTTATTTTATTAATATCTATAGAAAGAGCTACACCAATATCTTTTCCTTTTCCATAATCAGGATGAACATACAAGCTTTTATTAATATGTCCAGAAAAGCAAAAAATAAATATCTTGTTCCTTAAAAAATCACTAACATATAGTTTTTCTTTTTGATCATTTAGTTTAGCATCAAAGATATTTGTCATCCATAGATAATTGCTTTTAAAAATCATTTTTAAGCTCTTAAAAGTTGTAAAATGATACGCATAATCTAGTTTCTTAAATCGTTCATCTTTAACAATCAAATCATTAGACATTTCACTCACCTAAATAATTAATCATTTCCCTAAATTTATTATAACAAAAATCTTAACAATTTTCCACAAATTGGTTTATTCACTTGCTTTCATTGCGTCAACCATATCAATTTTACGAATATTTTTTCGCATTACTTGATTTACAAGAATTGTAAAGACAATTACAATTACAATAGCTATCAAGTAACTTGTAAAATGAATTTTTCTACCAAACATTATTTGGTTTACCTCTACCGTTTTTACAACAAATTTATGAAGATAAAAACCTAATATTAAACCAACCAAACTACCAAAAAAACTTAACAAATCAGTTTCTTTAAAGATATATGTTTCTACTTCTGTTTTATGGAATCCTAAAACTCGCATCGTAGCTAGTTCCTTTTTTCTTTCACAAATATTAACATTTGTTAAGTTATATTCCACTACTACGCATAATAACCCAGCTGCTAGTATTAGGACTAAGATGACACCGTTTATGCTTTTAATTGATTTTGAAAAGTTATCCTTTATCGATGCATTGGTTCTTGTATAAATTATATGTTTACTTTCAAGAATTTTACTGACAACATCTGTTAAATCATCTTTATTTATAAGATTAGCTATTAACATTTTAAATTCTACCTGGGTGTTAAAAGTTTGATAATAAGTATCCGTAGACATATAAGCATACGATTTAACATAGTTTTCTGTAATCGCAGTGACTTTAACTTTGCCGTTTATTCCTTGACTATTTTCAATTTCAATGTAATCACCGACTTTTACACCAAGTTCTTCACAAAGTTTTTCTGTTAAAATTACGCCATCATCTTCCAAGTTGAGTTTTTTAGAGGTTATTCTCTCTTTTAAATTTATATATTTATCAATGGCTAAATAATCATCTAAAACAAAAATATTAACTTGACTATTTTTTTCTTTTATAACTTTTCCTTCTTCCATTGTTAAATAGTTATAATCCTTTATGATACTCTTATCATTCATAATCGCAGATGTTTGTTTATCTGTTGATAAAATATCTTTGCTATCTGCAAGAAGTAAAATATCGTATTTATTTATATCATAGAATTGTTTATCTACAATATCATTTACTGAATCTTTTACTCCAAAACCAGTTACCAATAATGCACTACAGCCAGCCACGCCAATGATAGTCATGAATAATCGCTTTTTATATCTAAATAAATTACGCCATAAAATTTTTTGTTTAAAAGAAAAATGTTTCCATAAAAAGTTAATTTTTTCTAACCATATTCTTTTTCCTCCATTAGGGACAGGAGGAACCATTAATGATGAAGGAAGAGCTTTAAAGTTTTTATAACAAGAAATAAAGGTTGCTATAATAATACTTACAATTGTAATAGGAGCCACAACTAAAGCAATATTTATTCTAAAGGTTGTTATTGTTTTTGGTAAATAATACATCATTGAATATGCCTTAGCAATTGCCCTTGGAAATAAGTTAAAACCGACAATTAGCCCTAAAATAGAGCCTAAAACAGAAGCTAAAAGGCTGTATATAATGTATTCTGAAAGTATTGAGTAGTTACTATATCCGATTGCCTTTAGCGTTCCAATTTGCATTCTATTTTCTTCAACAAGTCTTGTCATCGTTGTAAGAGCTACTAATAGAGCTACTAAAAAGAAGAAAATAGGAAAGACTTTAGACAAGGCAGAAATTTTTTCTACATTACTTTCGTAACTAGAAAATCCGGTCATATCTGATCTTGTTCTAATTAACCAAGTATTACTTATTGTCTTTTTCACTTCTTCTAACGCGTTAGAAGCAATCGTATCAATTTCATTAGTACTTAATGTAGGTACTTTTGAAAACGAAGCTTTTTTTAAATAATCAGTTAATTTAATTAAATCTTCATCATCACTTTCTAATAAGATTTTAATTATTTGTATATTGTTTTTTAAAATATTTGCTTGATTTTCTTCAAAAGAAATATTAACTTCATTAGTCTTATTAAATATTTCTTTTAGTGAATCTTTCGATGCTAAAATTTTTTCTTCATATTCTTTTTGAATTTTATCGATTCTGTTTTGTTTTTGTTCAATTGAAATATCTTTTAGAATATTTTTTGTTGAATCAATTTTTTCCTTATAGGCAGTAGAAAATGTCTGCATATTACTAGCATCTTTTATTTTTAAAAATAAATCAGTGTAATAAGTAAAATTATAAAAAGATTCTCTTACATAAACATTAAGTTCAACACTACCCGTTCCCACATTACTAGATTCTGCTTCAACACTTATCGATAAAGGACTTTCAACATATCCTACTACCGTTAAAGTAGTTGTGTTAACTTTTGATTTAATATCTAGGTAATTTACATCATCTTCAAAAAGGCTTAAGGTACTTCCTATCTTAGGAGTATTTCCCACATATTTTCCACTAGTAGCTTGTAGCAAGCATTCATTATTGTTCGATGGAAGTCTACCTTCTTTTAAAATAAAATTATTGAGAGTGGTTTTATTTTCATCATTTAAAAGCCCCATTACCCTTGATGTAAAAGTTTTTTTAGTATCATTAGTAAGAACAAAATCTAAGGATTTTACAGCTTGAACTTGTTCAATTTCTTCGCTTTGACTAATTTTTTCTACATCATCTTCATCAAATCCTAATGTAGCTTTAATGTCTAAATCGTATAAATTATACTCATCCATGTATTTGTCAGCTGTATCAAGCATATCAGGACTTGTTGCAGCAAGACCTGCCATAAAACCCGTTCCTATAGCAACAATAAATAGTATTGATAAAAAACGATTTAAGGAAGAAGTAATTGAACGAAAAATATTTTTAATTCTTGTTTTATTCATCTTACCACTCCAATTCTGTTGCTGACAAAGGATGATCGGATGTGGTAATTGATGTCGCCGTTCCATTTTTTACGTTAATAACGCGATCAGCAATTTTTGTTATTGCCGAATTATGAGTAATAATAATGACCGTTTTTTTAGAATTTTTACAAGTATCTTGTAAAAGTTTCAAAATATTTTTACCAGTGTTATAATCCAAAGCCCCTGTTGGTTCATCACATAAAATGATTTTAGGGTCCTTCGCTAAAGCCCTGGCAATGGAAACTCTTTGCATTTCTCCACCAGAAAGTTGAGCAGGAAAGTTATTAATTCTTTTTTCCAAACCTACCTCTTTTAATACTTCCTCGCTATTTAATTTGCTTTTACTGATTTCACTAGCTAGTTCAACATTTTCTAAAGCTGTTAAATTTTGAATTAAATTATAAAATTGAAAAACAAAACCAACATCAGTTCTTCTATACTCTGTTAATTCTTTACCAGAAAGCTTTGTAATTTCTTTACCATCTAATATCACACTACCTTCACTAGCTTTGTCCATACCACCAAGAATATTTAAAAGAGTAGTTTTACCAGCGCCACTAGGGCCAACAATTACACATAGTTCGCCCTCTAAAATATTAAAATTCATATGGTCTAAGGCATATATTTTATTATCACCTTGATTATATATTTTACTAACATTATTAAATTCTATATAAGACATTATTTTTCCTCCCATTCAGTTTTTTCTAATAGCGTTTGGTAAGTTAAAATATTATGGTTTGTTTGAAAATCATCAAGCACATTTGATTGATTATTCGATGTAAATAAAGATACTAAAACATATAAATCGCTCTCTTTACTTATTCCCAAAAAAATTGTTTTATCTATAGAATATTTTTCACTTTTTTCATCATTAATTATCAAAGTTGAAATAATACACATACAATCATAAAAACTTACACCATCATCACTTTTACCTCTTTTAATTAACGAATGTTTACCTGTATAGTACTCATATATGCTTGGCAAGAAAAGAGAAACTTTAGAAATAGTTGATGAAATTTTTGAGGAAATCGTTTTGTCAAAATCTACATAGATGTCAGTTCCAAGTCTCTTTAATCCAAGAGAACTAAAAGGTATATAAGTAATTACATCACTTTTATTCACAATATTAAAAACATTAGTGTTTTCATCAAAAGAGGCAGATAATTCTTTATTAATAGTATTTGGTGAAGCAAAGGTATAAACATAAGTATTAGCAATTTTGTGACTAGCTCTAAAAAGTAATCCTAGCAAGTTAGCACATGCTCCCCCTCTACTAAATCCTGTTATTAATAAAAGACTATCTTGAGGAATCAAGTTTTTTGTATTTAAATAAACATCTTCAGAAGCATAAAGAAAGTTCTCCGAAAATGACAATTTTTCATTTTTAGTAAATGATGGAGCAAAATTAAAGTTAGAATACCAATCATTATTTACTGATGTATTAAGAATCAATAAGTATAATTCCTTTTCTTCAGTTAAAACATTTAATTTCTTTTTTAATAGTAGATAATTGCAAGTATGACTAATGTTATTTTGATCATAGTCTTGTTTTTTTACCACTTCAAATGAATATTTTGTAAAAAAGTTATTATCATTATTATGATATTTTAAATTAGCTAAAGCACAAAACTTAGCAATATCTAGACTAAATGAAGTTGATTCTTTAGTAAAGTATTCATCTTTAAAAGATATATCTGCTGTTTCATTATTTTTGGTATCATTATTTTCATCACTATTTTTTATTGCATCTTGACTACTATCTTTTGTCGTATCTTTACACGATGGAATTAGAAATAGCATTACTAGTATCAATAAAATGATAATTAATTTTCTCTTTTTCATTTTTTTACTTACCTTTCATTTTCTTAATAATTCTAATATAATTTTATCATTTTTTTACAAACTTATCAAATCAGTTGATTAATAAAAAAGCATTAAAATGATTGACATATTAATGCTGGATTAATTAACAACAATAAAATAATCTTCTAGTCATTTTTCTTAATTAATTCATAAATATTAAAAAAAATAAGACTTTTTTCAATCTTACTTTTTTATTAGTTATTTAAAAAAATTGGGTGATGATACAAGATAATAAAAACTCCTCATGCTATAATAATATGTCAACTATTATTAATAAACACAAGGAACAAATATTGTTATAGCACAAAAAATAAATTATTAAAGAATTATAATTTTAATTCTTTAGATTGGACTGAACAATATAATGGAGATACTGTCACCATCCATACAAATATTAATAGAACTTTCTATAAATGCCCTTGTTGTTCATCAACTAATATCGTCAAAAATGGCTACAAAATTTCCAAAGTATATCATAACACTAATACATTATGGAAATATGTCTTTTTTATTAAAGTTTCTAAATATAAATATAATAATTGTTTAAAATTCTTTCAGAAAAAAAATAATTTTGCTTTGAATTTTTGTAACTATTCTATTGAAACATTTCTAGCTGCCTTTAAAAATATGTTGGATATCCCTTCTACTTTTTCTACTGTTGCGAGAAATCTTAATATTTCTCCTCTGTTACAAGATTATAGAGAATTCAATTGTCTTCAATCAAGGGAGGAAGCTGAAAAAGAAATTGATGAAATTATTGAAAAAATTGATCAATCTAAATTAAATTCTTTTAAAGATTTTTCGAATATGCTCAAAACTTGGAAAGAATACATTCTCAATTCATTTATTAGAATTACTTACGATAATGGTAAAAGTAGAAGACTATCAGATGGACCTGAAAGAAGGTATTAATAACTCTATTAGAAAAATATGTATATTTAAAATAAATAAAAATTTACCACTAAGACTAAATTAATAATTAATAAAATAGTCGATATAAAAAACGAATTCCATTACGAAATTCGTTTTTTTATTACCAATTTTTTTAAAGAATCTTTATTTTATCGAACGTGTTCAACATTTAAAATATCGGTAACATTTTCTTTACCACCAAGTAAAATTACACAATCACCATTTTCTACATATCCATACATTTTTGCACAAGCAATGGCATGGTCAAACAAGCTATTTGTATCTTTTTGTAACAAGGCTTTAACAGGGTATACTCCCCAAGATAAGGCTAATTGATGATAAGTTTTTATATCAGGAGTAGGAGCAATAATTGGTTCTTTTGGTCTAAATTTTGAAACACTTCTTGCGGTATGTCCCGATTTAGTTACAGCAATAATAGCAGTGGCTTTTAAATCACGAGCAGTTGTACAGGCTGCATCACAAATAGCATTGTTGATGTCGCCCTGAACATTTTCACAAACTAGTTTTTCATAGGCATTCATATCGAAAGCATCTTTTTCAGCTTGCACAGCAATTTTAGCCATTGTTTTTACAACCTTAGCCGGATGATCACCAACAGCAGTTTCACCAGAAAGCATAATACCACTGGTTCCATCAAAAATAGCATTGGCAACATCAGTAATTTCTGCTCTTGTTGGAGTGTTATTATGAATCATTGATTCAAGCATTTGGGTTGCTGTGATTACAAGTTTACCAGCTTGGAAACATTTACGTATAAACTTCTTTTGTAAACCAGGAAGAAGTTCATATTCTATTTCAACACCCATGTCTCCTCTAGCCACCATAATACCATCAGAATTTTCTAAAATTTCATCAAAGTGTTCAACACCTTCTTTGTTTTCTATTTTAGATATAATTTTAATATTTTTGCCACCAATGTAATCAATATAGTGTCTTAATTGGATAACATCTTCTTTAGTTCTTACAAATGATGCCGCAACAAAATCAACATCATTTTCAACTCCAAATCTTAAGTCTTCTTTATCTTGTTCACTCATATATTCAAAATTTAAATGAATACCAGGAACATTAATACTTTTATGATTAGAGACAATGCCTCCATTATCAATATGACATCTAATTTCTGTTTGTGAAGTTTCAATTACACTTAAGGCAATGTTACCATCATCGATTAGAATAATATCACCTTTTTTAAGTTGGGATGGTAAATCCTTATAAGTAATTGCAGCCTTCTTTTCATCACCAAGTATTTCTTCTGTAGTTAAAATAAATTCTCCACCAGTTTTTAACATAGCTTTTGAATCAGAAAAATCTTTTAAACGGATTTCTGGACCTTTGGTGTCAAGCATAACGGCTGCTGGTAAATGTAATTTATCCCTTACTTTTCTAAACATATCAATTGTTTCTTTATGATATTCATGAGTACCATGGGAAAAGTTAATACGAGCAACATTCATACCAGAAAGAAGCATTTCTTCTAGCACTTTTTCATTTCTTGATGCAGGCCCTAACGTACAAATAATTTTTGTTTTTTTCATTTTAGCCTCCAAAAAAAGGGCATAATCCGCCCTTTAATTTGACAGACTCCACCTATTTTTTTTATTATTTAAATTTCATAAATATTTTAACACAATTATATTTTTTTTGCAAGTAAACTATTTATTAAAGCCTTTTCTTTCTTATTCAGCAAGAATAGCAACAATAGGAACTAAGAAGAAAACAAGCCAACCTGGATGCCAAGCATGAAAAGCAAAGCCTAAAAACACATAAACTATTGAACTTACAAGTAAAGCAATACTTGTCCATAAAGCTTTCCCTCTTTTATTAAAAATATCAATAAATATTTCTGATAGGGGAATACTTAAGAATACAACCCATCCGGGATGCCACAATTTAAAGCAAAAGCCAAGAACTAAAAAAGCTACCAAAGATAATAAAGGCATAACAGCCGATATTTTTCTTGCAAACTTTGTCCTTTTAAATACTCTTTTAGTTTTTACTTCTACATTTCCATCTTCAAAAATAACAGTTTCTTTTTCTCTCATATTTTATATCTTCCTTTATTTTATTTCTTTAAAATTTATATCACCGCTAATAGAACTACCTCTTTTTTCTTCAATATGACCAGTAGCATTAAAATCACCACTGACTGTATCCATTTTCGCAAAAGAAGCATCTACATAATCAATATTAATATCACCAGATACACTATTAGCTCTTAAATCATTACATTTTAAATAATTTATATCAGCATCGCCACTCACTAAGGAAATATTAAACAATCGACAAGTAACTTTATCAATATCAATATCACCATTAACCAATCTAATTTTTATAGTATTTCCGTTAATTGTTTCGATGTCAGTATCAGTTGCAACGCAATTAATTTCAAAATTATCAAAATAAATGTCTCTTCCCACCATAATTTCTAAAGAACCTCTAGTTTTTCTAAAAATACTTCGAGAAATTTTATCATTAATTGTTAAAGAATTTCCCTCTTGTTTTATATCTAAATAATCTATTAGTTCTTCATCAACATCAACAGTAATTTTATTGCCTTCACAACTTTTAATCGTCAATTCATCAATGATAGCATCATTTATTTTCAAGTTATAAAGAGTTTTTGTTTTTTCTTGATGGAACTCTTCGTTATCTTTCTTATATTTTTTTACAACTTGTTCGGGATCACCTAAAATTTTAATTGCTTCTTCATCAGACATATCGGCATCTTTTGCTAAAACAAAACGTTTTTTGTATTTTTCAACTATTTCATCAACATTATCAATATTATTAGCTTCTAATACAATTTTTAATTTTTCTAAATATTCTTCTTTTGTCATATTATAAATCCTCCAAAATCTTTTCTGCTTCTTCAAAATCAATTTCACCATTTTTTAAAGCTTTATAAATTTCTTCTTTAGTTGGCTTTTCTGCCACAGTAACATTTATTTTTTCAAATCCTAAAGCTGATATTAATTCATCAATATTTTTTTTCACAGTTGGATAAGAAATGTTTAATTCTTTTTCAACCATTTTAATATTACCAGCATTTTTTAAAAATATTAACGCAAATTCTTGTTGGCTAGGGGTTAAACAATCAAATTTTGATAAGCTAAAATTACCTTTAATTTTTGTATCGCAGCAAAAACAAGTCAGTTCAGTTATTGTTAAATTTTCACCACAAACTGGGCATTTACCTAATGTTTTCTTTCTCATTATTATCACCTCAATAGTATTATAATACTTTTTTAAATTACTGTCAACAAAAATGTTAATTTTTTTATTAATTTAATTAATTTTTTTAATTTTATAATTAATTAAATTAATTTTAGTGTTATAGAGAGTTTATTTCATTAATAATTTTAAAAGAAAAAATCCCTTTGGTAACCCAAAGAGATTTTCTCATATTTGATTAATTAGAATTGTTTTTTCTTTAAAACAAGAACAGCTAATGATAGAGCAGATAGAGAAGATACGAAGATTGTACCTAAATTTACTGAACATCCACCATTTGCTTGGTTTTCAGCAAGTACTGCTTCAACAGTTTCAAGTTTTGTAACAAGTTCAGCTGGAACCATTGACTTTTCAGCATCGTTTAATGCATCATATGCATCACGTGCAGTTTTAACACTTAAAGCATCAGCTTGAATTGGAGCACTAGATAAGTTTTCGATTAAATCGCAAACAATCTTAACATTACGTTGTGCAATATCTTTTACTAATGCTAAATATTTAGCTTGAATAGTTGCCATTTGTTCTTTATATGAAGGAGTTACAAGTTCTAATTGATATGCATTGAATGAAGCATATTGTTCATTTAATTCATTAATCTTATCACCACTAGCTTCTGTAACTTGACCAAAGCCATATAATGCTCTAATGAATGTACGAGCTTCTTGGACTTCTTGTTCCCAAGCAAGTAAATCATCATATGCAGTTACATATACTTTAGCATTAGCCTTTAATAGACCATAGTTAGCCTTAAATTGACCAATTTGACTTAAAGCAGTAAGGTAATTTGCAGATTTAGCACAATTTCTAACGCTCTTATCATATTGATTTGCTTGTTCAATATAAGAATAAGCTGTTTCAAGTAATTCGCCATATCCTAACATCTTAGCTTCTTCTTTAGAAAGTGCTAAGTAATCTTGATATAATTGAACGATTTCAGCACGTTTAGAAGCATCTGCTTTTGAGCATAATTCAACAATTTGGTTAGCCATATCTACGATATAAGCTTGATCATCTGTTGCCTTACGAGTAGCATCTACAAGTAATTCATTAGAAGTAAATGTGAATGTAACACCTTTTACTTTTGCAATAACTTTATAAGTGTAAGTTCCTGTAACAGCTAAAGCATCTTCATCAACAAAATAGCAGTCTTTAGTAGTTCCTACTAATTTAAAGCTACCATTTGCAAATGAACGATAAACTTCATATGTAGCACCAAGATCACTACCTTTCCATGAAACAACGTTACCTTTTTCTTGTGTTTCAACAGCTAAGTCAGATGTAGCTAAGATTTCATCAGTTGTGAACTTTTCAGTCTTTTCAAAAATCATACTATAGTTCCAAGCATCATATCCTTTTGAATCAGTAGGAGTTACCATTGTTAAACCTTGAACTGGTGTATAATAAATTTTGCTATAGACATAATTTAATCCATTAATTTCTTCTGTCCAACTTTCGTATGTATAAATAGGTTTAACGAAGTTAGCATATCCACTAATAGTAATTGTAGATTTTGAAATTGAATAATCTGTTTCTTCTAATACAGGAGCTTTTGTGCTTAAGAAAGTAACTTTAGTTAATGAAGTACATCCATAGAATGCAGCAGAACCAACAGTTGTTAATGTTGAAGGTAATACAACTTCTTTTAATGAAGTATTATCTTTAAATGCATACATCTTAATTACTTCAACGCCTTCTTTAATTCTAAATGTTTCATCTTTCTTTCCTTGAGGGTAAGCATAAAGAGTCTTACCATCTTTCAAGTATAGAACACCATCAACAGTTGTAAAGTAATTATTGTTTTCAGAAATTTCAAAGCTTTCAAGAGCTGTACATCCATCAAAGATTTGATATGTTCTTGCAGTAACATGAGCAGTGAATCCATAAATTGCTTCTAATTCTTCTGGTAAGATAACTTTAGTAATCTTATCACAATTTGCAAATGCCATATAAGAAATTACTTTTACAGTTGAAGGAAGTTCAATTTCACCACTTAAACCAGTACCAGTGAAAGCACCAGTATCAATATTTCTTAGTGTAGAAGGCCATACAACTTCAGTTAAGTTTGCACAACCATTAAATAAGTTTTGAGGAATAGTTACTAATCCTTCTGGTAAAACAACACGTTTTAATTTTGCAGATGAAGCAAATACATTTGATTCAAGAACAAGATTATAATTACCTTCAAAAATTACTTCTTCAAAGTTACAACGTGCAAATGCTGATTGACTAATCTTTTGAACTGTAGAAGGGATAATTAAAGTTTTAGCTTTAATATTATTGAAACCAGTAGATGAAAGTAGGTCACCACTAATTGTCTTAATGAAACTTGGAATTGTGAATGTTTCCATTGCACCTAAGTTAGCAGGACAGTAAATTAATTGGTTATTGTTATCATATACAATACCAGCTTCTGATCTAAATACTGGGTTAGCTGGATCAATTTCAACGTATTCAATTGATGGTGAATTATTGAAAATATCAATATCCATCTTAGTAATATTAGCAGGAATATAAATCTTTGTAATTGGTGTATAAGTTTCCCAATTTGGATTATATTTTTGATATCTCCAACCTAAGTAACCAAATGCACATGATTTTAATTCTGTAAGGCTTGTTGAAATATGAATCTTTTCAACACTTACACAAATTCTAAATGCAGATTCACCTAATTCAACTAAAGTATCAGGCATATTAATTTCACGTAGGTAACACCAACCCATGAATGCATATTTACCAATTGAAGTTAATCCTTCAGGGAAGTTGATATGTTCAAGAGTTACATTATGTTGTTGTTCAATTTCATCATAACCACCAGAATAGAATGCATAATCACCGATAGTTTCTAGGCATTCAGGTAATTCTAATTTTGATAATGGGGCATTCTTAAATGCATACTTACCAATAGTTTTTACCTTAGTATTAGATAAATCAACTTCTCTAATTGTTGTTGTCCATTTTGTTACTGAGTCATTGCAGAACGAATAGTTACCAATGTGTTCTAAGTTCTTACCAAATGTTACTTTAGTAATTGGGTTTAGTGAGAATGCACCTTCTTTAGTTCCTTTACCATCTTCAATAGTAATTAATGAATCTGGTAAATTAACTTCTGTTATACCACATGAATAGAAAGCAGCCCTTTTAATAGTTGTTAAATTGCTGTTTTCAGCGAAAGTTAAAGTTGTTAATGCTTTGCATGATTGGAATGCGAATGCGCCAATTACTTCAAGACTTGCAGGAATGTTAAGTTCAGTAATAGCTGCACTATCAAATGCATAATCACCGATTTCTTTTAAGTTTTCACTTAAAGCCATTCCTGTCATCTTTTGACCCATGAATGCACGTTTAACAATACTTTCAACTTCAGAACGCATTGTATAGAAACCATCAACATAAGCAGTAGGATTATCGAATACATATTCAATTTGTTTATAATCAGCACTATAGATAATACCATCATTACTTGAAGCAAAATAACTATCAGCTGAAGCAATGATTTCAACACTATCAACACCAGCAAATGCTTTATAAGTTACTGTTTGACCAGCTTGCCAATTTACAGCTTCTTTAGAGTTTAAATAAATCTTCTTTAAACTTGTACAATTTTTAAACATGTTATTGTTACCAGTCTTGAATGTAGATGGTAAAGTAACTTCTTCTAAAGATGTACAATCTGAGAATGCTTTGTTACCAATAGTCACGCAACCTTCAGCAACAACGAATGATTTTAATGATGAGCATCCTTGGAATGCTGTACTAAAAATATCAGTATATCCAGGTTGTAATACAATTTCTTCTAGAGCAGCATCGTTAGCACATAAGCCTAAAACAATCTTAGGAAGGTAGCAATTTATTACTAATTTCTTTAAGTTTGGCATATTGCTAAATGCACTATTACTAATTGATTCAACAGTTTCAGGAACTTCAAATTCTGTATAAGCTGTACCAGCAAAACCACTATTACCAATCTTTGTATATCCACCTTCAAAAGTGATATCTTTTAATAATGAACATCCTTGGAAAGCAGCGTTAGGAACTTCGGTTACAGTCTCAGGTAATACAACTTTTACAAGTGAAGTACATTGAGCAAAAATTGAACCAGAAATTGTTACATCAAGATCTCCCCATAAAACCTCTTTAATAGCAGTTTTGAATAATGCATAATTACCAAATTTTAAGTTAGAGTCACGATTCTCAATTACAAAATCAACAAGTTTTGTAGCACCATAGAATGCACTATCACCAATAGATGTAACGTTAGATGTAACTGTAAACTTAGTAAGAGCAGTTTCACGGAAAGCCGTATTAGGAACAGTAGTTAATGAACTAGAGTATTTAACATCAGCAAGATTCTTACATCCAATAAATGCACCAGGTCCTAAAGTTGTTACAGTATCTGGCATATCAAATGATGTAAGACTAGTACATTTTTGGAAAGCATAATTTCCTATTTCAACTAGGTTATCACTTAAAGTAACACTACTTAAAGCTGTACAACCATTAAATGCATATTTATTAATTTTGTATTCATTAGTACCAGTAAATATAACAGAAGTTAAGTTTGTAGCACCAGAAAATGCAGAAGCACCTACACTCTTTAGAGTTGTTGGTAATTGAACAGAAGTAATATTTTTCTTGTTTTGGAATACTTTGTCGGCAATGCTAACAACACCTTCAGGAATAATTAAAGCACCACCATTGCCTGTATAAGCAGTTAAAACACCAGCTACAATTGTAAAGTCACCACTATTTTCTCTTACTGTAACTTTGCAACTTGCACTCTTACCGTTCTTTGCAGTAACAGTAATTGTAGTTGTACCAGAAGAAATAGTTGTTACATTACCATTTTCATCAACTACAGCAACCTTTTCATCACTTGATTTCCAAGTTAAAGTCTTATCTGTAGCGTTCCAAGGAGTAATTGTAGCTTCAAGCTTAAATTGTTCACCAGCAACTACGGTCTTAGTTGTTTCTGATAATTCAACAGCTTCAACTTCAACTACTTCAACTTCATTTTCAGTAACAATTACTTTTGTAGAACAACTAATTTCTTTATCATTAATTGTTTTAAAAGTTAAAGTAACATTAGCTTCACCAGCACTTACACCAGTGATGATACCATCTTCAACTTTTACAACAGCAGGGTTAGATGATGTCCATTTAACGGAATCACTTACGATGTAACCTTCTTCAGGATTAATAATAACACCTAATTCTAATGATTCATTAATAGCAACTGTATATTCATCTTTTTCAAATTTAGCATCAGTAACTTCATGTAATGGAAGCGTAATAATATAACCAATTGTATTTAATGCATAGTCACTAACCATAACAATCATTTGGTTATCAGTTAATGAATCAACATATTCTGTAATATCATGTTTTACATGAACTGTTTCACCTAAGTTAGAGTAGAATGGAACAGGTAATTCTAACGCATTTTGTTCAGAATCATATAATGTATAAGCTTGTAATGCATGGTTATCATATACGTCAAATTCTAGATATTTTCTACCATTTTCTTCAGTTAATTTGAAACCACCACTAGCTTCTTTTCCATTTGCTACATCTTCAGCAGTTTGATCAATACCAATAATTTTTGGTGCTTCATAGTCGATGTATAAATCAAATTCATATTGGAAATTTGAATTTTGATATGGATTAGAAGTATCTGTATAAGCTGTAACAACAAATTTTAAGTGTGTATTATTAGCATAATTTAAACTTAAATTTAGACCAACTCCACTTGGAGCATAAGCATTAGAACTAAATGAATAATGTGCTTTACGTACATAATTTGCATAGTAAGATTCTAATAATTCATTTGTATTAGCATCATAAATTTCATAAGTAATCTTAGCAGCATTTCTTAATAAACCAGTATATACAGCATATAAATTGTAAATTGCATATTGGTTGATTGGAGAAATGGAGTTATGAGATTGACTAATACTTGGAACAGCAACGCCATCAGCAGTTTTGTACTTATAAGTACCTAATTGCATTAAGTATTGACCACCATAGTATAAACCTACAAGTTTTGCAGCATAAGCAACAGCAGCATCAGAATCATAGTCAGTAGTATCGAAAATTGCAGCTTCATCCCAGTCACCATAATAAGCAAGATAAGGAACGCTTAATTCAACTTCATTATCAGTTGTAGGATCTAATTTAACGAAACCTTCAACATAAGTACCTACGTTATATGTATCATTTAAACTTGCTTTTGTAGAATCACTTAATTTAACATTTACTGTAATTACAACTTCTTTTAAAGCATCTACTGTTACAGTATCTCCACTTAATGAACCATTACCACTTACTGAGTAGCTATATTTGCTATCAGTAATTTCTTTACTAACACCTTCAAGAGTATAATTATCAGTAGTAGATACGCTTGTAGTTAAAACTACTGGGTTAATCTTATATGACAATTTGCTTGTAGACATGTTAGTTAAAACAAATGTTAATTCATAATCACCACTACGTTTTGGATCATCGCCTAATTCAATCTTTGTTGCAGATGAGCCTTTTACATATAAATAAGCAGGAGTCTTTAAAGCATTATCAATATTTACTAAACCAGCACCTTGACGACGTGGTGAATAATAAACGTTATTATCACGATTAACAACAGGTGTAGCTGTAGACATTAATAATTGTTGAGCTTGACTATAAATTTCATTAGATGTAATTCCATAATTACTAAAACGATCAGTAAGATATTGTCTTACTAAAGCAACGTTACCAGCCATATTTGGTGATGACATTGATGTACCACTCATTAATTGGTAACCATCTAAAGTTTCATTTGGAAGTACTGAATATACACTTCCACCGTAAGATGTAATTTCAGGTTTAATATGTAAATCAGGAGTAGGTCCCCATGATGAGAATAATGACATTGTTCCACCATAGATATATACACCACTACCAACCTCTAAGATTTTGTTTTTAGCAGCAGCAGCTTTTAATCCATCTTCTAAAGAAATTGAACATACAGGAATTGTAACGCCTTCAACAACAGCATTAAATCTAGCACCAGCAACATTGTTGTAAATTACAACACCAACAGCACCAGCAGCTTCCGCATTACTAGCTTTTTCAGCGAATGTTAAATCACCACGTTTGATTAAAGCAATTTTACCTTTTAAGTCAACTTGAGCAATTTCATCAACAGTACCAGTTCCACAATCAACATATTCATATTCAACTTTTTCTTGATCACCAGCAAGTAATTTTACGAAATCCGTTTTTTCAGAAGTAGTTTGATTAATAACAGCATCATTGTAGATACAAGGAATACCACCTAAAACGATAGCTGCAGATTTTTCATTTTCTGTATCAAATGAAGCAACTGAGAAAGAGTTAGGATATGATGCAGGAGATGAAATTGTAGCTTGGTCAGGAGTATCAATTGTACCATATGTATAATTTGTACCTAAGCCAGCCATATATTGGTTACCAGCAGATGTTACTAAGCTAATACCATTTTCATATAAAGCTTCATAGAATTTTTGATAAGACTTACCATTAGAATCAACTGAGAAACCACAAGCAGATCCAAGTGACATGTTAACAACATCAACACCTAAAACAACAGCATCGTTTAAAGCAGCGATAATATCGATTGATTTAGCACCTTGGTTGCTATCTGAGAAAACTTTAAAGATTGCAAGTTGAGCTTCAGGAGCAGCACCTTCAAAATCTTTACCATTGTTACCAGCAGCGATACCAGCAACGTGAGAACCATGGTCATTACCATTTGATTCCATTGTTTTTAAGTTAGGATTTACATCCGTATCCATATCAGCATAGTCATACGCAAATGGAATTTTGCCACTTACATATACATCAGAAGCGCTTAAATATGTTTTATTCTTTTGATAAGAAAAGATATTAGCTACAGTATCTGCTAATACATCTTCAACAGATGAAGCTGTAAGACGTTGCATACTAGGGACAACAGTGAATGCTTCGTGACCAGTTTGTAATCCAGTATCTAAAATACCAATTACCGTTCCTTGTCCACGATAAACACTAGATGTAGATTTTGCACCAGCTAAAGTTGCAAGATTTGTTACATAATCTTGAGCTTGTTCTTCTTCTGGTAAATAGTATTCAACAGACAAAATAGTTTGTTTTACACCATTAATCTTTTTTAATTTTTCGTAATCACCAAATTTTAATTTTACCGCAAAACCATTAGTTATTGTAGTATATGAATATTTGAATTCAACATCCAATTTTTCACTAATTCTATTTTTTATAACTTCCTGTTCAGCTTCAATTACTTGTAACTGAGCAGCGGCAGATGCAGTACTTAAGTATTGATTTAAACTTCCCTTATATTTTTCTGCTTTCGCAGCTTCCAATAGTGAAGAAGAGTTTAATTCAACGATAGCCCAAACCTCATCATCAACTGAAGGCAATCCCAAATCTTCAAATTTTTCATTGAACATTTGGTTCATTAATTCTTCAACATCAATTTCCGTTACTTGACGAGAATTTAAATCAGTTGATTTATCTGTTTCATCAGCAACTGTAGATTTGGAGTTAATAGCCATACCACTTACAAAAATAAGTGTAAGTAATGGCAAAATAAAAAATTTTTTAACTTTTTTTACCATTTTTTAATTTCTCCTTTTTCCCATTATACATACCTATATTTTTATTGATGATATAATGTTAGAATTATTATACCACTTATAAATTTGGGCGTATAGAAAAGTACTGATGTAACCGGTTACATCAGACTTTTTTAAAAATATTTTTTTAACTTTTTTCTTCCTTTAACCATTGATTTTTTCCCATACAAAAAAGGCACTAATGTGCCTTTTTTTATTTTATCTTTTAAAATTTTTAAAACAAACCATTGATAATAAAACAATTACCAAACTAGCTATAATTGATAAAATAAATGTTAATAGTTTCATTTCTTTCATATATCCAAGTGTAAGCCAAAAGGCACTTACGCCTAAAATTGTGACAATACTTAAGATTGTAAGCAAAAAATTAGACCAACTTGAATGTGACTTTTTTAGGCTTTCCGTTTCTAATTCGGCATTTATTTCTTCTCTACTAGTTACGTTTTTATTCTTTTTCTTTTTAAATAGACTCATATTTCTTTCTCCTATCTAGCAAGATATTTGATTAGTAATAACACAAAAATAGCTATTTCCATAATTAATGAAAAATAAATAACAATTGAAAAATATACTTTTTTGGTTTTATGAGAAGCAACAATTCTACCTAAAAAAGCACCAATGGCACCGCCAAAAATAGCGGATAATAATAAATCTTTTTCTTTAATTCTGCTCTTTTCATTTTCGGCTTTTTTCTTATCTACTAAAAAGAAACTAAAAGATATTAAAGAGAAAATTAACAAATAAATACTATAAATAATTAATAATATTTTGTGATACATAGTTATCTATTTGCTGTCCTTTATTAGACCTGTTGCAACTAATAGTGATGCAAATTCATCAATGTCTTCTTCAATAAATTTTAAGCTTTCAATCCAAAAATCTTTTTTAGTGACATCAATGCCCATCGACATTGTAACATCTTCTACCATCATATAACCTGTTTTCATTAACATTTCATCATATTTTTTAACAAAGTCATCTTTATTCTTTAAATATTGTTTATATAATCCTTTACCATAAAGAAGACCAAAGGCATATGGGAAATTGTAGTAATTTAAAGATGCACTATAATAATGGCTCTTACATAACCACATATATGGATGTCTATATTTTTTATCTAATCCTTCACCATAGCTTTCTTCTTGAGCTTCTAACATCATTTCACACATATCGGTAGCGCTTAATGGTTTGCTTACCTCGGTTGATAGTACTTTTTCTTCAAATAAAAAGCGGGATAATATGTCAATTACACATTGAGTATCTTCTTGTAAAGATTCTTCAATGACTGTTAATTTTTCATAAGGATCAGTTATATCATTAATCATTTTTTTAGCCATTAAAGTTTGACAAAAAATAGAAGCTGTTTCAGCAAGTTGCATTGGATAATCCCTATTTAAAACAGCATTATTTAGACATACTTGACCATGGTAAGCATGACCAAGTTCATGAGCTAATGTTTGAACATCACCTAATGATCCTGTAAAATTAGTAAGTACCCTACTTTGTTTATGATTGTCAAGGCCAGCACAGAAAGCACCACCTTCCTTTCCTTCATGTGGATATACATCAATCCATCTTTCGGAAAAGGCACGTTTACCCATTTCATATAATTTATCGGAAAATGATTTATATACTTCAAGCACTAATTCTTTAGCTTCTTCAAAAGTATATGTTTTTGTTAAATGACCCATAGGTGCAAATAATTCATAAAAAGGTAATCCTTTTTCATAGCCTAAAGCTTTTGCTTTTAAAAGAAAATATTTTCTAAAATTAGGAGCTTCTTCTTTTATGGCATCTATTAACGCGCAAAGAGTCTTTTCACTCATATGTGATTGCTTTAAAGTTTTTTCTAAGGCACTATTATAACCTCTTAGCTCACACATGATATTAACTTCTCTCTTAATATTATTTAACGCCATAGCTACGCTAGCATCTATTTGTTTATAAGCTTTTAATTCAGCTGTATAAGCATTTTTTCTGACATCTTTGTTAGCATCATGAGCAAGATTTCTAACTGTAGATAATGGTAATGCTTCTTTAAAACCTTTTACTTTAATTTTTAAATTGGCTGTAAGTTGCGATTGTAAATCTGACCATGATGATGATGCTACCATTTGTAGTTTGCTTTCTAATAGTTCTTCTTGAGGTGAAAGCATATGTTTAGATGATTCTTTGATGTTTTTTAAGTTAAATAGATATGTTTTAATAACATCAGATGTTAAAGCTAATTTATCTAAATCAACATCCTTGATAAATCTTTTAAATTTTACATCTTGAACAACTGTTTCTTGTAACATTAAAGTTAATTTACTAATTTCTTCTAAAGCTTCCATATCATTTACATTTGCAGCTGATCTTAAAGAAGAATATGAATAAAGTTCACTTACATGTGTTGAAAGTTCTTCCTCATATTTTAAATAAGTTTCAATTACATTTTTTTCATCTTTTGAGTCTAAAGAAGAAACAAGTTCATTTAATTTTTCAATCAATTCTTTTACATATTTTACATCATTAATGTACTTTTCATCTTTGTATCCCTTATACATTATATCTAAATCCCATGTCATATTCATATAAATCATCACTCCTTTTTTTTATTTATTATAGACTAAATATTATTATTAGAATAATACCAGCTGTTAGTAAAGCTAATCCCAAACAAGATTTTTTTGTAAACTTTTCTTTTAAGATTGCAAATGATAAAAACATTGTTAGTAAAATTGAAAGTTTACCAATCGAATTAACAGCAATTGGGTTAGCTCCAACATAATTTAAAGCTCCATATTCACATAGCCAAGCAAATCCTGTTGCAACTCCCGATAAGATTAAAAATATCCATGATTTTTTAGTAATTTCTTTACCACCTTGATAATCTTTTCTGCATAAAACAATAATCCCAGAAAAGATAAAAACAACGATAGTTCGGTAAAAAGTTCCTAAATTACTTGGAATACCTTTTAAGCCAATTTTAACAGATAATGATACTAAAGAGGCAAAAACAGCTGAAAGAACAGCAAATAGAAGCCACAACTTTGACTTAGTTTCTTCTCCTTCTTTTTTTTCTATCATAAATAATGTTCCTATAAACATTAAGATCATTGATAGAAAAAGCATTGTTATCGTTAATACATTTCCATTATTAGTTGTATCATTAAAGAAAAAAATCATAAATAAGATACTTGTTAAAATAAAACTACATTTATCAATTGGCGCAACTTTATTGATATTTCCAAGTTTTAAAGCTTTATAATAACATAACCAAGAACATCCTGTTGCAAGTCCCGATAAAATTAAAAATAAATAATTATTAACTGTTAATTGATTAGCTTTTGTCAAATCTTTATTTATTATGCACAACAATAATGAACAAAGAATTACTACTCCCGTTCTAATAAACGTAGCAAAATTGGAATTAACATTTTTTATACCAATTTTAGCTAAAATTGTTGTCATTGACGTAAAAAAAGCAGCTAATAATGCAAGTATAATCCAAATCATTTTTTCTTCCTCATTTAGTTTTTAGCAATTATAACCTAAGTTATATGCTTCTTCCATGTATTTTGAATTTTTTTCCGCTTCTCCTTTTTCGTTTAAATCAACGCCATAAATCGCACCTTTTTCTATACAGTTTTCAAAACAATCCCTGCTACATCCTCTAATAGCTTCAAAAGTTTTTTCCATCATTTCTTTAGAGGAATCAGCTTGGGTTGCTATCAAATAAATATCAGCTTTTATTTTTTCATACACAGGAACAAGTCTATCAATAAATACTTTTAATTGACCACTAACCGAATAAAAATATACAGGAGTTGCAAAGACAATTACATCAGCTTTAATTAATTTACTAGCTATTTCATTCATACCATCATTTTGAACACACTTTCCAATTTTAAAGCATGCAAAGCATCCTTTACAATAATTTAAATCATAATCTTTTAAATTAATTATTTCCACATTGTTAGAAGCATCACTTGCACCTCTTGCAAATTCTTTAGCAAGAACAAAAGAGTTCCCATTTGCTCTTGGTGTTGAAGATATAATTACTACATTTTTCATACTTTTAATTTTCTCATGTTATAAATCTATTTTGTATAAAAATATTATATCATTTGATTTAGTAATGGTCAATTAAACAACATTGTAAAAAAAAATAGAGGCTAACCCTCTATTTTTCTAATAAATAACTCAAGATTAGATGTAACTATCATATAGTCTTTATAAAGATAGGTAAAATCACTATCAAAAGCAATTTCAAATTTATCAGTGGTTTTATCACCAAATACATAATTAATAATTGTTTTCTTATCTAAAGCTGTATCCCTATCGACAATTAAAATTTTATATCCATAAATAGTATTAATTTTAACTTCTACATTTTTAGCTGGATCTTTTCTAACAGCAATAAGATTTAGACTACATGCTTTGTTTACTAACTCTCTAAATTCACTTTTAAATGTATCATTATCAATACTACTTAGGCGTTGTAAACGCACTAATAATTCACCATAATTAGCATTGCCCATATAATTAGAACTTCTTAACAATAAAACAAATTCAACGATAGATGCTACAAATAAATAGTTATCAGTTACTGGTTTATCTAATGATTTTAAACCTACTTCTTTGTTATATTTTAAACTCTTAGATGTGACAGGGTCTTTGTAATTAATATTAAGGCTAAGTAATTTATCATCAGTAATATTTTCTTTTAAAACAAGTTCATAACAAATAATGCTTGTTTTTCCACTACCAATTTCGCCAGCATCTTTATCTTCATCATCAAACTCATCTTTGGTTAATTTTTTGTTTTCATAGCCAATTAATCGATAAGAATCTACAACATTAGGATTAAATTCAATATTACTTTTAACATCTTTAGCGACAGTTACAAGTGTTGAATCAAGTTCATCAACTAATACTTTTTTCGCTTCAGCTATGCAATCAATGTATGCGTAACCACCATTACCATATTTAGCTAAGGTTTCCATAGTAGTATCTTTATAGTTTCCCATTCCAAATCCTAAAGTAGTAAGATAAATACCACTTTCTCTTTTTTCTTCAATGAAACTCTTTAATTCTTCTTGACTGAATCTACCAATATTAAAATCACCATCAGAAGCAATAATTACACGGTTGTTACCACCTGGGATAAAGTATTTTTTAGCAATTTCATAAGCTCTTTCTAAACCTTTATCACCGCCAGTACCACCGGATGCTCGAAGATTATTAACTTTCTTTATTAACTGACCTGTTTTTTCTACATATCTACCTTCAAAAATAGTATTAACACCATTAGCATAAGTTACTACCGAAACTATATCTGATGAATCTAGGTTTTCAACAAATAATTTAAAAGATTCTTTTATTAAACCAAGTTTATTAGTGCTATTCATTGATCCGGAAACATCAATTAGAAAAACAATGTTATTACCATTATTTTCGATTCTTTTTACTTCCTTAGTAGCAACGCCTACTGTAAGTAATTTATGTTCTTCATTCCAAGGACAATCTCCCATTTCCACAGTAGATGAAAAAGTATTACCATCAGTTGGTTTTTCAATATCATAACTAAAGTAATTAATTAGCTCATCAGTTCTAATTAAATCCGATGGTAAATTCATTCCGTTATTAATATATCTACGTAGATTTGAATATGATGCGGTAAAGGAATCCATACTAAAGTAGCTATCAGCCGCAAAGTCAGTTTTAACAAACGGATTTTCAACAATTTCATTGTAGCTTTCGTCTCCCATTAGGAAACCATTTTCGAGTTCGTTGTCTCTACTAAAGTATCCATCATCTTTGTAATAACCGCTAGGTGCATAACTATTTCTACCAGAACATGAACAAACTACTGCTAGAAATGCCACAGTCAAAAACGTACAAATAAATTTTTTCATAATTTTCCTCCTAATCATAAAATTCTTGATTAGCGGGCAATGATTTATAGGCTTTTGAAGGATATATATAATCTTCTACAATTTTATTAATTGCATCAAGTACTTGTTTTCCTCGCACAATTTTTTCAGATACGACATTATTTAAAGTAATCTTTTTTTGATAATCACCATATCTAATGATAATATAACAATCTAAACTAGGTTTGACAACCTCATCACTGACGTTAATAACATCATCATAGGTATCAATTTTAGCATTTCTAATAATTTCATATATTTCATCTAATTGATAACTTTCGAAAAAAAGTGATGCCGTACAATCAACATTTAAATCGTAATTGTGACCATTTCTTAATTTTTTTGTAAGCGAATCATATGTTCCAACAAAACTCCATTTTACTGCAAAAGAAAAATCATTAGGTCTTTTTTCTGGTAAGCTAGTTTTAGTAAAATTACAGCCAACCAAGAAAAATGAAGTTAAAAGAATAATTGTTAATATTATTTTTTTCATCATCTACCCACCTCACTTATTTATACGTTCTAACTATTAATTTTTGTCCATTTTTTTAAAAATTAAAATGCCCATGTACCATTTCTAAATAAGGCAACTCTTTGTCCATCTTTAGTTACACCAGTAATATTTAAATCTTTGGTTCCAATCATAAAGTCAACGTGAATAATAGAATCATTTATACCCATTTCATCAAAGTCCTTTTTGGTATAATTTTCATAATTTTTAACACAATCACTAAAGCCAGCACCTAAAGCTAAATGGCAAGTAGCATTTTCATCAAACAAAGTATTATAGAATAAAATACCTGTTTCATTTACTGGTGAAGAAAATGGTACTAAAGCACATTCCCCTAAATAAGATGCTGAATCATCCATTGATAACATATGGCGTAACAATTCTTCGCCTTTTTCAGCATGAAAACTTACAACCTTACCATCTTTAAATGTGAAAGAGAAATTTTCAATTAATTCGCCATTATAACTAAGTGGTTTAGTAGCATAAACTACGCCTTCTGCCTTACCTTTTATTGGTGTTGTAAAACATTCTTCGGTAGGCATATTAGGATTATAATAAATTCCTCTCAATGAAGTTTCGCCTCCACCTAACCATTGGCATTTGTCTAACATCCATACTTTAAAATCGGTTCCATTGCTGGCTTTATATTCTAAATAATCAAAGTCAAATGAATTTAAATAATTGCATCTGGAAAGTAAATCTTGGTTATGATTTTCCCAATTCTTAATAGGATCACCGTTTACTCTTGCGGTTAGTAAAATTGCATCCCATAATTTATTAATTGCTTCTTTTTTACTCAAAGATGGAAAAACTTTTTTAGCCCATTTTTCACTAGGGGCAGCAACAATGGTCCATTGGTATTGATTATTCATTTGATCTACGTAGGGTTTAACAACTTTATGTCTAGCCATACGCATTTTTGCAACTTTTTCTTGGTCGATTCCTTTTAAAGCATCAGGATCATCACTTAAAACATAAATTCTAGCTGGATTTTTTTCAACTTGATATTTTAGTTTTTCAACTGACCAATTAGGAACTTCGCTTAAAGTTTCTAAGCTTTCATATTTAACCATTAACTTATATATTTCTGGTAATTCATTCCAATCCACTTTTACTTTTCTAGCTTTAGCAAGATATGCTTCTTCCACAATTAAAGTAACAAGTTCTTTTTGATCCATAGATGCATTAATAATAACATCTTGACCTTCTTGAAGGTTAACGCCTACTCTAACAATTAACTTAGCATATTTTTTTAATGTTGTCTTATTCATTTTTTTACTCCTTTTAGTATAAACATTTTATTCTAGATTTATATTTTTCATATAATTTTTGGTTGTGAGCATCTCCTCCAGGAATATTAGCACTTTGGTATACCGGTGGAACCAAATTGTTTTTTTCATATAGATTAATAATTTCCAAAACAATTGATTGTACAATATATGCACAAGCAATGCTTGAAACGGCTCCTACCCTTCCATAATTCTTTTCTATCGCTCCATCACCATAAGGAACATGATTGTCAATAACTAAGTTACTAACCTCAAATAATTTTTTTCCTGATTTAGTTCTTGAAACATTATTTTTAGTTGTTTCCATGCTTGTTATGCATATCACGTAATGGCCATTTTTTCTAGCAATTTCCGCCATTTCAACTGGTACCGCATTTATTCCCGAATTTGATACAATTAAAAAAGGATCATGTTCACACAAATTTAAACTTCCATAAATATTATCAGCAAGGCCAGAAAGTCGTTCCATCTTTGTGCTTTTTATTGCCCCTTCATGTTGCATTAAGAAAGGTTCTAAAATTGGATTAACTTGTACTAACCCCCCAGCTCTATAAAATAATTCTTCAGCTACCATATGTGAGTGTCCTGTAGCAAACACCTGTAAAATTCCCTCTTTTATCATAGAATCATAAATAACCTTAGCAGCAGATAAAATATTTTCTTTTTCACAATTAGTAATCTTATCAATAATATTTTTTACAATTATACTATATTCATTCATCATTATTTATCATCTACCTTTTCAATCTATTATAACAAATAATCACTAATTTTTAATATTTTTAGCATTACTAAATTAAAACATCTAACCGTTTTATTTAATGATAACTTCTCACATATCTTTTTTTTTAGTACTTAAATTTTTTTAGATATTTTTTTATTTATTTAAGACATAAAAAAAGCACTCCATTCTTGTATTATGCCACACTTTTAGTGTGTCCAAGAAAGGGAGCGCATTTTCATTTTTTAATAAATATCTTTAGTCTTTACATTAGCTTTTTATCAAATTTAAAGATAACCTATGAGTATAAATAATATTTTCAATCAGGTATTTAAACCTTGGAATTGAGTTTGATATAATCTATTATAAACACCTTTTTTATCAAGAAGCTCTTGATGATTTCCCATTTCAACTACTACACCTTTATCTAAAACGACAATTAAATCAGCGTCTTGAATTGTTGACAAACGATGGGCAATTATTATTGATGTTCTATTTTTCATAAGTTTTACCATAGCATCTTGAATCTTTTTCTCAGTTCTCGTATCAACACTTGAAGTTGCTTCATCTAAGATTAGAATTTTAGGATCTGCTAAGACAGCACGAGCAATTGTTAGTAATTGTCTTTGACCTTGAGATATGTTAGCACCACCTTCTGTAAGAAGGGTATTTTCTTGTTCAGGAAGTCTATTAATAAACTTTGTACAATTAGCCATCTCAATAGCTCTATTAAATTCTTCTTGAGTAGCATTTTCTTTACCATATTTTACATTATTAGCAATTGTATCTTCAAATAAAATAGCATCTTGTAGAACTATTGCAATATTATCTCGCAAATCTTTTTTAGATATTTTAACAATATCGATGCCATCTATTTTTATTGTGCCTGAATCAATATCATAAAAACGCATTAATAAGTTAACAATTGTTGTTTTGCCACTTCCAGTAGCACCAACTAGGGCAATTTTGTGTCCTGAGTATACTTCAACACTAAAATCTTTTAGAACAGGATTATCTTTTGTGTATCCAAAAGCAACATGTGAAAAACTTATATCTCCATGAACATTTTTACTATCAAAAGGAATTTCACCATTAAAATCTTCAGTTTTTTCATCTAATATTTCAAATACTCTTTCAGCACCAGACATTGCTGTTAAAATTTGAGAATATAACTGAGCTATTTCATTAATTGGACGTGTGAATTGTTTGCTAGTAGTTAAGAATAATGCAATAATGGAAATATCAATTACTTCACCATATAAGGTTTTTCCAATACCTTTTACCGCAAATAAAGCACCAAACAAACATACTAAGAAGTAACCAACATTACCAATAAAGTTCATGATAGGTCCCATTGAACCACCTATAATTTGTGCTTTTAATCCAACATTACAATAGTGGTCACTGGCCTTATTAAATTTATCAATAGCTGAATCTTGATAATTGTATGCTGTTACCGTTTTAATACCACTTACCATTTCTTCAGTTTGAGTATTTAAATCACCTAGTAAAGATTGTTGTTTACTAAATAGTGGGCGCATTGTTTTACTCATAATGAATGTTAATATTAGTGATAAAACTATAGTAATCATTGATACTAATGTTAATAGTGGTGAGTACCAAATCATTAAGCAGAAACAACCGATAATTGTTAAAATTCCAGATATTAAGGAACTAATTGAGCTTGAAACTGTATTTGAAATATTATCAACATCATTAGTCATTCTTGACATTATATCACCATGAGCATGGGTATCAGTGTAAGATATTGGCAATTTGACTATTTTAGCAAATAATTCATTACGCATTTTTCTTGTTGTTTTTATTGCTAAATAAGCGCCTATTAAAGTTGATAAATATTGACATACGCAATGAATAATATAAATGGCAATTAAAATTAAAATGTTTTTAGTAAAACTTGTAACATTTGGTTCAACAATCCATTTAGAAAGGTCAAAACTATATGATCCAAAAGAAGCAACAATATTTTTGACAATAACATTAGAAAATATTTGCGTTGCACTCATTATAATTACAACAAGCATAATAGCAATGAATAAGCCTTTAAAGCCACCAATATATTTTACTAATCTTTTTAAAACTTTTTTAGTGTTTTTTGGCTTTTCAACTGGTCCAAAAGAACCTGGTCCTCTTCTTCTACCCATTCCGGAAGGTTGATTCTTTTTTGTGTTTTCATTAGGCATTGTTTTCACCTTCTCTCTTTAATTGTGAATTATATATATCTTGGTAAATACTACAATTGTTAAGTAAATTTTCATGAGTATCAAAAGCAGCTATGTTACCATTATCTAAAACAATAATACGATCCGCATTTTTGGCTGTTGCAACACGTTGAGCAACAACAATTTTTGTAACTTCGCTAATATTTTCTTTCATAGCTTTATATAACTTTGCTTCTGTAACTAAATCAAGGGCACTAGTGGAATCATCGAAGATTAATATCTCTGGTTTCTTTACAATTGCTCTTGCAATAGATAAACGTTGTTTTTGACCACCAGATAGGGAAGTACCTTTTTCTTCAACATATTCATCATATCCTTTTTCTTTCGATAAAATGAATTCTTCAGCTTGAGCAATTTGAGCAGCTTTTTCAATTTCTTCATCACTAGCATCTTCTTTTCCCCAACGAATATTATCAGCGATAGTTCCCGAGAATAATTCGGCTTTTTGTAAGACAATAACTACCTTATCTCTTAATTCTTTCAAATTATAATCTTTTATATTTATACCATCAACTAAAATAGATCCTGAAGTAACATCATAAAAACGAGGAATTAAATTAACTAAAGTTGATTTACCACTTCCCGTAGAACCTACTATTGCGATAGTTTCTCCCTTAGATATTTCAAAATTTAAATTGGACAAAACACTGCTTTTGCCTAAAGGGTATGTAAATGATACATTCTTAAATTCTAACTTACCCTTAGTAGTTAATTCTTTTGTATCAAAATTACCAGATTTGATTATATCCTTGCTATCAAGCACATCATTAATTCTTCGAGCAGAAGCAACGGCTCTAGCCATATTAGCAAATGTCATTCCAAGCATTATTAAGGAACTCATAATCATGCTAATATAAGTAACAGCTTTTTGTGTATCACCTACTGTAATAGATGGACTCTTAAAAATACTTTCGTTAATAGCTACTACTTGGGAATTCAAGCCTAAATAGTATATAGCAATTGTAGCAGCATAAACTATTAACATAAACATTGGCATTAAAACAGCCATTATTTTATTAACTTTTAAGTTTATATTTGTTAAATCATTGTTAGCTACTTCAAAACGGTTATATTCATAGTCTTCTTTGCTAAATGCTTTTACGACTCTTGCCCCTGTTAAGTTTTCATGAACAACTGAGTTAACTTTATCCAATTTCTTTTGAATAATTGTAAAAATTGGGAAGACCTTACGCATAAACCAAATAATCATTAAAACTTCTATGGGAAGAACAATTGCTAATATTATAGCGAATTTAGCACTAATTCTTACTGTAAATACTATTCCTAATACGAAGAAGCTTAATGCTCTTATAAACATTCTAATTGCTTGAGCAATTGTGTTTTGAACCATTGTTACATCATTTGTTACTCTTGTAATTAATGAACTTGTTGAAAAATTATCTGTTTGTTCAAACGTTAAATTCATTATTTTATTAAATAAGTCTTTTCTTAAATCATTACCAAACTTTTGACTTGCAAGATTAGCAAAAACACCACTTAATATTCCACATGCAACACCTATTACTACAAAAAGTAACATCATCAAACCATATTTAACAATAGTTGATATAAATACCGATTGATCAAGTAAAGGTGTATAAGAATTAACAGTGTCTATCATTTTTCCCATTTCATTAGTAATTACTAAATCCATTAATACTTCTAAAAGCATAAATATAGGGGCAAGCAAAGCATAAAACCAATATTTCTTTAAATATTTCAGTAGCTTAATCATTGTTTATTTTTCCTTTCTTAAATTGTCTCTTAATTTTTCTAAAATTTCTTTCAATTTTTTTACATCATTATCGCTTAAACTTTCAATCATCTTTTCTTCTACTTTTTTAAAACATTTTTTAATGTTTTTATCAAGTTCAAATCCTTTTTCTGTTAAGGTTACAATTATTACTCTTGAGTCATCTAAACTTGTCGTTCTTTTAATATAACCATCGTTTTCCATATTCTTTAATGTCAAACTAATGGTTGGGGCCTTAAGTCTAGTATGTTCAACAATTTCATTCTGGGTTAAGCCATCAGTGTGAAATGATAATATCATAATTATTTGGGAATAAGTATAATTTATTCCTTGATTAATGCACTCTTCTTTTATAGCATTTTTGAAGGTTCTCGCTGTATGTAAAATATCAGCTCCCAATGGATTTTTTTCATCAAAAATCATTTTAAACATCTCCTTAAAAACAATTAGTTTTAAAACTAACTAATTATAACATTTTTTTAATCCGCTTGTCAAGTAAAAAGCAGAAGGCTTTAATCTTGAAAAAGAACAAAAAATTTTATATAATATAAATATGATGAACGAAGAAAATTTTAAAAAATTAGTAGCTAAAAATTTATCTTTTTACCGAAAAGCTAATAACTTGACACAACTAGAACTAGCAGAAAAATTAAATTATTCTGATAAAGCAATATCTAAGTGGGAAAGGGGCGAGAGTTTACCAGATTTATACACTTTAAATGTAATTGCAGAATTTTTTGGTATTACGATAAATGATTTATGTTCCTTAACTAAAAATGATATAAAGGTTGAAAGTAAGAAATCGATAAAAAATACTACCCATCTACTTATAACAATTTTATCCGTAGTTTTGGTTTGGTTTATTGGAACCATTGTATTTGTTAGTCTTCATATTGCTTTTCCTCATTTGGAAAATAATAAGTTTTGGCTTTCTTTTATTATATGCATTCCAGTAACTTTTATAGTATTAACCGTTTTTTCATGTTTGTGGTTTAATAACTTTTACAAAGCTCTAAGTGTTTCCTTTTTAGTTTGGACAATTGCTTTAGCATGTAATGTTAGTATTAGTTTGGAAAACACTGTTTTTGTTTATTTTATTGCAATACCATTTCAAGTAATGATTATTTTATGGTATACAATGCGAACAATAATCAAGAAAAATAAAAATGCGAATATAAAGAATGAAGATAAAAAAATAGATGAAAATATTAATTAAAAAAAGTTTTTGTAAGAAATAGCACTTTACTTCTTACAAAAACTTTTTATTTTACTTATTTAATCCTACATAATCTTCTACAGGTAGCGTAAAAGCAATACCACTACCTGGAGTTTTTAAGCCTACTTTATCATAAATCTCTTTTAATATTTCATCTTTAATATTCGTAGGTACTATTATCATTGCAATTTCTTTTTCTTCAGAAATTCTTATACCAAAAAATTCTTCAGTTTTATTTTGAGCAGATCCTCTAGCATAAAATATAGTTCCACCTCTTGCCCCACAGGATCTTGCTACATCCATAACGGTGTCAGCATAGCCACTATTAACAATTGCAAGAACTACTTGATAATCATTTTCCATGTTAGTTTCTTCTCCTTTCTCTATTGTTAATCATAAATTGATAAAGATTAACACCCATAACACTGGCAATAGGAATTTGGACACAAACCCCTTTTCCCTTTTTTATGTTACTAAATTTTTCTTCTAATGTTTTTAAAACTTCTTTAGCCATATCTTCTCTCACTACACTAAAAATTATTCCTTTGTAGTTATTTAATCCAAGTAATTCTAAAGCTTCATTAGATGCTGTACCCCTTCCATAAGTTACAAATTGTAAATTAATCTCAAATTGGGATAAAACATCTAGATAAAATTCTACTTTATTTCGATCAACAATTGTTATTAAAATCTTTGCTTTTTTCAAAGATTCATTTGTTTTTTGTTCATTTATTTTCTTTCTAGGCATAATTGTTTCTCCTAAAAGTTGATAATTTGAGCATCATCTTCATCAAGCAAAATACGCATCGCATATTTCTCATGAATTCTATTACTTGTTATTGCTTTAAAGCCTAAGAGTTGAATAGTTATCAAAGGGGCTAAAGCGACCATTGCGACAATTCCAAAAGCATCATTTAAAATGGCTTGTTCACCTTGGATAATGCTG
This sequence comes from uncultured Bacilli bacterium, assembly GCA_934098295.1. GTDB lineage: Bacteria > Bacillota_I > Bacilli_A > ML615J-28 > CAG-313 > UBA1737. Next base: position 24,090 of record CAKONV010000003.1, on the reverse strand, counting down.
CAAGCACCTACAGCAAATGGTAATATAAAACTTGAAGCCATAGGACCACTAGCAACGCCACCGGAATCGAAAGCGATAGCTGTATATATTGGTGGTACAAAAAGTGATAAGGATAAACTAATAATATAACCAGGAACTAAATAATACATTATGTTAAAGTCAAAAATTATTCTTACCATTGATAATCCTAAAGCTAACGATACACCAATAGCAAGTCCAAATAGCATTTGTTTATTACTAATATAACCACCAGTTATTTCTTCTACTTGGTGTGTTAACACTCTAATTGCTGGTTCTGCAAACACAACAACGGCTCCAATTAATAAACCAAAAGGAATTAAAATATATTTATTCACATTTGCAAGAGATGAGCCAAGTTTATATCCAATAGGCATGTAGGCAATCGTAGCCGATGCTAAAAACATGACTAATCCAATAACGGTATATATAATACCAAAAGCAATCTTTTTAATTTTCTTCTTTGGTAACTTTAAGAAAATAATTTGGCAGCAAATAAAGAAAACAACAATTAAACCAATGGAAATTAAAACTTCTTTAAAAGTTGATAAAATAGTGATACCAACTGATCTTAAAATATTTTCTTCCATTATATAGCCTTCTGGTAAAGTATAATCAAGGCTTCCTTTAGAAAAAAGTGATAATACTAAAACCATAATAATAGGACCAATTGATGATAACGCAACAAGTCCAAAACTATTCTCCTTAGCTTTGCTACCGCCTATTACATTAGATATACCAACACCTAAAGCCATAATAAATGGTACGGTAATAGGACCAGTGGTAACACCACCAGAGTCAAATGATACTGGTAATAAAAATGTTTTACCATTTAAAGTAACAAGTAGAGCGAAAGCAAAAGCAATCATATAAAATAACATTAAAATATATGATAATGATTTTTGAAAAATCATTCTTAGTACTGATACAATCAATAAAATACCAACACCAATTGATACGCATATCTTTAATAATGTTCCATTAATAGTTGCTACCTGTTCAGCCAAGACACTTAAATCAGGTTCAGCTATTGTTATCAAACATCCTAATAGAAATACTACCGTTATTAAAATACCTATTTTTTTATTTTTCGATAATCCGGAACCAACTTGTTCACCCATAGGTTGCATGGCCATATCAGCACCTAAATTGAACAAACTAATTCCAAAAATTAAAAATATTGTCGCAATTATAAAAACTATATACTCCCTTGAGGTCATTGAAAATAAAGGGGTAAAAGATAGAATAATTACTATTAATGATATAGGTAATACTGACTCCAAAGATTCTTTTATCTTTGTTCCTAATTCTTGCATAATTTTTATTCTCCTTTTAAAACTATTCTTTTATTTGATTGTTAGATTCATTATAGTAAAAGCCATGTGAATCTAATTTTTTTATTAACACTTCCTTATCAATATCTAAATCATCACATAATTCATCTAAATTCTTATAATAATCTCTTAGTTTCATATTTAAGAATGATACTAAAACATATATATCACTAGGTAAATTCATTAAATTGCCTCAACGATATCTTTTAACCATTTTTTCTCATCACTAGTTAAATATTTTCCTATTACATTATATACTTCTACATGATAATCATGAATAAGTTTTATCTCATAAGATGTTAATTCATCTTTATTTATAGCATCAATTTCATAAGGTGCTAAAGTTAAATTTCTAAATTTTAAGAATTTACCAAATTCTGTTTCCATATAGTCTTCACATAAAACTAAGTTTTCAATTCTAATTCCATATTTTCCAGTAATGTAAAGACCTGGCTCATTGGAAGTAATCATGCCTTTTGAGAAAGGATAACTACAACGAATTGGTGCATTACTGATAGATTGTGGACCTTCGTGAACATTTAAGAAGTATCCCACACCATGACCAGTACCATGATTGAAGTTTAATCCTAATTCCCACAATGGTCTTCTTGCTAACATGTCAAGTTCGCATCCAGAGGTTCCATTTAAGAATTTAGCATCGCTTAAAGCTAAATGTCCTTTTAATACAGCTGTGTAATGTTTCTTTTCTTCTTTCGTTAATGTTCCTAAAGCAATTGTTCTAGTTACATCTGTTGTTCCTTCTAAATATTGAGCACCTGAATCGACAAGTAAAAATGATTCATTTTTTAAAGGAATATCTGTTTCGCTAGTAGGGTCATAATGGACAATAGCACCATGACTAGCATAACCAGCAATTGTTGTAAAGCTTAATCCCATAAAATGTTCTTGTTCTCTTCTAAAAGACTCTAATTTATCCGAAGCACTTAACTCTGTAAGTGGTAATTTACCAACATTTTTCTTTAACCAATAAATAAACTTTGTTAACGCAACACCATCTTTAATGTGTGCATCAATAACATTTTTTATCTCAGTATCATTTTTTACAGCTTTATATGCCGTTGTCGGATTCATTCTATTAACAATGTAGTTGCCATTTAGTGATGCAAAAATAGCATAATTTACTTTATTTTCTTCTAAAATAACGCGTTTATTTTTAATATTTTTAACATCTTCATATATATCAAAATAATCTTTAATAGTTATGCCATCTTTTGTTAATTCTACTTTTATTTCACTAGATATTACTTCTTTATTTATATATAAATTTAAGCTGTTACTAGTTAATGTTACATATGATAAAACGACCGGATTGCATTCAACGTCATTACCTCTAATGTTTAAAAGCCAACTGATATCATCAAGGGATGTTAAAACAAAATAGTCAAGATTATTTTCTTTTAAATAGGCTCTTACTCTAGCAATCTTTTCTTTTCTACTGCATCCAGTATATTTATCATCTAATAAATAGGCTTTTTCTTTTGATAATTGTGGACGATCTTTCCAAATTTTATCGATTAAATCAACATCGTATTTGAATTTTATTTGTTTAGAAGCTAGTTCATTTAATAAGCCTAAACAATATGATGTTGTTAAAGTTTTTCCATCAAAGCCGACTAAAGCATTGTCCTTTAATTCGTTCTTTAAGAAAGCTGTCATTGTAGGTACATTCTTTTCTCCCATTTTATATAGAGTAATAATGGTGCCTTTTAATTGATCTTCAGCTTGAAGAAAATATCTACCATCAGTCCATAGACCGGCTTTTGTAGGTGTTACAATAACCGTACCAGCACTACCAGTAAAACCAGAGATATAAACTCTTTCTTTAAAATATTCGCCAACATACTCAGATCCATGATAGTCAGATGTTGGAATAATATAAGCATCTATGTTTTCTTCAAGCATCAATTTTCTTAAATTTTCAATTCTCTCGTTAATAATTTTTTTATTATCCATACTTCACTCCTTAATATGTTTTTTTATTAAAAAATATTTTTGTTTAAATTTGGTTAATATTTCGATACTATAATCTTACATGTAGATCGTAGTTAGAGATCTCTCTCTTCAGATTCTTCCCCCCTATGGTGTTCTACAAAGTTTAAACAAATTCATCTTCATATGTCTCTAACTACACACCATAAGTTTTGAGTTAAGTTTTTAAAAAGAAAACTTAACTCTTTTTTTATTTTAATACTACTGGTAAAGTAATAATAACGGTCGTACCTACATTTAATTCACTTTTTACTTCAATTGTTCCCTTTAACAATTTTAATATTTTTTGAACTAAAGCTAATCCTAATCCGCTTCCTTCTTTTGAATGGGAAGTATCACCTTGATAAAATTTTTCAAACATGTGACTTAATGTTTCTTCACTCATACCAATACCATGATCTACAAATGTTACCATAATTTTTTCATCATCACTAGATGCATAAATTTCAATTTTACCATCTTGATTTGAATACTTTATCGCATTAGATAAAATATTAAGCCATATGTGTTTTAAAAGTTCTTCATCACTAACTATTTTAATTTCTGGGAATGTTAAATCAAAAGTAATATTTTTTTCTTCCCATAAGGCCTCATCCAAAATTATTACTTCTCTTATTTGTTCTATTAAATTATATTCTTTAATTTCTATTTTAACTTCTTGATTATCAAGTTTAGATATTTTTAAAATATTTGATGTAAGAGTCGTAAGTTTAGCCGTAGCCTCATAAATTATTTTTATATAATTTTTGCGTTCATTTTTAGTCAATGTATCATCATCTAACAAAGTAACATAGCCTTGAATTGTAGCTAATGGCGTTTTAAACTCATGAGAAACATTAGCTATGAAATCACTTCTTAATGTTTCTATCTTCGATAGTTTTTCAACCATTGAATTAAAATTATCTATTAATTGGCTAATTTCGGAATCATCATCTTTATAAATAGTATGATCTATACGTACTGTAAAATCACCTTGAGATATTTTTTTAGTAGCTGCCGACATTTCTAATACTGGTTTAATTAGTTTACATCCAAAGATACAGCCAATGATTGTGCCTAAAATTACACTTGTAAGTAGCATGATAACAACAGTTCCTAAAGGACCAAAATTGCCTTTTACTGAAATTATTCCAGCTTTACTTGATAAATAGATTAGTGCTCCCATAATGATAGCTGATGATACCATTATGTTAAATACTAATAGCACAATCTTAACAACCATTTTACCAAAAAAAGAATCAACACTCTTTTTCATTTTTTACAACCTTATAACCTAAGCCACGAACCGTAATAATTTCAAAATCATTACTGTCCTTAAATTTATCTCTTAGCCTATTAATATGAACATCAATTGTTCGTTCATCAGATTCACTAAGCATTCCCCAAAATTCATTCATGAGTTTAGTTCTGGTGAAAATTTGGTTAGGATAAGAAAATAATTTAAATAAAATATTAAATTCTTTTTGAGGAAGTTCGGTAATTTTACCATTTTCATTAACAGTGTAAGTATCATAATCAAGGGTAGTTTTGCCGATTGTTACCTTTTTTTCGCTACTAATCTTAGCTCTTCTCAATAAAGCACCTACTCTTAAAAGCAATTCATCCATATTAATTGGTTTTACTAAGTAATCATCCGCTCCCGCATTAAAGCCTTCAGCTTTATCCCTAAATTCTTCTTTTGCGGTTATTATTAAAATTGGTATTTCAATTTTTTCATTTCTTAATGCTCTTGTAAATGTATAACCATTAGTACCTGGCATCATAATATCTGTGATGATTAAATCTACATAGTTTTGATCAATAATGTCATAGGCTTTTTCAACATTTAAACTTTGAAAAACTTGATATCCGTTTTTAGTTAATACTTTGGCAATTAAATTATTTAAGTTATTATCATCATCTACTACTAAAATTCGAAACATTTAAACTATTTCCTTTCTTATTTCATTAATTTTCTTTTTGTATATATATTTTATTATACCTTAGTTTTATAAACTATGTTTGAAATTTGATTATTTTTTTAGTGCACATCGTTTATCATGGACAATTTTACACTTGTTTACATTTAGTTAAACTTTATTTTCTACAATATATTTAATGTTTTAGGAGGAAATTTATGTCACATTTAATTGGTATCGATTTAGGTACAACGAATTCATGTGTTTCAACTATTATTGATGGTACACCCCATATAATTCCTTCTAAAGAAGGAGAAAGAACAATACCTTCGGTTGTTTCTATTGATAGTTTTGGTAATCGTTTAGTAGGAAAAGCTGCTAAAAATCAAGCCATAACTAATCCCAAAGGGACCATCTTTTCCATTAAAAGATTAATGGGAACTAATAAAAAAATTAACATTAATAAAAAAAGTTATTTGCCCCAAGAAATATCGGCAATGATTTTAACAAAAATTAAAAATGACGCAAGTTTATTTTTAGGTGAAGAAGTAAAAGATGCCGTTATAACTGTTCCAGCTTATTTTTCCGATGCCGCACGACAAGCAACTAAAGATGCCGGAAAGATTGCTGGATTAAATGTTATAAGAATTATTAATGAACCAACGGCAGCCGCTTTAGCTTATGGTATTGACAAAGAGGAACCACAAAAAATTATGGTTTTTGATTTTGGTGGTGGTACATTAGATGTTTCCATCCTTGACATTAATGGTGGTATTATTGAAGTATTGGCTACAGCTGGAAACAATATGCTTGGTGGTGATGATTTCGATGATATCTTAGTAAATTACGTTTTAGATAATGTTAAGAAAAACTATAAAATTGATTTAAAAAAAGATATTGGGGCTTTAGTTCGAATTAATGATGCCTGTGAAAAAGCAAAAAAAGAACTTTCAAGTTTAACTAAAACTTTCATTAATATTCCTTTTCTTACAAAAAAGAATGATTTGCCAATAAATTTAGAATTAGAAATCAGTCGAGACAAGTTTGATGAACTTACTTTAAAGCTTGTTGAAAAAGCTAAAGAACCGATTTTACAAGCAATTAACGATTCTAAATTACATTTTTCTGATTTACAAAAAGTTCTTTTAGTTGGGGGTAGTAGTAGAATTCCTTCCATTGTTAATATGATTACAAAACTAACTAATATCGTTCCTTACAAAGGAATAAACCCTGATGAATGCGTTGCTATGGGGGCTTCTATCCAAGGTGGAGTATTAAGTGGAAGTATCAATGGACTATTATTGTTAGATGTAACGCCTCTTTCTTTAGGTATTATGACTATTGGTGATAATTTTGCTAAAATAATTGACAGGAATACTCCTATTCCAACCACAAAAAGTCAAATTTTTTCAACGGCTTCTCCTTATCAATCTAATGTGGAGGTTAATGTCTTACAAGGTGAAAGTTCAAGAGCTTCTGCCAATAAACTTTTAGGTAAATTTGTCTTGAAAGGCATTAGAAGGGCACAAGCTGGAATTCCTCAAATTGAAGTAACTTTTGATATTGATGTAAATGGTATTGTTCATGTTTCTGCTAAAGATTTAGACACTTCTAAAACTCAAGATATTACGATTGTTTCTTCTAATAATCTTTCCGAAGAAGAAATTCAAAAAGCCATTGATGATGCTAAAATGCATGAAGAAGAAAAGGAACAACAAGAACAAAATAATAAACTTATCGATAATGCTAAACTTCTTTTACTTAAAGCCAAAGAGGCAAAAAAGAAAAATAAGGAAAACAAAAAAGTGTTATCTTCCCTTATTACATCTTTAGAAAAAGCGATAAAGAAAAATGATTTAAAAGAAATAAAAAACATTAGTGAAACCTTAAATAGTAAACTAAATGAACTATAAAATAACAGGAGGTATCAACCTATGAGTGATCCCTATACAATTCTTGGTGTATCACCCACTGCAACAGATGAAGAAATTAAAGAGGCCTATAGAAGACTTGCTAAAAAATATCATCCTGACCTTAACAGTGATAAAGAAAACGCTGAGCGTAAAATGAAAGAAATTAATAGTGCTTATGATACTATTAAAAAAATTAGAGAAAACCCTGGTTCTTCTTCAAATACTAATAGTAATAATTATAGTAGTTATGGCTATAATTATAGCTATAGTAATGGCTACAGCAGTGGCAATGATAATTACAAAGTTGTTGAACAGTATATTATATTGCGTAACTTTTATGCTGCTAAAACTATTTTAGCTGGTATATCAAATCGAGATGCTAAATGGTATTATTATAGTTCTATTGTTAATTTTGGTTTAGGTGAACGTGATTTGGCTAAATCTCAAATTCAAACAGCTTGTTCAATGGATCCTACCAACCAAAATTATCAAAATATTAAAGAACAGATGAATGCTAATAATTATTATAGTAATGCTCAATACAATAATACTAGTTATAATCCTTTTAGATTTATCGGTTGGTTTTTCCGCTTTATTCTTTTTTTAGGTTTTCTTCGTTTTATTCTTTTGTTTTTTATTAACTGTACAATTGGAAGATAGAAAGGTATAATATGAAAAAAATTACAGAAAAGTTACAAAAATTTATGTATGGAAGAAATGGTAATGACTTTTTTAATCGTTTCTTATTCTTTATCTATCTTGTTGTTTTTATAATTTATTTGTTTGTTAGACATTTTAGTCTATTAATTGTTGAAGCTGTTATTTTATCATTAATTATGTTTCGTTTTTTCTCTAAAAATCTTTACAAAAGACAAAAAGAAAATGATGTATTAGTTCATCTTTTCTCTTCTATTAAAAGACCTTTTATTAGACAAATAAATAAAATTAGAGATAGAAAAACTCATATATATAAAAAATGTCCCCAATGTAAAAAAATATTGCGATTAAAGAAAATTAAGGGAACCCATACAGTAAAGTGTCCTATTTGTAACAATCATTTCAATGTTAAAATTTAAAAAAGAGGAGTTAACTCACTAGCTAGTTAATTCCTCTTTTTTTTACCATTCAGTAATTTTTTTACCGTCGCCGTCTTTAAAACTGCCACAAAGTATAACAATAAAATCAATAAAAGCTATAATAGCTGGAATAAATGTCCAACAAAATACTAACATAAGTATTGCACTAGTAGTTCTACCACAATAAAATCTATGTATTCCTATTCCACCTAAGAAGAAAGCTAAAAGGGCAGCAACTGTTCTTGATTTAGGTGATTCATATAAAGCTTCTTCTTCCAAATCTGAATAGTCAACAGCATCTTTTGTTCTTGGTGTATCTTTTTTTGCTTCAGCATTTTCAACTTCTACTTTTTTTCCGCAATAGGGACAAAATGTGTTGCTATCGCTAATTTTTTCACCGCAATTGTTACAAATTCTCATATTCAAAACTCCTTCACTTTTTTTATTTTTCCACATCTAACACAAATACTAGTGTAATTTTCTCTTTTATTTTTTAAAATAGAATCCATGTCGCTAGTAACCTTTAAAAAATTACATTTCATATAATGTGTATAGACATATTCAACCTTATTTATATCTTTTCCGTATTTATGACAAAATGATCTAATAGGAGAACAAATTGTAAAATCCCAAATAGGAGAAACAATAATTACTTTTTCCGTTTTTGATAAATCAATTTCATCATTAGTTAATTCCATATTCCATCTATGCATGGCAAATCTTCCACACCACCAAAACCCTAAGGTTCCTTTTGTTTTTTCTTTTGTCTTTATTTCTGTTATACAAGCATTTAGTTTATTAGCTATTTCGTAAGCAATCTTTTTAGTAGCTCCAGTTCTTGAAAAATATACAACCATAATTTTTTCATCTTTGTTGATATTTTTATATTCATCTAAGGAAAAATGAAGATTTTTTTGTTCATAAGAAACATAAGTTATATATCCTATTACAAATTGCACTAATCCTAAAATAAAATAAGTTATTGATAAGAAATTTCTAGGAAAAATTATGAATTGAATAATTATCCAAGCAGCAAGAGTCAATCCAAAAATGGTTCCTAATACAATTCCTATTTTCTTTTCTTTTAAGATAAGTACAGAAGCTATACAGTTAGTAATGCCATTTACGCATATCAAAGCAATACCTGAAAATGTATAATCTTTAAAAAGCACATCACTAAATGGTAGGACTTTAAAGTACTTAAGCATGTCTTGCATATATAATATTTTTCCCGTAGGATCTATTAACATCGAAATTCCGCCAACGAAGGCACCTATGCCTACAAATAGTGATAAAGACAATAAAATTATTCGAGAAATTTTATATCGCATATTTTTCACAACTTACTTTTTTACAATAAAGGATAGAATACACTAATAAGTCCTAGGAAAAATTTAACAAATAATTTTTGTTTTGTTTCTTCCTCAGATATTAGTTGGGATATTTTTATTGTCTCTAAAAAATCATCTTTCATATTTCCAATAATAAGAACATTATACATCCAAACCGCATTTTCATAATGGTGTATTAAGCTTCGGTAATCAAAATTTATCGTTCCACACACGGCATATTCATCATCAATAATGACGTTTTTAGCATGAATAAATCCTGGTGTAAATTCATATATTTTCACCCCTGCTTTAATTAAGCTTAAATATGAGCTTTTTGTTACCGCATAGATTAATTTTTTATCAGGTATATGCGGAGTAATAATTCTCACATCAATTCCCCTTTTACTGGCGTTACAAAAGGCATTCATTATTTCCTTATCAACAATTAAATATGGAGTTGTAATATACACATAATTTTTTGCCTGATTGATTAAATTCAAAAACATATTTTTAGCTATATTGGGCTGATAAATCGGTTTAGGACCGGTACCAAATGGTATAATATATTCATCTTTATTATTAATTTTATTAACTGTTGATAAATACTTATTCCAATCATTATCGGTTTGTTTATTAATATTCCAATCAAATAAGAATAAATTTATAAATTCTTTTATGGCCTCGCCCTTAATTCTAATAGCACTATCTTTCCAATATCCTAATCTATTATTTTCATTAATATATTCATCAGCTAAATTAATTCCGCCAGTATAAGCTATTTTTCCATCTATTACCGTAATTTTTCTATGACTTCTATTATTATGACTAGAATTAGCTTTTCCTGTGTATTTAGCAAAGCATAAAGCTTTGATATTATATTTTTCTAAACTTTTATAAAATTTATCAGAAACATAAAATAGACTACCAATATCATCATAAATGAAACGAACCTCGACTCCTTTTGAGGCTTTTTCCTTTAATATTTCTAAGATTTGTTCCCACATTTTTCCTGGACATATAATGAAATATTCCATAAAAATAAATTTTTCAGCCTTTTTTAAATCTTCTAAAAGATCTTTAAAGCATTCTTCACCACTTGGATAATAGTTAACAAAGGAATCTTGAAATACATTACAATTGCTATCCTTACATAATGCTAAGGCTTTTTGATAAGCAAGGGGATCTTCTCTTTTTAGTTTTTGTAAACTATCATTTATCTCAAATTGGCTTAAAAGATTTTTTTGTTTAGCAAATTTCAAAAATTTTCTTTCTCTAATTGTTGTTTGTCTAATTCCAAACATCATATAAAGCAGAGCACCAAAAGAAGGTAAAACTAAAATTACAACTACCCAAGGGAGTTTCGTTTCCCCAATAGTATCCTTGTTGATTACCGCAAGAAGAATCAAAAAAGATACTATGTAAGAGAATACATAAAAATAGATAAAACCAGACATCAAATAAGCTTCAAAATAAATGATTAAGGAAATTTCTAATATAATGAATATACTACATATAAAATACCTTGAAGTAATTAATTTCAAAAGTTTCTTAAAAAATTTCGCCATTTTTCCCATATATCACCTCATAAATAAATAACTATTCCAATCAAAGCTGATAGAACGATTAGTAGAATTGGAGCCATTTTTTTCTTAAATATTTTTGCGTATAAAAAATATATTCCAAAGATTATTAAAGTTATCAAAAGAGGTCTTATCATGAAATTAATTGGATTATTATAGCCAAAGGAACCAAAGATATTTATAAAAATTATTTTAAATAGCATTGTAACCATTAATCCCAAAATAACTGGTTTTACCCCTTCTAAGACTGTTTTAACATATATATTATCAGCAAATTTTTTAAAAAAGGCTGCTATTATCGTTAATATAATAAATGATGGCAAAACTACACCTGTTGTCGCAAGAAAGGCTCCTAAAAATCCACCTTGATAAAAACCCACTGAAGTTGCAATATTAACAGCAATAGGTCCGGGAGTTGATTCCGAAATGCCAATAAAACGATATAGTTCAACTGATGTCATCCATCCATATTTAGTAACTACTTCTTGTTCAATTAAGGCCATCATGCCACTTCCTCCACCAAAAGAGAAAAGCCCTATAAAAAAGAATGTTATAAATAATTGCCAATAAATCATTGTTTCATCTTCCTTTTTTTAATATTTGTCTTAATAGCATAATATATTAACGATAAAATAGCCCCTATTATAATTAAATATACGGTTGAAAAATTAAGAGAAAAGTATAAAATTATAAAAGTAGCAATAATTGATAATATAAACACCACAATTGAAAAAGCATCTTTTTTCATTGTTTTAAGTAATGAAAAAAAGGCAAGTGATATAAGAACGCCAACGGCACAATTAATACCAACAAAGGCATGACGAACTAATTCATATTCCATTATATTGTCTAAAAAGGTGATAATGATAACGATAACTAAAAAGGAAGGAATGACCATTCCTACTGTTGAAACAATAGCACCTATAATTTTATGAAGACGATAACCAATAAAAGTAGCCATATTTATAGCGATTGGACCAGGAGTAGATTCGGAAATAGTTATCATATTGATAAGTTCTTCATCAGTTATCCACTTCTTTTTTTCTACAAATTCCCTTTTTAATAAAGGAATCATAGCATAACCACCACCAAAAGTAAAAGCTCCTATTTTTAACATTGACAAAAATAAAATTAAATATTCTTTAACTTTTTTCATTATTATTTTACCTTTCTTTTTTCATTATTATTTTACTTTTCTTAAAAGAGCAACAAAAAATCCTTCATAAATCTCGTTTGGCATAACCACCATTGTTCCATCAATTTTAGTTGGCAACAATTCAATATTTTTAAATTTAGTAACATCTATTTTTTCAAGCACTACATTTTCATCTTTCAACATTGCATTAATCACTTTTTCATTTTCTTCTTCAAGAATAGAACAAGTAGAATATAAAATAGTACCACCAACTTTTACAATCTTAATCGCCTTTTTTAGAAGTTCTTTTTGTAATCTAGCAGAATTGTTTACTAGTTCTAAAGAAATTTTATTTGGCTTTTTTGTAGATAGTGTTCCACTACCACTACAAGGAGCATCTAATAAAATTTGATCAAAAGAAAAATAGTCATCCAATTTTCTTGAATCTGTTAGCATGTAATTAACACAAGATACACCAAGTTTATTCATGTTGTATTTTAAACGTTCCATCCTAATTTTGTTAACTTCACATGCCATTATAAAAGCATTATTATTAACAAGACTTGCCATTTGGCTGGTTTTACTACCAGGAGAGGCTGCCATATCTAAAATATCTTTTTTTTCCATTGGGGATAAAATCAAAGGTGGTAACATTGATGATAAACTTTGTAAATATATTTTTCCACTTTCATATATATCTAAATTTGATATATACTTGTAATCAGCATTTTTTATAATAAAAGCATCTTGATAATAATCAATTTTTTCATAAACAATACCTAAACTAGAAAAACACTTTTCAATCTCTTCAATACTTGATTTTAAAGTATTAACCCTTAAAGTAGTAAATCTTTTTGCATCATATCCTTTTAATATTTTATCATAATGATTAGGATATTGTTTTTTTATTTTTTCTATAAGAAATAAGGGAATATTGGAATAACAGTCTAATTCACACATACTATTTTTTTATCTTTCTTTAATCTAATACCTTATTATATCACATTTTTTTAAATATGAAAAGGATACAACAAATAATCAACACTATTTTTGTGGGTTTTATAAAATTCGTTGGGGTTTTGAAAAATTCTATAGAATTCGTTGGGGTGGCATTAGCCACCCTTTTTCTTATTCTTTTTATATAATTCTCTTTTATTACTACTTTTTTTAAATGCTATTGTCCCATCACTTGATATATAAACTATTCTTGCTCTATATATTTCAAAATTATTTAATCCACAACTAAAAGCTTTTATTTCTTTGCATAATCTATTTTTACCTTCAATAAATGCATTTGAAACTTTTTTGTTGTATGTTCTATAAGTTAAGAATGAATTGCATATTTCTTTAAACCAATGTCTATATGTTTTTCCTATGGTTACCATTTCATGTATTTCGCTTTTTTCTAATTCTTCAATTATTTTTATTAATTCATCTGATGCTTTTCCCGCTGTACTTTCATCTCTAAATTTATATATTCTTTGTAATATTATCCATGCTTTTTCTAACCTCATATCTGAATTAATACAATATTCAACTTTTTCAATCATTTCAAATTTTGTTTCATTTATAATCATTTTAGTATCTATTAATTTAATATTTTGTGATATGATATCCTTGTGCATGTAATTTCCTTTCTATTTTAATTTTGACAATAATATTATATCAAGGAATGCACAAAAGGCGCTGATAGAAAATTATCTATCAACGCCTTTTATTTTTCGTTATTTTGACCAAACTGAATTCTATAGCTTTTTTCAAAACCACAACGAATTCTATCTAGCCAAGATATTTTGGTTAACAAAACATCTCTACTCATTTATTTATTCTTTAGAAAGTCTTTTACTTTCTTCAATTATTAATTTAATTTTATCCTCAGGAGCAACATCATATCTTAAGAAGCGTCTTGAGAATCTTCCACTAGCCTGTGTCATCGCTTTAAGATCTGTAGCATATTTTATAATTTCTGACTCTGGAGCTTCTGCAGTAACAATCGTTCTTCCACCATCAATATCTTGTTGTCCTAATATTCTACCTCTTCTCTTGCTCATATCTCCCATAATAGTACCAACATATTCACTTTTAACATTTATTTCTAATTCCATTATTGGTTCCAAGATAGTAGGTTTTACTTCTTTAATAGCCGCTTGCCATGCTAGATTAGCTGCTAAAACGAAAGATATTTCATTACTATCTACCGGATGATACGATCCATCGACTAAAGTTGCTTTAACACCAACAACAGGATAACCAGCAAGTGGTCCTTTTTCTAAAGCTTTTAATAAGCCTTTTTCTACAGCTGGAAAATAATTTTTAGGAACAGCCCCGCCAAATACTTCTTCACAAAATTCAAAAGGTTTATCGGTAGGTTCAAATTTAATCCAAACATCACCAAATTGTCCAGCACCACCAGATTGTTTTTTATGTCTGCCTTGAACACCTTTTTCACCCTTTGTTTTGCCTCTTATGGTTTCTCTATATACTACTCTTGGTTCCTCAGTTTCTACTTCAACTTTAAATGTATTTTTAAGTTTATCAATGATATAACCTATATGTAGCATTCCTTGTCCACCAATTAATAGTTGTGATGTTTCTGGATTACGTTTAAATTCAAAGGTTGGATCTTCTTGTAAAATTTTTTGTAATGCTGAAGAGATTTTTTCTTCATCTTGTTTATTTTTAGGCTTAATTGCTACATAGTAAATTGGCGTAGGATATTCAGGTTTATCAAAAATTATTGGATTCTTTTTGTCACATAAAGTATATCCTATTTCTAGTTCTGATACTTTTGATAAAGCTACAATATCACCAGCATACGCTGTATCAATATTTGTTTGTGTCTTTCCACTCATAACAAATAGTTGTGGAACTTTTATTATTTCTTCAATATTAGGTATATATACTTCCGATCCAACTTTAAGGACACCGGAATATATTTTTAACAAGCTAATGGTACCAACAAAAGGATCTACTATGGTTTTAAAAACATATGCTGAGAAAGGCTCATCATCTTTAGATAATCTTTCTATTATTTTTTCACTACCAGGTAAATGTCCTTTTTTACTTGCTAAGTCAAGTGGGGAAGGCATGTAATCAATTACCATATTTATTAAGGTTTCTACACCAATGTTCTTTATTGATGAACCACAAATAATAGGATAAATTTCGCCTTCCAACACTCCTTTTCTTAGTCCCTCTTTTACTTCTTCAATACTTAATTTCTCACCCGAGAAGTACTTCTCCATCATGCTTTCGCTGCTCATTGCAACTGATTCGCACAATCCTTCTCTAATCTCCTTAATTTTTTCAACTAATCCACTAGGGACCTCTTCTTCAACACATGGGCCATTTTTATAAATTCTCGCTTTTATATCAGGCACAATAACCAGTCCTTTAAAAGATCCCTGCTCCTCAATTGGATAGCCAAACTCTACAACCTTTTTTCCAAATTTTTCGATAATCTGATTTGCAAGCTTATCGTATTTTATATTCTCTTTGTCCATCTTATTGATAAAAATAATCGTTGGAATGTTTCTTTTTCTTAATTCTTCCCAAGCAGACTCTGTTCCTACTTCAATTCCCTTAGAAGCATCAATAACTAAAACTGCTCCTTTTACAACTGATAAGGCATTATCAACTTCACCAACCATTTCTTCACTCCCTGGTGTATCAATAAAATTAATTTTATAATCACGCCAATAACATGGAATCATAGCTGATGACAACGAAGTTTGTCTTGATTGCTCTTCTAAAGTATAATCACTTACAGTAGTTTTCTTTTCTACTTCACCTTTTTTAACCAATTGTTTGCTAACGTACAAAATTGATTCGGAAAGAGAAGTTTTTCCACTTCCTAAGTGTCCCAAGATAGCAACATTTCTAATAGATTTTGAATGATATTCTTTCATAGAGCCTCCTTAATTTTATTATTCTCATTCTTGAAAACGATTTCACATAAATATTGTATCACATTTTGATAGAATAAACAAGTGATTAAATAATCTTTTTTTAAAAAAAGGAAACGTTAACACGTTTCACTTTTTTCAACTATTTATTTTTCATTTTTTTATTATACAATATGACAGCAACGCTGTATATTATTATCGCATATAAAAGTACTATTAATAAAGGAAGACCTATATTAGTTAAAAAATTATTTATTTTAGAAATGTCACATAGATTTTGAAGTAGCAAAGAACTATTTCTAAACGGTAAACACTTAATAAAATTGTTAAATCCTTTACTTAAAGTATCTAATGGAAACCACATACCGCTTAGAATTGATTGTCCCATAATAATAATGGTAGAAATTCCGCCTACCGATTTTTCATTACATAATGTTCCAAATAATACGCCAAAGCCGATAAATAAAAAAGCAACTGGTATATTTCCTAAAATACTTAGTATTAATGAAAAATTAAAGAAAGCTGGCTCCATAACTATTGCTACTAAATATATTAATATACTTTGTAAAAGAGCAATAGGAATCATAACAAAACTATATCCTAATACAAACTCATAAGACTTAATAGGTGTCGTATATAGTCTTGTTAAAAAAGCTGATGATCTATCCGTAGCAATTAAAATGCCCATAAATAAGCAGTTAAAAGCATTAGAAAAGGCAACAATACCAGGTGCTAAGATAGCTACCGAAAATTGCGAAGTTGCTTTATGAAACAATAAATAAAACATTACTAACATAACAATAGGTAACAAAAATAAAAATATTAAACTTAAATAATCCCTAATAATTTCTTTAAAATTTCTTTTTATTAGTATATTTATTCTTCTAATTGATTCTTTCATGTTCTTCTCCTATCGCAATTTTAACAAACGCTTCTTCAAAATTGGTAGTATTGGCTATTTTTATAAGTTCATCGCCACTTCCAATATTTTTAATACTACCAGAAGACATAATTCCTATTTTATCTGCTAAATTATAGGCCTCTTCTAAATAATGAGTAGTTAATATAATTGTTACTTTTCCTTTTAGGCCCTCGACTATTTGCCATATTTGTCTTCTAGCGATAACATCCAATCCTAACGTTGGCTCATCTAAAAATAAAACTAAAGGATCAGGTATTAATGCTAAGGCAATTGATAATCTCCTTTGCCAACCTCCACTTAAGGTTTTAGCTTTTTGTTTTAATACTTCTTCTAAGCTGAAATCTTTAACAATTTTGTCTATCACTCTAATCACATCATTTTTATTATTATAATAAATTTCTGCCATAAATTTCAAGTTTTCATAGACAGTTAAATTTCTCGCAATAGAAGTTTCTTGGGTTGAAACCCCAATTATTTCTTTTACTTTTTCTTTATCCTTTATGATTGAAAAATTATTAACATATGCATCACCAGAAGTTGGCGTAGTTAACGTTGAAAGCATCTTTATTGTAGTGGTTTTACCAGCACCATTAACGCCAAGCAATGCGAATATACTTCCTTTTTCAATGCTTAAATTTAAATTGTTTACAACTGTTTTATCATTATATTTTTTTGTTAAACCACAAGTTTTAATTATTTCCATTATTCATTTTCCTCATTCATAATTTTTTCGGTTATTATGTCGGTTTTTACTAATGCTAAACCTTTTTTTAAATCACCAAATAAAATCAAACTATCACCGGGATTAATATTAAAAATTGTTCTTGCGTCTTTAGGAATAACGATTTGTCCTCTTTCTCCTACTTTACATACTCCAAAAATGTATTTGTCTTTTTCTTTAATGGTCATGTTTTTTTCTCCTATTCATATTTTTCATACTAATTATACTATTATTTACTTTAATTGTCAATATAAAAAAGAAGAAATCTATTTATTTTAGATTTCTTTTTTTATTTATTATATATTAATCTTATCCAAAATAGACGCCATTTTCATCTAGTGTTTTATTAGTTGTGCTTACCTTACTGATAACTGCACTATTGCTTCCAAGATATATTACTTGAGCATTATTAAATTCACATGGAAGTTTTAAAACATAAGTTTCATTGTCAACATTTATTTCTAAATATGAATTTCTTGAAAGACTATTAATTGTTGTAGAAGTACCTATTTGTTTAAAATTATTAACATTTAAGGCTTCACTACTCATTCCCCCAGCATTTCCAACTGCAATTACAAGTCCACCAGTATATTTGTATCCTCTTTCCGTATCGATACTTGAATCACTTTTACCATTAGATATTACTACTATTTTACCACCAGAAATTAAGATGCCATCATAACTAGATGTACTATTGGAATCAAGCCCATCACCAGAATCATATATATATAAATTACCTCCATTAATAACGATAGCTTCCCCAGATGTTGAAACTCCGTTAATACCATCATCAGAAGAAATTATACTTATGTTACCATCATTAATAATTACTTTATTTCCTTCTAATCCTTCGTAACTTGATAAAACTTTAATTGTTCCACTATTAATGGTTAAAGATCCATCCGCATGAATAGCATCATCTTTAGTATTGATTGTAATAGTTGAAGATGTAATACTAATGTTGCCAGTTGGAGTTTCTCCATTTTCTAAAGTGTTGTCATTTGATGTATGAATAGCATCATCATAACTATTAATATTTAAGGTTCCACTCGTTATTAATATTTCATTATTAGACTTAATTCCTTTTGAAGAGTAGTCTTTTTTATTTTGGTTTCCCTCTTCTCTTTCTCCAAATCCACCACCTGGTTTTGTAGAAGTTTGATTATATTTAGTCCACATAAATGTAATCTCTTTGTTTTCGTTTAGATTTAAAGCTAAAGTATCATAAGTTGTATTTACTTTATAAGAAAGAGATATTGCATAATAATTTTCATTAGTTATTGATTCTTGATTTTCTAAATACATATATACTTGTAAATTATTATAATTTGCCGGTCTTGTTAATTTATAGCAATAATATGTATTATTTGAAACAGATTTACTAGTAAAATATGTAGCTTCAACTAAAGTATAATCTGTAGTGCTGTTAAAAAACTTTACATAATATTTATAAGATTTATTTGTTGTTTTTAAATAATAAGTTTGTTCGCTACTTGTATCTACAGTAGTATATTTTGAATATATATCCGTATAAATATTTAATAACAAGTCACTATCTTTTTCATTAATAATTACATCATGACTAGCAGAAATGCCATCCTCTGAAGCATAAATATTAATATTACCACCCGTAATTGTTATATCACCTTTTTGATTACCTTTGCTTGAAATGTTAGAATTTTTAGTTTTTAATGCATCCTTAGTCCTAGAAATAATTGTTAAATCGCCAGATTCAATGCTGATACTATCATTACCCTTTACCGCATTATCATAAGCATTTACTTTTAATGTTAAATTTTTAATCTTCAAATCATCTTTACTATGAATTCCTTTGTTATACAAAGAATAGACAATTAAAGTACCTTTTCCTTTTAGGTTTAAGTCGCAGGCTGCATAAATGGCATCATCAATTTCATTTTCATTGGTTATCAAGTTTCTAAAATCATTAATATTATTGATAGTACCTTTTTTTGCCGAAATACTTGCTTTTTTAGCGGATATAACTTTAATAGGAGAAGTATTATCTGACTCTAAAGTTAGTCCACTAAGTTCAAGTTCAAATTCATAATCTTCACTAACATCAATTATAATGTTGCCTACAAAACTACCTTTAATGCTGTAAACTGTATCCTCAGAAATTCCTGTAAAAGTTATAGTTTCACCTTCAATTTTATAACAATTATCACTACCGCTTGAACAAGTGATTTCAATATTATTATTTTCTTTATTTAGTCTTGTAATTTCATCTAATAAATCATTAGAACTGATTGGTTCTTCTTCTGAACCATTAGTAGTAGAATCACTTGGATCAAAACCACTTGGACCGCTAGGCCTATCTTGATTTAGATCTCCTGGGCCATCAGGTGTAAATCCACCATTATTATTAGAATTAGAACAACTTGTAATCGTTATACTGAAAATAGCTATTATCAATACACAAAGCATTTTTTTAATAAATTTATTTTTCATTTTCTTTTACCTCCAAACACATTAATATTATAATCCAATAATTATTTTTTTAAAATATGTTTACAAAGAAAAAAGGCTCTTTTTTAGCCTTTTTTTACGTAATTTTTTTAAAATGAAATTAAAATGATAATAATTTAAAATAAAAATAAAATAATTTTTTACTATAAATCGATGTGTTTTACTTCCTCATGATCCTTTTTAAACCATTTCATCGTAAGATTTGCTTTAAATGGATCGGATGTTGTATAAATTTGTACAATTCCTTTAGTATTATTTTCATTTAAAAGATTAGCATTTTCTAAAATTTCTTTAGCTTGTATGCTTGTTGGTTTACCACACGCTACATAATTAATATCACCTAAGACTTTACGCATTTTATCTTCTATAATACTAAAGTGTGTACATCCATGTACCAAAGTATCAATTTCTTTATCTTTTAAATCTTTTAATTTTTCATTTACGAGTTTTTGCCCTAAAGGATCGGTTAAATCACAATTTTCAATAAAATCAACAAATTCCGAACAAGCAACGCTAAAAACAGTAACACCATGCTTTTTGAAATATGTTTGATATGCACCTTTATTAATGGTTGCAACTGTTCCTAAAACAGCAATTCTTTTATTCTTTGAAGTTTTTAGGGCATAAGGGCAGGTAGCTTCAATAACACTTATTACCGGAACATTAACTTTTTTTCTAACATCATCTACAAATAATGAGGCTGTATTGCAGGCAATAATTATCATTTTAACGTTTCTTTCTTCTAAATACTTTGCTACATTTATAGCGCATTCTTTTATTTGTTCATTTGTTTTAGTTCCGTATGGACAATGACCTTGATCAGCTACATATATAAAAGATTCTTTGGGAAAACATTCAATCAAATTATCTAATACTGTTAATCCACCTACACCCGAATCAAAAACACCAATCGGTTGATTGCTAAAATTCATATAGTCACCTTCTTATTCTTTCGTACTAATTATACCACTAATAATCTTTCTTTTTCTTTAATTATGAATAATTATTTTATTTTTGTGGGCAAGTTAAAAGGGTATTTTTGTATATTTATAGATTTTTATGTATATTTGTGTTAAAATACTTAAGAATAATAATATATACTAACAAGAAAGAAGGACAATTTCATTTATGATTGACTTAATAGCTACTGATCTTGATGGTACTCTTTTTTTTCCAAAAAGGAAAATACGTTTAATTACTCTAAAAAATCGTCATTTCTTACGAAAATACATTAAATCAGGAAAGAAAGTTGTCTTAGTATCAGGAAGAAATTTTTATATTGCTAAAAGAATAACCAAAAGAATTCATTTCAATGTTGATATGATTGCCTGTAATGGTTCAGCAATATATAAAGATGAAAAGATTATTTCTGATAACCCCTTAGACCATGAAAAAGTAAAAAGGCTCTATGAATCAAACATTGATAATAAAGACATTGTTTCTTGGGTATTTATGACCAACGAAGATGACATGATTTTAGTTCCTAATGGTATGCATTCTTTTGTAAAAGTTCTCTACAGATTAGGCATGCTTTTACAATTCAAATATCGAGGAAGTTATCGTTTTGGTAAGAAACATTTTTACAAAATGATTAATAAAGAAAATGTTAAAATCTATAAAGCCATGTGTGTATGCGGACTTGGTGAAAAAGGAAGTAAAAAAGCAAGAGAATTATCTTTTGAATTTAAGAAAAAATACCATAATGATTTTGAAATTATGTGGTCAAGTGAAGCTATTGAATTTATGAACAAAGGCGTAAACAAAGCTACTGCTCTTTTAAAATTAATTGAAAATGAAAATATCAAAAGAGAAAATGTTGCTGTGGTCGGTGATTCTGGAAATGATTTGCCACTTTTTGAAAACTTTGAAAATAGTTTTGCGATGGCTCAAGCTGATGATGAAATTAAAGAAAAAGCCAAATATGTAGTTGATGGTGTTTATTCTTTAGAAGAATATGTAAACAAATAGGGAGTTTAAAATATATGATAAAACATCTTTTAACTCCTCTTGGGAAAAAAGTTTCTTCCATACCTTGGCAGACTTATCCAAGGCCTCAACTTAAAAGAAACAACTGGATTTGTTTAAATGGAATTTGGGATTTTAGTGTTGATAATTCAAAAGACATCTATAATATCTACTATAATAAAAAGATATTAGTTCCTTTTTGTGTAGAAAGCCTTCTTTCTAAAATCAATAAATGTTATAAAAAGAAAAGCGTTTATCACTATCAAAGGTTTTTTGAGTTAGAAAAAGATGACACTAAAAAGACACTACTACATTTTGGGGCAGTAGATCAAATTTGTGATATCTATTTAAATAAAAGATTGGTTGGGCATCATGAAGGAGGATACCTTCCTTTTTCTATTGATATAAGCGATTATTTAATTTCTAATAATTGTCTTGAATTATTTGTTTATGATGATTTAGATGAAACATTCCCACATGGCAAACAAAAAAATAATCGAGGTGGAATGTGGTATACTAAAGTTTCTGGCATATGGCAAACGGTATGGATTGAAAAAGTTCCCATTAATTATATAAAATCTTTGCATATTACGCCTACCTTAAATAGTGTAGAAATTAGAATTAATGGTATTGATAATGGAATAATCTTATTAGATGGACAAGAATACCCTTATAAAAATGGTATTATCAATATATCTATTAAAAATCCCATCCTTTGGTCACCTGAAAACCCTCATTTGTATAGATTTAAAATTAAGGCTGGAAATGATGAAGTTGAATCATACTTTGGTTTAAGAACTTTGCAAGTTAAATCAATAAATAACATCCCAAGACTATGTTTAAATGGCAAGCCCTACTTTTTTAATGGTATCTTAGATCAAGGCTATTACTCTGATGGTATTTATACCCCTGCATCTTTTGCTTCTTATACCGAAGATATTTTAAAAATGAAAGAATTAGGATTCAATACCTTAAGAAAACACATAAAAATTGAACCTGAGTTTTTTTATTATGAATGTGACCGTTTAGGCATGATTGTATTTCAAGATATGGTAAATAATAGTTCTTATTCTTTTTTGAAAGACACTATTTTGCCTAATATTTTAAAATTCTCCATATCTGATATAAACAGGCATAAAAAATATCGTTCAAGAATAATTTTTTATAATCATATGAAAGAAACTGTAAATGTTCTTTACAACCACCCTTCTATTTGTTATTGGACAATTTTTAACGAAGCCTGGGGACAATTCAAAGCTGATAGTTTGTATGAAAAATTAAAACAAATTGACAACACTAGATTTATTGATGCTACAAGTGGATGGTACCACCAAACGAAAAGTGATGTTAATAGCATTCATACCTATTTTAAAAGTTTTAAAGTTGTTTCATCAAGCTTACCACTTGTTCTTTCTGAATTTGGTGGTTATAGTTATAAGGTATTAGATCATAGCGCTAACCTTAAACATACTTATGCTTATAAAAAATTTAAAACTAGAGAAGAATTTGTTAATAATTTAAGAAAACTCTATTTAAAAGAAATCGTTCCTGCTGTATCAAAAGGCTTATGCGCATCAATTTATACGCAATTAAGCGATGTTGAAGATGAAACTAATGGAATCCTAACTTATGACAGAGCGGTTAGTAAAATTAAAAAAGAAGAATTTATAGATATTGCTCGATTAATTAGAGAACAAATAACAAAAGAATCATAAAAACGGTCCTTTAAATAAGTTGGGGGTTTTAAAAGAATAGCCTTTAAATAATGTTGGTGTTTTTTAACCTTTAAATAAGT
>CAKONV010000002.1 GCA_934098295.1 uncultured Bacilli bacterium | reverse complement strand
ATAATCTATATGAAATAAATTGATATTAGTTCATTATCAATTAAAATAATTATGAACAATTTATATTATACGAGGAGATATAAAACATATATTCTTTCAAATTATTCAAAAGA
Source organism: uncultured Bacilli bacterium (assembly GCA_934098295.1). GTDB lineage: Bacteria > Bacillota_I > Bacilli_A > ML615J-28 > CAG-313 > UBA1737. The sequence goes on along the minus strand of CAKONV010000002.1, from coordinate 180,183 downwards.
AGGTTTTATTTATACCAAAGAAAAATATCCTTTTTTAAAGTCTTTTGATGGTGAAGTTGTATCCGCTTTTGTAAAAATGATGAAACCTGAAAAACAAATATATGATTACCTTTTACAAAAATATAACCTAACAGCCAAAGAATGTATATTTTTAGATGACTTAGAAGAAAATGTTTTAGCAGCTTCTAAAATAGGAATTAATGGTGTTTGTTTTAAAGATATTAATAGTGCCTTAGAAAAAATTAATACAATTATAGAAAAAGAAAGATAATGCTGAGTACGTTTTCATAGCTATATTTTTGACAAATAATTTGTTATTATAGTATAATATAGTTGAAGTTAATAAATCGTATAAATTCGATAATATGGTTCGAAAGTCTCTACCCTATCACCATTAATGATAGGACTACGATTATTTTAGTAACTAACGTTACTAATCTTTTCGTTTTTAGAGACACTCTGTAGTGTCTTTTTTTCTTTTTAACTTCAAATGGAGGAATTATGAAAAATTTTTTAAACAAAGTTTTCAAACTAGATGAAAACAACACAACTATTAAAACCGAGATTGTTGCCGGTATTACAACTTTCTTTGCTATGTGTTACATAGTAATTGTAAACCCTAATCAAATGACAGGTTTTTCAGAAGGTGTAGGCAATATTTGGAATGCTTGCTTTATTAGTGGTATTATTGCTGCTGTTATTGCAACATTATGTATGGCTTTTATTGCTAATAAACCTTTCGCTTTAGCTGCTGGAATGGGACTTAACTCTTTCTTCTTCGTTTCATTCATTTTACCAACATTTGCAGCTGGTTCTACACATACACCAATTGAAGGTTATCAAACTGGTCTTGCTGTAATCTTAATTGAAGGTTTAGTATTCTTAATTTTATCACTTACTGGTTTAAGAAAATACATTTCAACATCTTTACCACAATGCTTAAAAACAGCTATTCCTGCTGGTATTGGTCTATTTATTGCCTTTATTGGTTTCCAAAATAGTGGTTTAGTTGTAGTAAATCAATACACTTGTGTATCAATTGCTGACTTTACAAAGAGTGCTGAAACATCAATTCAAGCAATAGTTGCTTTTGTAGGATTTATTTTAATTGTTGTATTTGCTAAATCAAAAGTAAAATTCTTAAATAAAGGTTCAATCATTCTAGGAATTCTTTGTTCAACTCTTATATATTATGTAGCTCATTTAATTTTTGTTGGTAAAGTTGATTCATTAGGTTCAGTATCAATTGGTCAAACTTTCAAAGATTGGTCAGAAGTTGGTCTATTTGCCTGCTTCAAAGGTATGAAAACTTTATTTGATGGCACTTTAGTTGGTTCTGTATTTAGTGGAATTATGCTTGTTGTAACATATTGCTTAATTGATATGTTCGATACTCTAGGAACACTATATGGTACTTGTGCTGAAGCAGGAATGCTTGATGAAAATGGTGATCCTCAAGGAATTAATGGTGAAATGTTATCAGATGCTATTGGTACTATTACAGGTGCTGTCACTGGTACTTCAACAATTACTACTTTCGTAGAATCAAGTGCTGGTGTTGCTGCTGGTGGAAGAACTGGTTTATCAGCATTTGTTACAGCTATCTTATTCTTATTATGCTTATTTATTGGCCCAGTTGTTAAATATGTTCCATCATGTGCTACTGCTCCTGCTTTAATCTATGTTGGATTATTAATGTGCAAAGGCATCAAAAATATTGATTTCAATGATGTAGTATCTGGCGCAACAGGTTTCATTACTTTCATTATGATGGTAACAACATATTCTATTAGTAACGGTATCATGATTGGTGCTATTACATATGTATTATTAACATTATTCACTGGCAGATTCACAAAGAAAGATATCGTTGTAACTGTTATTGCTATCTTAGGTGTATTAAGATTTGCATTTGTAACAATGTAATAATAAAAATTATACATAAAATACGTAATTCTAGACGACTAGATTTACGTATTTTTTTAATAACTGACAAATTACATATTGATTGAAAAAAAACAAAAAATATTGTATAATATATAATATGTTATAAGAGCCTATTGTAATATAACAAAAGATAAAAAAATAAAAAGGAAAAAGAAAATATGAAAAAAATATTAACAATTCAAGACATTTCATGCGTAGGTCAATGCTCACTAACCGTAGCTTTACCAATAATATCTGCTATGGGGGTTGAAACATGCATTCTACCAACGGCAATTCTATCAACACACACAGGTGGTTTTAGTGGATATACATTTAGAGATTTAACTGATGATATACCTGCAATATCTGCTCATTGGCAAAAAGAAAACATTAAATTTGATGGTATATATACAGGATATCTAGGCAGTCTTAAACAAATTAATTATATTAAGGACATAATTGCTACTTTTAGAAATGATGAAAATATGATTTTAGTTGATCCTGCCATGGCTGATAACGGCATGTTATATCCTGGATTTGATGAAGAGTTTGTTGAGGGAATGAAGTCATTATGTAGTAAAGCTAACTATTTATTACCTAATATCACAGAAGCCTCTATGATTTTAGGAACTGAATATAAAGAAAAATACGATAAAGAATATATTGAAAATATGCTTGTTTCTTTAAGTAAATTAGGGCCTAACTATGTTCTTATTACGGGTGTTAGTTTTGAAGATGATAAACTTGGTGTTGCCATGTATGATAAAAAGAATAATAAATTTGACTATTATTATAATGAAAGAATTCCTAGAAGTTTCCATGGTACTGGTGATATATTTGCTTCTGCTTTCTTTGGATCTATTGTTAAGGGAAATTCTTTTTATGAGGCTGGCAAACTAGCCGTTGATTTTACCCTAGAAGCTATTAAAGCTACTTTACCAGATCTTGACACTCATAAGTATGGTGTTCATTTTGAAGAAGCTCTTTGGATGTTAACAAAAAAATAGGAAATAATTCAGTAATAAAAAACAAATTAATATTCGTTAGAAAACAAATAATAAAAAAAAGTGATATAATTTTAGAAGATGTTTAAGTTAGGAGAGAAATAATTATGAATAAAATTAACAAAGTCGTAATCCCCATCGCTGGATTTGGTTCAAGAATGTTTCCAGCCACTTTAGGAGTAACAAAAGCTATGCTTCCTTTAGTTGATCGTCCCGTAATTGAGTATTTAATTGAAGAATGTGTTTTAGCAGATATTAATGAAATAATCATTGTAATGAGTGAAAGTCAAAGTAGTGTTAAAGATTATTTAACGCTTAGTAATAAAACAGTTTTAGAAAAATTTAAAGACAAAAAAGAAGTTCAAGAACTAGAAAATTTATTAAGTAAAGTAAAAATTAGTTTTGTAGTTCAAAAGGAACAAAAAGGACTAGGACATGCTGTGTATTGTGCTAAAGAATTAGTAGGTAAAGAAGACTTTGGTGTTATTTTAGGTGATAATCCCGTTCTTGCAAGAGGCGTAAAACATTTTGGTATTGGTCAATTGTATGATGAATACAAAGAAAATAAAGGATACTATATTGGCGTAAAAGAAGTAAATGAAGAAGATGCTAAAAAATATGGTATGGTATCAAGTTTAGACACATCTAAGGAATCTTTCTTATTGAATGGTATGATTGAAAAACCACAAGGAACACCTCCAAGTTTATTTGCTGCTTTAGGTAGATATATTTTAGGTTATCACATCTTTGATTACCTAGAAAAAACAGCACCAGGTGCCGGTGGAGAAATTCAAGTTACTGATGCCATTCAAACAGCAATTCAAAAAGAAACTGTGTATGGTACAAAATTAAAAGGAACTTGCCATGATACTGGAAATAGATTAGGATTTGTTAAAGCTACTATTGACTATTCATTGACAAGACTTGAATTAAAAGATGAGGTTAAAGAATATATTAATATAGATTTAAAAGAATATTTATAAAAAAATTGGTTATAAAATTTAATTTTATAACCTTTTTCTTTTGACAAAATTTCTTATTTTGCCTTGTTATATTATTTATAGAGAAACGGATGGTAAAAAAAGTGATAGTTTATTTGGATTTAGTAATCATTTCTACAATCATTGTAAATACCTTAATTGTAGAAGGAATTGAATTGATGTTTAAAAGAAAAGTCAGTATAATACGTGTAATTTTAAGTGATGTTTTATCTTGTTTGTTACTAGCCATATATCTTTTACCAATTGGTAAAATTACATATATACGTTATATTATGGGAATACCAATAGGCTTTTTAGCTTTTAGAAAAACAAGTTTTAAAGAATTAATAATTAAAATTTTAATATATTATTTTTTAAATATTGCGTTAGTAGGAAGTCTAGCTATATTTAAAATTCATTCGTTAACGTTTATAGTTTTATCGACGATTGTAATTATTAGCATAAATATGATAGAAAAATTTTTACCAAATAATATGGTATATATATCTATCGATAGAAAAGAAAGAAAAGCACTTCTTGATACAGGTAATAGCAGCTATTATCAAAATAAACCAATTATTTTTTTATCAAAAAAGTTTTTTAATAATAGCTATCAATATCAAACAAAAATTAGTATAAGTCATATTGGGGGCAAAAGTGACATAAATATTTATAGTGGCCCGCTATTAAAATATAATAATACCAATTATTTTGTTTATTATGCTTTTATTGATATAAGTGGCTATGATTTAATTTTACATAAGGATATGGGAGGTAAATTGTGTTAAAACTAATTAAAAAGTTAATTGAAAAAATCTTAAACATCAAGGGTAACCACTGTTACTATATGAATAGTAACAATATATTACCACCACCGCTAGAAGAAAGAGAAGAACACGAATTGTTAGAGAAAGTATCTAATGGTAATCTAGAAGCAAGAAATACTTTAATAATTCACAATTTACGTTTAGTTGTCTTTATAGCTAAAAAATTCGAATCAACAAAAATACCATTAGATGACTTAGTTAGTATTGGAACCTTAGGATTGATTAAAGGTGTTCAAACATTTAAACTAGAGAAAAACATTAAATTAGCAACATATGCATCACGATGTATTGAAAACGAAATTTTAATGTATTTAAGAAAAACACAAAAATCACGTAATGATTATTCACTTGATGAAGTGCTAAGTATTGATGGTGATGGAAATGAGATGGTATTAGCTGATATTTTACCTTCAAATGAAGATTCATCTTTGACAAAACTTACAAACGAAGAAGACATTGAAAATCTTTATTATGCATTAAATAAATTAAGTAAGAGAGAAAGAGAAATAATGATTATGAGATTTGGCTTATTTGGCGAAAAAGAATTAACTCAAAAAGAAGTAGCTGATAAACTTGGAATATCTCAGTCATATATATCAAGATTAGAAAAAAGAATAATGGATAAGATGAGAACATTTATTGAAGAAAGAATTAAAGTTGCGTAAAAAAATAATAGTCGTTGCATAAAAACATCAATTTTTAAGCATAATTTATATGGAGGGATAAATTATGCGAAATAAAGTGGAAATTACAGGTGTGAACACATCAGAGTTAAAAACAATACCATCTGATGAAATTTTAAATTTAGTTAAGAAAAGTCAAAGTGGTGACAAGGAAGCAAGAGACTATTTAGTAGAAGGGAATATTAAATTGGTCTTAAGCGTAATAAAAAAATTTAACAATCGCGGAGAAAATTTAGATGATTTATTTCAAGTTGGTTCGATTGGATTACTAAAAGCCATTGATAATTTTGATTTTTCTCATGGTGTAAAATTTTCAACATATGCTGTTCCAATGATTATTGGGGAAATAAAGAGGTATTTAAGAGATAATTCAAAAATTAGAGTATCAAGATCATTAAAAGATATTGCTTATAGAGCACTACAATATAAAGAAAAAATTATAAGTGAAACGGGAAAAGAACCTGAAATAGAAGAGGTTGCAGCATATTTAAATGTTGAGGTGATAGACATAATAATTGCTTTAGAAGCTATTCAAGATCCCGTATCAATATATACACCAATTTATAGTAATGGTGGTGATGAGATATATCTAATGGATCAAATTACTGATAAAGAGTATGATGAAAACAAAAGAATTAACGAAATGATAATCGATGAAGGAATAAAAAAATTGAATCCAAGATTGAAAAATATTATATATAGTAGGTACTATGAAAATAAAACTCAAGTAGAAATAGCTAGTGAATTAGGAATCTCTCAAGCCCAAGTTTCAAGATTAGAAAAGAGTGCTTTAAAGGCTATTGTTAGTCAAAATTAAATAATAAAAACATGATATTCATGAGGTAATAATTTTTAAACTATTATTACTTTTGTGAATATCTTTTTTTAAAATTAATACTATATTAATAGAATAAAATCGAATAATATGGTATAATGACGAAAAGGTGAAAAAGATGACTTGGAATGAAATAATAGACAAAATTAATGATGATAAAAAATACGAAAAACTTAATAATTTTATTGAAATCGAATATAAAAATAAAATTATATATCCAGAAAAAAGTAAGATATTTAGAGCATTAGAACTTACTCCTCTTGATGAAGTTCGAGTAGTAATAATCGGCCAAGATCCTTACGCAACTCCTGGATATGCTTGTGGACTTGCTTTTTCAGTATGTGATGGTGTAAAAATACCTAAAAGTTTAAATAACATTTATAAAGAAATAAATACTGAATTAGGCCTAAAAATTCCTGAAACAGGTAATTTGGAATCTTGGAGTAAAAAAGGTATATTATTACTTAATAGAATATTAACTGTAGAAAAAGAACAACCATTATCACATAAAAATAAAGGTTGGGAAGAATTTACTTTAGAATTAATTAAAATACTAAATTTGCAGGAACAAAAAATAGTTTTCTTATTATTTGGTAAAGAGGCTGAATCTTTAAGCAAGTATTTAACCAACCCTAATCATTTAGTATTAATTACTTCACATCCATCACCACTTGGAGCTTATAGAGGCTTTTTTAATAGTGGTGTATTTAAAAAAACATGTGAATATTTAAACGCTCCAAAAACACTATGGGAGGTGGAAAGATGAAAAATGTAAAAAAAATGGCTATTATTGCCATATCAATTGCTTTATTTGTGGTTCTTGATCGCTATTGTTCTTTCACATTAGATAATTTAAAAATAACCTTTAATATATTGCCAGTTCTTATTTTAGCATTTATTTATGGCCCAATTGAAGCTTTAATAGCTGGACTGCTAGGAAGCTTTGTAGGTCAGATGTTATCATACGGTTTTAGTGTAACTACCGTTTTGTGGATAATTCCAGCAGGATTTAGAGGATTAATTGTGGGCCTTTTTTTCAAAAAAGGAGATTTGATTGATAATAAAATTAAATTATTTTTAGTATTAATATTAAGTGGATTAGCCGTTACTATTATAAACACTTTAGTTATGTACATTGATAGTAAAATTTTTCATTATTTTAGTTATGCTTATTTATTTGGTAGTATGTTATATCGCATTATCGCTAGTATTGTAACATCTATTATTTATTTTTTAATTTTACCAATAATTATTAAACCTTTAAAGATGATTGCTAAAAAATAATTTTTCTATTCTTTTGAAAGAATAAAAGAAAAATGGTATAATAAAGTTAGTTAAAAGGGAGATCTTTTTATGAGTAAGAAAAATTTAGTAATGTTAGTTATTATGGATGGATATGGAATTAGAGCTGTAAAAGATGGTAATGCTGTTGCTAATGCTAAAAAGCCTAACCTTGATAAGTTATTTGCCAACTATCCCAATACTTTAATTAAAGCTAGTGGCGAAGCCGTTGGTTTACCTGAAGGCCAAATGGGAAATAGTGAAGTAGGACATATGAACATTGGTGCTGGTCGTGTTGTTTTCCAATCTTTGACTAGAGTTAATATTGCTTGTAGAAAACATACATTATTATCACAACCAGCAATTGCAAAAGCTGTTAAACACGCAATTGATAATAACTCAAGTTTACACATTATGGGTTTAATGAGTGATGGCGGTGTTCATTCTCACATAGATCATATAATTTATTTAATGAATGAAGCTAAAAAAGCTGGCGTAAAAAATGTTTATGTTCACGCTTGGCTTGATGGAAGAGATGTTCCACCAAAATCAGCTAAAGAATATTTAACACGTTTAAATGATTCTCTTCTTCCTGGAGTTAAAATTGGAGTTGTTTCGGGACGTTATTATGCAATGGATCGTGATAAAAACTATAATCGTATTCAACTAGCTTATGATGCGTTAGTTTATGGCAAAGCTGAAGTAAAAGGCTTATTAGAAGGAATTGATGATTCATACAAAGCTGGTGTTACGGATGAATTTGTTGTTCCTTATATTGTAAATACAGATGCAACAATCAAAGATAATGATTCCGTTATTTATGCAAACTTTAGACCAGATAGAGCTATTCAAATGAGTGTCGCTTTGACAAATCCAAAAGAAGCAAAGAGCGACAAAGGAAATCTTGAAAATTACAAAGAATTTAAAAATCTTGACTTTGTACAAATGATGTTATATAGTGAACTTGTAAAAGGCGATGTGGCCTTTGGATTACAAAAACTAGATAATATGTATGGTGATGTTATCGCTAATAATGATTTAAGACAATTAAGAATTGCCGAAACCGAAAAATATGCTCATGTTACTTATTTCTTCGATGGTGGTGTAGATAAAGAATTAAAAGGTGAAGATAGAATTTTAGTACCTTCTCCAAAAGTCGCTACATATGATTTAATGCCTGAAATGAGTGCATATACAGTTACTGAAAAAGTTATTGAAGCAATCAAATCCAATGTATATGATACAATTATTTTAAATTTTGCAAATTGTGATATGGTAGGACATACAACTGTTTATGAAGCAGCAATCAAAGCTGTTGAAGTTGTTGATGAATGTGTAGGAAAAGTAAAAGAAGCTGTTGATAGCGTAAATGGTACTTTAATTGTTACGGCTGATCACGGTAATGCTGATGAAATTTGGGATGAACATCATAACCCATTCTCTGCTCATACTACTAGTCCAGTTCCATTCCTTATTACAAGAAAAGATGTGGAATTAGAAGAAACAGGTAGTCTTTGTGATATTGCTCCAACAATGTTACAATTATTAGGTATTGCTAAACCAGCTGAAATGACTGGTAAAAGCATGATAAAAAAATTTAAATAGGCTATAAGAAAAGGCAAAAAGCTATTTTCAAAAATAAATAACATTTTCTATAGTATTAAAATGAAAGGATAAAAAACATGAATAACATTAATTACACAAAAGAAGTTAAAGAAATGTGCCCCGTAAAAATTGGTGCAAGTCATGGTTGTGCTCCTATTCCTCAAGAAGGTGAATGGACTTACTCTCGTGAAATTAAAGACATCAATGGATTTACACATGGTGTTGGATGGTGTGCTCCCCAACAAGGTGCTTGTAAGTTAACATTAAACGTAAAGCATGGTATTATTCAAGAAGCACTAATTGAAACTATTGGTTGTTCTGGTATGACTCACTCAGCAGCAATGGCTTCAGAAGCATTAGTAGGAAAAACAGTTCTTGAAGCAGTTAATACAGACTTAGTATGTGATGCTATTAATACTGCTATGAGAGAATTATTCTTACAAATTATCTATGGTCGTAGCCAATCAGCTTTCTCTGAAGGTGGATTACTTATCGGTGCAGGCTTAGAAGACTTAGGTAAGGGATTAAGAAGCCAAGTTGGTACAGCATATGCAACATTAGAAAAGGGTCCTCGTTACTTAGAACTTGCTGAAGGATATATTACAAGATTAGCATTAGATACTAATAATGAAATCATCGGTTATGAATTCTTATCTTTAGGTAAATTTACAGATTTCTTAAAGAAAGGTATGAATGCTGATGAAGCAGTAAAGAAAGCAATGGGTACTTATGGTCGTTTTGCTGAAGGTGCAAAATACATTGACCCACGTCAAGAATAGGAGGAAACTACAATGGCATTATTTGAAGGTTATGAAAGAAGAATTGATCAAATCAACAAAGTTTTAAATGCAAATGGTATAAAGGATTTAGATGAAGCAAAAGCTATTTGTGATGAAGCTGGTGTTGATGCATATAATATTGTAAAAGAAATTCAACCTATTTGTTTTGAAAATGCTTGTTGGGCATATACTGTTGGTGCTGCTCTTGCATTAAAAAATCATGCAAAATCAGCTGCTGAAGCTGCAAAGTATATTGGACAAGGTTTACAATCATTCTGTATTCCTGGTTCTGTTGCTGATGATCGTAAAGTTGGCTTAGGACATGGTAATTTAGGTGCAATGTTACTTTCTGAAGATACAAAATGTTTCGCATTCCTTGCAGGACATGAATCATTTGCTGCAGCAGAAGGTGCTATTGGTATTGCTAAAACAGCTAACAAAGTTCGTAAAGAACCATTAAGAGTAATTTTAAATGGTTTAGGAAAAGATGCTGCTAAAATTATTTCACGTATTAACGGATTTACTTTAGTAGAAACTGAATTCAACTATAAAACTGGCGAATTAAAAGAAACAAAAGTTACTCAATACTCAACAGGTGACCGTGGAAAAGTACGTTGCTATGGTGCTGATGATGTAAGAGAAGGTGTAGCAATTATGCACCATGAAGGTGTTGATGTATCTATTACAGGTAACTCAACAAACCCAACTCGTTTCCAACATCCAGTAGCTGGTACATATAAAAAAGAATGTATTGAAATGGGTAAAAAATATTTCTCAGTAGCATCAGGTGGTGGTACTGGTCGTACACTTCACCCAGATAATATGGCAGCTGGACCTGCATCATATGGATTCACTGATACTTTAGGTAGAATGCACTCAGATGCACAATTTGCTGGTTCTTCAAGTGTTCCTGCACACGTTGAAATGATGGGACTTATTGGTATGGGTAACAACCCAATGGTTGGTGCAACTGTTGCCGTATCAGTAGCTGTTTCTGAAGCATTATCTAAATAAAAATTTAATTAAAAGATAATAAAAGCGATAATAGAATAAAATCTATTACCGCTTTTTGTGCATTTCTTGACATAATATTTGTTGAAAATATTAAAAGAGAAAATAATGAATACAATTTGTGGCAATACAAGTTAATTTGTAAACATATTTTTGTTTCTAATAATAAAAGATAATCTTGGAAATGGTTATGATAAGAACATATCTATATGTTAATGGTTATAATCATGATTTAAATAATTATTAAACTTCTTTGACAAAAAATTATATTTTTATAAAAAAAAGTAAATAAATTATCGTTTTTCGACAATTTTTGACAAATTTTGCACTTGTTCTGTGTTAAAATTATTTTGGCTATATTATAATAATATACCCATTATTTATATATATAGTCAAAAAGGAGGACAAAATGAAACAAATTATGAAAAAAGTGATGTTTTTATGTATTGCTTTATTATTTTCCTTACCATTTATAAGGACAAATTTAAAAGCAAGTTTAACAACAGAACAAGAGTATTTATTTAAAGATTTTATTCCAACAAAAGTAATAAAAGTTTACAATATTACTCAAAAAGATGATGGAGAATATGATGCAAAAGCATCATTGTACTTGTATGATGGTAAGATTAATAATATAGACGGGTATGTACTATATGATTTTGTAAAAAATGAAATTATTGAATATTCATTAAACTCGTTATCCCCTTGGGAAGAGAATAGTTATGGTTATGGTGATAATTCGATTCCTTTATATTTTGAACAATCGGGATATCATATGAGAACAACACTAGGTACAGATATTATTTATAATTGTGATTTATCATATTCAATTACTGATAGTACTGTAGAAGCCATACAATCATTATTATCGCCATTATCGGATGTAAGTTTAGATACAGTTGAATTTTCACTAACAACTGCCGTAATTAAATCCCATACGATTGAGAAATCATTTTATTTTGAAAACTTAAATAATAATTTTGGTGATAACATAAATGGTAGCTGCGGGTACGTAGCTATCGGAATGTTGTTGTCGTATGCTAATGAATTTTTAGATTCTACAATTGTTCCCAAAAATTTTAGTTTTAACAAAAACGGAACAATATATAATATTGATAAAAATAGTGTTTATTCTAAAGTTAGTCAAAACGAATATAACATTAGTAATTTTAACAATAGCCCTGGTGCAAATGAGCTGTTTCACCAATTTTTAATTAACTACGGCTCGAACATATTGAACAATAATGGTAATTTAATTTATGGATTGTCTGAAGATGATATGCAGAAAATCATGCTTACATATTTGAATTCGTTTTATGAAAATTATGATAAAATAGGATTAAGAAAAGTTACAAATGAGCGTTATATTAATGAATCTTCTTATGAAGAAACATATGGATTCACTGAGAATTACGAATATTATGAAGGTAAGAGAAATAGAAATGATATCATTTCTAATGTAGATGGTAATAATTATGAATATGAATTTGATATAATAAAAGAATTAGATAACGACAATCCTGTAATATTAACTCTTACTTATAATGCAAATAATTTTTATCAATATCTTGGACCAATTAGAAATATTGATGGAAGTGTTGAACAAGCAGTTTTCACTCCTTATAATGGCCATGCAGTAATTGCATATGGATATGTACAAACATCTCACGGTATTTTTTATAAATGTCATATGGGATGGAAAGATTCAACAGGTGTTTACAAATTTAGTGATATATATGTAAAGGCAAGCGACATTTTACATGGTTTTGTATTAAAAAAATTTGATCATGATTATGAATATACACTTGAATCTTCATATGTTTATTCAAATGGCGAATGTGAACTTACTATTCCGACTCAAAAAATATATTCAACAAAAAGAGAATTTGTTAAAGAAACATGCTCATTAACAAAAGATAATAATTATGAATATTATTATTGTAGTGAACATGAACATCTAATTTATAAATCCGCTCATGAATACAACTTTGAATCACTAAATAATCAATCACATTTAAAATATTGTGATTGTGGCATAGAATTTGAAGTTGCTCATACATTTGTGCATTACGATGATTATAATAACTCTCATGATCACGTTGCCTATTGTACAAGCTGTTGCACTGGATATTATGACACGGATGGTATAACATATTCTGTAGATAGTGAATTTAGGCATTGCTGGGTTTGTACAAAATGTAATAAAAGTGGTATATCAACTCATGATATTGGTTATATAGAAATAGATTCAGTCAACCATGCCCGTTTTTGTAAAGTATGTGAATATTTTGAACATCTATCTCATTATTCAGCTGGTGCTGTTGAATATTATTATGAAAATAAAGAATATCATTATGCATTTTGTTTAATGTGTGGTGCCCGTTGGCTAGAGCATCATAAATCAGATAAGTCTTGTTGCGTTATGCAAGATTATTAAAAATATTTTAATGATATAGATAATTATAAAATTTTATCATATGTTAATATTTGTTATATTTCGTCTAGACAAACAAATTATGTATAGTTGATAGTTCATTATAAAAGAAAAAATTTGTTTTAACTCAAGTATATTTAGTATAATAAGTGGAAAAAATAAAAAAAACAATAAAGTGAATAAAAACGCTTGCATAAAATAATATTATGTGTTATAATAAAAGTGCATTGATTGTGTTAATGTTTATCACATTATAAGTCTAAGACTTTAAAAGTAACAAAATAGCATAAGATTACGGGGATTTCTTTTTATCATAAATATTTTTAACAAACAAGAAATCCAAGTACCACATGTTTCTTGTTTATTTTTGCTTTCAAAAATAACTAGGCATTCAAACATATAAAAATAATTATTTTTGAATATAATATTATGACTTTTGGTACAATAGCATATAATGTGAAAAAAGTTGTTTTCATAAAATTAAAAATTTAAGAATATTTCTATTAGTTCTTATATTCTTTAATGTACTATTTCATTAAGATGCTTTGTAAAATTTAAAGAACTAAAAAATAAAATATGAGGTGGATAAAATGAAGAATCTGAAAAAATTAGTAATGTTTTTATTTGTGATGTTCTTAGCTATTACAACAATTTCGTGTACTAGCAAAAAGAAAGCTGATAATGGCGAAGATAAACATAATACTGGTAACATTGTTAATAAACAACCTGATGAAGTAGAAAAAGTAGTATCTTCAAAGATTACTTATCAAATTGAAGATATAACTTTGATAGAAAAAGAGGTTAAGAGTAATGAAGAAGTAGAATTAATTGATAATATATATATATCGACTGCTTTTAAGCCTTTTCAAACAGTTAAAGAATTTGAATCATTGTATAAAAAATATAATTTAGCTTCGAATTGTAGTTTTATAGTACAAGTAGATTGGCTAAATGGTGATGAAGTTGTAACTTCTTCAACAAGATTAAAAGAAGATACTATTCTTAAAGCTCGTATTAAAACCGTTTTTAAATCTTTGGGTTATAAAGTTGGGGCAGTTCTATATACTACTGTTGATGAGGTAACAATGCCAACAACTATATATGCTTGCGGAGTAAGCCTTACTCTTGATACAAATGATGTTACAAGTTTTAAAGAAATAGAAACTAGCATTATGAGTTGTTTAGATATTCCTGGTGATGGTTTATATTCAGAAGAAAATAATAATCTTTTGGCTAAAGATGTTAAAATAAAAAAATTAACAGTCGATGCTGAATTATTTAAAGACGGAATAAAAAAATATTCATTTAGAAATAATGAATATATCAAAGAAATTGTTATTATTGGTGATGTATCAAAGATTGAAGGTTTAGCTTTTTCTAAACTTTCTAATTTAGAGAAAATTACAATTGAAGGAAAAATTGGCGATTTAGCTTCTAATTCTGTTTCAGGTTGTAATAATGTAAAGATTAAATAATTTAATAGTTAATAAAATGGCTTGTTTGTATATAAACAAGTCATTTTTTATGAAATAAAGCACATATAATAAATTTATGCAATATTATAGTAAAAACTGAAAAAATATGTTAAAATATTATGGTTTACAATTACTAAACTTATTGTTTAGAATTATACACATTTTAAAGGAAAGAATAAATTATGGAATTAGGAAAAAAAATTAAAAGATTAAGAGTGCTCTGCGGTTTGACGCAGGAAGAATTGGCCGATCGTTGTGAACTTACAAAAGGGTATATATCACAATTAGAGAATGATTTAACTGAACCCTCTATTTCAACACTTGAAGATATAATTAATGCGTTAGGTACAACGTTTAAAAGTTTCTTTAGTGATGAAGACGAAGAAAAAATAGTTTTTTCTAAGGAAGATTATTTTATTAAAAGTACCGAAGATTATAAACTTACTTGGTTAGTTGTTAATAGTCAAAAAAATGAAATGGAACCGATATTGTTGGAATTAGAAGTTGGTAAAAAAACTGAATTAGATATTCCGCATGAAGGACAAGAATTTGGATATGTTATTAATGGTAGTATTGATATTGTTTTAGGAGAGACACATTATAAGTGTCATCAAGGTGAAACTTTCTATTTTACTACCAGTAAAAATCATTATTTGATAAATACTGGTAAAGAAATTGCAAAAGTTGTATGGGTATCAAGTCCACCTAATTTTTAAGGAGAGAAAAATGAACAATGATGTTATTTTAGAATTAGTTAATGTGAGAAAAGAATTTGATGGCGGTGATTTTGTTGCTGTCGAAGATTTGAATTTGCAAATTAAGGAAAAGGAATTTGTAACTTTATTAGGCCCATCTGGTTGTGGTAAAACGACAACTTTAAGAATGATTGCCGGTTTTGAAATTCCGACAAGTGGGAAAATATTATTAAATGGTAATGATATTTCAACATTACCACCACATAAAAGGCCATTAAATACTGTTTTTCAACGTTATGCATTATTTCAACATTTAGATGTATATGATAATATTGCTTTTGGATTAAAACTTGCTAAAATACCTTATGAAAAAGTAAATAAAAAAGGTGAAAAAGTAACCAAGTACCGCAAATACACAAGAGATGAAATTGATGAAAAAGTTTTAAAAGCATTAAAAATTGTTGATTTAGAAGATTTTGAAACAAGAAACGTAAATACCTTATCTGGTGGCCAACAACAACGTATAGCTATTGCTAGAGCTATTGTAAATGAGCCCAAGATATTACTTCTAGATGAACCATTAGGGGCATTAGATTTAAAAATGCGTAAAGAAATGCAATTGGAATTAAAGAAGATGCACCAAAAATTAGGAATAACATTTATCTATGTAACTCATGATCAAGAAGAAGCTTTAACAATGAGTGACCGAATTGTGGTCATGAAAGATGGCCTAATTCAACAAATAGGTACACCAATGGATATATATAATGAACCAAGCAACGCCTTTGTAGCCGATTTTATTGGTGAATCAAATATATATGTAGGTACAATGATTGATCGCTTTAAAGTTCGTTTTTTAGGAGCAACATGGGATTGCATTGATGATTTTGAAATTAATCAAAAAGTTGATGTAGTTGTTAGACCTGAAGATGTAATGATTAGAAAACCTGAAGAATGTAAGGTAAAAGCCACAATTGTTGAAAAAGTATTTAAGGGTATTCACTATCAATTTACCGCAATGATTGGAAATAGTGAAGTTTTAATTCAAAGTACTATTGATCACAATGTTGGTGAGGTTATTGGTATTAGTATTGATAAAGATTTAATTCAAATCATGAAAAGAGAATATGATGCTAATATATATGAAGATGCTTATATTGATAAATTAAATCGCGTTGTTTTTGCTGGTACAACCTGGGATTGTGATGTAACTCAAATGGTTCCTGGAAGCATTCTTGATGAAGATGGTTATTTAGTAACACCAGATTCTAAAAAATATGATTTAAATGATATTGATGTAGTTGCTGAAATTGCTATGCCTGATGTTGAAATTAGTGATAATTTAGAAGAAGGCAATATTACAGGTACGATTATTCAAACAGTATGGAAAGGTGACCATTATCAGTTAATTGTAAGAACAGAAGATGAAGAGGACTTTGTCGTTGATACAGAATGGACGTGGAATGAAGGCGACACAGTTAGTGTAATTATAAAAAAAGAAAACATAAAACTTAAATTAAAAGAGGATTTATCTAAATATGAAATTTAAACGTAAATATTTATCAATTCCTTATTTATTGTTTTTAGTAGGTTTTGTTGTTATTCCCGTCTTTTTTATAATCTACTATGCTTTCACAAATAAAGGAGGATCCTTTTCGTTTGCCAATTTAACGAAGTTTTTTAGTGATAGTACTAACGTCAATGTTTTATTAATATCCTTTGTTTACGCAATTATTAATACTATTATTTGTTTAGTTATTGGTTATCCAGTAGCTTATGTTTTGGCTAATCGTAAATATAATAAATCAAAGATTTTAGTAATGTTATTTATAATGCCAATGTGGATAAATTTCATTATTAGAACAAGTGCTACAAGAGATGTATTAAACTGGATTGGTATATCAACAGGAGCAAATCCTACACTAGCAACAATTATTGGGCTTGTGTATAATTATTTGCCTTTTGTAATTTTACCATTATATTCAACAATGTTAAAGATGGATAAAGCTCAAATCGAGGCTGCTCGTGATTTAGGAGCATCATCTTTTGAAGCTTTTATAAAAGTTATAATTCCTATGACAATGCCAGGAATCGTATCTGCCGCAACAATGGTATTTATGCCAACATTATCATCTTATGTAATATCTGATATTTTATCAGAATACAATGTTGTTTTATTTGGCAGTTACATTGATTTATATTTTAACCAAGCTGATTGGAATTTTGGTTCATTTATGGCATTAATAATGTTATCACTAATTATTTTAAGTGTTTATATTAGTAGAAAATTTTCTAAAGATGAAACAGGAGGTCGTGGTTCAGTATGGTAAAACATCCTCGCTTAACAAAAATTTTAGCCAAAAGTTTTATGTATTTGGTTCTATTTTTAATGTATTTACCAATTTTAGTATTGGTCATATATTCATTTACAGTTAGTGATGAACTTGGTGTTTGGACTGGTTTTTCTTTTCAATTGTATAAAGATTTGTTTGCTAATGCTAAGTTAATGGAAGCAACCAAAAATACCGTAATAATTGCGATTGTATCAGCCATTTGTTCAACTATAATTGGAACATTTGGAGCTATAGGTGCCTTTTATGCTAGTAAAAAGTATAAAAAAACTTTAGATACAATTACGCAATTGCCAGTTATAAATGCTGAAATTGTAATGGCATTATCACTTGCTATTTTGTTTAAAGTTATAAACGCAAAATATTGTTTTGGAACTTTATTAATTGGTCACATTGTTTTAACGGTGGCTTTTGTTTATTTAAATGTTTTACCAAAATTAGCTCAAATGGATCCTAACATATTTGAAGCTGCTCTCGATTTAGGAGCAACTCCTTGGTATGCTTTATTTAAGGTAATTTTACCAGAAATTTTACCGGGAATTTTTTCAGGATTTTTATTATCAATGACATTATCACTTGATGATTTTGTAATAACCCAATATTTAAAAGAACCATCATTCGAAACAATATCAACATATATCCAAAAAATTGTAACAAAGCACCCTATTCCTGCAGAAGTTAGAGCCTTATCAACAATTTTATTTATAGTTGTTTTAATCTTTGTTGTTGGTGTTACTTTATATAATAACAATTTAGCTAAAAAAACTAATAAAGGAAGGAAGAGATAATTATGAAAAAAACTTTTATTTGTATTCTATTAATTTTTATCTTAACTGCTGCTCCTTCTTTAGTTAAAGCTAGCGATAGATTTGTAGGACAAACTTTGACTATCTATAATGTTGAAGATTATATATCAAATGGTGAAGATGATAGCGTAAGCATCATAGATGATTTTGAAAAAAAATATGGTGTAAAAGTCAATTACTATACATATGATACTAATGAAACTATGTATAACCAATTTACTTTACAAAAAGAAGGAACCTATGATTTAGTATGTACATCTGATTATATGATTCAAAAATTAATCAAAGAAGAATTAGTAGAACCAATGGATGACTTTGGAAAAAGCATCCCAAATTATGAAAAATATGCTTCTAAAGTTTTAAGAAATAAGTTAAAAGCTATGAAAGTTCCTTATCAAAATAAAGAAGTAAATTTAGATCAATTTGCGGTAGGATATATGTGGGGAACATTAGGAATAATATATGATCCATTATGTAGTGACACTGTGAGAGAAGATGTAAAAAGTTGGGATGCTTTTTGGAATGAAAAATACAAAAATGTTATATCCATTAAAAATTCTATGCGTGATGCTTATGTTTCTGGACTTATGCATCATTACAGTAAAACTGAAGAATTTAAAGCATTGAAAGATGCCTATCTAAATAATAATAATCCTGTTGATGATTTAAAGTATCAACTAAAAATTCAAGATATTTTTGATTTTAAATTAGATGGTAGTAAATCAAGTGAAAATGAAAATTACGAAAAAATTGCTGCTGTAAAAGAAGAATTAATATCATTGAAGAAAAATATATTTGGTTTTGAAGTCGATTCAGGAAAAAATGATATTATTACGGGAAAAATTAAAATGAATTTAGCATATTCAGGTGATGCCACATATTCAATATCAACTGCTAAAAGTGAAGTTGGAAAAACATTAGAATATTATGTTCCAGAAGATGGTAGTAATATATGGTATGATGCCTGGACATTACCTAAAGGAAGTAACAAAGAATTAGCTTATTTATTTTTAAATTATCTATCTGATCCGGTAAATGCGTCTGCTAATATGGATTATATAGGTTATACTCCTTATATTGTTGGTGATGAATTATTTAGTTTAGCATCATCTTGGTATGGAGCTTCAGATTATTGTTCGACAACTGATTATGATGAAGAATCATATGTAATATATGATAATAAACTATATATTACATTAAAAGAAATTAGTGCAGATGATGAAATTAAAATAACGAATAATGAATATTTTTCTAGTTGTGAATATGATAAAATGAAAACTTATGACGAAGGTGAACTGCTAAGCTATAATGGCGATATATATGAATGTCTACAAAAATCAACAGGCATTGACATTACTAATACGGATTATTTTGAAAAAATAGAACCATATGATTTAAGTTATTTATTCGAAGGTACATTAACCGAAGGAAGAAGAGCTATAATATACCCTTTTAGTGAATCTTTAAATCAATTAGAAACACAATATCCAAATGAAAAAGTTATAGCTAGATGTGCAATTATGAACGATTTTGGTGATTATAATGAATCAGTAATAATCATGTGGGGACAAGTAAAAGCATATACAAATATGTTACCAATTTATATTTTCTTAATTATCTTTTTAGGCTTAGTAATAGGATTAATAACTACATATTTAATCAAAAGGCGATTATCTGCCAAAAATAAGCGTAAAATGATGAAATTAAACAAATAATCTATCAACATAATTCTTTTCTAAATAACTTTAAAAATATTGAATAGATAAAGAACAAGCGGTAATAACGAAAGTTAATTATCGCTTGTTTTTATATGTTCAGTAGTATCCTTTTTTAAAAAGTATCTAGTATTATAATGAATTAGTACAAAACAATTATGTTATAGAGATTAATCAATGTTTATTTATTAAATTTTTACTAGATATTTAGGTATAAAAACTTTGTTTTTTGAAGTTATTTGTGGTATAATTATAGTATAAATAATTGTATATAATGAAAGGAAATATATGAAAAAATTTTTAAATTTATTGGTGGTTTTTTTATCATTTATAATGCTATTTGGTTGTGATGGTGAAATTTCCACTCCAGATACTCCCGATAATCCAAAAGGTGATGATGATCCAATTATCGAAACTCATGATGGTAAAGTTGAAATATTTGCAATTAATGATACACATGGAGCTATCAAAACGGATGGTAAAACACCAGGAATGGAAAAAGTCCAATCAGTGATTAAATCAATTGAAAAAAGTAGTTCTTTAATAAAAGTTGCTAACGGCGATATTTTTCAAGGTGGTTATGTTTCTAATGAAACTCATGGTAGAGTGTTTATTGATGTACTAAATGCTATGAAATTTGATTGCTTTGTTATTGGTAATCATGAATTTGATTGGGGCTTTGAAGAAATATCAAAATACAAAGATGGAAATTTAGAAAATGGAGAAGCTGATTTTCCTTTTTTAGGTGCTAATATTGTTGATAAAAGAACTAATGAAAAACCAGAGTGGTTAGATGATTATGTTGTTGTCGAAAACAATGGATTTAAAGTAGGTATCATTGGCGTTATAGGTGAACACTTGACTTCTTCAATTGCCGCTGATAAAGTTGCCAATTATACATTTATGGATCCCGTTCCTATTGTTGAAAATCTTGCGGAAGAATTAAGAGTTGAAAAAAAATGTGATGTTGTTGTCGTTTCAACTCATGAATATGAATCATCAACTAATGAAAGATATGCAAGACTAGAGAACAATTCACGAATTGATGGCATTATTTGTGCTCATACTCATCAATATGTTGAAGATACACTTACAAGAACTGATGGCGTAAATATTTCAGCAATTCAATCAAATACAAAAAATTTAACGGTAGGATTATTAACCATAAATTTAAAAGACAGTAAAGTAACAAGTAGTAATGCAAAACACTACAAGCCAATTAATTATGAAAATGATGAAGGCATTTTAAAAATTTTGGACAACTATTCTACATATTTTGATTTGAGCAATAAGAAAATTGGCCATACAAATAGCGCCTTAAGCCGTGATGCTCTTGGTGCTATAGCAATTGAAGCTATGACAAATATTCATAAAACTGATTTTGCGATAATGAATACAGGAGGAGTTAGAACTACCATACCTGCTGGTGATATATATGCTAAAAACATATATGAATGTTTTCCTTTTGATAATGAGATATATATAATAACATTAAAAGGTTATAAACTTAAAGAACTAATATCAAGAAGTGGTGACTATTTATATTATAATTGTAGTTATTATGAATTAGAAGAAAACAAAGAATATAAAATTGCGGTTATTGACTATGTTTTCACAGGAACCTATTATACTTATTGTTTTGAAGGTATTGTTCCTGAAAAAACTGGTGCATATATTAAAGATGCTGTAGTAGAATATTTTAGGAATAAATAAATGATATAAAGGATTGAAAAGCTAGAAGCGTTTTAATCCTTTTTATATTTTTATTTTACCAGCAAGCAATCTCTTTGCTAGTATTTTTTTTATAAATATTATATAATAATATTGGTGAGTGATATGAAAATTATATTTGCAAGAATTTATCAAAAGATATTATATGTATTATCAAGACTAATGATAATAAGAGAACCCTTAGTTGTAAAGAAAATTGAAGATGCAAAAAAAGAATTAAAATTGAATAATAAAAAGAATATTTTAATAACTACGGGAAAAACTATATGTACCAAGAAGTTTTATAATGATATTGTAGAATCTTTAAAAAATGACTCGTTTAATATTTTTTTCTTCAATAATATTGCTACAGATCCTTCAATTGATAATATTTTAGAAGCTTATAATAAGATAAAAAATGATAAAATTGATGCAATAATTGCTATAGGCGGTGGTTCTACAATCGATGCCAGCAAAATTATTGCTTGCAAAATTAGGCAACCAAATAGGGATATTAGATCTTTAAGAGGATTATTAAAAGTAAAAAAACATCCATGTTATTTAGTGGCAATTCCGACAACAGCCGGTACGGGAAGTGAATGCACAGTTGCCTCTGTAGTTATTGATAGTCAAAAGAATGAAAAATATGCTATAAATGATCCCTTATTAATACCAAAAGTAGCCGTGTTAAATCCCACTCATTTAAGCGAATTACCACCATCATTAATTGCAACGACTGGAATGGATGCATTAACACACGCAGTTGAGGCATTTATAGGTCATAGTAATACGAAAAAAACTAAAAAAGATGCTTTAGATGCAATGAAATTGATTTTTAGTAATTTGTATATTGCTTTTAAAGATCAATCTTTAGAATCATTAGAAAAAATGCAAGAAGCATCTTATTTAGCAGGTAGAGCCTTTACAAAGGCATACGTAGGCTATGTACATGCTGTTGCCCATTCCTTAGGAGCCTTTTACCATGTACCTCATGGACTTGCAAATGCTTTAATTTTACCAATTGTTTTAAAAAAATATGATAAATCAATTTATAAAAAACTAAAAATTATTGAAAGAGAAACTCAAATTAATGATTTAATAACAACTATTATAGAATTAGATAAAAAATTGCAAATTTCTTGTGACTTTTCTAGTATCATTAAAGAAGAGGATATACCTCTATTAATCAAACACATAAATAAGGAAGTTTATCCATTGTATCCTGTCCCTAAATATTTTAGTGATAAAGAATTAATGGAAATCTTTCAAGAATTAAAGGAAAGGAAATAAAATTTATGCCATATATTGTTGACATTTATGCACGTGAAGTGCTAGACTCAAGAGGAAATCCAACTGTAGAAGTTGAAGTTAGAACTGAAAGTGGAGCTACGGGAAGAGCAATTGTTCCAAGTGGTGCTTCAACTGGTTCTCATGAGGCTTTAGAATTAAGAGATAATGATAAAAAAAGATATTTGGGCAAAGGTGTTTTAAAAGCTGTAGAGAACGTAAACGAAGTTATTGCGCCAGAACTATTAGGCTTTGATGTAAGAGAACAATTATTATTAGATAAAAAAATGAAAGAATTAGATGGAACAGCTAATCTTTCTAAATTAGGAGCAAATGCGGTACTAGGTGTATCTTTAGCTATTGCTAAGACTGCTGCTAATTATGTTGACATTCCTCTTTATCAATATTTAGGAGGATTCAGTGCCCATTTATTACCAACACCAATGATGAATATACTAAATGGTGGTGCCCATGCAGATTTTTGTATTGATCTTCAAGAAATAATGATTATGCCAGTATCCCCAAAAACTTTTAAAGAAGCTTTGAGAATGGGATCAGAAGTTTTTCATGCTCTTAAAAATATTTTAAAGAAAAAAGGATGTAATACAGCTGTTGGTGATGAAGGTGGTTATGCACCTAAACTTTCTAGCAATCAAGAAGCCATTTCTTGTGTCGTTGAAGCTATAAAATTGGCTGGATATGTTCCTGGTAAAGATGTTTATATTGCCCTTGATGTTGCATCGAGTGAATTCTATGATAAAAATAGTAAAAAATATATATTAAAGAGTGAAAAGAAAACACTAGATGCCTCAGGAATGATTAAGTTTTATGATGACTTAATTAAACAATATCCTATAATATCTATTGAAGATGGATTAGCTGAAGATGATTGGGAAGGTTGGAAACAACTTACAATGCGTTTGGGTAAAAAAGTTCAATTAGTAGGTGATGATTTATTTGTAACGAATACATCTAGACTTGAACGTGGAATTAATGAAGGAGTTGCTAACTCAATTTTAATCAAATTAAATCAAATTGGTACTTTATCAGACACGGTTGCTGCTATTGAACTTGCAAAAAAATCAGGATATACAGCAATTGTTTCTCATAGAAGTGGAGAAACTGAAGATACAACAATCGCCGATTTAGCAGTGGGACTATCTGCAGGACTTATTAAAACTGGTTCCTTATCAAGAAGTGATCGTATTGCTAAATACAATCAATTGTTAAGAATAGAAGATGAACTTGGTGAAGTAGCTAAATACGATGGATTAAAATCTGTGTATTGTATAAGAGATAAACAATAGGAATTTTTTAAATAGCAAAAAAATAAAAAAATATAATAATAAATTAAATATTTTAAGAAATAGGAGTCATCTAGTTTTCTTGACTTCTATTTTTTTATTTTCCATTAGACAAAATAAAATAAAATATGATATAATAAGATTATAATAATGTAATTAAACTTTTAAAAAAAGTTAGATAAAAAATAAAAAGTGGAGGATACAATATGAATTTTTTACACCTGAAGTATGCCATTGTTGTAGCAGAAACTGGTTCTATTAATAAAGCATCAGAAAAACTATTTGTTGCTCAACCTAATGTTTCAAGAGCAATTAAAGAGCTTGAAACAGAACTTGACATTACCATTTTTGAAAGAAACTCTAAAGGTATGACTGTTACGCCAGAAGGTGAACAATTATTAACTTATGGAAAAAAATTAATTCATGAAATGGAAGAAATGGAAGCTATTTTTAAAGGACAAAAGAAAAAGAATATTTTTTCAATTTCGGTTCCTAGAGCCAGTTATATTGCTTCAGCTTTTGTAAAGTTTTCAGATTGTTTAAAAAAGATTGATAATGCTGAAGTTTACTACAAAGAAACTAATGCTTACCGAGTAATTAATAATGTATTAAATGATGATTCAAAGTTAGGAATTATTCGCTATGCTGCAAATTATGATAAATACTTTAAAGATTTATTCGATAGGAGAGAATTAAAGTATGAACTCGTATATGAATTCAAGTATGTTTTAGCTTTTAGTAAAGAAAGTGTCCTTGCTAAAAATGATGAAATATATTATTCGGATTTAAAAGATTTTATTGAAATTGCTCATGGTGATCCATATGTACCTTCACTACCAACCTCAGAACTTTCAAAATTTGAATTTTCTGAGGATATCAGTAGGAGAATATATGTTTTTGAAAGAGCAAGCCAGTTTGAATTGCTATCAAATAATGAAGATACATTTATGTGGGTATCACCTCTTGAAGAAGAAATTCTTAACAAATATAATTTAGTTCAAAAACATTGTGTTGATAATTTAAAAGAATATAAAGATGTTATGATTTATCGTTCTTCGTATAATTTAAGTAAATTAGACTGTGAATTTATTACGCAATTGTGTGAAAGCAAACGTAGAATGGAAAAACTAAACATGAAATAAGTAAAAATATATCGATAAAGATATATCGATATACTTTTATAGTATTTCCCAAAAAAAGATTATTAGTGTATAATATTAGTGCACGAAGAAAATTAAGGAGAAAGTATGGAGAAAAAAATATCTAAATCAATTATAGAAAGAATACCACTATATTATAATTACTTGGATTCATTTAAAAATGATGATATGATCTCTTCTAGAAAAGTAGCTATGGAACTAGGATTAGGAGAAGTACAAGTAAGAAAAGATTTGAATTTAATCTCAGGTAATGGTAAACCTAAAGTTGGTTATCAAATTAGTGAATTAAAAAGTGATATTGAAAAAATAATTCACCAAAACAAATTCACTAATGTCATAATTATTGGCGCTGGTAAAATTGGATGTGCCCTTGCCAATTTTGAGGGATTTAAAAAAGATAATTTTAATCTTATAGGAATTTTTGATAATGATTTAAAAAAGATAGGTCAAAATGTTTCTGGACTTATAGTAAAGAATATTGATGAACTTTCTTTATTTTGTAAAGAAAATCAAGTATCATTAGCAATCCTATCAGTTCCATCTTTTTCAGTAAAAGATGTTAGTTTAAAACTTGAAGAAACAAACATTAAAGGCGTTTTAAATTTTAGTAATGCCAAAGTTGAAAACAATAATAGAATGTGCGTTAAAAATGTGGATATTGTATCATTGTTAATGATGCTAGCCGTTGAAATTAATAATAATTAAAAGGAGATAAAAAGTATGGAAAAAAACTATGAAATTGTTGATAGCTTAGCTAGCCTATCAAAAAAATTGGAAGAAGTGAGAAATGCACAAAGAGTATTTGCAACATATACTCAAGAACAAGTAGATGCAATTTTCTTAGCTGCTTCCTTAGCTGCCAACAAAGCAAGAATTCCCCTTGCTAAGATGGCTGTTGAAGAAACGGGTATGGGAGTAGTTGAAGATAAAGTAATAAAAAATCATTATGCATCTGAATACATCTATAATAAATATCGCAATACTGTAACTTGTGGTGTAATTGAAGAAGATAAGGCATTTGGATACAAAAAAGTTGCGGAACCAATTGGAGTAATAGCCGCTGTTATTCCAACTACTAATCCAACTTCTACAGCAATATTTAAATCACTACTTGCTTTAAAAACAAGAAATGGTATCATAATTAGTCCTCACCCAAGAGCAAAAGCATCAACAATCGCTGCCGCAAAAATAGTTTTAGAAGCTGCTGTTAAAGCAGGTGCTCCTGAAGGAATTATTGGTTGGATTGATGTACCTAGTCTAGAATTAACAAATACAATTATGAAAGAAGCTGACATAATTCTTGCTACAGGTGGACCTGGAATGGTAAAAGCTGCTTATTCATCTGGTAAACCTGCTGTCGGTGTAGGTGCTGGTAATACTCCTGCAATTATTGATTCATCAGCTGATATTGTTCTTGCTGTTAGTTCAATAATTCATTCCAAAACTTTCGATAATGGTATGATTTGTGCATCTGAACAATCTGTAATTGTTCTTGATGATATATATGAATCAGTAAAACAAGAATTTATGGCAAGAGGCTGCTATTTCTTGGATGATGAAGAAAAAAATAAAGTAAGAAAAACAATTATTATAAATGGAGCTCTTAATGCTAAAATTGTTGGTCAAAAAGCGGCTACAATTGCTTCTTTAGCGGGCGTAAGTGTTCCTGAAGAAACAAAAATTTTAATTGGTGAAGTTACTTCAGTTGAGTTATCAGAAGAATTTGCTCATGAAAAGTTATCTCCAGTTCTAGCAATGTATAGAGCAAAAGATATAGAAGATGCTTTTGGAAAAGCTGAAAGATTAATCGCTGACGGTGGTTATGGACATACTTCATCAATATATTTAAACACTGTTACGGAACAAGAAAAATTAGTTGCTTTCTATAACCGTATGAAAACATGTCGTATCTTAGTAAATACACCATCATCACAAGGTGGTATTGGAGACATCTACAACTTTAAACTTACTCCATCACTTACTTTAGGATGTGGTTCTTGGGGCGGAAATAGTATTTCCGAAAATGTTGGCGTAAAACACCTAATTAATATTAAAACAGTTGCAGAAAGAAGAGAAAATATGCTTTGGTTTAGAACTCCTGAAAAAATATATCTTAAAAAAGGTTGCTTACCTGTCGCTTTAGATGAATTAAAAACGGTAATGCATAAAAAACGTGCATTCATTGTTACTGATAAGTTCTTATATAGCAATGGTAATGCTAATCCAATTATTGAAAAACTAAAAGAAATGAATATGGAATATTCAGTATTCTTTGATGTAGAACCAGATCCAACTCTTGCTTGTGCAAAACGTGGTGCTCTTCAAATGACTTCATTCAAACCTGACACAATTATTGCTTTAGGTGGTGGTTCTGCTATGGATGCTGCAAAGATAATGTGGGTATTATATGAACATCCAGAAGTTGATTTCCTTGACATGGCTATGCGTTTCATGGATATTCGTAAACGTATCTATACATTCCCAAAAATGGGTGAAAAGGCATATTTTATTGCTATTCCAACATCAGCAGGAACTGGTTCAGAAGTTACTCCATTCGCTGTAATTACGGATGAGACAACTGGTGTAAAATATCCTCTAGCTGATTATGAATTATTACCAAAGATGGCAATCGTTGATGCTGATTTCCATATGACTGCACCAAAAGGATTAACTGCTGCCTCAGGAATTGATGCCGTATCTCACTGTTTAGAAGCCTATGCTTCCATAATGGCTACTGATTATACAGATGGACTTGCATTAAAATCATTAAAGATAATATTTGAATATCTACCAAGAGCTTATAATAATGGTGCAACTGATCCTATCGCAAGAGAAAAAATGGCTAATGCGGCAACGATGGCTGGTATGGCCTTTGCCAACGCTTTCTTAGGTGTTTGTCACTCAATGGCTCATAAACTTGGTGCTTTCCATCATATTCCTCATGGTATTGCCAATGCTTTAATGCTTGATGAAGTAATTAGATTCAACTCATGTGAAACACCAGTTAAGATGGGAACTTTCCCACAATATGATCACCCACATACTTTAGAACGTTATGCCGAAGTTAGTGATTATTTAGGCCTTGGTGGAAACACTGATAGTGAAAAGGTTGAAAACTTAATTAAGAAAATTGATGAATTAAAAGAAAAGATTGGTATTAAACCAACTATTAAGGATTATGTTCCTAATGAAGAAGACTTCTTAAATAGACTTGATGATATGGTTGAACAAGCTTTCGATGATCAATGTACTGGTGCTAACCCACGTTATCCATTGATGTCAGAAATTAAACAAATGTATTTAAATGCATATTATGGTAAACAATTTGTTGAAAAACCAATGCCTAATCAAGAAGTTGTATCTTTTTTAGAAGAAGATAAAAATGATTTTAAAACTGTTTATAAAAAAACTAAAAAAATTGTAAAATAAAATTAGAGAAATGGAGAAAAAGAATATGAATCTTGACAAAATTTTAGCGATTAGAAATGCAAAAACTATTTACAGAGATGAAGATAATAGCATCAAAGTATTTAATGCTGATTATTCAAAAGCCGATATTTTAAATGAGGCTTTAAATCAAGCTCGTGTAGAAGAGTTACCTATTAACATCCCAGCTTTAAGAGAAGTCACAACCATTGATGGTAAATGGGCTATTGTTTCTGAATATATTAGTGGAAAAACTCTTGCTCAACTAATGGAAGAAAATCCTGATAAAAAGGATGAATATTTAGAAAAGTTTGTAGACTTACAATTAGATGTACAAAAAAATAGATGTCCATTACTTACTAAACTAAAAGATAAAATGAATAGAAAGATTAATTTAGCTGATATTAATCCAACAACTAAATATGATTTACATACAAGACTTGAAAGTATGCCTAAAGGACACTATTTATGTCATGGTGATTTTAATCCTTCTAATATTATCATTTCTGATGATGGTAAACCATATATTATTGACTGGTCACATGCTACTCAAGGTCATCCTTGTGCTGATGCTGCTAGAACATATTTATTATTTTGGTTAAGTGGCGACCTATTAGGTGCTGAAGAATACTTAACATTGTATTGTAATAAAGCGAAGATTAACAAAAAAGATGTTCAAAGATGGCTACCTATCGTTGCAGCTTCACAATCTGTGAAGGGCAATGAAAAAGAACGTGAATTCCTTCTTACTTGGGTTAATGTCGTAGATTACGAATAAAAAAGGAGGAAACATGATTAAAATTTCAGTTTGTATTGGTAGTTCATGTCATATAAAAGGTTCAAGACAAATAGTTGAACAGTTACAATATTTAATTTCCAAATACAATTTAGGCGACAAAGTAGAACTAAATGGGACATTTTGTATGGGAAAATGCCAACAAGGTGTATGTGTAACAATTGATGGTAAATTATATAGTGTATCTGCTGAAAATGTAAATGAATTTTTTGAAAAAAATGTTTTAGAAAATATAAAATAATGATTGAGTTAAAAATATGTATAGGAAGTTCTTGCTATCTTAAAGGATCAAAACAAATAGTTGAATACTTTAAAGATGTAATAGAAAAAGAACAACTAGAAGATAAAATAATTTTATCAGGTAGTTTTTGTAGCGGTAAATGTAATCGCATAGGCGTTACTGTAACCGTAAACGAAAAAATTTATACTGGTATTACCATTAATAATGTAGGACAATTCTTTATAGAATCCGTCCTACCTTTAATTAAGTAGGAGAAGAATAAAAATGTCAAACTATTTAACTTTAAAAAAGTCTAATTGTAAAAATTGTTACAAATGCATTCGCCATTGTCCTGTTAAATCAATAAGATTTTCGGCTAATCAAGCTCACATCGTTGAGGATGAATGCATCTTGTGTGGTCAATGTTTTGTTGTATGTCCCCAAAACGCTAAAGAAATAATTGATAGTGTAGAAAAAGCCAAGGTGATTTTAGGTACTAATGAAAAAGTAATAGCTAGCATTGCTCCTTCTTTTATTGCTAACTTTGATGGTATAACTTTTAGTGCTTTAAGGATGGCACTAAAAAAATTAGGATTTTATGATGCTGAAGAAACAGCTATTGGTGCTACATTTGTTAAAAACGAATACGAAAAATTACTAAAAGATGGCGGAAATGATATTTTAATTTCCTCATGTTGCCATTCGGTGAATTTATTAATTCAAAAATATTTTCCTAATTGTTTAAAATATTTAGCTAATGTCATGAGCCCTATGCAAGCACATTGTTCAGACATTGTAAAAAGGTATCCAGAAGCTAAGACCATTTTTATAGGTCCATGTGTTGCTAAAAAAGATGAAGGTGATCGATATAAAGGTATTGTCGATTGCGTTTTGACTTTTGAAGAATTATCAAAATGGTTAGAAGAAGAAAATATTGAAATTGATAAGACTATTTTAGAAGAAAAAAATGAAAATAGTAAGACACGCTTATTCCCTACCTCTGGTGGTATTTTAAAAACCATGAATTGTAACCAAGAAGGTTACACATATATGGCAATTGATGGTGTTGAAAATTGTATAAATGCTTTAAAAGATATTGAAGATGGAAAGATTAATAAATGTTTCATTGAAATGTCGGCATGTGTTGGCAGCTGTATAGCTGGGCCAATTATTGAAAAACGACATAATTCTTTATTAAAAGATTATTCATTAGTATCTAATTATGCGGGTAATAGTGATTATAAAGTAAATCAAATGGATAGCTCATATTATCAAAAGCATTTTAGTCCTATTAATTTAAAAGAAGAAACACCGACCGAAGAACAAATTAATCAAATTTTAAAACAAATGGGAAAAACAAAACCAAGTGATGAATTAAATTGTGGTTCTTGCGGATATAACACATGTAGAGATAAAGCTGTCGGTATATTTAGAGGCAAAGCTCAAATTTCAATGTGTTTACCATATTTAAAAGAAAAAGCAGAAAGTTTTTCAGATTGTATAGTAAGTAATAGTTTAAATGGATTAGTAGTGTTAAATGAAAAATTAGAAGTTCAACAAATAAATACAGCTGCTAAAAAGATTTTTAATCTTAGAAATGATTCAGATATTTTGGGAGATCAAATAGTAAGAGTATTAGATCCTGTTCCTTTTATAAAAGTATTAGATACAAAAAGAAATTTAAAAAATGAAAAAGTATATTTAGCTGAATATGATAAATACATTGAAGAAACTATTATCTATGATGAAAATTATCATTTGTTAGTATGCATCTTAAGAGATGTTACCGAAATGGTTGTTGAAAAAGAGAAAAAAGAAGAAATGAGTAAACAAACTGTTCAAATAGCTGATAAGGTTGTAGAAAAACAAATGCGCATAGTTCAAGAAATTGCATCTCTATTAGGAGAAACAGCAGCTGAAACAAAGATTGCTTTAACAAAATTAAAGGAGTCTATTACTGATGAATAATCTATGTGCAGAGATTGGTTATAAAAGTATAAATCACTATGGAGAACAACTTTGTGGTGATCATATTGATGTAATAGAAACTGAAAATGATTCAAGTGTTGTGGTATTAGCTGATGGGTTAGGTAGTGGAGTTAAAGCCAGTGTGCTTTCAACCCTAACCTCTAAAATTATTTCTGAAATGATTTCCGAAGGCCTTAGTCTTGAAGATTGTGTTGATACAATTGCCGCAACACTACCGATTTGTTCCCAAAGAGGAGTAGCATATTCTACGTTTTCCATTATCAATATCAAAAATAATGAAATTGCCGAACTTATTCAATATGACAATCCTCATATAATTTTAATCCGTGATAATGAAGTATATAGCTATAATAAAATGGAATTAATTATTGGTGGAAAAACTATATATAAAACCCAACTTCGCCTTCAAGAAGGTGATGTATTAATATCTATGAGTGATGGCTGCCCTCATGCAGGAATTGGTACAGCTTATAATTTTGGCTGGGAGTTAAAAGATATAGCTGAATTCATGAAAACTGTAAATTATGGCGGTTATACGGCTAAAAACATGGCCACGATGCTAATTGATGAATGTTACAAACTATATGGTGGAAAACCTGGTGATGATGCCACCGCCTGTGTAATAAAAATAAGAAAAAGAGAACCTGTTAATATTCTTTTTGGGCCTCCATCTTCACATGATGACGTCAACAGAATGATGGCTTTATTTTTCGCGAAAGAAGGAAAACACATTGTTTGTGGTGGAACCACATCGACTCTTGCGGCAAAATATTTAGGTAAAAAAGTAGTTGCTTCTCTTGATTTTGAAGATTCCTCAATACCACCAACCGCAACAATAGACGGCGTTGATTTAGTTACAGAAGGCGTTATAACAATTAACAGAGTAGTAGAATATGCTAAAGATTATGTCAGTGAAAATAAATACTATGATGTGTGGTGTTTTAAACACGATGGTGCTTCTTTAATTAGTAGAATGTTATTTGAAGAAGCAACGGATATTAATTTTTTTGTGGGAAGAGCAATAAATCCCGCTCATCAAAATCCAGATTTACCAATTAACTTCAATATTAAAATGAATTTAGTTGAGGAACTAACAAAATATTTAAAACAAATGGGAAAAAGAATAAAAGTAAGTTACTTTTAAAGGATGATGAAGATGAATAATAGATTTGACACAAAAGTACAATATTTAAAATATAAAGTTTTAAGAGAAGTAGCAAGAGAATTGTGGAATGAAACTTTAGACGAAAACATTTTGGATATTCCTAAGAGAATTGTTCCAGGTAAAATTCCAACCATGCGCTGTTGCGTATATAAAGAAAGAGCTATTGTTTCTGAAAGAGTAAAAATCGCTCTTGGTGGCAATAAAAGTAATCCTAATGTTATCGAAGTAATTGATATAGCTTGCGATGAATGCCCAATGGGTGGTTATGAAATAACTAATGCTTGTAGAGGCTGTCTTGCCCATAGATGTGAAGGTGCTTGTAAAAGAGGAGCTATATCATTTGATAGTAATCACGTAGCTCACATTGATAAAACTAAATGCGTTGAATGTGGAGCTTGTGCTAAAGTTTGCCCATTTAGTGCCATTCACAATTATAAGAGACCTTGTGAAATGGCTTGTAAGGTTAAAGCAATTTCAATGGGTAATGATAAAGAAGCTAAAATTAACAATGATAAATGTATATCTTGTGGAGCTTGCGTATATCAATGTCCATTTGGTGCTATTACGGATAAATCATATATATCAGATGTAATTAAAATCATTAAAGGTAGTAATGATAACCAAAACTATAAGGTTTATGCTCTTGTTGCTCCATCAATAGCTAGCCAGTATAATAATCTGTCTTTAGGAAAAGTAGTAACTGGTATAAAGAATCTAGGATTTTATACCGTTATTGAAGCAGCTTTAGGAGCTGATATGGTTGCAGATAGTGAAGCAAAAGAATTGAAAGAAAAAGGATTTTTGACAAGTAGTTGTTGTCCTGCTTTTGTTTCCTTTGTGAAAAAGGATTTTCCATCTTTAGCAATGCATATATCTTCTAACCTTTCACCAATGGCTACTATTGCTAAGTTTATTAAAGAAAAAGATTCAACTTGTAAAGTGGTTTTTATCGGCCCTTGTACGGCTAAAAAAATGGAATTTAAACAAGAAACAGTAAATAAATACATTGATAGTGTTATAACCTTTGAAGAATTACAAGCATTATTTGATAGTAAAGATATAAAGTTAGAATCACTAGAAGAAAGTGCTTTGGATAATGCTTCCTATTATGGACGTATTTTTGCAAGATCAGGTGGTTTAACTGATGCAGTAACCGAAGCCTTAAAAGAAAATGGAATTACTGATTTTGAATTTAAACCTATTATTTGTGATGGCATAGAAGCATGTAAGGTTGCCCTACTTAGAAAAAACAAAAATGTTCTTGATGGAAACTTCATTGAAGGAATGGCTTGTATCAATGGTTGTATTGGCGGTGCTGGATGTTTAACTCATGGTGAAAAAAATAAAAATGAAGTAGATAAATATGGAAAAGAAGCTTATGAAAAGACAATAGCAGATGCGCTTTCAACTCTTCAAATTAAATAGATATACAAAAATTATTTATATAAATTTGAAATAAAAACCATTTTTTAAAAGTTTTATCCTCTTGACTAATATGCAAATATTTGCTAAAATATATGTAATATTTGAGGTGATTTAATTGAAAGAAACATTATTTGAAATATTCGGCTATAGTATACATACCTATAGTGTTATGTTAGCACTCGGTGTTATTCTTATTGCCGTTTGTTATAATTACCGTTTAAAAAAACTAGATATTAGTGATGCAGACAATAATAGATTGTTTGTAGTTGGCGCTGTGGCTGGGTTATTTACATATTTAGGAGCATCACTTTTTGATTCTTTATGGCATTGTATTAGCAAAGCTATGGTCAATGGTGTTTTTGTTCCTAGTAATTTTCATTTTACATTTGATGCTGGTGGAATAACTTTTGAAGGTGGTATCATCGTAGGTGTAACGGCATATTTAATTCTTTGTGCTTTGGCTATGAAAAAAAACAAACAACATCCGTTGTTTTTTATGGATCAATTAATTGCTGGAATTTTGATAGCTCATTGCTTAGGTAGAATTGGTTGTTTTTTCGCTGGCTGCTGTTATGGTAAACCTACCGACTCTATTTTTGGTATGATGTATCCTACCGATGATGGATGGATGAAAGTATATCCAACGCAATTATATGAAGCATTCTTCCTATTTGTTTGTTTTATTATTTTCTTTTTCTTTATCAAAAAAGATTTGACAGAAAAATATTTTATTACCTATGGTGTATTTAGATTCTTTTTAGAATATTTAAGAGGTGATGATCGTGGTAATTTTATTATTCCTTTTTTGTCACCATCTCAATTTATGAGTATTGTAATGATTATAATGGGAATTATTTTTATCATTATGCGTAAAACTCATTATAAAAAAGAATTAAATGAATATGAAAATAATAAGGAAGAATATCAACCAAAACTAGAATATTATAGTTGTTCATATAAGGGTTTATTTAAAGGTTTATTAAATAAGAAAATGTGCCCTAAATGTGGTAAAAAATTACATGTAGGATTTCATAAAGAAATTTATTTAGCTAATAGAATAGAAAATATTAAAGTTGAACATCCTATTTATATATGTAAAGACTGTCATGATGAATATGATATTTAAAATGTAGATACAAAAGTATCTGCATTTTTTTATCAACATATTTATTAAAAAAACAAATATTCTAAAAGAGCGAAAAAAAAGGTAAATAGTAGTATAATATGATAGAGGAGAATGAGGCATATGGATTTATTTAAAGAATATAGTTTGTTTGTAAAAAATCAAAGCGTAACTCTTAGAATTTTTCGCTTTTTGTCACTTTTTGATATCCCTATTGATGGTAACTTGTATGTTGAAACCATTAACACGCTAATGAATAAAATAAAAGATAATATTACCTTATATAACATTAAAAAAAGTGAAGAATTATATAATGTTATTGATAATGATTTTGTTACATTAAATGACCTAGTAACAGAATTTAAGAATATTGTATATCCATGTTTTCCTGTTTCATCATTAGCTATAATATCTAATTTTGGAGTTTTAGATATTGATAAAATGATAAAATATAAAAAAAATAATGAAATAATTGACGCTTATAAAAGTTTGTTATTTCAAATATATAAGACCTTAGAGTATTTTCCTACATCATATCAAGAACAAGTTCGAAAGTTTTTAAATCAAGAACATATTAGTGATAAGAATTTAGAAAATATAATTTACAGTATTAAAAGTAATAAAAAGGTATTAAAAAATGAAGGATTAGAAAATTCTTATATTGAATTAATAACTATTTATTTTAACTATTTATTTGAGAAAGGTTTAAAAAATGTATAATACATTAATCTTAGACTTAATTAAAATATTTAATGAAGGCGCATATTTATCTATTGTTTTAGATAATGAACTTTTAAAATTAAACTTAAATGAACACGATCGAAAAGTATTTACGCTTATTTTATATGGAGTCGTAGAAAAAAAACTTTTATTAGATTATAACTTGTCCTCTTTTACCAAGGGAAAAAGAATTAAACCATACTTAAAAAATGCTTTGCGAATTGGCGCATTTTGTATAACATATACAAATATTGCCAACCATTATATTGTTAATGAATTGGTAAAGGTAGTAAAAAATAAAGATTATAAAGGATCGATGTTAGTTAATGGAATATTAAGAAATTATGAAAGAAGCAGTCTTCCTTCTTTAAACAAACTAAATGATATAGACCGTATTAGTTTATCACTTAGTTTGCCACTGGATTTAACAAATCTTTTATATAAACAATATAAAGAAAAAATCTTAGATTTCTATCAAAAACCTAATATTTATAATACTTACCGCATTAATACTTTAAAGACCAATACTCAAGATGTTTGTAAACAATTAGATTCTTTAAACATTGAGTATAAAATCGTTTATGATTCTATTGTCACGAAAACTTCTTTAATTGGCAGTGATTTATTTAAAGAGGGATTAATTATTGCCCAAGATTTATCTAGTAGCGCCGTTGGTCATTTTCTAAAACCAAATATAGGTAGTAGCATTTTAGATGCCTGCGCTGCCCCTGGGGGAAAAAGCCTTCATATAGCGACATTAATGAATAATAATGGCGAAATAATTTGTGGCGATATTTATGAACAAAAACTAGAAAAAATCAACGAAAATGCTAGAAAACTTGGCATAACCATTATTAAAACTATTTTAGCTGATGCTAGTAACTATGATTATAATTGTTTATATGATGTTGTCCTTGCGGATGTGCCTTGTTCAGGATTAGGAGTAATTGGTCATAAACCCGATTTAAAGTATCGTCTAACCATAGATGATATTAATAAAATTATTAGTATTCAAAAGAAAATTATTAATAATGTAAAAAAATATGTAAAAGTTAATGGTATTTTATTATACAGTACATGTACGATTAATAAGTATGAAAACGAATGGATGATTAAAGATTTTTTAAAAGAAAATGAAAATTTCTCATTATTAGATGAAAAAATAATTCTTCCTAGTGATACTAGTGATGGATTTTATATATGTAAAATGAAAAGGATAAAGTAATGAATAGTATTTATAATTATACCTTAGATGAATTAAAAAATCGTATGGTTGAATTAGGTGAAAAACCATATCGAGCTTTACAAATATTTGAATGGTTATACCGAAGCCGTGTTTCTTCATTTGAAGAAATGACTAATATTTCTAAAAAAAGCATCGACAAACTAAAAGAAAATTTTACAATTGATATTTTAGAAATTGATAAACTACAAATATCTAAAGATGGAACTAGAAAATATTTGTTTAAATTAAAAGATGGAAATTTTATAGAATCGGTTCTTATGCGTCATAACTATGGAAATAGCGTTTGTGTAACAAGCGAAATTGGCTGTAATATGGGATGTAGTTTTTGTGCTTCTGGTGAACTTGGATGTATAAGAAGGCTTACCCTTTCTGAAATGGTATTGCAGGTTTTAACTATCCAAAAAGATTTAGACAAAGAAAAAGAAAGAATAACTAATGTTGTTGTTATGGGAATTGGGGAACCCTTTGATAATTATGATGTTGTTACTTCTTTTTGTAGAGTTATAAATTATCCCAAAGGACTAGAAATTGGAGCTAGACATATTACTATTTCCACTTGTGGTATTGTTCCTAAAATAAAAGAATTTGCCGATTTTGACTTACAAGTAAATTTAGCTTTAAGTCTTCATGCCCCTAATAATGTTTTAAGAAGTCAATTAATGAAAATTAATAAAGCTTATCCATTAGAAGAAGTAATGGAAGCTTTAAAGTATTATTATCAAAAAACTTCTCGTAGAATTACTTTTGAATATATTTTATTAGATGGTATTAATGATTCTAAAGAATGTGCTTATGAACTTTGTGAACTAATTAAAGGAATGAATGCTTATGTTAATTTAATACCTTATAATGAAGTATCAACAAAACCATTTAAAACAACTAATCATGAAAAGGCCGAAAGCTTTTTCTCGATAATTCATCATCATCAAATATCGGTTACTTTACGAATGGAGCATGGTGGTGATATTGATGCTGCATGTGGACAGTTAAGAGCCAAGAGGATGAAAAATGATTTATAATGGACAAATTGTTTGTTTAATTGCTGGTAATTATACCATTTATGATTCGAAAGAAAAGAAATATATTTCATCAAAACCAAGAGGAGTATTTAGAATTAAAGATAATGCTCCTAAAGTGGGTGATTTCGTTGATTATTCCCTAACTGAAAATGAAATGGGAATAATTGAGAAAATATATCCAAGAAAAAACAATTTAATTAGACCATCTATATGTAACATTGATCAAGCCTTTATAATCTTTTCTGTAAAAGAACCGGATTTAAACTTAAACCTTTTAGATAAATTTTTAGTAACATTAGAATATCATCAAATTAAACCTATTATTATTTTTAATAAAATGGATTTACTAGAAAGTAAAGAAATAGAAGAAGTTAATAACATTATTTCATACTATCAACAAATTGGCTATCATACGATTAAGACTTCCGCTATTTCTAAAGTAATTGATAATTTAAAAGAAATGTTAACAAATAAGGTGAGTGTCTTTGCTGGGCAAAGTGGTGTTGGAAAAAGTAGCTTGCTCAATGTTTTGAACCCTCATCAAGAACTAAAAACAACGGAAATATCACACGCACTAGGAAGAGGAAAACATACCACTAGACATGTAGAGTTATTTAGTGTAAATGGTGGTTTTGTAGCTGATACACCCGGTTTTGGAACAATTGATTTTGAAGATATGAGAGATATTGATATTGCTCAAAATTTTGTTGATTTTTTTAAAGTTAGTAACCTTTGTAAATATAATGGTTGCCTTCATTTAAATGAACCGCAATGTATGGTAAAAAAAGAAGTTGAAAATAAAAATATTCTTGCTAGTCGCTATGAGAATTATTTAGCGTTTATTAAAGAAATAAGAAAGGATAGGAAAGATGATAATAGCTCCTTCAATACTAAATATCGACAAAGAAAATCGTACAAATAAAATAAAAGAATACTTAGAAAATGGAATTGAAATGTTACATGTTGATATAATGGATGGTAAATTTGTTCCTAATAAGACTTTAGGAAGTGCTCTTGTAAAGGAAGTTAGGAACTTTAAAACATTTATAGATACGCATTTAATGATTGAAAATCCCATCGATTATATCGATGAATATATAGTAGCAGGTAGTAATTTAATTACATTTCATGTTGAAGCTACGGATAAAATAAAAGAAACAATCGATTTAATTCATAGTAAAAATTGTAAGGCTGGTATCGCAATTAAACCTAATACTAGTGTTAATAGTATTACCGAATATCTAAAATATGTCGATTTAGTTTTAGTAATGAGTGTTGAACCTGGCTTTGGTGGCCAAAAGTTTATGGACTCTGCTTTACCAAAAATTGCCCAATTATCAAATTTAAGAACTTTAAATAAATATAATTATTTAATAGAAGCAGATGGAGGCATTAATCTAGAAAACTCTAAGATGTTAGCTTTAAATGGTTGTGATATTGTCGTAATGGGAACTTTTTTACTAAAAGCTGAAAACGTCAAAAAAATTGTTGAAGATGTAAAAATAATGAGTGTATAAAGAATGAAAAAGACGCATATAATTAACCAAGTGGAGGTTAACTATATGCGTTTTCACATAATCAAATTGCCAAAATTTTTATCCGTAATTATTAATTTTTTTACTAATTTATTTAGAAAGAAAAAATGACATACTAAAAAAGTATGTCATTATTTATTATCTATATTCTAGATGAATTAAGCACGTTCAATAGTACCATTCTTTGCCATTGTACGTAAAGCGCGGGTAGAAACGTAAACTCTTACGACACGACCTTTGTCATCTTTAATTCTAACTTTTTGAAGATTTGCTTTCCAAGTACGACGAGTGGCTTGTAATGAGTGAGAACGTTTATTACCAGTAACAGAACCTAAGCCTGTAACATAACATCTGCGAGCCATAATTTTGTACCTCCTAAATTTAAATTGATAATTAAACCTTTATTATTATACTAAAAAAATAAAAAAAAAGCAAGAAATATACAATTTCTTTATTTTTTAAATAATAAATTTAAAACAATCAAATATGCTTATAGTAGCCAATACATACTATATTACTTGATTTTTTCTTTAAAATAATGTATAATAAATTAGTATTGTGAGTATTCACAATAGAGAAAGGAATTTTTATATGCCAACATTCAAAATTAATGGGGAAACATATAAGCAGTTAGTAATAGCTGGTGCTGCCAATTTACGTGCTAATTATAAAACTGTTGATGCTTTGAACGTTTTCCCAGTTCCTGATGGTGATACGGGTACTAATATGCGTATGACAATTGAAGCAGGAGCTACCGCAATTAAAGATGTTAATGAAGAATCGATTTATGAAATGGCCAAAAAAGTATCTCGTGGCATGCTTATGGGTGCTAGAGGTAATTCTGGAGTAATACTAAGTCAATTATTTAGAGGAATATATAAGGGATTAGCCGAATATAAAGAAGTAAATGTAAAGGAATTCGCAAAAGCTTTTTTAAGTGGAGTTACACAAGCTTATCATGCTGTATTAAAACCTGTTGAAGGAACAATTTTAACAGTTGCAAGAGAAGCTAGTAATAAAGCTTACAAAGCAATTAAGAAAAACGATTCACTAGAAAAATATTTTGAAATATATTTAAAGGAAGCTCGCGAAAGTTTAAATAGAACTCCAGAACTTCTATCTGTATTGAAAGATGCCGGCGTTGTTGACTCCGGTGGTGCTGGATATATATATGTTATTGAAGGTATGCAAAAATATTTGAAAGGTGAAAAGATTGAAGAAATCGCTGTTGTAACTACCCAAGGAACAACTGTTAATAGGGGTAACTTTAATGCTCATAGCGTTTTAGAATATGGATATTGTACAGAATTCATTCTTCAACTTCAATATTCAAAAGTTGATATTCAAAATTTTGATTTAAAGGTGATATCCGATTGGCTTGAAACAATCGGTAATAGTATTGTTGCTTTAATGGATGAAGATATTGTTAAAGTTCACGTACATACTAAAAACCCTGGTTTAGTTTTAGAACATTGCCAACAATATGGTGAATATATAACTCTAAAGATTGAAAATATGCAAGTACAACATTCAGAAGGTGCTATTGTTAACCAAGCAGATAGTGCTGCTCAATGCAATTGCCCACAATGTGTAGAATTAAGAAAAAATGCAGAGCGTAAAAAATACGCTATCGTGGCCGTTGCTAGTGGCGATGGATTAGTTAACACATTCAAAGAAATGGGTGTTGATTACGTTGTATCAGGCGGTCAAAGTATGAACCCAGCAGCCGAAGATTTTGTTAAAGGCTTTGATCAATTAAATGCGGAAAATATTTTAGTTTTCCCTAACAATAGTA
This sequence comes from uncultured Bacilli bacterium, assembly GCA_934098295.1. GTDB lineage: Bacteria > Bacillota_I > Bacilli_A > ML615J-28 > CAG-313 > UBA1737. The sequence goes on along the minus strand of CAKONV010000002.1, from coordinate 137,856 downwards.
ATATTGTTTTAACTGCTCAACAAGCTGCTAAGTATTATGATAAAGCTAATGTTATTGTCGTTCCTAGTAAAACATTAGCTCAAGGTTATTCAGCTTTAACAATGCTAGATTTAAGTAGCAATGATTCAGAAACAATTTTAGAAGGAATTAAAGATGTTATTGATAATGTAACTACTTGTTTAATTACTTATTCTATTCGTGATACAGAATTTGATGATATATCTATTAAAGAAGGCGATTATATTGGTATTTGCAATGGTAAAATTGTAGCTGCTAATAAAGACCGAGTAGAGTCTATTAAACAATTGTTCTCACAAAGTGATATTGATAACAAAGAAATTATTACTATTATTATTGGAAAAGATGCTAATAGAGAAGAAGTGGATGCAGTTAAGAAATACATATCAACTACATATCCTAATGTTGAAATCGATGAAATCGATGGAAAACAAGATGTCTATAGCTATATTTTCTCAATCGAGTAACTTAAAAAGGAGCTTTTAGCTCCTTTTAAAAAAATAAGGGAAGAAGAAAAAATCATGAAGTTAAATGAAATTATGCTTGCTAATGAGGAATATATTTTAGCACGTTACCAAACATTGTTGAAAAAACAAGGCATTGTTAGTGTTGCCGACTTGTTGTACAATTTTCCAAATAAATATGATAATTATACTGTTAGCTCTATTAATGATGCTAAGCTTGACGAAATGATTGTTTTAGAGGGGACAGTAACTAGTAAAGTTAGTGTTAATTATCTTAAAAGTAAACTATCGACTGTTGTTTTTACTTTAGAAGTAGAAGAAAAACGAATAAGATGCACAATTTTTAATCGTATATATTTAAAAGGAAAAATAAACTATGGATCCGTTGTAAGAGTACAAGGCCATTTTTATCAAAATATGAATAATTTTACCGTTAATAATTTATTAATTTGTGATGAAATTAATCGTAATATTGTTCCTAATTATAAGATTAAAGATATTGCTTTAGAAAAATATTTAACAATTGTTGAAAAAGTTTATCGTAGATATAAGAATAATATTGAGGAAACTTTGCCAGCTGCATATTTAGAAAAGCATCATTTATTAAACATTAAACAAACAATTTACAATCTTCATTTTTCAGATGATGAAAAGGAAATTGATGAAGCTTTGAAAAGAATAAAATATGAAGAACTATTAGAATACCAATTATCTATGAAATATCTTCATTATATGCGTGAACAAAATCATAATAGTCCTGCCATTAATTATAAAGAAGAAATGTTAAATAAACTAAGAAACTCTTTAACATATACACTTACCCCTGATCAAGAAAAAGCAATTAGTGATATTTTAAAAGACTTAAAAGCGCCATATCCTATGAATAGATTACTTCAAGGAGAAGTTGGCAGTGGTAAAACTATTGTGGCTTCTATGGCTTTATTAGCTGCTGTTTCTGATGGTTATCAAGCAGTACTAATGTGTCCAACCGAAATATTATCTAATCAACATTATGAAACTTTAAAGGAAACATATAAAGACTTTAAAGAAATAGAAATTGGCTTGCTTACAGGAACTACTCCCTTAGCCAAAAGAAAAAACATTTGTGAAATGTTAAAGAATGGTAAAATTAATATTTTGGTGGGAACGCATGCATTGTTTCAAAATGATGTTGAATATGAAAATTTAGGCCTAGTTGTTACTGATGAAGAACATCGTTTTGGTGTTCATCAAAGAGTATTAATAAAAAACAAAGGAATGGATGTAAACTATTTGAAAATGTCAGCTACACCAATTCCAAGAACGTTAGCAATAAGTGCCTATGGTGATACTGATATTTCTGTTATTAAAACATTGCCTAGCAACCGAAAAAAAGTTATAACTAAACTTATAGATCAAGCTCATAAGAAAGATGTTATAAATCACATGAAAGATGAAATTATAGCTGGGCATCAAATATATGTAGTAACACCTTTAATTGAAGAATCTGATTCAATTGATACTGCTAACGCTAATGAAGTATATTTGAAAATGGTTAAATATTTTAAAGGAATCGCTAGTGTGGGATTAATTCATGGTAAACTTAAACCTGAAGAAAAAGAAGAAATCATGAGTAAATTTCTAAAAAATGAAATTCAAATTTTAGTTGCTACTAGTGTTATTGAAGTTGGAGTTAATGTGGCTAATGCAACTACAATTGTAATCTTAGGTGCCGAAAGATTTGGCGTGGCAACATTGCATCAATTGCGTGGTAGAGTTATGCGAAGTGGTAGCGTTCCTTATTGTTTTTTAATACCAGAAAACTTAACAGATACAGCTATGGCGAGATTAAAAATGGTTGAAGAAACATCGGATGGTTTCGCTTTAGCTGAATATGATCTTCTTCATAGAGGACCTGGTGAATTCTTTGGAGAAAAACAAGCGGGTTCTTTGAATTTTAAATATGCAGATATTTTAAAAGATAAAGACTTGTTAGATGAAGTTGCTATAGATTCTGATGAAATTATTACATCAGGTAATTTAATTAGTAATGATGAGTATCATCATTTATATGAAATTGTTCATAGTAATTATTTAATTAAAACTAGTGAATTAGATTAGAGGCCCATTATGAATAAAACTAATAAAAATAAAGGTTTAAATAAAGAAAAACTAAACGAAGTGCTAGCTTCTTTTGGTTTACATACAGAAGATTACAGTAACTATTTATTAGCCTTAACCCATTCAACATATGCTAATGAAATGGGATTAGTTAGCAATGAAAGAATAGAGTTTTTAGGAGATGCTTTGTTAGGACTAACAACTGCTGAATATATATATAAAACATTTCCAGACATGCCAGAAGGTAAAATGACAAAACTTAGAGCTACTTATGTATGTGAAGATGCAAATTTTTCATATGCTAAAGAACTTCATTTAGATGAACTATTATTACTAGGGGTTGGTGAAGAAGCTTCTGGTGGCAGAAATAAAAAGGCGGTTGTTGCTGATACGTTTGAATGCTTTTTAGGAGCAACATACTTAACCTTTGGAATTAATGCTGTAAAAAAAATATTGGAAAAAATTGTTTTTCCACATATCAAAAATGTTGATAATAAACAATTTTTTGATTATAAATCAAAATTACAGGAATATATTCAAGCTGATACGGATAGTAAACTAATTTATGATACAATTAAAGAAGAAGGTAAACCAAACGAAAAAATATTTACAAGATGTGTTAAACTAGATAATATTGTTTTAGGAATTGGAATTGGAACTTCTAAAAAATTAGCTGATCAAGAGGCAGCTAAAAATGCATTAACTAAACTTGCAAAATAAAAAATGGCGTTTTTAAAACGCCATTTTAATATTCTTTATTAGCAATAAATTTGGTTATTTTTCCATTATCTAAATAAACATAATTTAATCCAGCATTGTTAAATACCGTACGATAGGTGAAATTAGGAGAAAGTTGAACAAATAATCCTTTAATAAAGTGTGAATGCGTTACTAAAAGAATCTTTTTACCAGGATATTTTTCTTCTAATTTATTGATAGCACCAATAGCTCTTTTTTCTAAATCCCAACTTTTTTCGATTCCTTTAATATCATTTTTGAATATTTTTGCGTATATTTCATCAGTTATTTTTTGTTGATCGGCTTCTCCAAATTCTCTTTCAATAATATCATTATCAATAATAATATCTTTTTTATACCCAATTATTCCCGCAATAATTCTTGCGGTTTCTTGAGCCCTATCTAAGGGACTTGAAATGATTAAATCCCAATTAGGGTCGTGTTCTTTTAATATATTTCCTGTATGCATGGCTTGAGCTCTACCAATATCATTTAAAGGATGGTTCATACGTCCTTGAATAATACGGTTTTTGTTCCAATCAGTTTGTCCATGTCTAATCAAACAAAAAATAGTTTCCATATATTATCGCTCCTTAAAAAAATACTCTAAAACTATTATACTAAATTTATCTCTTTTTTTATTCTTATATGCTTAAAACCAAAATAAGAATTATATAATAACAAAGTTAATTATAAGAAATCTTGTGAAAATTATGCTATAATTAGTAGAAAGTAGATATATTGTTGAGGAAATAATAATGAACGCTATTGGTAAATTAATTAAATCAAAAACAATTTCTTTTCCCAATGTTTTAATAAAGAATTATCAAAAAATTGGATTAAACGAAGTAAATACAGTGGTTATTATAAAACTATATTATTTAGCCGAAGAAAATGATAATTTTTTAAGATTAAATGAATTGGTGAAAAGTATGACCATCGAAATAAACGAATTATCAAATATGATTATAAGTTTGGTAGATAGAGGTTATATTAATCTAGAAGTAGATAATGAAGGAAGAGAACAATTTAATTTGGATGGTACTATTGAGAAATTAGGTGCTATTTTGGATGATAATGATGAAACAGAAAATGGTAGACAAAAAATGATTGAAAGCATAATTAGCTATGTAGAATCAACTTATGGAAGAGTTGCTAATGTCTCGGATCTTACTATTATCAATAATTGGATTGATCTAGGCTATAAATATGATGATATTAGAAATGCAATATTACAAAGTTTAAAAGCTAAAAAAATGCATCTTAAATATGCTGATGCTATATTGGCTACGAGAAAACTTAATCAACCAGAAAAGAGAATGGAAGTTGATGATGAGATAAAGGAACTTTTAGATAATGCCGTTAAAAAAAGATGATATGATTCAGATTTTGAATCAATTGGATATAATGTTCCCTAATGCAGGTTGTGAACTTAAATATGAAAACTTATATCAACTTTTAATAGCCGTAGTATTAAGCGCACAAACTACGGATAAAGCTGTAAATGGTGTAAGTGCACAACTATTTAAAAAATTTCCTAATGTTTATTCCTTAGCTTCCTCGCAAATTGACGAAGTCGAGCCATATATAAAAAGAATAGGATTAGCAAGAACTAAAAGTAAAAACATTATAAATCTTTCCAAAAAAATAGTGAATGATTTTAATGGTAATATTCCTAATACTTTAGAAGACTTAATGAGCTTACCTGGTGTCGGTAGAAAAACCGCTAACGTTGTTTTAAGTGAAGGTTTTAAAATTCAACGTATTGCTGTTGATACTCACGTTGAAAGAGTCTCTAAACGATTAGGTGTATGTGACATTAATAGCTCTGTTTTAGATGTAGAAGAGGAACTGATGAAAATAGTTCCTTCTGATAATTACCATCATGCTCATCACTTGTTACTGTTTTTCGGCCGCTATTTTTGTACAGCTAAGAAACCTCAATGTTTTAAGTGTCCTTTTGTTAAAAAATGTGTAAAAGAAGACAAAAACCTCCAAGAATAACTATAACATTAAGTTATATTTATTTCATGGAGGTGTTTTTTTTATGCATATTTTAGTATTTGATGAAGAAAATGAAATTGATTTAGAGAATAAGGTAAATGATGTTTTATCAGAATACAATAATGATGAAGTTTTAGATATAAAATATTCAGTTGCAGCCATATGTGATGATAAAGAACAAATTTACTGCTATAGTTGCCTAGTAATATTAAAGGATTAATTGATAAGATGTTCTTTAATAAAATCATATGATGGGTCAATATAAATAGTCTTTCTAGTAGTAATTATAACCTTTGAACCATGCAATCCTTTTATCTTTTTTAGATTTTTAACCTTAGTATAATCAACAGGTACGCTAGAAGAATTTTTAGCTTTAGAGAAAAAAGATGCTAACATGGCACCGCCTCTTATTTCTTCTTCACTCAAATTATAATCAGGATTATTATCTTCGATTTTTAAGATAACATGACTGCCAGGAATATCTTTTACATGAAACCAATAATCATTACCTCTCGCAAAATGGTTGGTTAGATAGTCGTTTTGTAAATTGTTTTTACCAACATAAAATATTGAATTACCAATTTTAAATTTTGTTAGTTCAATTTTTTTATTTTTTACTTTCATTTTCTTTTTATTTGTTATGTAACCATAATCAACCAATTCTTGTCTAATTTCTTCTAAGTCAGCATTATTTCCAATACTGATTTGAAAAAGAATAGTATCTAAATAATCGATTTCTTGTTCGATAATATCTAATTGTTTAGTTATTTCAACAAGAGCGGTTTTGGCTTTTTTTGATTTAGAAAAAATATTTTTAAGATTAGTGGTTGGATCGAGTAAAGGGTTTAAGGGAATGGTTACGGGCGTATTATCAGTTAAAAAATTATCAACCGTAATTTCTTTGTCACCTTTTTTGACTTTATAAAGATTTGTTTGAAGGAGAATTCCTAAGTCATTATAACAAATATTGTTAGTAGCATTTGTTAAATCATTTTCCAGTTTTTCTTTTTTTAATAGTGCTTTTTTTAAGTGTTTTTTTATTTCTTTTTCCATATTACTAGCATCATAATTACTAGAAGATATACTAGAATTATAAAAATAATCTAGTAGACTAGAAAGAGTTGGAAAAGAATTAATTACTTTTGAACAATTATCTAAGGGGTAAGCATAGAATTCTTTTTTGTCATTTATTTGCCAAATAACGGGGTTTATTGGCTGATGTAAAAAACTAATTATTTCATCATTTGATTTATTAGATAAACTAGATTCTAATTGTTTACAAACACCTTCTAATATTTTAAAATCTGTAAAGTTAGTGGTTAAAAAAGGATTTATTGTTTTACTAGAATTTGGATATAAATATTTAGCATGGGGAATAATAGTTCTTGTGTTTGTTAAACTTGGAGGAAGTTTTCGAATAGCATCTATTATAATATAATTGCTATCTAAAAGAATTATATTACTATTTCTTCCCATTATTTCGGCAACAATAATATAGTTAACATGATCATCTAATTCATTATAAGTAGATATATGTAATTCAATGATTCGATCATTATTATGCTGCTTTATACAAACAATTTCTCCTCTTTCAATATATTTTCTTAAAAGCATACAAAAAGGAAGAGGAATTTCTGGATTTTTATATTCCTTTGTAGAAAGGTTAATTCTTGGAGAATCCAACCTAGATGATAATAATAATTGTTTATTACTTACAATACCATTTTCTCCTTTTGATCTTATTTGAAATAAAATGTCTAAGGGATTTGGCTGATATATTTTATTGATTTTTCCATTCAGTATGTTTTTATTTAGTTCATCAGTTAAATAATGAAGAAAACATCCATCTATTGGCATTTTTATCGCCTCTTTCTTTTAAACTATAGTATTATTATACAATATTTTAATTAATAATTTCTTTTATTTGAACAATTTATTTAAAATAATAATTAAAAAGTAAGCAAACTATTAATTAACAAATGGTTTTTATGGTATAATAAGTTAATAAGAATTAAAAATATGAGGAGAAAACATGAAGCTAGACAATAAAGGCCTTTTAGTTGTTATTTCTGGACCATCAGGCGTTGGCAAAGGAACGGTTAGAAAATCATTATTTTCGAGATCAGATCATAATTTAGAATATTCGATATCAATGACAACTAGAAATCCAAGAGAAGGCGAAGTAGACGGTGTTGATTATTATTTTGTTTCTAAAAAAAAGTTTGAAAGCGAAATTGAAAGAGGCAACCTTTTAGAACATGCATCCTTTGTAGGAAATTATTATGGTACGCCTAAAGATAAAGTTATTGAAAAACTTAACCAAGGACATGAAGTAGTTTTAGAAATTGAGGTTCAAGGTGCTTTACAAGTAAAGGAAAAAATGCCAGAAGCAGTTTTTATTTTTATTGCTCCCCCTAGCTATCATGAATTAAAAGAAAGATTATTAAATAGGGGTACTGAAAGCGAAGATATAATTGAAGAAAGACTTAAAAAAGCAAGAAGAGAAATTAAACTTGCTTCTCAATATGATTATATTGTAATAAATGATGAAGTTGATAATGCGGCAGACCGTATTATGGCTATTATTAGAGCTGAACATGCTAAATGTTCACGAACTATTGATGAATATTATAGATTAATGGAGGAATAATAAAATGACAAGAGTACAAGGATTAATGATAAATAGTCAGTTAAAAATTGCAAATAATGAACGTGAAGGTATGCGTTATCCTGCAATTGATGAATTAAGTCACAAGGCTGATTCAAAATATAAATTAGTTATTGCGGTTGCCGAAAGAGCAAAAGAAATTAAGAAGACAGGTAAAACATATCTTTCACAAACAAGAAATTATAAGCCTATTGGCATTGCTTTAGAAGAAATCGTTGCTGACTTAGTTACAATCGAATAATGAAAGAATTAACTAAAAAATACGAAGGATTAAGAGCTAAAATTAAATCATTTAACTATGCTGATTTTTTAATTAGTTGGGATTTAGAAACTACAGCTCCAATATCTTCAATGGAAACTAGTAGTAAATGGGTTGGAAACCTTGTCGAAATGCGCTTACAAATTGAAAGAAGTCCAGAATATATTGATACGGTTAATGAATTATATAAAAATATCGACAAATTACCAGCCCTTTTACAAATAGAAATCAAGAAGGTCTATAAAGAAATTAATAAAAATTTAAAAATTCCTTCTGATGAAATTATTAAATATCGCTCTTTATTAGCCAAATCACCAAGTATTTGGGCTAAAGCTAAAAGTGAAAATGACTTCAACATATTTGCTGATACCCTAAAAGAAATTATTGCATTTAATAAAAGATATACTAAATATTTAGAAACGCCAACTAAAAAAGGTTATGATGTTTTACTAGATGATTATGAAGAAGGCATGAACAAAACAAAATATGATGAATTTTTTAATTTGCTTAGAAAAGAGATTGTTCCATTAGTTAAAAAAATTAATGATAAACATATTGTATTACCAAATTGGTGTCATCAACAGTTTGATATAGAAAAACAAAAAAAGTTTTCAGAATACATTATGAAAGTTATGGATTTTGATAGAAACAGAGGCTTTATGGCCGAAAGTGAACATCCTTTCACATCAGCTTTTGGCACAAACGATGTTCGAGTTACAAATCACTATTATTCTAACTTGTTACTATCAAGCATTTTTTCCGCAATCCATGAATTAGGACATGCAACTTATGAACAACAATGTAATCCGATTTTAGATGATACTTTTTTAGGCAGTGCTCCATCGATGGCAATGCATGAGTCACAATCACGTTTTTATGAAAATATCATTGGCAGAGATTATCACTTTTGGGAAAAACATTATGGAAAATTACAAGAAATATTTAGTGATGAATTAAAAAATGTTAGTTTAGATGACTTTTACAAGTATGTTAATTATGTTGAATGTTCTTTAATTAGAACGGAGGCAGATGAGTTAACATACCCACTTCATATAATGGTTAGATATGAAATTGAAAAAGCTATTATTGAAAGCGATGTAAGCGTAAATGATTTGCCAACTATGTGGAATAAACTTTATCATGATTATCTTGGCATAGATGTTCCATCATTTTCAGAAGGTATTCTCCAAGATGTTCATTGGGCTGGTGGTAGTTTCGGCTATTTTCCGACCTATGCTTTAGGTAGTGCTTATGCTTCACAGTTATATCATCAAATGCAAAAAGAAATTAATATTAAAGATGCTGTAACCAAAGACACTTTAAAAGATATAAATTTATGGTTAAAAGAAAAAGTTCATTTTTATGGAGCTACAAAGCAACCCCAAGAACTTTTAAAAGATGCAACCTATGAAGAATTTAATCCAAAATATTATGTAGAATATTTGAAAAATAAATTTACAAAAATATACAATCTATAGTTTGATCCCCTTTTATAAAAATATTAAAAGCAATTAATTTGCTAAAAATATTAAAAAAGAGTATAATACTAAAGGTTAAGTTTTGGCCATGGTCAAAACTATATTTTATGAGTATTTGAACCTCCTGGTTCTGTGGATACTTATAGCCTTAAAAATAGATGTTAGACGAAAGGAGTTATAAAATGCCTACAATTAATCAATTAGTTCGCAAAAGTCGTGTAGACAAGATTAGAAAGTCTAAATCACCACATTTAGGAATTGGTTTCAATAGTTTAAAGAAAGAACAAACAGAAGTCAACTCTCCTCAAAAGAAAGGTGTATGTACTCGTGTAAGTACAATGACACCAAAAAAACCAAACTCAGCTATTCGTAAGATGGCCCGTGTACGTTTAAGCAATGGTATTGAAGTTACAGCTTACATCCCAGGTGAAGGTCATAAACTTCAAGAACACAGTGTTGTTTTAATTCGTGGTGGACGTGTAAGGGACTTACCAGGTGTACGTTATCATATTATTCGTGGTACTATGGATACAACAGGTGTAGATGGACGTATGCAAGCACGTTCTAAGTATGGTGCAAAACGACCAAAACAAAAAAAATAGTTTAAAAGCAAATTAGAGTTTCATATTTGAAATTTTTGAAAGGAGAAATAAAATGCCTCGTAAAGGACATATAGCAAAAAGACAAGTATTACCTGATCCAATATATAATTCTGTTTTAGTTACAAGACTTGTAAACAGCGTTATGCTAGATGGTAAAAAAGGTGTTGCTCAACAAATTATTTATGGCGCTTTTGATCGTATTGCTAAAGCTACAGGAAAAGCTCCATTAGATGTTTATAAGGCAGCAATGGATAACATTATGCCTCAATTAGAAGTTAGAAGCCGCCGTGTTGGTGGTGCTAACTATCAAGTTCCATGTGAAGTAAGAGAAGAAAGACGTTATACTTTAGGATTAAGATGGTTAACAAATTATGCACGTCTTCGTAATGAAAAAACTATGGAAGAAAGATTAGCAAAAGAAATTATGGATGCCGCTAATGGTATTGGTGGTTCTGTTAAAAAACGTGAAGATACACATCGTATGGCTGAAGCAAATAAAGCATTTGCTCATTACCAATGGTAGTATAGGAGAATAAAACAATGGCTCGTGAAGTTTCGTTAATAAATACACGTAACATAGGTATCATGGCACACATTGATGCCGGAAAAACAACATTTACAGAAAGAGTTCTTTTCCATTCTGGTAAGATTCATAAGATTGGTGAGACTCATGATGGCGCTGCCCAAATGGACTGGATGGAACAAGAGCAAGAAAGAGGAATAACGATTACTTCTGCTGCTACAACTGTCTATTGGAATACTAAAGATGGCGTTAGACATCGTATTAACGTTATCGATACACCAGGACACGTAGACTTTACTGTTGAAGTATCAAGATCACTTCGTGTTCTAGATGGTGCAATTACAGTACTAGATGCTCAAGCAGGTGTAGAACCTCAAACTGAAACTGTTTGGCGTCAAGCTACTGAATATTTAGTACCTCGTCTAGTATTCGTTAATAAAATGGATAAAACAGGTGCTGATTTCAAATATTCATGTGAATCATTAGGACATCGTTTAGGTGCAAATGCTCACCCAATTCAATGGCCTATTGGTGCGGAAAATGATTTCCGTGGTATTATTGACTTAGTTACAATGACTGCATTTGAATATGAACCAAACCACCAAGATGAAGCAGGAAAAGAAATTCCTATTCCTGAAGATTTAAAAGAAACAGCTGAGAAGTATCGTACTGAATTAATTGAAGCAGTAGCTGAATTTGATGAAGATTTAATGATGGCTTATTTAGATGGTGAAGAAATATCTGTAGACCAATTAAAACAAGCTATTAGAAAAGCAACATTATCAGTTAAATTTTTCCCTATTCTTTGCGGTACTGCCTTCAAAAATAAAGGTGTTAAAAAGGCTCTTGATGCCGTAGTTGATTATTTACCTTCTCCAATTGAAGTAGCTCAAATCAAAGGTACTGATGAAGATGGTAATGAAGTTGTTGTTGAATCTGATGATAATGCACCATTTGCTGCCCTTGCATTCAAAGTAATGACTGACCCATATGTAGGAAAACTAACATTCTTCCGTGTATATAGAGGTCATATGGAAGCTGGTTCTTATATCTTAAATGCAACTAAAGATTACAAAGAACGTATTGGTAGACTTCTATTAATGCATGCTAATAACCGTACAGAAATCAAAGAAGTATATAGTGGTGATATCGCTGCTGCTGTAGGATTAAAGAATACAACAACAGGTGATACACTATGTGATGAAGATCATGTTGTACATCTTGAATCTATGGTATTCCCTGAACCAGTAATCCAAGTTGCCATTGAACCAAAGACAAAAGGTGATCAAGATAAGATGGGTGTTGCTCTTCAAAAGTTAGCTGAAGAAGATCCAACATTTAAGACATATACAGATAGTGAATCAGGACAAACAATTATCGCTGGTATGGGTGAATTACACCTAGATATCATTGTAGATAGAATGCGTCGTGAATTCAATGTTGAATGTAACGTTGGTCGTCCTCAAGTTGCTTATCGTGAAACTATCAAGACTGCTGCTAAAGTTCAAGGTAAGTTTGTACGTCAATCTGGTGGTCATGGTCAATATGGTGATGCTGTTGTAATTTTTGAACCAAACCCAGGTAAAGGATATGAATTCGTTGACGAAATCGTTGGTGGTGTTATCCCACGTGAATATATTCCTTCTGTAAACAAAGGTATTGAAAATTCATTAAATAATGGTAACCTTGCTGGTTATCCAACAATTGATATTAAAGCTAGATTAGTATTTGGTTCTTACCATGATGTTGACTCAAGTACTACAGCTTTCGAAATTGCAGGTTCTTTAGCATTTAAAGAAAGTGCAAAAGTATGTAATCCTACATTATTAGAACCTATCATGTCAGTTGAAGTTGTTACTCCTGATGAATACTTAGGTACAGTTATCGGTGATATTTCAACAAGACGTGGACGTATTGAAGGACAAGAGGCTAGAGGTAAAGCACAATCTATTAAAGCTGCTGTTCCACTATCAGAAATGTTTGGTTATGCAACTGCTTTACGTTCTAATACTCAAGGTCGTGGTAACTTCACAATGCAATTTGATCATTATGAAGAATGTCCAAAAAATGTAGCTGAGGCGATCATAAAAGAGCGTACTCGCTAGGCAAGTAATATTTTTAATAACGTTTTACTTGCAAAAAAGAATATTTTATTATAAAATATTATAGTAAATAAAAAATTTGAAAGGAAATTTTATTATTATGGCAAAAGAGAAATTTGTTCGTACTAAACCCCATGTAAACATTGGTACAATTGGTCACGTTGACCATGGAAAAACTACTTTAACTTCAGCTATTACTACTGTATTAGCTCAAAAAGGTCTAGCTCAAAAAATGGCTTATGACCAAATCGATGGTGCTCCAGAAGAAAAAGCTCGTGGTATAACGATTAATACATGCCACGTTGAATATGAAACAGCTAAGAGACACTATGCACACGTTGACTGTCCAGGACATGCTGACTATGTTAAAAACATGATCACTGGTGCTGCTCAAATGGATGGTGCTATCCTAGTTATTGCTGCTACAGATGGACCTATGGCACAAACTCGTGAACACATCTTACTAGCTCGTCAAGTAGGTGTTCCTAGAATCGTTGTTTTCTTAAACAAATGCGATATGGTTGATGATGAAGAATTATTAGACTTAGTTGAAATGGAAGTTCGTGAATTACTTACTGAATATGGTTACGATGGCGATAACACTCCTATCATCCGTGGTTCTGCATTAAAAGCTCTTGAAGGTGATCCTGAAGCTCAAGCTCAAATCATGAAATTAATGGATACAGTTGATGAATATATCCCTGATCCAGTTCGTGAAATTGATAAGCCTTTCTTAATGCCAGTAGAAGATGTATTCTCAATCACTGGTCGTGGTACTGTTGCTACTGGTAGAGTAGAACGTGGTACTGTAAAAGTTGGTGATACAGTTGAAATCGTTGGTATTAAAGATACTCGTTCAGTTGTAGTTACTGGTGTTGAAATGTTCCGTAAGCTTCTTGACTTAGCTGAAGCTGGTGACAACATTGGTCTATTACTTCGTGGTGTTAACCGTGATGAAGTTGTTCGTGGTCAAGTTCTTGCTAAACCTAAAACAATCACTCCTCATAGTGAATTTGATGCTCAAGTTTACGTATTAACAAAAGAAGAAGGTGGACGTCATACTGCATTCTTTAGTAACTATCGTCCTCAATTCTACTTCCGTACAACTGACGTAACTGGTGTTATTACATTACCAGAAGGTGTTGAAATGGTTATGCCTGGTGACAATACTCAAATGCGTGTACAATTAATTCACCCAATCGCTGTTGAACTTGGTACTAAGTTCTCTATTCGTGAAGGTGGACGTACTGTAGGTGCTGGTAACGTTACTAAGATTGATGCATAGTTTCTAAACTAACACTAAAATAAGTAAATTAAAAGAGAAGTTTTGCTATTGAAAAATAGTCAAGCTTCTCTTTTTTAAAACTATTTTTAAAATTGTTTTTTTAACTTAAGTTTTAATATTTGAAAATAATATGCCAAAATTGATATAATAAACTGAGGTGATCACATGAACGCAAAAATAGATATATCTAATACTATTCTAAAAACAGATAGATTGATATTAAGACCGTTTAAAATCTCTGATTTAGATGATTTTTATGAATATGCTAGTGTTGAAGGCGTAGGTGAAATGGCTGGTTGGTTACCACATAAAAATAAGAAAGAATCTGAACAAATATTAAATCTATTTATTAGTGGTAAAAAAACTTTCGCAATAGAGTATAATAAAAAAGTCATTGGTTCTTTAGGTATTGAAGAATATGATGAAGAATTAATACCTTCTTTAAAAATGAAAATGGGGAGAGAATTAGGATTTGTTTTATCAAAAAATTACTGGGGACAAGGATTAATGACTGAAGCCGTTTTAAAAGTTATCGAATATTGTTTTAACACTTTAGAATTAGATTTTTTAGTTTGTTCTCATTTTATCGATAATTATAGGTCTAAAAGAGTACAAGAAAAATGTGGATTTAAATACTATCAAGAAATCAAGTATAAAACAAGGTATAATGTTATAAAAGCTGCTTATTTACAAATCTTAGAAAATGATAAAAATGTTAGGAAAGGTGTAAATGAATGAATAATATATATGTTGATACCCATGTTCATTTAAATGATGAAACTTTAAAAAAACATTTAGATGAAGTAATTAAAGATGCTTTTTTAAATAATGTAAAAAAAATGTTTGTAGTAGGATGGGATTTAGAAAGTTCTAAAGAAGCTCTTGAACTGGCAAATAAATATGATTGGTGCTATGCGATAATAGGTTTTCATCCATGTAATATAAAAGGATATGGTGATGAAGAATATACCTGGTTGGAACAAGCGGCTAAGGATAATCGAGTAGTCGCTATTGGTGAAATCGGTTATGACCTTCATTGGGATACTACAACTCTTCTAGAACAAAGCATCGCCTTTGAAAAACAAATTGGGATTGCGAAAAGAATAGGTAAGCCTATTAGTATTCACAGTAGAGATGCTTCCCAACTAACTATGGATATGATTAAAAAAACTAATGCTTCGATTGTTGGTGGTGTTCTTCATTCATATAGTGGTAGTTTGGAAATGGCTAAAGAATACATAAAACTAAACTTTAATTTTGGAATTTCGGGGCCAGTAACATTTAAAAATGGACGTAATGTCAAAGAAGTTGTCGAAGGAATTGATTTAAAATATTTAATTAGTGAAACTGATAGTCCTTATCTTACACCTCATCCTTATCGAGGTAGTGAAAATGGTCCTAAATACATTCCTTTAATTGTAAAAGAAATTGCTAATATAAAAAACATTAATGAAAAAGATGTAATGAATCAAATCTTAGAAAATGTAAAAAGAATTTTTGGTGTATGATAATGAAAAAATATTTATGTTTAATTTTTGTTCTATTATTGATTATGCTTAGTGGATGTAAGAAAAAAGATGTAGTTATCATTAATAAAGTTATTAATCAAGAACCAAATATTGAAGAAGAAATTATAATAAAGGATTTTTCTGATTTAGTGGAGAGTAAAGTTGAATTTGTTAGTCAAAGCGTTGTAGGCATTAAAGCATCATCTTCAACAGCAATATTTGAAAATAATTCTTATGGTAGTGGCGTTGTAATTAAACAAAATAAAGATAATGAATATTATATAGTTACTTCTAGACATGTTGTATGTCCTAAAAAAACTTTTTTAGACAACATCGAAATATATTTAGGAAATCTAGATTTGTATATATCAGCTTCTCTTTTATCTTATAGCGAACAACTAGATTTAGCGCTTTTAAAGGTTGAGACAAAAATAGCCCTAAAACCGGCTTTAATTGAACAAAAAGAATTAAAAATTGGAATGTTTGTAATTTCAATTGGTAGTCCTTATGATTTGGAAAAATATTATAATAGTGTAAACTTAGGAAACATTAGTGGTTTAAATAGAATCCAAAAAGAAACAATGCTAGATGGTAATGTTTGCCAAAATATTTATTTTCAACATAACGCCTTAATAAATAATGGCGATTCTGGCGGTGGCGTTTTTGATTTAAACGGTAATCTTATAGGAATTAATACTTGGAAACTGGTTAATCAAAATAGTAATATTGCAGGCATGAGTTTTGCTATTGAAATAAAAGAAGTAACTAGTTGTTTTTCTAGTTACTTAAGTTAATAAAGATTTAATAGATTTAAATACCATGGAATATTATTTTCTTTAAAGTACATAGTTTTGTTGTATTCATTAAAAGATGAATAAAATCCAGTAATAGGGTTTAAATTAACTCCGATAACATCATTTGGACATTGATACCAATTGGTGTTTTTATTTTCGAAATATTTTTCCATAATGTCGGCCCAAATATATTTAGCAGCCAAAGAATCTTTCTTTAAAGTTATCTTGCGGTTATCATCATATCCTGTCCAAACGGAAACTAATAAATCGGGATTATATCCAACCATCCAATAATCTGTATCAGTAGAACCCGATTTCGCAGCATATTTATGAGTTAAACGATTAGCAATTGCCATTCCCGTTGGCCGAATGTTGACTGTTAAGCCACCATCAAAAATATTAGTCATGGCTTCATTTAGAATATATACGGTACTATAGTCATAATTTTGTCTAAAAATTGTTTCTTTTTTATAAATGATTTCATCATCAAAAGTTGTAATTTTGGTAAATCCATAAGGTTCAATTGTTTTTCCACCACTAGCCAACATAAGATAGGCACGAGCCCATTCATAATTAGTTACTTCATAAGTTCCTAAACAAAGACTAGGAATAGAAGGAATATTGCCACTTATTTTTAATTTTTCTAATTTTTCTTTTAACTTGTTAGGGCCTAAGAAAAGATGAGTTTTAACAGCGTAGATATTATCACTTGTAGCTAATGCATAAGCCATTGAAACTTCCCTATTGGGATAGATATTTAAAAAATTATGGGGTGTATATTCATGACCTTGATAATAAAAAGTTGTTTTTTCACTTTGAAAAGTAGTGGAAACATTAAAACCATTTTCCAAAGCGGTATGATATAAAAATGGTTTAATAGTAGAACCAGGTTGTCTATAAGAACCTATCGCCCTATTGTAAGAACTTTTTTCATAATTAGTTCCACCTATAAGAGAAAGAATAGCCCCATTTTTGGGATTTATAACAACGATAGAGGTTTGAAGATCATTGTCAATACGGTTAGCAATCGATTCATTAATAATGTTATTTAAAGATGAATCTAAAGTGGTATAAACCTTCAGCCCTTTGTAAGCATATTGTTTAATATTTGGAATTCTTTTAATTTCATTTAATATATAATCTTGAAAAAAAGGAGCAGCTGTATTTTTTACATTAGGATTGTATCCGGTAAAGGTAAGTTCTTCAATTAGCGCATTTTGATATTCTTCATTAGAAATCATTTCGTCATTTAACATTTCCTTTAAAATTAGTAATCTTCTTTTTTCATTATTTTCAGGATTTTTAATGGGTGAATAAATGCGCGGTCCTTTAGGAATGGCCGCAAGGCTAACAGATTCTAAAAGAGTTAAATCACTAGCACTTTTACCAAAATAAAATATTGATGCATCTTCAATGCCATAGATACCACTATCAAAATATATGGAATTTAAATAGCCTTCGAGTATTTCTTCTTTACTATACTTGCTTTCAATATTTAATGCTATCATCATTTCCGATAATTTTCTTTTCCATGTTTTATCAGTTGTTAAAAATAAATTTCTAGCATATTGTTGAGTAATAGTTGAAGCTCCTTCTAAAGTATCCTTTTTGATAATATCAATGAATGCAGCTTTGCATATTCTTATAAAATCTAAACCAGTATGATTAAAAAATCTTTTATCCTCAATACTAATAAAAGCATCAATGGTGTAAGGACTAATTTTATCTAAACTTATATAAGATTTCTTTTTACCATTACTATAAGATAAAAATTTCTCATTGTTTTGATCATATAACTCAATTGTCTCAATTTCAGGTATAGAATAATCTAAAAATGAAGCAATAATTATAAATGAAAGCATAATAACGGAAAAAATAGATAACGAAGTAAATAAAACAATTCGAATGATTTTATTAATTCTATAAATTAATTTTTTCTTTGACAAATTATCACTTCCTTTTTTATTATTTTAAACAATATAAAAAGGTTAATACGATACAAAAAATGTAAAAAAATAAAAAATGAGTTTTAAAAACTCATTTTTTTAAGATTCAAGTATTTCTTTAACTTTTTCTTTAAACCTATCCTCAGTAACATAAAAAATGTTTTCTGAACTAGTTTGGTATAACCAGTTTGTAAGTGGGAAATTATTTTCACACATTATAAAATTAGTATTATTATAATTTACATTTATTTTATCGGTATAGATAAGATAACTAAATTCATATATTTTTCCATTCATTTCTAGATTACAATCATCAATAAATTTAAAGCCATCATGCAAGATTATAGCATCATAATTTTCGGGAACTGAAAAGTCTTGTTTGCATACAATTATCAAGTAAAAATAGTTCATAATTAATTCACCTATAAAATTTATTAATAGTATATCATAAAAAAATAAAAAATATAAAAAACGTACTTTCTTTTGCAAAAAACATAAAGATATGGTATAATAAGATATAGAAATATCTAAATTATAATTTATAAAACATAGGAGTGTCTATGAAAATTAGATGTAAAAATTGTTATAAAGTATTAGAACCAAATGAAGAGTATTGTACTTATTGTGGTGAACATAGTGAACAAATTAAAAGAGCTATGGAAACTGGTAATTATGGTCCTAATCCTTCTGATACTTTAAAATTGAGCTTAATTTTATTTGGTATATTAGCCTTTATTGGTACTGGTATTTTCATGGTGATTTTTGCGACTACAAGAAATGATGCAAGTATGTCTTTATTTAATCGTTCTTATGCCTTATTACTTACAAGTATCATTACTTTTTCGGTAATTGTTATTACTTGTCATAAATCTTTAAAAAACTTGTTTTGGAATGGAAATAAAGACCAATTATTAGGATCATTCATTTTAGGAACAGTCTTTATTGTTATTGCTTTTTTTTCATCACTATTAACTGATGTCACAAGAGTGCTACCAAGATTTGCTACAGATTATTTTTCTAATCCGGATGCTTCATTATTTGATAAGAATGCTACTGGTATTATCCCAATGATTATTGCTTTTACACTAGTGGTGTTTACAGAAGAAATAATTAGAAGATTTTTGATAGATACTTTTGATGATTTAACTCTTTTAAGTGATTTTTTTATTGTATTGTTTAGTGGAATCATTGGTACAATTATTGATTTTGCATGGATAATGGCACCTGAAACTTTAATTGTATCATTCATTACTAATACGCTGTTTTCATCTATGTATATATATACCAATAGAAGTATAGGTGTTAATATCTTAGTAAGAGTATTATTGATAATTTGTGAAGTTTTAATTTTTATGTAGTATTTAAAAGGAGAAAATAAAAGATATGAGTTTAACAGCAGGAATTGTTGGACTTCCTAATGTTGGTAAGTCCACTTTATTTAACGCCATCACTAAGGCAGGAGCCTTTATGGCCAATTATCCTTTTGCGACAATTGAACCTAATGTTGGCGTAGTTGAGGTTAGAGATGAGAGATTAGATAAAATTTGTGAAATTGTAAAACCAAGAAACGTTGTAAGAACAAGTTTTTCATTTACCGACATTGCCGGACTTGTAAAGGGCGCATCCCACGGTGAAGGTTTAGGAAATCAATTTTTAAGTCACATAAGAGATGTTGATGCTGTGTGTCATGTTGTAAGATGTTTTGATGATGCTAACATAACTCACGTTTCGGGACATATTGACCCAATTGATGACATTGAAACAGTTAATTTAGAATTAATTTTAGCAGATTTAGAAGTGGTAGAAAATAGACTTCCAAAGATAGAAAAAAAAGCACAATTAAAAACGGACAAAGATGCAATAGTCGAATATGATATATTGATGAGATTAAAAAATGCTTTTGAAAAAGAGATTCCCGCAAGAGAAGTGCCTTTAAGTGATGATGAAAAACTATTTATTAAAAACTATCAATTTTTAACAATGAAACCAATGTTATATGTATGTAATGTTAGTGAAGACGAAATGGTAGATGGTAACGATTATTCTAAAAAAGTCATGGAATATGCTTCTAAACATAATTCAAAAGTCGTAATTATCTCTGCTAAAATAGAAGAAGAATTATCAGAATTAGATGATGAAGAACACAAAATGTTTTTAGAAGAATTAGGAATAAAGGAAAGTGGTTTAGATAAATTAATAAAAGAAGCTTATGCTCTTTTAGGATTACAAACATTCTTTACAGCTGGTGAAAAAGAATGCCGAGCTTGGACTTTTAGAAAAGGAATGAAGGCCCCTCAATGTGCCGGTGTTATTCATACTGATTTTGAAAAAGGATTTATAAAAGCAGAAACTTATTCTTATGATGATTTAATTACTTACGGAACACCATTAAAAGTAAAGGAAGCAGGTAAAGTCCGTCTAGAAGGTAAAGATTATGTTGTTCAAGACGGAGATATTATGTTATTTAGATTTAATATTTAGGTAACAAAAAAATTTAAATATATATAAGAAAGGAAGGCCATATGAATAATACTAATGATAATCTTTTTAAAGAATATAAAAGTAAATATAATGATTGCTCTAATTATTTAGAACAAGGTATTGAATTGTTAAGAAAACTTTTAGATCGAAATTTTGAATCTTATATTATAGGTTGTGCAGTATGTGACTATTATTTAATCCGTCCTATTAAACAAATAACAATTTTAACGCCAGCAACAGTCGATGAATTACAACAAATTTTTCCATCTTTGACTATTAACAATGGAATTCCTTCCCTTGTAGAAAAAACAGGTACCTTCTATTTTGAAACAAATAATAATGACAATAAAAAAATTGTTAGTAAGGCTGCTAATAAATATTACAATAAAAAACTATCAAGTTATTTGGAGAAAAAACCATTTACAATATCTGCTTTATCTCTTTCACCAGCTTTGAAAATAATTGATATTTTTTCTGGTCTTGATGATATTGATGAAGAGATAATTAGAGCTATTGATACAACTAAGAACATATTTTTATCGGAACCTATTTATATTATGGATGCCATCGTTTTGGTTTCTGAGTATGGCTTTACAATTGATAAAAAAACTTTAAAAAATATGGTAAAAGCCAAAGGCTTATTAGTAGAAGTTGATCGCAATACCTTAATAAAAAAATTACAAGAAATATTAGGTAAAACCTATTCACAACAAGCACTAGAATTAATTGATGATAATGGCTTGTTAGAACGTGATAAGGAATTGGATCTTTTTGTTTCTAAAGTATTAATATCTAATAATAAATTAAATTTATTGGAAAAAATGTCATTACTTTATTTAATATTAGGGAATATTCCTAATGCTGAAAATTTTAGTCAAGAAGACCTAAGTATAATAACAGACAACATTACTTTTTCAAGATTATTGCTTAACACCAGTGTTACCCCAATGATGGTTTATAATATTGGTGAAGATAGACTTTTAATAGCTAATGAACTTGCCAAATGTTATAGTAGCAAGTATACAAATCAAGCAAGAACAATAAAAAAATTAAAACGGGGATTGAAAATTGACAATTTAAAAGAACTAAATTTCTCATCTCTAGAATTAATCAATATTTTAAATGGTGAACGTAGCTTAAAAATAAAAATCATTATGAATTTATTATTAGAAAAAGTTATTAATGGTGAAATTAGTAACAAATATGATGTATTAAAAAAAGAAGCAATGAAAATTAATGAAGAAATTGACAATATCTTTAATTATACAGAACCAAAAGAAATAATAATTTATAATGATGAAAAGGTACAAGAATTATTAGCAAAATATAAAAAAGAATATGACTTCTTAATTAAAGTTTATTTAAATGATGAAAAAGAATTATATAATTTATCAGCACTTGAAAGAGATGAAGCTGTAAAAGAAGCGAAAATGCATGCAAGAGAATTCTTACTAGAAACATCTCAATATAAAGTACTTGAGGATAGGAGATTAATTTAATGAAAAAATTTAGTGAAAATAAAGTAGGAGAAACAGTAACCTTTTATGCGTTAATTGAAAATTTGCAAAAACGTTCTACACCTAATAATAGTGGCTACTATGGTGCTACCTTGTCAGATGGTGAACAAAGCGTTGACGCAAGGATTTGGGATTGCAGCATTGTTGAGGCTAACAACGTTAGCGCTGGAGGCGTTTATGAAATTATTGCTCATGTAAATGAATATGCAGGTAAAATCCAATATGTTGTAAGTTCAATAAAAGAAGTAGATTCTAATCAAGTGAATATTGATGAATTTTATAAAACTGCTCCTATGAGTAAAGAAGAATTAAATAAAGGAATTAAGTCTTATATAAAGAAAATTACCAATCCAGTTTTATATAATTTAACAGTCAAATTAATTGCAAAAGTTGCCCCTGAATTTTTTGAATATCCAGCTGCCATGAGTATGCATCACAACTATCTATATGGTCTTGCTTATCATACTTTTTCAATGCTATCACTTGCTGATAAACTACTTGAAATATATCCTGGAATGAATCAAGATTTATTATATGCTGGAGTGATTTTACATGATATCGGAAAAACTAAAGAACTAAGTAGCAGCAAAAGCCCAGTCTATACAGAAGATGGTAACTTATTAGGTCATATTGTAATTGGGTTACAAATGGTTGCAGTTACTGCCAGTGAAGAAAAAATAGAAAATACTGAAGAAGTTAAAATGATTGAACATATGCTAGCATCACATCATGGAGAATTAGAGTATGGTAGCCCTAAAGAACCTGGAATTATGGAGGCTTATGCTTTACATTTAATTGATTTATTAGATTCAAAAATGGCTGCTATTTCTCCAGAAGTTGTTAAAACCAAAAAAGGTTCTCAAACCTCACCAATTGGAAGCATTGGTAGAAAAGCATTATATGTTCCGAATCTAAAATAGAAACAATATAATATCAAACAAAAACAAAATGATTTAAGTCTTAGTTAAAATAGCACTTAAATCATTTTTATTTACTATCAAATACTATTTGTATTAAGCAAAATAAAAGCATTTTCATAGTAAATAATAAGATATCTTGGTATAATGTTATTGGAATTAAGCACTAGGGGATGACAAATACATTTGATTGATAAACTCCTAGAAAATTCTAGGAGTTTTTTTACATTAAAAAATGGAAAAAATAAAACTTGTATTCATATAATAATTATAGAGAGGAAAGAATGTGGCATTATTTCTAAAATAAGCCTTTACGCAATTGGTGTGAAGGCATAGGAAAAAAGGATTATTGCCTTTTATGCCATGGAGTAGTTGAAACAGGATTTATAATATATAGTTCTTTGCCTAATTCATACGAAGAAACAACTAATGGAAGTTTTAGGTTAAGTAACGGAGTTATAGTATTAGCCTCTAATGATATCATTAAATATATGAACGGCGAATTAGTAATTTAATAGAAAGGAAGATAATAAATGAAAATTAAGAAAATAATATGTGGTGTTTTGTTTGTAAGTTTATTAGCTACTTTATTTATACCTTTTATTACACTAAAATCATATTCAGATGATTTAGAAGAAAACAATAACACATCACAAATTAATGATACTTCTAATGATGAAGATCAAAAGCCTAAACGTGGTAGCGAATATCGTCCATATACTTTAGAAGGTGCCAACAGCCTTTCTAAAAATATAAATCGTGGTGAATACATATGGATAAAATTTACCGCGACAAGACCAAAGAAACATTATTTTGTTTTTGGTGTTGCAGAACCATGTAATTTTATAGTTGAACAATTTGACAATCCTGTTGAAGGATATTATACAGGTGGATGTAAAGCTTGTTATGAAACACAATTTACAGAACCTAGATATGCGAGTTGTGGTGGTGTTGAGTATTTAGATACATATTTTTCCTATATATATTTTAGTTTAGATTTAAAAATTGGAGATGTTGTATATTTTAGAATTCACAAAGATTATTTTCTAGATGATAGTTGGTTTAAAAGTATTGCATTTTTACTTGTAGATTATCATGAGCGCGATTTTGTGTTTGAACTTGACAAATTTACTCATAATAAAGTATATTATTTTGATAAATCTAAGAATTGTGAGTTTGTTAATTGTAAATAAAGAAAAATACATTATGACTAATTTATATAGTCGTAATGTATTTTTTTGTATAAAATTTTAGTTTGAATGGTATTTTATGTAATCAAAAAATCTATGTCATTTGACATAGATTTTTTAAATGCTTATATAAATTTTTTATTTGTCTTCTTCAGCAGTTTTAATTGCTTCAGCAATAATAAATTCAAGAATAGATTTATTAGCATCATTGTTGTTAGTAAATGTTATACTATCAAGAAGAGCTTTACAATCTGACATTAAAGCTTTATTAACAATTGAATCTTTTGTTAAACGCTTAATAGCAGGAGTATAATATGTAGAAATTCTTGTAGATAATGTAGTACTAATTGTGATATCACGATCATCACTATCTAATAATGATTGTTCATATTGATAAAGTGTAGGATATGTTTGTTTGCTTTCATCAATATATTTTGATGTTCTTGAAGTTGCTTTAGTAACAGCTAAACGATAATATCCATTATCACCATAAATAGCTTTGTCGACAATGAAATCATAAGCAGTAACATAATAAACATTACTATTTAGTAAGTAACGATAAACTGGATCTAAGTTTTGACCAGTAATTGTTGTACCGATTATTTTGCCTTCACCATCTTTTGTATCTTTATAATTAACAATATTTGTCCAATTTTCTTTTACAGCAGCTAATACATCATCAGGAGCAGTAGTTGTGTTAGAATAAGTTGAACCAGTAATTAATTGAACACGTAAACCAGCTTGTTTGTATGAACCATATTCACTAGAGATGCTTGCAGTCATATATTCACGAACAACTGTTTTTAAGTTTTCAGAAATTGTATTTTCTTTATTAGGAGCAAATAATGATTTAGCGTTATTCCATAAAATTTCAGTAAGTTCTAAGGCTTTCTTAGCATCGTCTTCAGATACTTCATCAGCAACACCATCTAAGTCAGCATCATAATATACATAAATTCCGCTTACAGTTGCACTGAAAGTTTCATCATAAATAGCATCATAAACAGGATAGATTGCTTGGTTAGTAGATACAGGAGTTAAGGCATCAGTACTTACACCATCACTATTTTTAAATCTTAATACGAAATGTCCATAAACATCATTTAAAGTTAATTTAGAAAGTTTATCACTATCTAAGTTTAAATCTTCTAACTTTTCAGCTACGAATATTGAAGGTAACACATTTTCGTTAACAACTTCAACTTTAGTATCAAAGCTTTGATTCCATTTTGAAGAGTTAAGAGCCCATGTTTTAGTTCCATCTTCATGAGAGATAACTTCTAATTTAACATCATCAACAGTTACCATATATAAGTTTTCTGTATATTTTGCTAATACATCACTATATAATGTTCCATTGAAATCAGTAACAATTTTGAATTCATCAGTAATACCAATATAATCACGTAAGAAGTTTTCCCAACCGTATTCTTTAGAGAAACCGTAAGATTCAAAGTTTCCTTGTTCAAAGGCTTCTTTATATGCTGTATAATCTTCTTTTACATAAGAGTCATATTTCTTTTGATCAAGTATAGTTCCTTTTTGGAAGTCAACAACAGTATTAAATTTACTAGTTAATACAACATATTGTTCAGAGAATAATAATGTGATTAAGGCACCATATCTTTCTGTTAATTTGTTGAAGAATTCGTTAACATTTAATTCGCCATCATTCCATTTTGCAACAACAGTAGAAGATACATTAGATGTTTCTTTAAAAGTATCATAATCTGTAATACCAAGTGTTGAGAAAATTGAATTGTAGTTTGTCTTATAAGAAGTTTCAATTCCTTCAGCAAAGATTTCTAAACCTGCTTCTTGGCGTAATTGATACATAACACGTTCGATATTATTTTGATATGTAGAAGTAGAAGAAGCAATTTCTTTTTCAACAAGAGTGGCAAATAACTTTTCTTTAATTGAGTCAGAAAGTTCAGTAGCTGCGTTATTTTCTTCTTTAACAACTTCGCTATCGCTTACAACATATTTAATAGTTGGATCATCATCATTGAAATATTCATCGCTAACACTTGTACATAGAGCTAAATACCAACGACCATTATAAGCTAATGGACCATGTGTATAAGAATCAAATAATTCTTTAGTACTAAGTTTAATTAATTTTGTAGCAATAACAGTATCTTTAGAAGATGTACTTGCAATCTTTACAAGATCATCATAAGTGTAATCAGTTGCTTCAGTTTCTTTACCATATGTAGCATAGTACATATTTTTAAATACTTCTTCAAGTTTAGCAGCATCCATTAAGTTACCGCTACGATCTTTCCATGCCCCAGCGATGGAAGATAAGTCAATATTACATGCATTCATTGTATCTTTTGCTTGCTTTTCACTATCAAAAGTTACGATAATAGCTTTGTAATGTTTGTGATAATTACCATTGAAATAATTTAAATATGATTCATTAGTAAAGTGTAAATCTGCTTTTTTATCATCAGCTTTGTCTTTGTTTTCTTCTGTGACTTTAGCATCTGAGTCTTTGATTTCCTTTGTAATAACTTCAACAGTTTTTAAGTAGCGTTTATATGCTGTTAAATAATAGTTTTTGTAGTATAAAGGACTATCTTTTTTAGCATCATCAGCAGTAAGTCCTGAAGATGCACAAGTTAATACAAAATCTTTTTCAGCTTTTTCTTTTTCTTCATCTGTTAGACTATCAACATCTTCAGTACCATAGATTAAAGTATCTAGGTATTTTTCATAATCTTTTTCTTGTTCGCTAGTTAATTTCATTGATGATAATAATTTTTCATCGATAAAATCTTTTAATGTAGCAACACCGTAACTTTGAGCTAAACGATTATAAACCTCTTTGTTAGTAATTGTTAAATTGCCAATTTTTACGAATGTTTTATTTGCAACATCTTCACTTAAAGCAGGAACTTGAGAAGGATATTTATATTTATTTTTAGTACAACTTGTAATTGTTAGAATAGATGTAATAACTAACAAACAAGGTAAAATTTTCTTTAATATTTTATGCATTATTATTTACCTCCTAGTCAGCATTGTCAGCATTTTTCTTATCGCATTCTTCTTGTAATAATTTTAAGAATAATTCGAAACGTTCTTTACCATTACTTGGGCTGAAATTGAATAAAGACATATTATCTTTGAATAATTTAATATAACTTTCAGTAACAATTGTTCCTTCTTTAATAGTTTTTTCAGCATCAGTATACCAAGCAGTGATTCTTTCAGTAGCTTCATCATCAAGAGTATAATCATCAGCTTTTGAATATTTAGCTAAAACAGCTTTTAATTCTTCTTTATATTTAGCTAATTCTTCTTCAGCAACAGTTTTTGTAGCTTCATATGAAGTTACATCATAACCTTTTTCTTTATAACTCTTAATATTATCATTTGCAGTATCAATTTCTTTTTGAGCAGCATCAACTTTAGCTTGAGCACGGTAAATAGTCATTTCTTCTTCACTTGGTAAATCTTTAGGAGAAGTAGCACCTACGATAGCTATCATATGATAACCATAATCTGTTTTAATTGCTTCTTTAGATACAACTGGAACATCAAATGTTTTATCAAATAAACCTAATTCTTTAGCTTCTTTGTATAAAGCACGACATTCATCAGCATATTCTTCCATAATAGAAGAAGCTGAAGTATAGTTAGCAGAAGTTTCAAATTTTACTTGTAAACCAGCTAATTTATATTTTCCGAAGTAATTGTAATCGTAAATAGAAGTATTTTTGCTTAATGCTTCATTATATGTAGCTTCATTATATTCATAAGCAGCTTCGTTATATAGAGTAACTAATGCATTCATTTGTTCAGAAATAGAAGCTTCATTAGTTTGATTAGCAACTTGATACATGAATTTGCCTAATTCTTTAGCTAATGTTTTTTGTTCCTCTGTCCAATTATCTTTTTCAGCAGTTAGGTTAGTAGCATTAGAACTATTGTCATCATCAGCATTATAATCAGTATCAATACTAATGATTAAATTTATAGTGGAAACATTAAAATATTTGTCATATGCTTTTTGCATTTCAGCTTTAATATCATCTAAGTTATATAATGAATCAGTGTATGCTGCTAAAGCATCGCTATAAATTGATCCACCATATTTAGAACCAGTTAATAAGTCTTGATCATTATAAGCAACAAAATAATCTTTAATGAATTTCTTCCAACCATATTTAGCAGGGAAGTTTGGAGTGAATCCATAATATGATAAATATGAGTAAGTGAAGTAATTACTTTCGAAATTTTTACGTAATGTAGAGATTTCGGCAGTCATTAAATTTTTATAAGTTGTTTGATTATAAATTTCACCAGTATAAGGATTATAAACAGCGTTGAATTTCTTGTCATTAACAATTACATAATTTTCAACTAGAGTTGCAGCAGCACTTGATGCATATTTATCAACAAGACGATTGAATAATTCTTCAGCTGTAAATGATTTAACAGATTTCTTGTTGCCTTCTTCCTCTTGGAAACTTACAACTTTAAGTTTTTGATTCTTTTTAGATTTTGAATATTTGTTGTAATCACTAGAAGAAAGAGTAGTTTCATAGAAGTGTTTATATTCATATTCATAAACAGCTTCAATGTAACTATCAAAAATCTTTAAGTTATGGTTATAACGATTTTCATAAATCATTTCGTTAATAGTGTTTTCAGTTAAAGCAGCTTCAATCTTTTTATTAACTACTTCATCGAATAATTCTTGATTGTCAATAATATAGTTACCATCACTATCTTTAGCATTTTTACCATCAGCATCCTTTTTAAAGATTTCTGCTTGTTTGTTATCAGTAAGCTTTAAAATTAAGAAATAGTAATTACCAATTTCAACAGGTGTAACTGTATATGATTTGTAAAGTAATGATTCCGAATCACCAATTGTAAGTTTTTTAGAATCAACTGTTAAATAATCAGCAAGTGTAGAATTAATAGCAGTAGCATCTTTCTTAGTCCATTTAAATTTGAAAGTATCTTTCATTTCTTTAGTTAAAAATTCATCAGTAAATTCTAATGAATAGAAAGCATTAGATTCGATATCATCAACTTTTGTAGGATTGCTAATAGGATTGCCATCTGCATCTAATTCTTGTTTGAAATCTAAACCAAAAGTATCAGTTAGTGTTTCTTCTTCAAAAGTAATTGTGTATTTTACAGTTACTTCAACATCAGCAGCACCATCTTCAAAAATAGCTTTAACAACATTGTTTTCTAATGTACCATAATCGGTAGAAACAATACTCCATTCAATTTTAGCTTCTAAAGTACCATCAGTAGTATTAACAATAGCTTTGCTAGGAAGAAGAACTTCTGTACCACAAGACTTTAAATTATCAAGAGCATCATTTAAAGCAGTTTTAATCTTTGATAATGTGATAGCTTTATTTAAAGTTTCTTTATAGTCAGAACTATTAATGATGTTTTCACCATTATTTTGATAACGGTAAATATCATTATACATATTAATGAAAGCTGTAACAACTTCAGTATAAGTTAGCTTATCACTATCCTCAATTTCTGGTTTTGTTAAATAATCATAAGATGATTTAACCCATCCATTATTGATAATAACTTTAGAATTTGTGTTGATGCCATATTTATTCATCATTGCATAAGCAGCTTTTTCACTTGTGAATGGAACAACGATACTAGTAACTGAACCAGTATAATTTTCTTTGAAGTATGCTTCAATACTATTTGTTGAGTTTTCAGCATTAGTTAAATCAAAGTACTTATCAAGGTCATTTTCACCTTTTTCACGTGCCTTCATAAGTTTTTCAAGGTAATACTTTTTAGCCCATTGTTCACGTGCATAAGCAAGTTTGTAATGATCTTTAACAACTTTCCAAGCTTCACTTGTTTCATTTGTATAAGATTTATCTTTTGCTTGTTCAGGTGTTAAAATGTTAGAAATTTGTAATGAAGATAAAACATCATCCCAAGTTTCTTGAGCTTTTTCAGCATCTAGTTTTGATAAATCTTCTTCACCAAATACAGCTTTTTTAACGTATTTAATAAATGCTTCGCTGCTAGTGTCAACATCAGCAACTTCCTTTGCATATAATACTTCATCAACCATATTTAGTAATTCGGTTACCCCATAATCTTTTTTCATTAGGGTATAAAGATGATCGTTTGTGATTTTAAAATCACCATAGTTTACATAAACACTATTGGCTTCTTTAAAGGATGGAGTACGATCGTTAGATTTTTTTACTAGCGAAACACCACCAGCGATTAAAAGAATTAATACAAGTCCAATAGCGACAGGTAAAATTTTCTTAAACATGATTTGTCTCCTTTTCTAATTAGTTATCAGTTTAACAATATTATTTTACCAAAAATAGCAAAAAAATTCAAGTAAAAGTTAGCTTTTTTGCCTCTTTAATCTAGTAAAAATTAGATAATTTTTTCTAATGTGAAATTTAACTGAAGTTTTTAAAATTAGGCATAAGTAATCACCAAGTATATGTTATTAACATACTATATTATAGATAATGAAAGGGGGAAAAATCATGAATCAAAATCGTGGTGAATATGGTTATGCTTTTATTCTAGTACTATTTATCCTTTTAGTAATCATCGGTGCATGCTGGGCTTTTTAGTATAAATTTACTTTAACAAACCTCTTTAAATTAAAGAGGTTTTTGTTATTTTATATGAAATAATTGATTGGTAAAATAATGTTAATTATTATATTTATAAATCTCTTAATAATTAGTTAATCAATAAAAGTTATAATTAAAATATCTTCCTTATACTTTTCCTTGAAAAAAAATGAAATTAATGATATAATATACAAGTATTAGGAGGCATACACAATGAAGGTTGTAGTTATTGGTAGTGGTTCAAAAGGTAACTCTACATATGTAGAAACACCTCAAAGTAAAATCTTAATAGATGCCGGTATTAGCAATTTGCAAATTAAACTAAGACTTAGTAATCAGCATATAAATTATGATTTCATTGATGCCATCTTTATATCTCATGAACATAGTGACCATATAAGCAACTTAGTTTCTATACTAAAAAAAACTAGAGCAACTTTATATATTGAAGAAAATACTTTTTATGAAGCTAATAGAAAGTTAAAAGGCGAGCTAAATAGTTTTCCTAAAGTTTTTATTAAAGCTAATACTAAATATGTTATCAATGATTTAGTGGTTGTTCCAATTGAACTTTCTCATGATACAAAGTACTGTATGGGCTTTTTAACTAAAGAATTGAATACCAAAGAAAATTGTACTTTTGCGTCAATAACGGATACTGGTTATGTACCTAGTAAATATTATAAAATATTATCAACAATTAGAGTTCTTTTAATTGAATCTAATCATGATGTCGAAATGCTTACAACAAGTGGGAGACCTTGGCAATTAATTGATAGAATTTTATCGGATCATGGGCATATGTCTAATAAACAATGTTGTGATTGTTTACATCAAATTGTATCAAAATATACCGAAAAAGTAATACTAGGACATATTAGTGAGGAATGTAATGATTATGATTTAGTGAGAAGTTTTTGTGAAAAAGAATTTGATAATAAGCTACCATTTAAATTAGAAATAGCTTACCAATATCATGAAACTGATATTGTAATGATGGAGGAAGAAGCTTGTGCTTAAAATTGTTTGTGTTGGTAAAATTAAAGAAGATTTTTTTGAAAAAGGAATTAAAGAATACACAAAAAGAATCTCTGGATTTTCTAAATTCAATATTGTAGAAGTAAAAGAAGTAAATACAAACGATATATCAAAAAATATTTTTCAAGAAGGGAAAAACATTCTAGAAAAAATTAACAATGATGAATACGTAATTACTTTAGAAATAAAGGGAAAAACATTAGATAGTGTAGAGTTTGCTAATCTTATTAGTAATAAACTCACATATGGATACTCAAAAATAACATTTGTTATTGGAGGAAGTAACGGCTTAGATGAAGCCGTTTTAAAAAGAAGTGATTATTCATTATCATTTTCTTCTTTCACATTTCCTCATCAATTAATGCGATTAATTTTAACGGAACAAATTTATCGAGCATTAACAATTATAAACAATAAAGAATATCATAAATAGGAGTAAAAAAATGAATTTAATAGTTAATATTTTAGTGTTATTAGTAATCATTGGTTTTGTTGGCGTTTTTTTATTTAGTTTTATACTAAATTTAATAAGAGCAATTAATGCTAATAAAGCCATTAAAAACAATCCTTCATATGTTGAAGGTAAAGTCATCGAAATTACAAAAGATAAAAGAAGAGTCTATGTTAGAGTAGAATATATATCTAAAAGTAATATGACAAAATTTAATGATGTATTTGAATTCACACCTAAAGAATTTAATGATCAATACTATGAAGGTCAAGAAGTTAAAATCTATTATGCTGATCCAAAAGGCCTAAAAAAGGTTAATTGTTTTCCTATCTATTTAGAAGGTCAAAAAAGAGGATTAGAGGTTAGTCCAATTGTTCTTGATGCCTTCTTATTTGCTGGTAGTGTTTATGTTCTCGTATTAAGCTTATTATCATTACTTACAAAAGATCCAAAAACAGGCATTATAGGTCTAGAATGGAATGGAAGACCTTTAATTAGTAACTTTAGTTTAAATACCGTTCCTGAAGGTACAACAGGTTGTTTTAATATATTAAACCTATTTATTTTCGCAATATTTTATATTATGTTATTTAGTTACCTTGTAGAAAGAATTTCTGGAATGTCAGCTGTACACAAACAATATTACTTAAAGATTTGTGGTATTAAAGGAACAGCTGAGGTAAAGACTTTTAAATATGGTAAGAGTAAAAATGCTCAAGGATATAAAGAAGCCCAAATGAAAATCGAATTTTTCACAAATAGTGGTGAGAAAGTAGAATGTGATTTGAATTCTTATTTATATTCGGAAACAGAAGAACAATTTATTGACATTCTTTATGATGAAAAAAATCCTAAGAATGTTTGTTATATGAGAAAATAATGGAAGAAAAATTTAAATTAGAAGCTCCTTTTGCTCCTTTTGGAGATCAAGTGGAGGCTATAAAGAGACTAACCGCTAATGTCTTAGCAGGTGTCCCTGAACAAACTTTATTAGGGGCAACAGGAACTGGTAAAACTTTTACAATTGCTAATGTTATTGCTAATGTTAATAAACCAACTTTAGTTCTTGCTCATAATAAAACTTTAGCAGGACAATTATATGCCGAATTTAAAAGCCTTTTTCCTTCAAACATGGTAGAATATTTTATTTCATATTATGATTATTATCAACCAGAAGCATATGTTCCTTCAAAAGATTTGTACATTGAAAAAGATTCAAGTATTAATGATGAAATAGACCAAATGCGACATGCCGCTACGGCTTCTATTTTAGAAAGAAAAGATGTTATAATAGTAGCTAGTGTTTCTTGTATTTATGGTATTGGTGATCCATCAGACTATAAGGAATCAATGCTTGTTTTAAGAAAAGGACAAATTTTAGAAAGAAATGACTTATTAGAAAAATTAGTTAAAATGCAGTTTGTTCGCAACAATATAGAATTTGGTAGAGGTTGTTTTCGAGTAAAAGGTGATAATGTCGATATTATTCCTAGTTCTTTAAAAACCGAAGCAATTAGAATTACTTTCTTTGATGATGAAATCGAAAAAATTTCTGTCTTTGATGTTGTAACAGGAAAGATTTTACGTATATCAAATGTGATTAGTATTTTTCCAGCTACTCACTTTGTTTTAAGTGATGCTAAAAAAGATGAAGCTATTAGAAGAATTGAGGAAGAATTAAAAGAAAGAGAAGAATATTTTCATTCTCAAGGAAAACTTTTAGAAGAAGAACGCATTCATCAACGTACAAGTTATGATATTGAAATGTTAAAAGAAATTGGCAGTTGTAGTGGTATTGAAAATTATTCAAGACATTTAGCTTTGCGAAAAGAAGGTGAAACACCTTCGGTATTATTAGACTTTTTCGGTAAAGATTATTTAATGGTTATTGATGAATCACATGCTACAATTCCTCAAGTTAGGGGGATGTATAATGGTGATAGAAGTAGAAAACAAACATTAGTCGACTATGGATTCCGTTTACCATCAGCTCTAGATAATAGACCTCTTAATTTTGAAGAATTTCAAAGTAAGATAAATCAAGTTATATATGTTTCAGCTACTCCTGGTGATTATGAATTGTCACGTTCAACGGAAGTAGTTGAACAAATAATTAGGCCAACAGGACTGTTAGATCCGATAATTGAAGTAAGACCAACAAAAAATCAAATAGATCAAATTTTATTTGATATTAAAGAAAGAATAAAAGTTGGTGAAAGAACCTTAATAACTACTTTAACTATAAAGATGAGTGAAGACTTAACTTCCTATTTAAAAGAGGCTGGATTAAAAGTAGCCTATTTACATTCAGAAATCAAAGCTTTAGATCGTCTTGAAGTTATAAGAAAATTACGGAAAGGCATTTATGATGTATTAGTTGGTATCAACCTTTTAAGAGAAGGTCTAGATATACCTGAAGTTAGTCTAATTTGCATTTTAGATGCAGATAAAGAAGGATTCTTAAGAAGCGATCGTTCACTAATTCAAATTACTGGTAGAGCTGCTCGTAATGCTCATGGCAAAGTTATTTTTTATGCGGATAATATGACCGAAAGTATGAAAAAATGTATTGATGAAACAAGTAGAAGAAGGAAAATTCAAGAAGCTTATAATGAAGAACATCATATTATTCCTAAAACTATTCAAAAAGAAATTGCTGAAGATGTCTCAATCGTTAAAGATGCAAATGGATCTATAAATGATGATATTAGCGTTGAAGATTACAAGAAATTAAGTGCTATTGAGAAAAAGAATATTTTAGAACGTCTAGAAAAAAATATGAAAGAAGCAGCTAAGAATTTAAAATTTGAAGAAGCAATGCAAATTAGGGATATAATATTTGAATTAAAAGGTAGGTAAATACAACATGAACGATAAAAGTAATACGAAAGTAATAGTAGGTTTATCCGGTGGCGTTGATTCAGCAGCTAGTGTTATTAGATTGAAGGAAGAAGGCTACAATGTTGAAGCTATATATATGAGAAATTGGGATAGTGCCTTAAATAACGATTTATTAGGCAACCCCACTGTTATGGATGAAGTTTGTCCTCAAGAAAAAGATTATCAAGATGCCGTAAAAGTTGCTTCAAAATTAGGAATAACTTTACATAGAGTTGACTTTATTCAAGAATATTGGGATTCTGTTTTTGAATATTTTTTAAGTGAATATCGTAAAAATAGAACACCAAATCCGGACATTTTATGTAACAAAGAAATTAAATTTAAAGCCTTTTTGAAAAAAGCTTTTGAACTTGGTGCTGATTATATCGCAATGGGTCATTATGCTCGAGTAATTCACGATGAAAAAAACAATAAACATTACTTGTTAAGAGGAATTGATGCTAATAAGGATCAAACCTATTTTTTATCACAATTATCGAGTGCTCAACTAGCAAAGGCTTTGTTTCCTGTTGGTGATATGTTAAAACCTGATGTTAGGGCTCTTGCTCAAAAATATGGTTTAGAAGTTGCTACAAAGAAAGACTCAACCGGCGTATGCTTTATTGGTGAAAGGAATTTTAAAGAATTTTTAATGAATTATATTCCTGCTAATCCTGGAGATATTATAGATACTAAAGGCAACATTGTTGGTCATCACGATGGCGTTATGTACTATACAATTGGTCAAAGACATGGACTTGGTATTGGGGGACCCGGAGATGCTTGGTTTGTTTGTGGAAAAGATGCGAAAACTAATCATTTAATCGTTGGTCAAGGTCAAGAAACAGAATTGTTATATGCCAATAGAGTATTAGTAAGAAATATTAATATAATTAATGAGCGTTTTGAAAATGGAACTGTTATGAGTGCTAAATTTAGATATCGTCAAAATGATGTAAAAGTTAAGGTAAATTGGATAGATGATGATACTTTAGAGGTGTTAACATTTGAACCAACTAAGGCTATTACACCCGGACAAGCATGTGTTTTTTATGATAATGAATACTGCTTAGGTGGCGGTACGATTGATGAAGTTTACATGAATGATGTTAAACGTAATTATTAGTTAATAACAAAGGAGGCTTGGTTATGGACGTTTTAAATGGAAGAATAGATCATGTATTATTCTATAATGAAGAAAACGGCTATACAGTAGCCTCTTTTTCATTTTCCTTAAAAGATCAAAAAATAAATGACAAAATTAAGTTAATTGGCGATAATATTAATGTTGTTGGTGTTTTTGATAGACAACCAGTAGAGGAAGAATCCTATACTCTTGAGGGGCAATTTGTTAATGATTTAAAATTTGGTTTTCAATTTCGTTTTAAAAAATTTATTAGAAATAAAACGAATAGTAAAAATGGGGTTATTAGTTATTTATGTAGTGATTTGTTTAAGGGAGTTGGTTTAAAAACGGCTCAGATGATTGTAGATAAACTAGGTGTCGATGCCTTAAATATTATAAAAAATGATGAGCATGCCTTAGATGATATTAATATTTCTCCTAATCAAAAAATGCTAATTAAATCTGGCATTACCAGTGATTTAAATAACCAAGAAATAATGGTCTTTCTTTTCTCGTGTGGTCTTTCCATGGACTTGTGCCACAAAATAATTAAAGAATATAATGGCGTAGATATAATCGCTTTAATAAAAGATAATCCTTATCAATTAATGGAAAGAATTGAACGATTTGGTTTTAAAAAAGCTGATGCTTTGGCTAATAATTTAGGAATTCCTAAAACGGCTACATGTAGATTAAAAGCCCTTTTGACTTATGGTTTAAATGAATTATTATATGCTTCTGGAAATAGTTACATATCTAAACACGACCTATATATTGCTTTAGCAAGGTATACTAAAGAAGAGATTGAACAATCTAAATATTTAGAAATACTAAATATGTTAGAAAATGAACATAAAATATTTATAAATCAATATGATCAAGTTTTTGATTATCGTAATTATATAATGGAAATCGATTTAGCTAAAGAAATAGTTATGTTCTTAAAAGATGAACGTAGTGAAAAAGGCATCAAAAAATATCAACAAGATCTTATTGACAAATCATTTGAGGAAATAGAAAAAAGCAGTAATATTTCTTTTAGCATTGAACAAAAAGAAGCCATTAAAACCGCTTTTACCTCACCTATTGTAATAATTACGGGCGGACCGGGAACAGGAAAAACCACGATTGTTCATGCGGTAATAAAAATGTATCTAAAATTAAATGGTGATAATTCATCATTAGCTACATCAATTGCTTTACTTGCTCCAACAGGAAGAGCTGCTAAAAGATTGAGTGAATCAACTAATATGGAAGCATCTACCATTCATCGCTTTTTAGGTTACACGGGCGATAATCATTTTGCTTATAATAAATATAATAAAACATCATCTCGTTTAATTATTGTTGATGAAGCAAGTATGATGGATTTGCCACTTGCATCACGTTTAGTTACTTCAATGCACCCTGATGCAAGATTAATCATTGTTGGTGACGTCGATCAATTACCATCGGTAGGACCAGGACAAGTATTGAAAGATTTAATCGACACTAAAGAAATTCAAACAATCCGTTTAACTAAAATTCATCGACAAGCTGAAAATTCAAGTATAATAAAATTAGCACATTCTGTAAATGAAGGCTATTTGCCAGAAAATTTAATGGAAAAATTAAATGATCGTATTTTTATAAATACCTCGAATGAAGCCTTACCTAATCTTTTAGTAGATCTTTACATGAAAACATTAGCTAAAGGTAAAAAAATAAAAGATATCCAAGTTTTAATTCCTATGTATAAGGGAAATAGTGGAATTAATGAAATTAACAATTTAATACAAGAAAGAGTTAACCCTTTAGTAGATGATAAAGAAATAAAAAATTTAGGCCGCCATTTAAGAATAAATGATAAAGTTATTCAACTTGTTAACAGGCCGGAAAAGGGTGTAATGAATGGAGATATTGGTTATATTAGTGGATTTTCATATAAAGGAGAACTCATCAAAGGTCTAACTGTTTCCTATGATTTGAAAAATGTTAACTATACACTTGAAGAATTAGAAGATATAACCCTTGCATATGCTATAAGTATTCATAAATCCCAAGGTTCAGAATTTGATATTGTCATTATGCCATTTAGTAGTCAATATTATGTAATGTTAGAAAGAAAATTAATTTACACCGCTATCACAAGAGCAAAAAAAGTATTGATGATGATTGGCGATCCTTCCATGATGCAACTTGGTATTAAAAGAATAGGAATTCAAAGAAATACTATTTTAAAAGAAAAAATCATTGAATTTTTGAAATCTAATTCCATTACCGAAGTTTTAAAAAAATATGAATTGAAGAAAGATGAAGAACAATTAGATGAATTTGATGATGATTTTATTGGTGAAAAAGAAATAGAAATTAACGAATAGTAAAAAACAAATTTTTTTTAAATACAAAACAAAAAATTAAAACTACCCATTTCTTATATAATTTAAGAAATGGGCTTTTTATATAAATTTTATTGTGAAAACGATTCAATTTTTAAAAAACTATGATATAATGATGATGTAATAATGGAGGTAGACATAAGTGAGATTTTTTAAAACAATTTGTTTAATAGTTTTAATGTTGACATTTAGCTTATCCATCATCAATATAAAAGCTTTTAATTTTGCTTCTTCAGAAATTGTAACGGAAGATGAAGAAATAAACAAAGTAGAATTAGAAGGTGGAACCTATTTATATCAACATAAATTATCCGCATATAATGATGGCATAATAAGCGACGAAAGATTAAATAACTATAATGTTTCTTGGCTAGATTATGGAGATAATAAAAATGTCCGCATTGTTAACTGGTCAACAGGAACATCGTATAATTGGGTTGGTGGAAAAGTTAGTTCTCTTGCCAAAAACTATGAAAAAAACAATCCTGGATGGCGTGTAGTAGGCGGAGTTAATGGAGACTTTTTTAATATTAGTGGAAATTGCGAAGTAATGAATGTATCTATCCAAGAAGGAGATTTATATAAACCTGTTGGTTGGACATCTTTAGGAACTGGCGTTATCGGTTGGACACATAATGGCAAAATTGTCGAGGGAAGACCTACTATTTCTTCTGAAATGTATTTAGAAGAATATGATGAATATGGAATATTGACAAATACAAGAGTAATTAGTAATATTAATAATGGTATTAAAGATCATGATATTAATCTAATAACCAA
The DNA here is from genome assembly GCA_934098295.1 of uncultured Bacilli bacterium. GTDB lineage: Bacteria > Bacillota_I > Bacilli_A > ML615J-28 > CAG-313 > UBA1737. The sequence continues at coordinate 97,995 of CAKONV010000002.1, read as the reverse complement.
GGATTTAGAAAGTTATGAAAAACAAGTAGAATATGATTTATCGGGGGCAACCGTTGTCGAAGTAACTTTTGATGTTAATAGATATGCTGCCATTGGAAACGAAACTAAAGACCGCATCTTTATTAAGGGTACAATTACTGATATTTCAACTAACAAAGGTAAAAAAGAATTAATACCTTATGGATGTGTATATTTAGTTGCTAAAGATAATTCCTTAGATGGTTTATCTATTGGTGATAATGTAAAAATGCAATATCATTTTACAGGAGCATGGGCTAATGTTGTTAATACAACTGGATATTATGCTAAGATATTAAGTCAAGGCAAATCACTATTTTATCAAAGTTCATACAATGATTATTCTAATATTGCTGCAGATACTAGCTATATTAATTGTTTAAAAAATAGAACGGTTATTGGTGAAAGAGAAGATGGTTCGACTGTTTTAATGACTATTGAATACGATAAAAATTTACGAAAATTTGGTGCATCATATTATGAATGTGCAGAATTTTTAAAATCGGTAGGCTGTGTTAATGGATGGCTTTTAGATGGTGGAGGTTCCACAAGTCTAGTTGTAAGAGACAGCAATGGCGATTTTAAAATGATGGCTGGTGGATCTGATGGAAATGAACGTAGTGATGGTAATGGTATTTTCTTTGTTGTAAAAGATCCCGGAATTACGCCAAGAGTAGAAAAAGCATCGAGATTTTCCGTTGATATTACTTTAGATGAAAATGGTAGTCCTTTTAGGGATGAAGTATTTGATATATATGTTACTATAAATGGTCAAACGTTAGAATATGGAAATGATACCGAAAGTTTACATTTTGAGGGGTTAGAAGAAAACACCAAATACAATATAGATATAACCTATAAAATGTATAATGAAGATGGTAGTATCTATAATGGTAAAATGCAAAGTAGTTTTGAAACTTATGATTTTGCTTATCCAACGATTAATTTTACATGCAGTCAAATTTCCAGCAACGAAATAGTTGTCGATAAAGAGATTTTATGTCAGCCAGATATAGATGTTAGAAATTGCGAATTGCATGTTGGTGATAATGTTTATTATTTTTACCAAAGCACAATTATATGTAAAAATTTAAGTAGCAATACTGAATATGAAGTTTATATAACTTGTGATGCTTATGATAAAGTAACTGGAAAAACATATCCTACTAAAAGTGAAGTAATTACAATCAAAACTTTGGAAAAAGCTATTCCAATAATTACTAAATTTAGTAAAAATTCTATTAATGGTACAACGTTATATTTTGATTATGAATATATGGATACGTCATCAGTAGTAAAAGAAGCATATTTAATGTGCCATGGTAAAAAAACCATATTAAAATATCAAGGAGCTACTGTTGCTATCGAAGGCGTTGATGTAACAAAAGAAAATGTGGCTGTTGACTTGATTTTAGAATGTTATGATGGCACAATTATTAATAAACAAATAGTTATTGAGAAAATGAATAAACTTCCTTACGAGGGTAATCCTTTAGCTGGTAAACATCGCAAGTCATGTTGTTCATGTAGCAAAAAAAATACATTAATAATAGTAGAATTATTAAGTATGGCAATAGTATTTATTGGGATATTTAAAAAGAAAAATAATTAAAAAGGAGAAAAAGAAAATGAAAAAAATTATCAAATTGTTTTTGATGATGATGCTTTTAGTAGGTGTAACAACTACCATAAATGTTAAAGCAAATGGTGAATTGAATTTTAATACAGATGCAGTAACTAAACACACTGAAATTACGAGCCAAAACGTAAGTGGTATGGCTACTTTATATTCATCAACTATTACTTCATATAATGGTAGAGTAATAAATCCTGCTAAATTGGGTGATCACAACACTTATTGGTTAGAACCAAATCAAGGCATTTTAACTACTGATTTACGTCTAGTAAGTTATTCAGCAGGTTCAGCTACTAACTGGCAAGGAAAAAAACCTACAGAACTTGCAAGAATTTTTGAAAGAGAAAATCCCGGTTGGATGGTTCTTGGTGGAACAAATGGTGATTTCTTCTACATTAGCGATAACAGTGAGCCATTAGGAACCGTAATGCAAGAAGGCGATTTTTATAAACCTTATGACTATAAAGGTGCTGGTCATGGTGGACTTGGTTTTTTTGATGATGGTAGTTATATATATGGTAATGTAACAACAACAGCTAATGAATATGTACAATATTTAGGTGAAGATGGCTCCGTTCAAGATATAGCCGAAATATTAAATATTGATACAACACCTAGTGAAAAAGGTGTAACATTACTTACAAGATATAATGTTTGTGAATTTCCTTTTAAACAAATACAAATCCAAGATAAAGATTTACCATATGATTTAACTGACTTTAAAGTTTATAAAATAACTTATACTACTCAAAGAAAAGATCGTACAACTCAAAAAATATTTGTTAAAGGCGTTGTTACAGAAATAACTACAAACACCAAAACTTATAAAATAAATGATAGCGAAAGTGCAAGTTATTTAGTTTGTAAAGATGGTAGTCTAGATTCTTTAAAATTAGGCGACACCGTTCGTTGTCAAGTTAAAGCAACTGGCGAATGGGAAAATGTATCTAATATTATGGGCTTTTATAACGTAATATTAGAAAATGGTAAAGTAGTTGATTATTCACAAATTACTGATGTAAACCGTGATTATGTAAATTGTAACAAAAATAGAACTATCTGGGGCTTTAAGGCTGATGGAACCCCAATATTAATGTCTGTAGATAAAGTAGGAATCAATGGATTTGGAGCTTCTTATGAAGAATGTGGAGAATTCTTAAAAGCAGCTGGATGTGTCAATGGTTTCTTATCTGATGGTGGTGGTTCTGCTTGCTTGTTTGTACGTGGCGAAAATGGTGAATTCAAAACTGTTAACCGTCAAGAAGATGGAAATGAAAGAAGCGATGGTAACGCATTATTATTAGTAATGAGAAAACCAGGATTTAAAGCTAATTTTGAAGCTGAACGTATGTCAGTAAAAGTAAATTTAGAAAAGACTTTTGAAGAAAACTTTAACTTAATTTCATCAATTAAAGTTACAATTAATAACGAAACAAAAGATTATAAAGAAGGATTAGTTTTTGAAGGCTTAGAAGAGAACACTGAATACGATGTGAAAATTTCATATAAAATTCCTGCCTATAATGATAGTAGTAAACTAGTCGATGGATGTTTAACATACAGCTTTAAAACAAAAGATTTTGATTATCCAGAACCAGGATTAAGCTTCGATAAAGCAACTAAAACAACACTATCATTTAAAAAAGATACATCGTTAGAAACATCATCATGGATTCAAGATGTTGTAATTCATTTAGGTGCGACAACTTATCAAATGGGAAACAATGAAACATACACTATTGAAGGACTAATTGCCGCAACTGAATATCCAGTTTATTTTGAATATGTAATAGTTGATCCAGAAACTTCTAAACGTTATACAATGACAACCGAAGCTGTAACCGTAAAAACCTTATCTTATGATTTACCAGAAATCAAAGAATTTAAGGAATCAAAGAAAAAAGAAAATTCATTAAGTGTAAGTTATGAATATGTAGATAATGACAATCTTGTTGAAAAAGCCTATATATTAATAAATGGAAAAGAAAAAGAACTATCAAGCATGTTAGGTAGTGAAAGATTTAGTGATTTAGATTTTACTAAAAATGTATATGAATTAACACTTGTCTTAGAAGGACACACAAAAGAGGGTGAAAGCTTTAAAATAACATCAGAAGTCTTAAAATATGATGAAGTAAAAGATGAAAAGCCACAAGAAAAAAAGAAAAAATGCGGCAAAAAGAGTGCTGAATTAATAATATCTTTCCTTGCTGCAACAAGTTTAATGGGAATCGTTTTAAGAAAGAAAAAATAATTTTAAAAAACTCCTTATATTTAAGCCTTATTAAAAGCTTAAAAAAGGAGTTTTTTTTCTAAAAAATGTTATTCATAAAAACTATAAAAAAATTAATAATATTAATGCAAGTTTAATTTTAATGTGAGGTGAAAATAATGAAATCATTCTTAGGAGCTTATTTAGCAGGCGGAATGAGTGTTCTTGGCATTTGGCTAGTTTATGAAAATAAACAAAAAATTGATACAATGGTGAAAAATGTTATGAATAAGGCTGATCAAATGATACAGGAAATGAAATGTTCTACTCAAAATAATTGTAATTGTTCAACAAATAGTAACGATAACAATAATTAAAAATTAATTTGTGTAATGGGTGCTAAAATTACTGACTTAAAGCACCCTTTTTTTATATAATGTGCAAAAGCAATTACTAATATTTTTTTGTATTATTTTGTGAAAGGAAAATTAAGCTAATGAAAAAAATAGGATTAATATTGTTGATAACATGCACATTATTTTTAACATCTTGTAAAGATTCTTCTTATTATCCCATATCATCATCTCCTTCCTTTTCAACTAGCGAAAGTGATGATTGTTTAATAGATATTAAAGGTGAAGTAAGGCGGCCTGGAATATACAAAATAAAATTGGGCTCAACATTATATGATTTAATTTGTCTAGCAGGAGGATTTACTGAGTATGCTAATTCTAATTATTTAAATTTAGCTAGCATTATAAGTGGTAATCAAATGATTGTAATTCCCTCTATAAAAAAAGATGACATAAATGAAGAAAATAAGACAACATCATTAATTAATATAAATACAGCATCTATTGACTTATTATGCTCTTTAGAAGGAATTGGACAAGCCAAAGCTACAAATATAATAGAATATAGGACAAATAATGGTTCTTTTAAATCGCTAGATGAATTGCTTAATGTAAAAGGAATTAGTGAAAAGATTTTTTCAAAAATTAAAAATAATATATGCATTTAATAATGTAATTGGCTATTTACATTTAATTTTATTGGAGTGTATGTTTTTAATTTATATTGTATCCAAAAATGAGTATATATTTCTTCTTCCCTTTATCTTTTTCGGAATAATATTAGTGATTAAAAATAAACAAGTTCTTTTTACTTTAGTTCCATTATTAATTGTTATAGTTTTAGGAATTTGTATTAAAAATATTAAATATAAACAATTTGATGGAATTACTTATTATGAGGGAATAACAAAAGTATATTCAGTAAACAGCTATGATGATTATCAAAAAGTATTTATATCTTCTAAGAAAGGTAAACTCTATTTTATTGCTACAGAAAAAAGATTTTTACCCGGTGATAAGATATATATTAAAGGAACAATAGAACAAGTAGCAAAAGAACATATACCAAATGGTTTCAATTATTATGAATATTTAAAATACAAAGGAGTATATGGTAAAATAAAAATAGAAGAAGTTGATTTTTTAAAACATCAATTTTCTTTTAATTATCTTCATGAAATAGTATATCAACAAATCAAAAAAAATTATGATAAAAAATATTCGGAAATATTAGCTTCCCTAACAATTGGAGAAAAACATAATTTAAATGAAGAATTAAAAGATAATATTAATATAATAGGTATTGGGCATCTTTTTGTGATATCAGGAATGCACATAAATATGCTCATAGGTATAATTTGTTTTATATTAAGCAAATTTAATGTAGATGAAAGAAAACAAAAAGTTATAATTATCATAGTTCTCCTCTTTTACTATTGGTTAACAGCTTTTTTGATTTCAATTTTAAGAGTGATTATTAGTTTTATTATGAATAAGTTTTTAGGTAAGTACTTTTCTTCTTTAAAAAAACTTGATAAATTATCTCTTAATGCATTAATAGTTTTATTAATCAACCCATTTTTTATTTTTGACTACAGTTTTAAATTAACTTATTTAATCACTTTTGGCCTTTTAGGAATTAATCGCTTTTTAAGGCCGAAAAAAGGACTAAAATCATCACTTTACAATATGATTTTAACTAGTGTAACAAGCTTGGTTATCAGTTTGCCTATAATAATTAAAATTAATCCAAGCGTAAATTTATTATTAATTTTTTATAATATTATTTATATTCCATTAGTAACTTATATTATATTACCATTTTCCTTTCTAGTACTACTTATAAGACCTTCAGCAATCTTTTATAAGTGGCTAATATCATTTTTTCTCTTTCTTATAGAGTTGTGTTCTAAATGTAAGTATTTTTCAATAAATTTTGCCAGTATGAACTACTTAGTAATTTCTCTTTATTATCTTTTCTTTCTTTTAATTATAGGTAGATATTCAAGGAAAACTAAATTTATTGTTTTAATACTGAGTATCTTATTGTTAATAGTTAACAATAATAAAATGTTAACAAATTTAAAAAATGAGGTATATTTTTTTGATTTGCCTACTGGGGACGCAACTCTTATTTGTAAACATAATAACTTGACAAATATATTGATCGATACAGGAGATATAGATAGCGATTCTTTGTTAACTTTTTTGAAAAATAAAGGAATAAAGCGATTAGATGCCATTATTATTTCTCATGGTGATAGTGATCACATTGGTATGTTAAAACCAATTTGTGAAAATTTTAAAGTTAAGACAATTTTTTTAAGTTATTATGATAAAAGTAGTTACGAATATGTTCTTAAAGAAAAAATAAATGTCCCCATATATTATTTAAAAAAAGGTGATGAATTTAAAATAAGCGACTTAAAATTTAAAGTTCTTTGGCCATCTAAAACTAGTGAAAAAACTAATAACAATAGTTTAGTTATTTATGCAGAAATATTTCTAATGAAATACCTGTTTACAGGTGATATCGAAGAAATAGCTGAGAAAGCTATTGTAGAACAAATTCATAAATTAAATGTAGATGTTTTAAAGGTTGCTCATCACGGATCAGTAACATCATCATCAATAACTTTTTTAAATAATATTTCTTTCAATATAGCTATAGCTATGAATGGTTATAATAATAATTACGATTTTCCTTCACCATATATTGTTAAAAGATTTGAAAAATATCCTTGTACTTTTTATAATACAAAATATGTTGGAACAGTTATAATTACTAATAATCATTTAAATAATAAAGTAAAAATTAGAACAACTAATACGGATAAAAAATGTTTATCTTAAATAAAAGAACAATTAATAATGAAAATGATTAATGAAAATAAACTAAGTTTAATTACTTGAGAAAAAAAATAATTTGTGCTATAATAAGATAAACATTACCTTGGAGGTGTAAATATTATGGCAAATATTAAACAACAAATGAAACGTGATATCACTAATGCAAAAAAGAATGCCTTAAATAGTTCTTTTTCTTCTTCACTAAAGACTGCCATGAAAGCTTTCGAAGCAGCTGTTGCAGCTGGAAACAAAGAAGAAGCTGTTGTTAAATATCAATTTTTATGTAAGAAACTTGATAAAGCAGTAACAAAAGGCATAAGTAATAAAAAACATGTTGCTCGTGAAAAGTCTCGTTGTGCTAGAATGATTAACGAATTAGCATAATTTATATAATAATTAAACTACCAATGGTAGTTTTTTATTTTACTTAACAATTAAAAAAGAAGCAATTTTTTAAAAAGTTGCTTCTTTTAATTTTATAAATTATTTATTTGAAGGAGAATTAGTTCAATTCCTATCGTTTTATCAATTTTACCAGATTTTATTTTATAATCTAAATCGGCCATTTTAATAACATATTTAGTTAAATCATCAATTTGAAAACTTTTAGCATCTTTAACTAAATAGTATGCTCTCCCTGAAGAAATATTATAAAAACGGGAGATGTCATGTTGAGAATAGTTAGCTTTCAAAAGTTTTGCGGTTGTTAACAATTCTTTAAATGTATTTGATATCATACTGATAACACCTAAAATATCTTTGGTTTGGAGTGTTAATGATTGATATATTTGATTAGTCTTAACAACATCTTTAGCTATAATGGCTTTGACAAGATTGAAAACTTCTTTACTTAAATCCTTACTAACAAGTAATTTTACGGTTTCTTCATCAATGATTCCACCATCACCAACATAATCTATTAGTTTATCCAATTCATTAACCATTCTGATTTGATCAGAGTTAATATATTCTAAAAATAAGTTAATTGCGGTATCTTTGATTTCAATATTATGATTAGCAGCCGTTCTTGTAATCCATCCTTTGATTTCAACTTCTTCAGAATTTGAATAATCAATAATCATTGCATAATTCTTTAGATTTTTATATATCTCATTACTAGAATTAATATTTATGTTTGTAGCATCAATAATAAGGATAGTTGTTTCCACAGGGTTTTTTAAATATTTATTAAAGGCTTTTACTTCAGGTGTAATATCTATTTTGGTTGATAAGAAGGTAGGATTTCTTAAAATTATAACTTTGATATCTTCTAAAAATGGAATTGTACAGGCATCTTCTAAGACTTTGCTAAGAGAGGTTTGTTCCATATCATATTTAATAATAGCTAACTTTTTCTTATCATAACTTGAAATGATGCGCGTAATTCTATTCTTAATAAAAATTTCTGCAGTTCCTGTCATTAGATATAAATTTTCATCAACCATAAAATCACCTCATACATATATTATACCATATTTTGAAAAAAAAGAGAAGAAAAGTGTATAAAAGAAGAAAAAAGACAACAAAATAATGTGAGGTGATATTTATGAATAAAGAAATAAACAAATGGCAAGTGCGTACGGATTTAGCATATGATGTTGCTTGTGAATATGCTCACGAACAAATAAAGGGGCTTTTAGAAGAGACTAACATTATTAACGGAATTAAAGTTGTCAAAAACACCATTGATGAAGAAGCCAGTTCAAAAATTAACAAAAGTCCAGGCATCTACTATATGATAGATTTGGATAAAATCAATTATCATGACCAATTAACTGGTGAAAAAATTGAAAAGACATTATCAGAAGTGATGCGCAAATTATTAGAAAAATATAATTTAATCGGAAAGAAATGTTTAATCGTAGGATTAGGAAATGAAAATGTTACCCCCGATGCTATCGGCCCATATGTTGTTGACAATATTGTTGTAACACGGCATTTAGAAATTATGAAACAATTACATGATGGCTATTCCATTGTTTCAGCATTAAGTCCAGGGGTAATGGGTACTACAGGAATTGAAACTTACGATGTTATAGAAGCAGTTAGAAATAAAATAGATGTTGATTATATTATTGTTGTTGATGCATTGGCATCATCATCAATATCTAGGGTTAATAGAACAATTCAAATTACCGATTCAGGCATTGCACCAGGTTCAGGAGTTGGTAACAAAAGAAAAGAAATTTCTTATAAAACAATGAATATACCGGTTTTTGCTATAGGAATACCAACTGTTGTAGATGCGGTAAGTATAGTTAGCGATACACTTAAATATTCACTTAAATATTTAGATAATCAAGTTAAAAAAGAACATGTAGAATTAGAAGAAAAGAACATTAATGAAACATTTTTTGGAAAAATTGGTAAGTTAGAAGAGGAGGAACAAAGAAACTTTTTTACAGAGGTACTTACTCCTAATGGATACAATTTGATGGTAACAAGCAAAGACATTGATTTAGAAGTAGAAGATTTATCAAAAATTGTGGCTTGGGGAATTAATAAAGCACTACATGATAGTATAAATGCTAATATTTAATCATATCTATTAATGAGTGATTATGGTGAAAAATGATTTTTATGCTTTTTTTGAAATGATAATGTGTATAATTGCGTTAATTTGTTTTGTTAGTAATTTTTATTTGCATTTTCGGACGTTGATAGCTATTATTAATAAATTTGATATAAAATCATATGTAGAGAAAAAAAACTTATACGCAAGTTTTACAACTATTGTTATGACTTTTAGAGTTATAATTTTTATGTTAATATTTAAATAGAGAGGAGAGGATGATAATTGAAAAAACTAATTATAGTTGTGATTATATTCTTTGTGTTTTTAGGTGGAATTACTTTAGGTGGAAAATTTAATGAGGGAACAAGTAATTTTTTCGAAGATAAAAAAGAAGAATTTGAAAGAAAAATAACAGATCCTAATGGTAATTATGAAAATGTTGATTTAGAACCTAATGAGTATGGAATTAATAAAACCGCCCATAAAATAGATAACATTTTAGGTGATACTTTAAAAAAAATACTAAAAAGAATAGCAGAATAATTTAAAAGATGGTTAATTATTAAACATAACTTTAACCATCTTTTTTTGTAAAAAAGAGTTTTATGTGCTTGCAATAATATCAATTTTTTGGTATAATAATTGTAAAAGAGGTGCAATATGAACTTACCTAATAAATTAACACTGGGTAGAATTTTTTTAATACCTATTATTATGATAGTTTATGCAATTGAACCATTACGTAATGTAGCAGTATTTAATGGTTTACCACATTTATCAGTTTGTAACTTTATTATCTTGATTCTAACATTTATTGGAGCTATGACTGATTTACTTGATGGAAAGATTGCAAGATCTAGAAATCTTGTAACTGATCTTGGAAAGTTTTTAGACCCAATCGCAGATAAATTACTTGTTATGACATTGCTAATGATTATTTTAGATCAAGGTCGCTATTATGGCTTGAAATTTCGAGTAAAAAATGGTCAAGAATTGCAATCACTAATTGAATGGTGGATGATTGTAATAATTATGGCTAGAGAATTTATAGTTTCTGGAATTCGTCTAGTTGCTGCTAATAAGAAAAAAGTAATAGCAGCTTCCTGGTACGGTAAAGTTAAAACAACCGTGCAATTTATCACCATCTTATTCCTACTTTGTGGTTGTGCTATCACTAAAACTAATGATGGTCTACAATATCAAGCATATTCAACCGGTTTTGTGGTTATTGCAAAGTTATTAATATATTTAACATTGATATCAACGATTTTAAGTGGTGCAAGTTATGTTACTCAAAATATTAATTTGCTAGTTGATAAAAATGAAAAGAAAAAATCCAGTAAATAAGGAGTAAATAATGGCAGAAAAGAATGCTAAACAATTAAAAATTGATGATTTAGAACTTGAACAAAAAAATGCTGAAAAAGAAAAAGCATTAGCGGAAGCTTTTAAATCAATTGAAAAAACCTATGGTAAAGGTTCTGTAATGAGATTAGGTGATGCCGCTCAAGAAAAGATAGATGTCATTCCTTCTGGTTCAATTGCTTTAGATACAGCTATGGGAGTTGGAGGATATCCAAAGGGTAGAATTATTGAAATATTCGGTCCTGAATCTAGTGGTAAAACCACTTTCGCATTGCACGCTATAGCCGAAGCTCAAAAACAAGGTGGGTATGCAGCATTTGTTGATGCTGAACATGCACTAGATCCAAGTTATGCAAAGGCCTTAGGTGTTGATATTGATAATTTAATAGTTTCACAACCAGATGATGGTGAACAAGCCTTAGAGATTGTTGAAGCTTTAGTTCGTAGTAATGTTATTTCTATTATTGTTATTGATTCTGTTGCAGCACTTGTTCCAAAGGCTGAAATTGAAGGTGATATGGGAGCAAGTCATGTCGGATTGCAAGCAAGATTGATGAGCCAAGCTATGCGTAAATTAGCAGGTGTTATTAATAAGAGTAAAACAGTTGCAATATTTATTAACCAAATAAGAGAAAAAGTTGGTGTTTTATTCGGTAATCCAGAAACTACTTCTGGTGGTAGAGCTCTTAAGTTTTATGCAACAATTCGTTTAGATATTAGAAGAGTTGATCAGCTTAAAGATGGCACGGATGCTATTGGTAATTTAACTAGAATTAAAGTTGTAAAAAACAAGGTGGCCCCTCCATTTAAGACAGCGGAAGTTGATTTAATATATGGTAAAGGCATTTCCCATGAAGGTGAAATATTAGATTTAGGTGTAAAGTATGACATCATTGATAAGAGTGGTGCATGGTTCTCATATAATGGCGAACGACTTGGTCAAGGCCGTGAAAATGTTAAAGAGGTTATTAAGAATAATCCGAATTTAGCAAAAGAAATTGAAGACAAAATTAGAGAACAACTTTAGACATTTAAAGAAGGTATTAAGAAACGAAATGGGTATTCCATTTCGCTTTTTTAAGACAATATACTAGGAGGAAAAGAAAATATGAATGGTAAAGTAACAATTTTTAATCATCCTTTAATGAGTCATAAATTATCCATTATTCGTGATGAAAAGACAAACACAAAAGATTTTAGAGAAACTGTTGGTGAAATTGCCACATTGATGGCTTATGAAGCAACAAGAGAATTACCTGTAAAAGCTGTGAAAGTAAAAACTCCAATTTCTATAGCAGAATCAAAAACTCTTGCTGGTGATGTTGTAGTAGTTCCTATCTTAAGAGCTGGATTAGGCATGGTTGATGGTATTCATCAACTTATTCCACAAGCAAAAGTAGGATATATTGGATTATTTAGAAATGAAGAAACTCTAGAACCCCAATTATATTACGCTAAATTCCCAAATAATATTGATAAAGCAACTGTATTACTAGTTGACCCTATGCTTGCAACTGGTGGAAGCTGTGTAAAGGCTATCGATATTTTAAAGGAAAAAGGTGCCAAAAACATAATATATATGGGCATTGTTGGAGTTGAAGAGGGTATACAAAATGTTCAAAAACATCATCCTGATGTTGATATTTTCTTAGCCGCTAAAGATGAAAAATTGAATGAAAATGGTTATATTGTTCCTGGATTAGGCGATTGTGGAGATCGTTTATTTGGCACAAAATAAGCTTTTAAAAAAGCTATTATAATTTGTTGATTATAGTAGCTTTTTATTTAATCAATAAATTATAAATTTTACCAATAAAACAACAAATAAATTTGTTTATTAATAGAGGAATTATTATGGACAGAATAGATACTAATCAAATGCATGACGTCATTATACAATTAAAGAATAATAATATGGATGCCTTTGATGATTTTTATGAATTAACAAAACGGCAAGTATATGTTTCAATATTAAGCATTGTCAAAAATAGGATGATTGCCGATGAACTTATGCAAGATACCTATTTGCGCTTTTTAAATAATATTCACAAATATAAAGAAAAAACCAATGTTATTGCTTTTATTGTAACTATCGCTCGTAATCTTTCTATAAACGAATATAACAGAAGAAAAAAAGAAACATTATGTGATTTTATAGATACTAAAAGTTCCTATATTGAAAATACTCCAACTCCTCTATTAGATTTAGTATATGAAGTTTTAAGTGGCGATGAACTGCAAGTATTTATTTTTCACATAGTAGATGGCTTAAAACATCGGGAAATAGCCAAAATAATGAAAAAACCACTAGGAACAATTACTTGGTTATATAATAAAGCTTTAAAAAAAATGAAAGAAAAGGTAGGTGAATAGGATTGAGTAAATATGATAAGTTTATTTCTGATTTAAATGAAGAAATAAATAATATTCAAGTTAAAAATGTTAAGCCATATGTGATTAAAAATTATAATGAAAAAAAATCTCCAAGGTTTTTAGGCTTTAACTTTAAACATTTAATTTCACTGGCTTGTTGTTTGCTACTTATAGCTATAGTAATAATTATAAGATTAGAAAAAAATAAACAAGAAAATCCAGTTATTGAAAAACCAATAATTGCCACATCTACCTCAGATGCTTATGCTTTTGAAATAATGACAGCGGCTAATTATTTATATTGTGAAGAAACATTATTAAATGGTACTAATCTTAAGATTAAAAGTGTCAACAAAGAATTATTAGATAATGTTGCTACAAAAGTTAATGAGCATTATTTAACTATTAAACAATTATTAGAAAAACAAGGTGTAGAGTATAAAATTGAATCAATTAGTAATAAAAATTATGATTATAAGATGATTATTAACTCGTTTTATAATGAAAATTTTGATTTAAAGTATACAATTTATTTTAATAAAACCATGATTGAGAAAGATGATGAAGAAGAAAAATATAATATGGATGGCATAATTACCATTGGTGACAATACTTATAACATTAGTGGTGTAACAGAAGTTGAAGATGATGAAACCAATAGCAAAATGAAAATTGAAATAAATAGTAATGAATATATAATTATTGAACAAGAAAAAGAACAAGATGAAGAAGAATATGTATATAAAAAATATCAAAATGATAAGATTATCAGTGAGTATAGTATTGAATATGAAATCGAAGATAAAAATGTTGAAATTAAAATTGAAATGAAAGAAAACAATAAAAAAGAAAAAATCGTAGCATATCAACAAAAAAACAATTTAATATTTAAATTAGATTTGTTAGAATATAATGGCAAAGTTGAAATTACCGAAAGAAACAATATTGTTATATACAACTTTTTGAAAGAAAAAGTAATTGTTGAAAAAAATATTTTAAAATCTTCAAAAAAATTATCTATTTACCAATAAAAATGCTTTTCCAATTGTTTATTAGGTGAATGGAGGAAAAATAAATGAAAAAATATGTATTAATTATTTTAGTTTTAATTGGAGTATTGTTTTTAACAATATCTTGTCAAAAAGAAAATCACCAAGTGAGGGATGAAGCTACTAGTATAGCTTATCAAATGGTACCATCAATTAATTTTCTTCAAATTAATAATAGTCAATCATTAGTTAAAACAGCAAAAGAAAAAAACGAAGATGACAATCTTTCTGATACTGATATTAAAAACATTGAAAAGTATTTAGAAATGATGGAAGAATTACTTGCTGATAATGGTGGTTTTAACATTGAAATGAAAGATTCTGATTTACCTGAGTATGAAAAACTACTTATTGTGTCTACAAAAAATTTAAAAAACGAAACAACAGTATATCAATTATACTACAATGAAATAACAACTAAAGAACATCAAAGTAAGAAGTCCACAAAAAATATAAAAAAAATTGAAGGAATTGCAAAGACAATAGATCAAGAATTCCTTTTAGAAGGCACAATTAAAACCGAAATTGAAGATGATGAAGAAGAAATTAAGTCAACTTTTAAAATATTTGAAGATGAAAAAAATTATGTCATCGTTGAAGAAGAAATTGAAAATGAACAAAATGAAGAAGAACATGCATACAAATATGTTGTGTATAATGATGGAAAAAAGATTTCTGAAACAAAATTTGAATTAGAAAAAGAAGATGGTAAAACTACGATTGAAATAAAAGAAAAAGATGCAACAACTAAAACTTCATATAAGTTTTATTTGGTTGATGAAAAAACTAAATATTTTAAAATAGAAATTAAAAATGGTTCAATAGTTAAAAAGTTAAAAGTACGTGTAATATTTGATGTGGAAACAAACACATACACATATGATTATAAATATATAGAAAATAATTCTAATAATTTCTAAAACATATGAAAAAGGTACCCTATAAAATATATTATTTTATACAGTACCTTTTTTATTTTTATCGTCAAAAAATAATGTATCAACTGCTGTTAAGTAGTCAATCGTTTGATTAATTTTAATTTCAACTTTAATGCCATTTTCACAAAAGTATTGATATGGAAGACTTTTCCTACCACCTAACTTACTTTCATGAAATTTTTCAACTAATAATTTGGCAGGTAAAACATAAATTTCATTAACGCTAGAAAATTCAATAATTAGAAAAGATATGCCACCTAAATTATCTATTTTTTCTAGATGATTTACTTGATGTTCATAAATTCGTTCGAAAGAAAAATTCATTTCTTTACAAGATTTAGCTTCAAAATCTATATATTTTTGTTTATAAATGCCATTATAATCAGTAGTAGATGGAACTCTATAGTAGGCTTCAACAATTTTAGCTTTATTTCGAGCAGGATAATCTACTTTAACAATTTGAATAGGAGTTGGCTTTTTATAAATAGCGGCAATATTATTGTTTAAGTAGTAACCATTACTATTATTAATTAATGATTCAAAATCAATTCCTAGTTTAGCCTTACGATAATTAACCTTTTTTATATTTTTACCATCAGATATTTCTCTTATGGATCCATCTGGGTATTTTACCATTTTACTCATATTAAAAAGCCTCCATTTTCATTAGATATTTTACCAAAAAATAAATAAATTTTCAAGAAAAATGGGGCTTGATAAAAATAAAAAGAAGAAGAAGTTTGAAGAAAAAAAATAATTATGGTATAATATTATTGTAAGTAGGTAGTAAGGATAAAAACAATGAATAATTTAGAAGAATCAAGAAAAAAAATTAATGAAATTGATAAAGAAATGCGAGAATTATTTTTACAAAGATTAAAGGTTGTTGAAGATGTTGCAAGGTATAAAAAACTAAATAATTTAAATATTTATGATGAGAAAAGAGAAAAAGAAGTAATCGAAAAAAACATTGTTGCAGTTGATAAATCTATGCAAAGTTATTATTATTCATATATAACTAAAGTAATGGACATTTCTAAAGAATATCAAGGTAATTATTTAGCAAGTGCTAATACCATATTTTTAAATTATCCAATTATTGTTGAAAATGGTTCAATAAATAAATTCTATTCTTATTTTAACATTAAATCAAAAATTCTTGTGATTACGGATAAAAATGTACCAACCACATATATTAATTGTTTTTTGAAGAAAGATCAAGTTTTTGTTTATACAATAGGTTGTGGTGAAAATAATAAAACAATGAACAACATATTAACTATTGTTGATTATTTGATTGATAATAAATTCACAAGAGAAGATTGTATTGTCGCTGTAGGGGGAGGTATGGTATGCGACTTAGCTAGTTTTGCAGCATCAATTTATATGCGAGGAATTAAGCACTACTTAGTACCTACAACTTTATTAGCTCAAGTTGATGCTTCCATTGGTGGAAAAACAGCAATTAATTATCAAAATTTAAAAAATGTTATTGGGACTTTCAATAATCCTAGTGGAGTTTTAATTGACCCTCTAACCCTTAATAGCCTTTCTAAAAGATTATTTAATGAAGGTATGGCTGAAGTTATTAAAATGAGTATTGTTCATTCGCCAACTTTTTTTGATTATCTTTTAACAATAAAAGAACCTTATGATATAACATATATTATTAAAGAAGCCATTTCAATTAAAAAAATGGTCGTTGAAAAAGATTTTAAAGACTTGGGATTGAGAAAAACTTTAAATTTTGGACATACCATTGGCCATGCTATTGAGGCTATAACCGATGGCAAATTGTATCATGGCGAGTGTGTGGCTTTAGGCATGCTTTATATGTGTGACAAAGAAGTATATAACAAACTTTATGAATTATTAAAGAAATTTTCTTTACCAACAAACATTAATCTTGATACGGATACAATTATATCTAAAGTAGTTCACGATAAGAAAAATCAAAATAATAATATAAATATTATATATGTTGATAAAATAGGACATTATATAAATAAAAATATTACTCTTGAAGAGTTAAAAAATTTACTAGAAGAAAAGAAAAAAGAATTAGAATTGGGAGACAAATAATAAAATGCGAAATAGTATTGGTGAAAATATTGTTTTAACACTATTTGGTGAAAGTCATGGAAATAAAATTGGTGCCGTATTGGATGGGCTTCCAGCTGGTATAAAAATAAATCTAGATAAAATAAGCGAGCAATTACAAAGAAGAATGCCTAATGAATTTGAAACATCAAGACATGAAAAAGATAACTTTGAAATTGTTAGTGGAGTATTTAATGATTTTACTACGGGTGCACCTCTTACTATTTTAATAGATAATAATGATGTTGATAGTAGCAATTATAAGGAAAATTATGGTTTAGCAAGACCTAGCCACCTTGATTATACTACGCATGTTAAATTTAATGGTTACGAAGACTATCGTGGTAGTGGCCATTATTCTGGTCGAATAACCGCAGCTATTGTGGCTATTGGTTCCATTTGTCAAGACATATTATCTAAGAAAAATATTTATGTTGGTAGCCATATACTGCAATGTGGAACTTTGAAGGATCGAAAATTTAATGATGTTTTAAGCGATATTAAAATGCTAAACGAAAACAATAGTTACTTTTTAAATGACTTAAAAGAAGAATATGCTTCACAACTTAAGCTATTAAAAGAAAAAAAAGACTCTATCGGTGGAATTATTCAAACTGGTATTGTAGGACTTCCTGTTGGCGTGGGTGAACCTTGGTTTTCTTCATTAGAAGGTGTTATTGCAAACGCTGTGTTTAGTATTGGTGGCGTAAAGGGAATAGAATTTGGAAAAGGATTTGAATTTTCTAATACATTTGGTAGTTTGGCTAATGATAGCTATAAAATGGAAGATGAAAAAGTGGTAACTTTAACAAACAATAATGGTGGTATTAATGGCGGAATTAGCAATGGAATGCCAGTTGTTTTTCAAACGGCTATAAAACCTACCCCTTCGATTGGAAAAATACAAAATACGATTGATTTTGTTAAACAAACAAATGCAAAAATAGCCATTAAGGGACGTCATGATCCCGCAATTATCCGTAGAATTTGTCCTGTTATTAATAATTTAATAGCTATAATTTTATGTGATATGTTATCAATTAATTTTGGCAATAATTTTTTGGCTTAGGTATAAAAGATGAAATATGGTTTAATTGGTGAAAAATTAGGATATAGTTTTTCAAAAGAAATTCATACAAGTTTTCATAAATATGATTATGTTATAAAAGAACTTTCTAAATCTGAATTAGAGAATTTTATCAAGGCCAAAGAATACTTGGGTCTTAATGTTACCATTCCTTATAAAACTATAGTAATTCCTTATTTAGATGAAATAGATAAAATGGCTTATGATTTAGGTGCCGTTAACACAATAGTTAATGATAATGGTAAATTATATGGATATAATACTGATGTTTTTGGTTTTATTTATTTGGTTCAAAAATCTGGTTGTATTTTAGAAAATAAGAATGTTTGTATATTAGGGACGGGAGCAACTTCAAAAACAATTACTTATGCGGTAAAAACATTGGGTGCAAAACAAATTTATAATGTTTCAAGAAATCAAAAACAAGGTTGTTTCACCTATCAAACCATCAATGAAGTTGCTGATAGCATTGATGTAATCATTAATGCTTCTCCATGCGGTACTTTTCCAAACATTGATGAATGCTTGATTGAACTTAAAAATTTTAAAAATCTTGAAGGCGTTCTCGATGTTGTATACAATCCTTTAAAATCTAGTTTAGTACGAAAAGCAGAAGACTTAAATATAAAAGCAATTGGTGGATTATATATGCTAGTAGCACAAGCAAGTCTTTCGGCAAAATTATTTTTAAATGGAAATGTTAATATTAACATTGATAATATTTATAAAGATATAAAGGATAAGCATACAAATATTATTTTAATAGGTATGCCAGGAAGTGGAAAAACTACTATTGGTAAAGTTTTAAGTGAAGAATTAGAAAAAAAATTTATTGATGTAGATAGTTTAATTGAAGAAAAAATTGGGGTTAGTATTAATGAATTTTTCAAGAAACATGGAGAAGAGGAGTTTAGAAAAGTTGAATCCGAAGTAATTAAAGATTTATCAAAACTTCAAGGATATGTGATAGCAACGGGTGGTGGCGTTGTTTTAAATGAACAAAATATGTATTATTTGCGAGCTAATGGTAAAATTATTTTAATTAACCGCGACTTAGATAAAATAATAATTGATGAAAACCGTCCATTATTAAAAAATAAAACTGATTTGAAAAAAATTTATAAAGATCGTTATGCCATTTATAAAAAAAATTGCGATTTAGAAATTTTTAATAATGATACAATTGCTAATGCGGTAAAAAGGATAGGTAGTTTAATATGAAGGTATTAATTTTAAATGGCCCTAACTTAAATATGTTAGGAATTAGAGAACCAAAAATTTATGGAAAAGAAACTTATCAAGATTTGTGCTCGTGTATTAAAAATTATGCTTTAGAAATAAATATTGATGTTGAAATTATACAGACAAATTTTGAAGGTAAGCTAATTGATGAAATTCAAAGAGCGTATTTTGAAAAATTTGATGGTATAATTATTAACGCTGGAGGATATACCCATACGAGTATTGCTTTACTTGATGCTATTAAAAGCGTCAATATACCAACGATTTCTGTCCATCTTTCAAATATCTACGAAAGAGATACTTTTAGAAAAACTAATTATCTTAAAGAAGCTTGTGTAGAAGAAATTATTGGCCTAGGATTCAAAGGATATCTTAAGGCACTTGATTATTTTAAAGAGAATTAGGAACAAGAAATGATAATAGAAATTGAAAAATCTATGGCTAAAGGAAACATAGAGGTAGTAAGATCAAAAAGTTATTTGCATCGCTTTTTAATTGTAGCATCTCTTGCAAAAGGAAAATCATTAATAAACAATATTACTTTAAATG
The DNA here is from genome assembly GCA_934098295.1 of uncultured Bacilli bacterium. GTDB lineage: Bacteria > Bacillota_I > Bacilli_A > ML615J-28 > CAG-313 > UBA1737. The sequence goes on along the minus strand of CAKONV010000002.1, from coordinate 77,708 downwards.
AAGATGTGGAAGCAACCATTTTAGCCTTAAAGGCACTTGGCGCAAAGATTGATATAAATAACAATACTATAGAAGTTGAAGGAATTAAAGACGTTAAAAAAAATATTTATTTTGATGCTTTTTCATCAGCTACAACTTTAAGACTAATGATGCCTGTTTTAACAGCTTTAGGAGTAAGTGCCAAAATTAAAATGAGTTCGCAATTAAAAAAGCGTCCTTTAGATGTATACAAAAAGATATATATGGAAAACAATCTTACATTTAAGGAAGAAGATAACTATATATATATAGAAGGCAAGATTAATCCTGGCAAGTTTATGATACCAGGCCATATTAGTAGTCAATTTGTTTCTGGTTTATTGCTGGCGTTGCCGCTTTTAGATGGTGACAGTAATATTTATCTAACAACACCTTTAGAAAGCTATTCTTATGTTGATCTTACAATTGATGTTTTAAATAAAGCTAATGTTAAAATAGAAAATAAGAATAATAGCTATTATGTTAAGGGAAAACAAGAATACCATTCTTTTGTTACGACTGTAGAAATTGATTATTCAAATGCTTCTTATATTGATGTTTATAATTATTTTAATGGATGTGTTAATATTAAAGATTTAACATTTGATAGTATTCAAAAAGATAAAGATTATAAAAAATATTTTTCAGCATTGATGACCGATTTTACAACTATTGATATTAGAAATAATATTGATTTAGGACCAATTTTATTTGTTTTTGCTTCACTAAAGCATGGTGGAAAATTTATAGGTACTAAGAGACTGATGCTAAAAGAAAGTAATCGTGTTTTGTGTATGTTAGAGGAGTTAACAAAATTTGGTGTTAATTCATCTATAAATGATGATGAAGTTGTTATTTATCCTTCAAAATTGCATTATCCAAAAAAACAATTAGATAGTCATGATGATCACCGTATAGCCATGGCACTTTGTTTAATAATGAGTATATACGGAGGAAAATTAAAAAAGGCAGAATGCGTTAATAAATCTTATCCGACTTTTTATCAAGATTTATCAAAAATAGGAATTAAAATAAAGAATATTGGAGAAGAAAACTTATGAACATGGATTTTAAAAGAAAGTTACCAATTCCTAAATTAATTAAAGAGATGTATCCATTAACAGAAAAAACAATAAAAATAAAACAAGAAAATGATGAAGAAATCAAGAATATTTTTAGGGGTAAAAGCGATAAATTTCTTTTAATTATTGGCCCTTGTTCTGCTGATAGAGAAGAACCAGTATTAGAATACGTTAAAAGACTTAGAATGCTTCAAGAACAAGTAAAAGATAAAATATTCATTATACCAAGAATCTATACTAATAAACCACGAACTACGGGTGATGGCTATAAAGGAATACTACATCAACCTAATCCTACAGAAAAACCTGATTTATTAAAGGGATTAATTAAAAGTAGGGAATTGTTAATTAGAGTCTTAAATGAAACTTCATTTTCAGCTGCTGATGAAATGTTATACCCTGAAAATCATCGTTATTTTTCGGATGTTTTATCTTATGTTGCGATAGGGGCCCGTTCGGTGGAAAATCAGCAACATCGCTTAACTGCTAGTGGATTAAATATTCCCGTTGGCATGAAAAACCCTACAAGTGGTGATTATAATGTATTATTAAATTCCATTCATGCATCTCAGAATGGACATATGTTTATTTATCGTGGTTGGGAAGTAGAGAGTTTTGGCAATGAACTTTCACATGCGGTTCTTAGAGGTTTTACTTCTGATGATGGAAAAAATCACTCTAATTATTCTTTTGAAACTTTAAAATCTTTTTATGAGTTATATACCAAGGCAGGTCTTAAAAATCCTTCGGTTATTATTGATACCAATCATAGTAATTCTAATAAAGATTATTTAAAACAAATTGATATTTCCATTGATGTATTAAATAGTCGCAACCGCGATCAAACAATAAAAAAATTTGTTAAAGGTCTAATGATTGAATCATATTTAGAGGATGGTAATCAAGAAGTTGATGGAACCATTTATGGTAAATCAATTACAGATCCTTGTTTAGGATGGGATAAAACAGTGGATTTAATTAATGAAATATATAAACGTTTATAAAAAGGAGTACATATGCCAGATATTAAAAGTATTGATAAAAATTTTGCCAATAAAGAAATAAATGAAGGACTTAAGTATTATAATCCTTGTACAAATAATTGTATAAAAGTATATGGTTTAAATTGGTTCAACCAAGACAAACGTTATGTTCGTTTCCCTAAAGAAAGTGATGAAATGATTAAAAATTTAGCTGATGGCTTGTATTATCTTGTTGAACAACCAAGCGGTGCTATGTTGGCTTTCTTCGCATGTACATCAACATTAAAAATTAAAGTAAAACTTGGTCATACATTTAATATGGCCCATATGGCTTTTACCGGTCAAGGAGGATGTGATTTGTATATAGGAACCAAAAGAGAAAATTTAACATTCTTTAGAACAGCATCTTATGATATTACTAAAAAAGAGTATGAATTTACTTATTTTACAAACTTCAAAAAAGAAGAAAAATTATATTTAATAAATTTACCACTATATGCTGCTGTTGAAGAAATCCTAGTTGGTGTGGATGAAGATGCCACTATTAGAACGGCTGATAATCTTTTTGATAAGGGGAAAATTGTTTGTTATGGGACATCAATTACTCAAGGTGGATGTGCTAGTAGACCTGGCATTAGCTATACAAACGCTTTGTCAAGAAGAATGGGATATGAATTTTTAAATTATGGTTTTTCTGGAAATGGACGTGGACAAAAGGAAGTGGCTGAATTACTTGCAAGTATTGACGATGTGAAGATGTATATTTTAGACTATGAAGCTAATGCTACTCTTGACATGTTAAAAAATACTTTAGATGAATTTATCCGTATTATTAGAAATAGTCACCCCTATACACCTATTTTGGTTTTAAGTAAAATTAGAATGTCGATAGAGACACATGTAAAAGACAATTACTTAAAACAAGAGAAATCACTAAAATATCAACGTTCTATTGTAAAAAGATGGCAAAATGATGGAGATTCAAACATTTATTTTTATGATGGCCATAAATTACTTGGAAAGTATACTTTGGAGGCAACTGTTGATGGGTGCCACCCTACGGATTTAGGATTTATGATGATAACAGATAATTTGGAGAAATATTTGGAAAAAAAATTAGTTAATTAACTATTGACTAAGGAATTTAAATAATGATATAATAGACAAAAAGGAGAATAACACGATGAAAAAAATATTATTATCTATATGTGCATTATTTTTAATATTTAGTATGTCTTCTTGTACATCTAAAACAGAAATGAAAAAAGTAGATGAACTTATTAATGAAATAGAAAAATTACCAGAGGTAATTACTCTTGATATGGAAGAAAAAGTAACTACTTTAATCAATAATTACAACAACATTGATGTAAAATATCAACCAAAAGTAACAAACTATGAAAAATTGGTTAAAGCTAAAAGTACTATTGATTCTTTAAAAGAAGAAGATAAAAATAATAAGGAAGCCTCTTTAGCAGTAGATGCCGAAATCGAATCTTTGTTACCACTTACAAATCTTACTTTAGATGATGAACAAAAAGTAAAAAATGTGATGAAAAAATATGAAGAATTAAATAGTGCTGCTAAGCAATATGTTACTAAATATGATGACCTTTTAAAAGCTCAAGAAAAGATTGAAGAATTAAAAAGTGAATTAGAGAGGGATCAAGCTATAGCTGCTAGTGTTGATGATTTAATAACTGATTTGCCAAATCCTAGTGATCTTACCTTAGATGATGAAGGAAAAGTTGTTGCGGCAAGAACTGCTTATGATGATTTAACTAGTAATCAACAAAAATATGTTCGTTTCTTAGATGACTTAATTGCTGCTGAAGAACAAATAGAAAAATTAAAAAAGATAGAACAACAAAAAGCCCAAGCTAAAAAAGTCGATGATGCCATTTTAGCATTACCAGCATATGCTTCGGTTACCTTAAATGATGAAGAAAAAATAAATAAGGTAAGAGCAATGTATGATGGTTTGACAAGTGAAGAGCAAGCATATGTAACTAAACTTGCTAATTTAATCGCCTTAGAAAGCAAAATTAATAAATTAAAACATCCAACTTCAGATAATATTCTAGATATGGTAAGCGATGTTGTATCAAGCGATGTAATTGATACTTTGCCATCTAATATTGATGGTATAAGCTATAAGTGGAGTAGTTCTAATCCTAATCTATATATTATTAAAGATGGTATGGGATATGCATCAAAAGTTAATCAAACTCATAAAAAACAAATAGTAACAGTGAGCGTTGAAATAACTTATCAAGATGGCTACACAGATACTTTATCTAAAACAATTGTCATTAATCCTATTAAGTTTACAAATATGCCTTCAACACCAGTAGCTACTTATTTTTCAACTGGCGCAATGTATGCATATAAAAGATATAATACAAGATATTTAAAAGATGGAACTATTTTCTCATCAACGACAAAAGATATTTTAGATATTGTTTATTATGCTTTTATAACAATTAATGCTGATGGAACTTGCCAAATTGCTGATACTAGCTATTTGGATGAAGTAAGAAAATTGAGAGAAAATAATGTAAGAATTATTGCTAGTATTAATGGTGTATCAAGTGAGTCATGTAAGAATTTTAGAAATATTACAGCTGATGCTAATTTGCGAAAAAAATTTGTTAATAATTTAATGGATTTGGTAGAAAAATATAATTTGGATGGATTAGATATAGACTGGGAAACCGTTTCAGAAAGTTTGAAAGTAGTAGCAAGTAGCATGAATGCTTTATCAAAAGAATTACGAGAAGAAATGACTTTAAGACAAGAAGAAGGCGGAACCCCTTATTATTTGACGGCTGCTGTTCCTGCTTCATCTTATGGTACTGCTAGTGATCGTTTTGATTTTAAAACATTAAACAGTTATTTAGATTACATTAATATTATGTCATATGATCTAAATAAAACTAACTATACTTCGCATCTTTCTCCACTTTATTCTTCATCATATGATAATGGTTATCATTTCTCATGTGACTATGGAATTACGAGAATTAGTAGTTTAGGATTTGATCGCAGCAAATTAATTATTGGTTCGGCTGGCTATGGGAAAGCTTATAAAGTAAGTGGCTCATCTAGTAGTAGCTATGTTGGCCTAGGAGCTTTAGGTAGCTTAACAAGTATTTCAGGTGTTGATGGTTCCTTTAATAGTGGAACTTTATATGGTAATGCTATCAAAGCTTTAATTGATAGTGGCAAATATACAAAGTATGATGAATATAATACTAGTGGTAAATTTGTTGGTTCATATTTATATAATGCTACTGATAAGATCTTTGTCACTTATGATTCAGAAGAAGCTATTAAGTTAAAGTATGAATATGCTAATAGTATGAGTGGCGTAGGTATAATGTGTTGGTGTTATTCAGAAGATACTAATGACAACTTTGTTGATGCAATTTATAAGGCTAAACTAGAAAAATAATCTAACATAAGCCTATATAATAGGAAATAACCAACTGACAAAAAAATAATTATAAAGGTAAATTTTGATTCTTAAAGGAAAACAAAATTTACCTTTTGTTTTTAATCATGAATTTAATAGCCTAATTGCCTTGCAAAATGTAAAGGATTGTGATATAATAGATAGGTATCGAATTATTACGTATTTGAAAATAAAAAATACTTAAATATATAATTTTAATACAGAGCGAAATATGAAAGGAGAAATTATATGTCTGTAGAGATTGCAGTTCTTCTATGCGTATTGTCACTCGTTATAGGTGCCGCTGCATCAGGAGTTGCAGCTGGATTTATCTTTAACAAAAAAGGATATACAAAAGGTCATAGTGATGGTGAACAAGAAGGTCACTTAGCTGGAGTTAATGAAACTGAACAAAAATATATCCAACTTGGTAAAGATGCCACAAAGATTATTGAAAATGCTGAAAAAGAAGGAAATGACCGCAAGAAAGAATTAATTAATGAGGCTAAAACAGAAATTACAGCATTGAAAGAGACACAAGAAAAAGAAACTCGTGAAAAGAAATTAGAACTACAAGATGAAGCTAAGAAATTAGATCGTCGTGAAGCTAGTTTAGATAGTCGTTCAAATAATCTAGATAAACGTGAAAGTGGACTTGAACAAAAAGAAAATAAACTTGAACAAAGGATTGTGGACATCGAAAAACGCAGTGAAAAAGTAGAAGAACTTATTAGTGAACAAGAAAAGAAATTAATGGAAATCAGTGGGTACAACCAAGATGAAGCTAGAAAAGTTGTTTTAGAAAAACTTGAAAGCGAAATGCATATGGAAATGGCTATGTACGTAAAAGATGAAACTGAAAAAGCAAAGTATGAGGCAACTCGTAAATCACAAGTTATTTTAGCTAATGCTATTCAACAATATGCTAATGAAACGGTTCAAGAAAAGACAGTTTCGGTTGTTGCTTTACCAAATGATGAAATGAAAGGACGTATTATAGGTCGTGAAGGTCGTAATATTAGAGCCATAGAATCAGTTACGGGTGTTGATTTAATTATTGATGATACACCGGATTCAGTAGTTATATCATGCTTTGACCCAATAAGACGTGAAATAGCTAGAAGAACGCTAGAAATTCTAGTTAGTGATGGAAGAATTCAACCATCAAGAATTGAAGAAGTTTTCCAACGTTGTACGAAAGAAATTGAAAATGAAATTCGTGAAGAAGGAGAAAAAGCTGTCTTTGAAGTTGGTATTGGTAAAATCCATCCAGAATTAATTAAATTAATTGGTAAAATGCACTTTAGAACTAGTTATGGTCAAAACGTATTAGTACACTCAAAAGAAGTAGCTTTCCTTGCTGGAAAGATGGCTGCTGAAATTGGTGAGGATGAAACTCTTGCCCGTAGAGCTGGTTTGTTACATGATATAGGAAAAGCTACAGATCATGAACAAGAAGGTAGCCATGTTGATATTGGTGTTGAAATAGCTACTAAATTTAGAGAGAATGCTACGGTAATTGATGCTATAGCATCACACCATGGAGATAAAGAAGCTACAACAATTATTGCTCATCTAGTTGCAGCTGCTGATACTTTAAGTGCCGCAAGACCTGGTGCACGAAGCGAATCTTTAGATAACTATATTAAACGTTTAGAGCAACTTGAAGCATTGACAGATGAATTCAAAGGCGTTGACAAAGCTTATGCTTTACAAGCTGGACGTGAAGTAAGAATTATTGTAAAACCTGAAGAAATTACTGACGCTGAAACTTACTTACTTGCGAGAAATATAAAGAATAAGATTGAGCAAACTATGAACTATCCAGGTACTATTAAAGTAACTGTAATAAGAGAAACAAGAGTTCAAGAAGTAGCTCATTAGAAAGAAAATTAACAAATGAAAATTTTAATCATAGGTGACATATATTCTTCTAGTGGTCGTGATATGATTGAAAAATATGTACCGAAACTTCGTGAGAAGTACAATATTAATTTCATTGTTGCTAATGGAGAAAATATCGCTCATGGTAATGGTATCAATGAGCGATATTATCATTTCTTATTAGACCAAAAAATAAATGTTGTAACTTTAGGTAATCATGCTTGGGGTAATGCCGATGTTTTCAATTTTATAGGTAATGCTAGAAACTTAGTTAGGCCATTAAATATGCCTTCTGGCACTCCTGGTGTAGGTTACGTTACTGTTAATTACAATAATGTTTTAATAACTGTATTTCAAGTTATGGGAAGAACATTTATGGGTACAAGTTTAGATTGTCCATTTCAGGCTACAGAAAAATTATTAAAAGAAGTAAAAAGCGATTTGTACATATGCGATTTTCATGGTGAAGCAACTAGTGAAAAAATAGCATTTGGTTATCATTTTGATGGTCGCGTCGATATAATTGTTGGTACACACACCCATGTACAAACAAATGATGCTCATCTTTTACCTAAAGGTACAATGTATATGACTGATCTTGGAATGACAGGATCATTAGATGGGGTGATAGGTGTTGAACCTAAGAATATTATTAAAAAATTTTTAACAGGTCTACCTGTTAGACATAATCCAATGGAAACTGGCCGTAAACAAATATGTGGTTTACTTGTTGATATTAATGAAAAAACGCGAAAAGTGACAAATTTCGATATCATAAATGTGGTAGAATAGATATGTAAGGCATAAAAGAAATTCTATATACATAGAATATAATGCGAAACACATAATCTAGGAGGACCATAAAAATGGAAGTATTAAAAGTTTCATCAAAATCAAAACCAAGTTCAGTAGCTGGCGCTTTAGCTAACGCCTTTAGAGATCGTAACGTCGTTGAAGTACAGGCTGTAGGTGCCGGATCCCTTAATCAAGCGATTAAGGCTGTTGCAATTGCTCGCGGATACGTTGCCCCAACTGGAAGGGATTTAGTATGCGTTCCAGCTTTTGCAGATATTGTTATTGATGGAGAATCGCGTACAGCAATTAAACTTATTGTTGAATCACGTAAATAAGTTGGCATAGCCAACTTTTTGACCTATTATTTTATTAATATTAATAATGCTGCTTGCGGATGTAAACAAAAAAGAAAAAAGGTGAAGAAAAATGAATTTACCAATTTTATATACTAAAAGACTAATCATAAGACCATTAGCAGTTAGTGATGCTACTGATATGTTTGAATATGCACAAACTGATTTGGTCGGACCAAAAGCAGGATGGGCTCCTCACCAAACAATTGAAGATACTATTCGTATTTTAAGATCAATGGTATATTTTAAACCTCAATATGAACTTGGTAATTGGGCTATTGTATGGCGTGAGACTAAAAAAATGATAGGCACAATAGAATTGTATAATTATGTTCCTAATTTTAAAGCAGAATTAGGATATGCATTGAATCCCTCTTATTGGGGAAATGGAATCATGACAGAGGCCGGAAAAAAAGTATTAGACTATGGTTTTAATATTTTAGGATTGAAAAGAATTGAAGCTGGAACTTTTGTTGATAACATTCAAAGCCAGCGCGTTTGTGAAAAATTGGGATTTACAAAAGAAGGCATTGCAAGAAATGGATACATTAGATATGATGGTATCATTTTCGATAAAGTTGTTTATGGAATGACTAGCAATGAATTTTATAGTAAGAATTAATTAAAAAGGTAATATATATGAAGAAAAAAACGCAAACTAATATTGAATACACAAAAAAGATTGAACCATCAATTATAGAAGCACGTAAAAGACGTGGTGAAAATGTTAATGTTAATAATTTTATTCTTGATCCTAAATATTTAAATTTAGGTGCTGGTAAAAAATATTTATTGAAAACATATGGTTGTCAAGGTAACCTTGCTGATAGTGAACATATTGCCGGATTACTTGAAATGATGGGTTTTGAATCAACAGAAAAAGAACTAGATGCTGATTTAGTATTGTTTAATACTTGCGCTATTAGAGAAAATGCTGAAGAAAGAGTATTTGGCGAAATTGGCAGATTTGAAAGATTTAGAAAACAAAAACCAAATATGTTGATTGGTGTGTGCGGTTGCATGCCCCAAGAAGAAAAAACTATCCAACTTATAAAAGATAAATTTCCTCAAATAAATATTGTTTTTGGAACACATAATATATCATCATTACCAGAATATGTCTATGATGCTTTAAATTCACAAAAGCATGTTATAGAAGTATTATCTATTGAGGGTAATATATATGAAAATATTCCTGTAAAAAGAGATCATAAAACCAAAGCATGGGTAAATATTATGTATGGATGTGACGAATTTTGTACCTATTGCATCGTGCCTTACACAAGAGGTAAAGAACGTTCACGAAGACCAGAAGCAATTATTGAAGAAGTTAAGGATTTAGCAAAAAATGGATATGTTGAAGTTACTTTGCTAGGCCAAAATGTAAATGCTTATGGAAAAGATTTTAAAGATATAAATTATACATTTGCTGACTTACTTAAAGATTTGAACAAAACAGAAATAAAAAGAATTCGTTTTACAACATCTCACCCAAGAGATTTAGATGACGCAACAATTGATGCGATGGCCCTTGGTGGTAACATTATGCCTCATCTTCATCTCCCTGTTCAATCTGGTAATAATCGTGTTTTAAAAGCAATGAACAGAAAATATACTAGAGAAGAATATCTAGAAAAAATCAAAAAGTTAAAAGAAAAAGTAAAAGGCATTAGTATAACTACGGATATTATCGTCGCTTTTCCAGGTGAAACCGAAGAAGAATTCAATGATACTATGTCATTAGTTGACGAAGTAGAATTTGAAGGGGCATATACTTTTATTTATTCCCCACGTGAAGGTACACCTGCTGCTAAGTATCCTAATTATTTGACTGAAGAAGAAAAACATCAACGACTTCTAAAATTAAATGAAAAAATAAATGCTTATTTTTTAAAAGGACATCAACGCTTTGAAAATGAAGTAGTAGAAGTTTTAGTAGATGGCCCAAGTAAAAATAATCCGCAAATGCTTTGTGGATATACAAAGCACAATATGCTTGTTAATTTTGAAGGCTCTAGTAATGACATTGGTAAATTAATTAATGTAAAAATTACTAAAGCTTATTCATGGCATTTATTAGGTGAAATTGTTAAATAAAGAGTTGAACCTAATAAAACAAAAAATAAATTATTAAAAGATGGTTATTAGTTTGATAATCATCTTTTTTCTTATGCCCTATTTAAAAAAAATTAAAATATTAAATAAAAAGGTATAAAATAAATAATAATATAATGATATTTAGTAGAAAACTGCAATTTCGATAGTCACATTCATCAAATCTTTAGAATATATTACAATAGAGGAGGGATGAAGAGTGAATAATGTTAGAGAAATTGTAACGAGAGCCGTTTTAGCTAAAGGTCGTAAAATCTTTAAATTATCGGAAATTGTTACAACATCAAGTAATGTAACTAGTGTTTTGGGTTGTTGGATTATTAATCATGAATTTGAAACAAAATTAAATGGTAAGTCGGTTGACATTAGTGGTTCATTTGAAAATAATATTTGGTATTCATCAGATGATAATAGTAGAACTGATGTAGCTAAATCGACAACTTCTTATAATGGAAACATTAAAGTAAAAGAAATTGTTTGTGATAATATTAGCGACCATTGTGATGTAATCGCAAGAGTTTTACAACAACCTACTTGTACGAATGCGGTAATAACTCCTGATGGCATTCAAGTGGATATTGTTTTTGAAATATTAGTAGAAGTTATAGGCGAAACAAAGATGATGATTAGCGTAGTTAATCAACCTGAAAACACCGAACCTGTAGATGATTTTGAAAATGAAATTAATGAAAATTTTTTAAGTGAGGGATAAAAATGACATATCATATTGTAAGAATGGGAGAAACTATTGATAAAATAGTTGCTATTTATCAAGTTGATTTAGATGAAATAAAGTCAATTAATAAATATGTTAGAAATTGGGAACATTTAATTCCTGGGACCAAATTAAGATTACCAGAGATACCAGAATCATTAAATGTTGAATTGGATAATGACGAACCATTTATTGAAGAATACTATCCTAAAATTGACATAAATAATTATGAAAATTTCTCTAAAGGTAATCAAAATATAACACAAGAATTGAAAGAAGAAGTAAATAAGGAAGAAAATGAAAAAAATCTAGAAACGAAAGAACAGAAAATAATAAAACAAGAAATGGTAATTCCCAAAGAAGAATTAACACCACCATTCTACAATAATTATAATTATTATCCACCATATTATTATAATTTCAACCCTTATCGTATGATCAATAGACATAAAAAAAGTGCTAGAAGATAGCACTTTTTTATTAGTAAATTAATATCAATAATTTTAAATGTATGGTAAAATATATAAGAAAGTTAATTTGATTGATATTGTTATTAAAAACAATAAAATATAGTTAATATTATTAATATTTTACTGTAAGTAGAGGAATAATTTATGCGTAAATTAGTATTTATTTTATCAAATATTATAAGTATAATTTTAGAATATTTAATTATATATTTGTTTTTTAGAGCATGCAATATACAATTTATTTATGTTATTATCATAGTTTTATCAATATTTATTTTGCATTTAATCTTAGTAATTTTCTCTTTAATAGCCTTAAACATGAAGACACCGGAAGATGAAAGAAGGCCTCATCAAAAGGAATTAAATGAAATAATTGATATGGTAAATAGTAAATTTAAAACCAAATTTAAATTATTTTATACTTCATCTCCACAACCTAATCCTGCATGGTGTATGGGAAGATGCATATATATAAATAATAATTATGAAATTAATGAAGTTTTTTCCAAAGGAGTGGTCGCCCATGAATTAGGGCATGGTCTTAGTGGCATTTCTAGATATTCATCTCTTGCTTCATTTAAACCCTCAACAGTTATATCAAAAATTATTTACTTAATCATGGTAAAATTGTTTGATAAAAAAAATAAATTTATGCATTTTTTGTTAGTATTATTAGTCATAATATATGTTATATTTAGTTTAAATAATTTAATTTTTGTGTATCCATTCGTTAGAAAAGATGAATATATTGCTAATGATTTTGCAGTAAAACTTGGTTATGGGAATGAACTTAGGTGTTATTATAGTTTTGGATTAAATAATAATAGTGATAGGATGCTTCGTTTAACAGATTTTATGCATCCTACTATCGATAATATGATAAATCGTTTGAACAAACGTTTAAATATTAAGGAATATAAAAATCTTTATTGGGTAAATAATAATTTATATCATGCAATTATTGATACAATTACGGTTACTTTACCACCATTTATTACTACTATTGAAAATTATGCTTTTGAAAGCAATACTTTAAAAAAGATTAAAGGTGATGGGGTTATTAAAGTATATCCTAATAGTTTTTATGGCTTGAACAAATTAGAAGTGTTGATTATTTCTAATATTAAGACTTTACCAATAGGCTCAGTGCGTACTTTAAAAAGTTTGAAAAAAATTGTTGTTAATGATGAAACTATAAGAGAAGAACTAAAACAATCTTTAGAGCCAACAGTTTCAATTAAAACAGGAGGTAATAAAAATGCTAGATGAAATTAAGATTGAAGAACTTAAGAAAATACTCCACAAACGTGATAATCAACAAGAAATTAAAGATGTATTAAAAGAATATCATCCTTATGATATTGCACAAATTTTTGATTCTTTAAATGATCAAGAACGTCAAACTGTTTATGATAACTTGTCGGAAAGTGAAATTGCTGATATTTTATCATATATAAATGAAAAAAAAGCAGCTACTTACATCAAGGAAATGAGTTATGAACAAGGTGCTGATGTTCTTAATGAAATGGAAACTGATGATGCCGTTGACATTCTTCATGAAATGGATAACGAAAAAGAGACCAGTGAATACTTAGAACAAATGGATTCTACTGATGCTTTAGAACTAACATATTTAAGCAACCATGCTGAGAATACGGCTGGCGCAATTATGTCTACGAATTTTATTGAAATTCCTTCATCTATTGATGTAAAAGAAGCAATGCATATTTTGGGGTATTCTGCAAATGATGCCGAAGTTATAGATCCTCTTTTTGTTTGTGAAAATGAAAAGTTAGTTGGTGTTCTATCATTACAAGATTTGATAATTGCAAGATCACCTAAAAACATCAATGAGATTATGGATACACAGTATATCTACGGAAATGTTGATGAAGATGTTGTTTCTATCACAAATAAAATTAACGATTATGATATTTATGCTTTACCGATTTTAGATAATGGTAAATTAGTAGGTATTGTTACCATGGATGATGCTTTGGATGTTGCTAGTTCCGCAATTGAAGAAGACTATAGTAAAATGGCAACTATTAGTGAAGATGATTCAAGCGAAAAACAAAGTTTTTGGAAACCAATATTTAAAAGAATTCCTTGGTTAGTTGTTCTTTTAGTAATAAGTCTTTTGATAAGCAACCTTACGAGTAGTTTCGAAGAAATTATTAGCAAGATTACCGTTTTGTGGTTTTTTAATACAATGATATTAGATATGGCAGGTAATGCTGGTACTCAAACATTAGCAGTTACAGTTAGACAACTTGGAAGAAATGAATTAAAGGGAAGCAAAAATATATTAAAATATATTGGCCGTGAATTTTTAGTTATACTAATTAATAGTTTAGTACTTGGAATAATTAGTTTTGGAATTTGTAATTTATTTATTAACTTATTGGGATTTTCCTCAGATGTTAATGTTTTTTGGACATCACTTGTTATCGCTATGTCACTATCAATAGCTCTTATTTTAACAGGAATTTTAGGGGCAATAATTCCTATAATTATGGATAAAATAAAAATGGATCCAGCTATAGCTTCCGGTCCACTAATTACTACTGTTAATGATATAATTGCTTTGTTAGTATACTTTGGATTAGCTAGCCTATTCATGGAAAAAATACTTTTATAGGAGGAGCATATGAATCAAGAAGAAAAGAAAATAATTATAAATTGCGATGATTTATCTACTATTAAAGAACAATTACTTGATTTACACCCTTTTGATATTGCCAATTTATTTAGTGAATTAGATGAAGATAGACAAAAACAATTACTCAATATATATGATGATGACGCTTTAGCAGAAATTTTATCCTATGTTGAACCTGAACAAATTGATGAAGTTTTAAAAGTAATATCGAAAGAAAGATTAGCAGCCATTATTAACAAGATGGAAGCAGATGATGCTCAACCGTTATTGAGTCAGATGAATGAAGATATCAAGCAAAAAATTATTAATTTGTTATCAAAAGATGTAAAAGAAGATTTAGAAAAAATTAATAATTATGCTCCAGATACAGCTGGAACAATAATGAATCCTAATTTTGTAAAAATACTTTCACAAACTACTTTGAAACAAGCCATAAAGGAACTAACAGCAATTGCCCCTGATGTCGAAACTATTAATAAAATTTTCATCGTTGATGCTGATGACCATTTATTAGGAACAATAGATTTAAAAGAATTAATTTGTGCGAGAATGCCAAAAGTTGTTGATGATATTATGCACACTAATTATCAAAGTGTTAATGTTGATGATGATTTTAGCGTTGTCGTTAGTATTGTTAAAAATTATGATACAATTGCTCTTCCCGTTTTGGAAAATAACAAATTAGTTGGCATTATTACCATGGATGATGCTTTTGATGCTTTAACAAAGGAATCAGAAGAAGATTATGCAAAACTTGCCGGTTTAACAGAAGATGAAGATAAAAAGGAGACTATTTTTGGTTCCTTTAAAAAAAGAATACCATGGTTAATAACGCTTCTTGTTTTGGATATATTAATAGCTATTGTAATTTCTAGATTTGATGAAATAATTGAAAAAGTAACGATTTTAACTTTTTTCCAAGCTTCTGTTTTAGGACTATCTGGGAATTGCGGTACACAGGGCCTAGCTGTGTCTGTAAGAAAAATTAGTTTGGGAAAATTAAATAGCTTTAAAGATATCTCAAAATATTTAATAAAAGAATTATTTCAAGGATTAGTTCTTGGTTTAATTTTAGGAGTAATATCTTTACTTTTAGTAACAGGTATGTTATATTTATTAAAAGAAACTAGCATTAAACCTCTTGAAATGGGCTACATTTTAGGAATTGCTGTAAGCATTTCGGTTACATTATCTAATTTCATTGGTGTGCTTTTACCAATAATATTTTATAAAATTCACATTGATCCAGCCGTTGCTTCTGGTCCATTTATAACAACCGTAAATGATGTTGTAGCAATACTTGTATATTTTGGAATTTCAATGTTAATTTTAAGTAATTATCTATAAGGAGGATAGCTACAAATGAAAAAAATATTAATGATTATGTTAGTATTTATGAGTCTTTTCTATTGTTCTTGTAAGTCTAGCGATAACTCTAAAACAAATTATGATTTTGGTGATAAAAATGATTTAATGAAAGACTTAACTATTTATGAAGTAAAAATAAACAATAATGGAACTACTATTGAAGTTTTTGAAAATACCGATTATTTATATTTTTTATCAACTAATTCTAGTAATAAAGTCGAATTATTTTTTGAAAAAAATGGTAACAAGATTTATGAATTAAACGATACTAAAGAGGAAAAAGAAGTAGTAGACACAAGTGAAATTACTGTAAATAAAGTCTATGATATTTTAATTACCTTTTTTGGACTACACTTTTCTATTTCTAGTAAAGATTACAAATTATTAGATCAAACGGAAGAAGTAATCAATACAGAATGTCAAATTTATCAGTATATAAAAGAAGGAAGCAAAAGAAATCTTAAAGATAGCTATTATGTTGATAAAAAAAGTGGTCGTTGTCTAAAACACGTTCAAGAATACGATGAAAATGGAGTTATCACTACCGCAAAACAAGAAGTAGAAGTATTTAGTTTTGATGAAAATAAAATCAATGAAAAATTGTCAAAATATGCTAATTATACAAGTGTAAAAGTATCCTCATCTTGGCCTAATAGTCCTTTGGCAAATCGTATACCAAAATTAAATAATGGAAAGTTTGTAATGGCTGTTGATAAGAATTTAAGTTGCGATATCGTTATTAATAATTTATCAGCTACTAACTTTGATAACTATATTTTAGAATTTGATGCTAAAACTTTCAAAAATGAATTTAATACGGTTACTATTGCAAGACATAATATATATGTTTTTAGCACTGCTGATAATGTTTTAGTATACTTAGAATATGTCAGTGGTCAATTAACAATCAAAATTAATCAGTATACAGAAGAAGAAATAGCTAGTGCTATTAAAAAAATAAAAGATGCAAATACCAAATGATTTAGAAACAATAATTAATAAAATTACTGAATATGGCTATGAAGTATACTTAATCGGTGGATCTGTAAGAGATTATTTATTAGGATACAAAGTTTTTGATTATGATCTAACAACATCTGCACAAACGACAATAATAAAAAAAATTCTTAGTGATTATAAAATTGATGATTATCGTGAAAAGTATGGATCATTAAAAATTCATTCAAACAATAACATTTATGACTTAACTACGATGAGAATTGAAGAAGGAGTAGAGAATAAAAGATATCCGGAAAAAATTGCTTTTACAACATCATTAAAAGAAGATTGTTATCGTCGTGATTTTACGATAAACGCTATAGCATACAACTTAAAAAGTGGTTATATAGATTACTTTAATGGTTTAAGAGATTTAAAAAATAAAGAAATTCATTTTATTGGTGATTCCTATAAAAGAATAATTGAAGATCCTATTAGGATTATAAGGGGCCTTAGGTTTAGTTTGAAGTTAGGCTTTAAAATAGATATTAACGATTTAAAATTAATGAATGATAATTCTATGCTCATCTCAAAACTAGGTATGATAAGATTTGAAGAATTATGGAAAATACTAAAAATTACAGGTTCTAGTGAATTCATTAAAAATAATATCAATATTTTTAAAAATGCTTATCCAGAAATAAATTTTTTATTAGAAGATAATTCTACTTATTGTTATAGAATAGCTATGCAATTAGATAAAAAATATATTGTTGATATGCACATGACTAATATTGATTATAGAATCGTTATGGCCTTAAAAGATTATGTATATGAAATGCCAACTATTTATAATATAAAACTTAAAATGATAAAATATGGTGACATATTTGCTAACTTATTAAAAGTTATTTCTTCAATTAATGATGATTATTATCAACAAGCATTAACTTTTTATGAAGAAATTGTAAACAATAATTTGCTCGTTGATAAGAAAAACTTAAAAATAAGTTTTGATGATTTGAATAAATATGATTATACTTCTAAAGAAAAAGGCATAATTTTATCAAAACTATATGATATGTGTTTAAAAGATGATAGCTTAAATGAAAAGGATAAGTTAATTTTTCTAGCACAAACGATAATAAAAAAATAATCAATTTAAATTGATTATTTTTTTATTATTTAAACGTTTGGATTATAACCATTTGGATAATAGGTGTTATAAAGAGGAGGATTATAAGGATAAGTATAAACAGGATAATAATTTGTTTGATAAACAGGATAAGGTTGATATTGATTTGGTGCTGGTACACTATAATAATTGTTATTTCCTCCACAACACTTGTTATTACCATTTATCCAAAATGGCGCAGAAAGAATAGCGGCTCCGGCAATAATTGGTAGCCATAATCTTTCGCCTTTTTCGTTAATAAACTCTCGATACTGCAAAAAAATCACCTCATTATAAAATATGAGTAGTGTTTTAAAAAGGTGATTATAAAAGAACATAATTATAGAAGTATTCTTCTAAGGTGATATTCTTTTTATAAATAATTTCAGCAACATCTTTACCTACATATCGATAATGCCAAGATTCATAGGGATAACCAGTAATATCATAGCCATTTTTTGGGTATCTTAAAATGAATCCAAACTTGTGAGCATTATGCGCAAGATAAAATGCCTCTTCCGTTTGATCAAAATGTCCAGTTAAACCACTGTTTCTTTTTCCAATGTCAATAGCCAGTCCTGTTTGATGTTCACTTGCACCTGGCTTAGCTACAAAAGATTTATTGGTTGAATACTTGTATAAATCACTTTGGTATTCATAACTTCGATAGGCTGAAAAGATTGTTAGTTCATATCCTTTGTTTTTTGCATCTTTTTCTAACATTTTATAAGCTTCTAAAGTTTCTTTTTCTAACTTCATTGTTTGGTTTTTTCTTTCTATATAATCGACATCAGTTACTTCCACAAGATCTTTAGGTACATAGGAACTACTTAGAAGATAATTGGTATTAACAAGAGTTAGGTTACCATTAATAATAGCTTTATGAGTATAAGAAGATGGTAAAAGAAAGTTAGGATAGTTTATGACATTTAAACAATAAATAATATTTTCATTTTCTTTATAGATATTATAATAATCATCAATTTTTTCTTTTTGATAGTTATATTTAGAAATTTCTTTTAGAAAAATGGAATAGCTATCACTCGTATTTATAGTTCTATTACCATTTTTATTACAACTTATAAAAAAGAGATTTAAAATTATAAGTAGAAATAAAATTTTTTTCATTTTTTAACTTTTTCCTTTCATTTCTTTCATTAATATTATTTCCAATAAATTGTTTGTTTAAAAATATACTTTTTGACAAATTTTGTGGTAAAATATATAAAAGAATATGGAGGCTTTTTTATTATGAAAAAAATGATAATTCTTGATGGTAATAGTATTATGTTTAGAGCATATTTTGCAACGGCATATACGGGAAATTTAATGCAAGCTCGTAGTGGTTTATATACTAATGCTATTTATGGATTTGTAAATATGATTCAACATATTATTCAAACTCCTGATATGACTAATATTTTTGTAGCTTTTGATAAAGGTAAAAAGACTTTACGTCATCAAGAATATAGTGAATATAAGGGGGGAAGAAAAAAGACTCCTGAAGAGTTTTTGATGCAAATACCATACATAAAAGAATATTTAGATGTTTTAGGTATTAAACATTTAGAACTTGATGATTATGAAGCTGATGATATTGTTGGAAGTATGGCTGTTAAAGCCTCACCATTGTTTGATGAAATTATGGTAATATCTGGCGATAAAGATTTATTACAACTAGCTCATGGCAATATCCATGTTTATTTAACCAAAAAAGGACTTACGGATTTAGATTGTTATACGGAAGAAAACTTTAAAGAAAAAATGGGGTTTGAATCATCGTTAATGACAGATTACAAGGGATTGTTGGGTGATACAAGTGATAATTTACCAGGGGTAAGTGGCGTTGGTATTAAAACAGCTTGTAAACTTCTTAATGAATATGGTAGCCTTGAAAATATAATTGCATCAACAGATAATATGAAAGGAAAAATTAAAGATGCTATCATTGCTGATAAGGAACAAGCTTTAAGAAGCAAAAAACTAGCTACACTATATTTAAACATTGATTTAGGAATTAATGTTGAAGATACTCTATATGTATCTCCTAAATTATCATTACTTAGAGAATTTTACGAAAAAATGGATTTTAATTCTTTTATAAAGAAATTATCTAATCTTGAAAATGATGAAAAAGATTTAAAGCCTTCTTTAGAAGAAAAAAAAGAAAATAATACAAAGTTAAAAAATATTTACATTAATGATATTGAAAAAACAATTGCTGCCTTAAAAACAAGCAATGTAATAAGCGTTGAAGCCGAACTTGCTGGTGAAAATTATCATAAAGATGAATTCTTAGGCCTAGCGATAGTATGTGCTAATAATGGTTATTTTATTAGTAAAGATAATATTATAGCTATTAAAGAGTATTTAGAAAATCCTCTCTTAACAACTTTTTCGGTAGATGTGAAAAAAACTTATGTTTTGTTAAATAAAATAGGTGTTAATATCAAAAAGTATGCTTATGATTTTAATTTGGCTACTTATATTGTAAATCCTTCTTTTGCAAATGCTGATTATAAAACGATGTGCCTTCACTTTTTGGAAACTGATCTACCTTTTACAGAAGAAATATATAGTAAAAAGACTAAATATATTATTCCTGAAGAAGAAAAATATGCTAATTATGCTATTTCAAAAGCAAGCCTACTTACTAATTTGAAAGAAAAAACAGATGCTATTTTAAAAGAAAATAATCAGTTGTCACTATTATATGAAATGGAAATTCCTTTAGCTAAAACTTTAGCTGATATGGAAATTGCTGGTTTTAAGATTAATAAAGAGCGCTTGAACGAAGTTGGATCTTTCCTACAACAAGAATTATCACGACTTGAAAAGGAAATATATAAAGAAGCTGGTTTTGAATTTAATATTTCATCACCTAAACAATTAGGAGAAGTATTGTTTGAACGCTTAGCTATTGCAAAGGGAAAGAAAAATAAAACAGGATATTCAACATCAGCTGATGTATTAGAAAAATTAGCATTATTACATCCCGTTCCAAGACTAGTTTTAGAATATCGAAAATATAGTAAATTATATTCAACTTATGTCGTAGGGCTTCTAGCAGAAATAGATCCTAAAGATGGTAATGTTCATACAATTTTCAAACAATCATTAACATTAACAGGTCGACTTTCATCAACTGAACCTAATATTCAAAATATTCCTGTTCGTAGCGAAGATGGTCGCCTTATTAGATCAGCTTTCGTTCCATCATTTAAGGATGGCAAACTAATTAGTGCTGATTATTCTCAAATTGAATTAAGAATTTTAGCTCATGTTTCTTCTTGTAAGAACATGCTTGATGCTTTCAACAATGGAATTGATTTGCATGCATCGACAGCAGCCGCTATTTATGGTGTTAGTCAAGAGGAAGTTACTAAAGATATGAGAAGAATGGCTAAGGCTGTTAATTTCGGAATAGTATATGGAATGAGCGCTTGGGGACTTGCGGAAGAATTACATATTTTGCCTTATCAAGCTAATGAATTCATAGAAAAATATTTTGAGATTTACCCAGAAATTAAAACATACTTAGAAGAAGTTGTTAAAAATGCCAAAATTAATGGTTATACGGAAACAATTTTTTCTAGACGTCGTTTTATGCCAGAAATAAATTCTAGTAATGGTGCTTTAAGACAATTCGCAGAACGTACTGCAAAAAATGCTCCAATCCAAGGTTCTGCCGCCGACATAATTAAATTTGCAATGATTAAAGTTGCGGCTAAAATGAAAGAATTAAATTTAAAAAGTAAACTTATAGTCCAAGTTCATGATGAACTAGTAGTAGATACAAGCGCTGATGAAATTGATGTGGTAAAAAATATATTAAAAGAAACCATGGAAAATATCGTCGATTTGAAAGTAAAATTAAATGCTAGTTTATCAGAAGGAATTACTTGGGATATGAAATAGAAAGAGTGATGAATATATGCCAGAATTACCAGAAGTAGAAACGGTTAGGGCAACTTTGGAACATCAAATTGTAGGGGAAAAAATTGTCAATGTTGAGGTTAGATGTCTAAGAATTATTAGTCCTAGTAGTAAGGATGATTTTTATGAAAAATTAAAAGGCCAAGTAATAAGAGAAGTTAAAAGATATGGAAAGTATTTATTTTTTATTCTCGATAAAGTAACCATCTTATCGCACTTAAGAATGGAAGGAAAATTTTTTATTAAAAAAACTAGCGATGAAATTGAAAAACATGAACACATAATATTTACTATGGCTAGTGGTATGAGTTTGAGATATCATGATACACGTAAATTTGGAATTATGAAAATTATTGAAACAACTAATATGGAAGCTTTAATGAAAGTTCCAGAAATAAAAAAACTAGGAAAAGAAGGAACGGATAGTAGTTTTACACCTCAAGAGTTACTTCAAAAACTAAAAGGTAAAACGGAACCTATAAAAACGGCACTTTTAGATCAAACAATCATTTGTGGCCTAGGTAATATCTACGTTGATGAAGTGTGCTTTATGTCACGTATCCACCCCGCAATTCCAGCTAATTTAATTACCCCATATGAAGCTAAGTTGATTTTATCTAATTCTAGGAAAGTATTAGCTAATGCCATAGAATGTGGTGGTACTACGATTAGAAGTTATACTTCAAGTCTTGGTGTAACTGGCCGTTTTCAGCTTAATTTACTAGTACATACGAGAGAAAATAAACAATGCTATGTTTGTGGTAGCATTATTGAAAAGACTAGAGTTGGTGGTAGAGGAACTAACTATTGTCCACATTGTCAAAATATTAATCACCCATATGTGGTAGGAGTTACCGGTGGTATAGGCATGGGCAAAAGTTTAGTAAGCGAGTATATAAATAGTAAAGGATATCTAGTTTTTGATGCCGATTTGATTTCAAAAAATTTAACACTAACAAACACTTCCGTATTAGAACAAATAAAGGAAAGTTTTGGTAGTAACTATTTCATAAAAGATAGTCTTGATCGAAAAAAGATAGGTGAATTAATTTTTAGTGATCATACCGCAAGAGAAAAATTAAATGCGATTATTCATCCACTAGTAAAACAGCAATTACTTGAAAAAATATATGAAAATCAAACAGAAAAAATTGTTTTTATTGATGTACCTCTTTTATATGAAGCGGGCTTTGATGAATTATGCAACTTTGTAATATGTGTTTTTACGGATCAAACAACTAATATATCAAGACTAAAAGAAAGAGATCATGCAACTTTAGAAGAAACACTTAATAAAATAAATTCACAATTAGACATTAATGTAAAAAAATCGATGGCAAACTTTATTATTGATAATTCTTCAGATATATGTTATACTTATAAACAAGTTGATAGAATTTTAGAAAAATTAGGAAAGGAAAGATAAAAATGAGTTTAAAAGGAATTTTTTCAAACAATTTTGAAACAGCAGATCCCAATTTAATTAGTGAATTAACTACTCATTATTACAGTAATAATTATGATTCATGTAAGGATGCGGTTTTATCCTACGCTAGAAGTACGGGAATGGACTGTTTAAATATTGATGATAACTTTCATGAAATTTTATTATCAGATAAACATGCTGAAATTATTGTCACTTTCGTTAGTATTAATTACCGATTAACAAGCATTGATTTTAAAATAAATACTAATTATATAATTGCTTTTGGCAAAGGTAAAAAACAAATAGTAAGTTTTTATGAATATTTAGATAGAACTTTACAATTAAAACAAGTAGGTGGCGGGTATAACAATGCCTAGTAAACTATTAACGGTTGAAAATAAAAGTTTTGCCATCATGATTGATAATACATTAACGGATTTTGATCAAAAATCGTTAATGCTTTTATATCAACCCATTGTTGGTGATAAAGCTCTAAATATTTATCAAACTTTATATTCAATGGTAGATTTGGGTTCTAGAGAATCAAGAGTTTTTAAACATGATATTTTGTTAAAAACAATAGGTTTAAAACCTAAAAGCTTTGTTGAAGAAAGAATAAAATTAGAAGCTTTAGGACTTCTTTCAACTTATTATAAAGATGATTCGTATATATATGTGTTAAAAAAAGTTTTAACACCTTATGAATTTTTTAAAAATGAAGATTTGGTAAGAGTTTTAACAATAAAAATTGGTGATGATGAAGTTACTACTTTAGCTTATAATTTATTGTTAAGAAGACTCGATCCCAGCAAATATAAGGATATTACTTTATCATTTGATGAAGTTTTTGAATTAGATTACGATAAAAATATAAAAAATTACGCTAGCTTTGGTGTTGATACCATTAACAATGGCATAACTATTAAAAATGATAATTTTGATATGAAATATTTTTTAATATTGTTGGAGGCCATGGATGTTTTAGACATGAAAGTTCTAAACGATACCTCTTTTATAGAATTAATTTATCGATATGCATTTCTTTATAAATTGAATGTTGAAGAAATGAAAGATGCTGTAGTAAGAAGTGTAAATCTTGATAAACAATTAGACCTAAATGACTTAAAAGAAAATATTAAAATAATATATGACAATAGACATGAAGGTATTAATTTAGTTCAAAAAAGAGAAGTTATAAAAAGTAATAATAAACTTATAAATTTCTTAGAACAAGCAAGTCCTAACGATTTAGTAAAACATAAATATCAAACAGAATTAACAAGTGGTGAAATTGATATGTTTGACCGCTTATTAAGAGAAACTAATGTTTCTTTAGGAGTTATTAATACTGCTCTTCTTTATGTTTTAAATGAAAAAAATGGTGAGATTCCAGCCTATAATTATTTTTTAAAGATAATAAACACTTGGAAAAGGGCTAAGATTACTAATGCTGAAGAAGCTTTAGCTTATGTAAATGGTAATCGACCAACAAGTTCTAAATCAAAAGATAAGATTGTCCGCAGTAAACCTAGTTGGTATGATTCTTATACAGCTAATGAAAAAGTTCAACCGAAAAAAGAAGATGAAAATCAACAATTAGTTGACCTAGCCGATTTTTTTAAGAGTAATAACGAGGAGTAACAATAATGAATTTTCAAAAAGAAAAAATTTTAAAAGAAATAACTAATGATGAAACTATAAAAAAATTAATGATAGAAGAAAATTTAACTATTGATCTTCTTAGTGAAAATTATTTGTATATTTACGCCTATTTGATAAACAAAAAGAAATGTTTAAACTGCAAAGGGTTAGATACATGTAAACAAGATTTAATAGGTTATAATCCTATTTTATCTTACAATGGATCATCATTTGTTAGCGAGTATATACCTTGTTCATACTTAAATAAAGTTACTGACAAAGCTAAAAAGAATGTTAATTTAGCGGCTGTTGCTTGTTCATTAGAAGATGTGGATGCAACAACGTTATATGCTAATCCTGCACGTAATGAAATTTATCAAAAAATGCGTCAAATCTTTAAAGATTATATAGGTAATAAAAATCCTAAGGGCATCTACTTACATGGATCATATGGCTCAGGGAAATCCTATATTATGGCATGTTTTGCTAAAAAATATGCTGAAAATGGTTTTTTAGTAGCTTTCGCTTATTTTCCTGATTTAGTACGTCAAATAAAAAGTTTGTTAGGAAGTTCTGGTGAAAGAATTGAAGAAATTATTGATCAGTTAAAAAATGCGGATGTATTATTTCTAGATGATTTTGGAGGAGAATTGATTACTCCTTATATTAGAGATGAAGTATTAGGTTCTATTCTTCAAGAAAGAATGGTAAAAAAATCTTTAACATTTGTCACCTCAAATCTAGATTATAAATTACTTCACGAACATTTATCAGAAACATCCAAAAATGTTGATGAAGTTCGTGCTTCAAGAATTGAAGAACGCATCAAAGTTTTAATGGATATAGTAGAATTAAAAGATATTGATTACCGAAATTAGTGACAAAATTATCCTTTTTCTCATATATTAATTGGGGAGGAGGAAAAGACAATGAATGAATTTGATAATGTTTTTGGAATGCGAGTAGAGTATAGCGAATATACAGTTAAGAAAGGTGATTCGCTTTATGCTATTGCGAAAGAATTCAACACGACAGTAACTGATTTGATTGACATTAATATGCTTACATCAAATACAATTTATCCTGGTCAAGTTATTTTAGTTCCTAAAAGGGAAGAAACAAAAAAATATAATTTGGAAGAATATATTGTTGAAGAAGGCGATACAATTGTTAAGATAGCAGAAAAAGAAAATGTTGATCCTGTATTAATTGGTACTTATAATGATTTTGGTAATTTAGAATTAGTAAAAGGCCAAAAAATTTTGTTACCAAAAAGTAATACATATACAGTATTAAGAGGAGATACTGTCGACTCGATTTTATCAAAAACAGGCAAGTCTGCAATAGAACTTTTAAGAGATAATTCTTCACTGTGGTTTAAATCTGGTAGTAGAATAACAATTAAATAATTGCACTTAAAAAAAGCTGATGGATTAAATCTATCAACTTTTTTTAGCCTTTTGGTTCCTACAAAACTAAATAACAATATGTAGAAACAAAATAGCTATAATATTCACAGTAGTTTAATTTAAAAGATTTAAATTAACATTGTTTTTATCAGTTTGTGGTATAATGTCTTTATAGAAATACTTTAAAAAGTGTGTAATAAAAAATATCAAGCATTAAGGAGAAAAAAAGTGAAAACAGTAAAAGTTATTGGAGCAGGTCTTGCGGGTAGTGAGGCAGCTTATCAATTAGCCAAAAGAGGATATGAAGTGGATTTATATGAAATGCGTCCAAACAAAATGACTGAAGCTCATAAGACGGGTGATTTTGCGGAACTAATATGTAGTAATTCTTTAAGAGCAGCCGCGGTTACAAATGCAGTTGGACTGTTGAAAGAAGAAATGAGACGCTTAGATTCTCTTGTAATTCGAGCAGCTGACCAAACGAGAGTTGAAGCTGGTGGGGCTTTAGCTGTAGATAGAGAGTTGTTTTCAAAGTATATAACTAATGAACTTACAAATAATGAATTAATTCATATTCATCATGAAGAAGTTACGGATATTTTAGATGGCCCCCTTATCATTGCTTCGGGTCCACTTACAAGTAGCAAATTACATGATAAAATTGCGGAACTTGTAGGATATGATTATATGTATTTTTTTGATGCTGTAGCACCAATTGTTACCTTTGATTCTATTGACATGTCTAAGTGTTTTATTGCATCTAGATATAACAAAGGTGAGGCTGCTTATATAAATTGTCCAATGAATGAAGAAGAATTTAACAAATTTTATGATTTTTTAGTTCATGCTGAAAAAGTTGTACCCCATGATTTTGAAATGAAAGTTTTCGAAGGATGCATGCCTATTGAAGAAATGGCATTGAGAGGAAAACAAACACTCCTATTTGGTCCTATGAAACCTGTTGGCTTAGATGATCCAAGAACTGGAAGATGGCCATATGCTGTTGTTCAACTAAGACAAGATAATAAAGCTAAAAGTTTGTATAATCTTGTTGGCTTTCAAACACATCTTAAATGGGGAGAACAAAAAAAACTATTAGAATTGATACCGGGACTTGAAAAAGCGAATATTGTAAGATATGGTGTTATGCATCGTAATACATATATAAATTCTACAAAAGTTTTGAATAATGGTTATCAGTTAAGAAAAAATGGTAATATCTTTTTTGCTGGTCAAATGACTGGCGTTGAAGGATATGTGGAAAGTGCCGCAAGTGGTTTGATTGCTGGTATTAATATGGCAAGATTTTTAGATAATAAACCACTATTAAACTTAGATGCAACAACAGCAATTGGCTCTTTAGCAAACTATATTAGCTATTATCATAATGGAACTTTAGGGGTCGATAGTTTTGAACCCATGAATGTTAACTTTGGAATTTTTGCTCCTTTAGAAGGCAATGTTAAAAAACATGAACGCAAAGAAATGTACGCTAAAAGGGCATTAGATAATATTGACAAAATAGTAGAAGAAATCTAAAAAAGGATCTGATTATTATGGCAGTAAAAAGATTGGTAAGGCCTAGTGGAAACAAAAAAGTTACTACAATTAGTAAGATTAATAACAAAACCGATTATGAAAAAAAATCGATTGAAGCTTTAGACAGTTATAAACAATATTTGACATCTGAAAGAAATTATTCAGTTTATACAATAAATAGCTATTTAAAAGATATTAGTGAATTTGATGATTTTCTAAAAGCTGAAGGATATGGTTCCCTACTTAGTGTTCAAGATACTGGTGCTTCAAGAAATTATGTAGCAAGAATGTTTAATATGGGCTTGAAGAAAAAAAGTATTGCGAGAAAAATATCTAGTTTAAAAAGCTTTTATAGATACTTATTAAGCATAAATAAAGTAGGAAAAAATCCTTTTGAAATGATTGAATCACCTAAGGTTGAAAAAACTTTACCAAGATTTTTATATAAAGAAGAAATTGAAAAAATATTTAATTCCATCGACACGTCTACAGCTATTGGTAAAAGAAATTACGCTATTTTAGAAATATTATATGGATCGGGATTGCGGGTTTCTGAATTATGCAATTTAAAAGAAAAAGACTTAGATTATGCGAATTCCATGATAAAAGTTTTTGGTAAAGGAAGTAAAGAACGTTATGTTCCTATGAGTAAAAGAACAATTGAGGCAATTGAAAATTATATATATCTTGCAAGGCCAGAATTAATTTTGAAAAATGAAAATGCATCGCCAGATGTACTATTTGTTAATCATAATGGAGGAGCTTTGACACCAAGAGGAGTTAGAGTTATTTTAGATAACATAATGGAGGAAGCGAAGGAGTCCATTCATGTATATCCTCATATGATAAGGCACACATTTGCTACACACTTGCTAGATGGGGGAGCAGATTTAAGAAGTGTTCAAGAAATGCTAGGTCATGCTAACCTATCAACTACACAAATATACACTCATGTATCAACGGAACAATTGAAACGTTCAATGGAAAATCATCCAAGACAAAAAATATTAAGAGAGGAGAAAAATAAAAATGATTAATTTAGAACGAGCTTTACAAAAAGATGCTAAAGAATTATTAGCATTACAAAAGGAATGTTTTCTTCCATATGAAGTAAAATATGGAGACTTTGAAACTAACCCTATTCATATGAGTTTGCATCGAATGGAGTTTAATTTGAAGTATAAATTTGGTCAATATTACAAAATTGTTGATTTTGAAAGCGAAGAAATTGTGGGCGGACTTTTCATTTTTGAACTTGATTCTAAAGAAATTATGAAAATAGCTCAATTCTATTTAAAAAAAGAATATCAACACCAAGGCTTGGGTAAAATGGTCTTAGAAGCTGTTATGAAAAAAAATAAAGGCGTTAAGACTTGGTATGTTGATACAATTCTACAAGAAGACTATAACGTTAGTTTTTATAAATGTTGTGGATTTGAAATAATTGATACTGAAGTTGAGCATGAAGGTTTAACATTTGTTACCATGCAGAAAAAATAACGTAAATTAATGGTAATATAATGAGCTTTTTGGTATAATAAGTATGGCAAAAAATACACATAAGAAATGAGTGCGTCGTCATGTTTAAAACGAAGGAAATAAGAAAAGATTTCGTTTAGGCGGTTAACTGTGACTTTCTTAGAGGCCAAAACAAAATAAAATTGGAGGAAAAAAATATGGCTGTAATTACAATGAAGCAATTACTAGAAGCTGGAGTTCATTTCGGTCATCATACTCGCCGTTGGAACCCTAAAATGAAAGAGTATATTTTTGGAGAAAGAAATGGTGTTTACATCATTGATTTACAAAAAACTGCAGATTTAATTGAAGAATCTTATGCAAAAATGGTTGAAGTTGTACGTAACAATAACTGCAAAGTATTATTCGTAGGAACTAGAAAACAAATTCAAGACATTATCAAAGAAGAAGCAACACGTGCTGGCCAATACTATGTTGATAAGAGATGGTTAGGCGGTACAATGACTAACTTCAAGACAATTAGAAAGTCAATTGCAAAATTATATAAATATGAAGAAATGGAAAAAGATGGCACATTTGATGTTCTTCCTAAGAAAGAAGTAATTCAAATTAAAAAGGAAATGGTTAAATTAGAATCATTCTTTGGTGGTATCAAAGAAATGACTGAACTTCCTGGCGCAATTTTCGTAGTAGATCCAAAAACTGAACACAATGCTGTAATGGAAGCTCGTAAATTAAATATTCCTGTATTCGGCTTAGTTGATACTAACTGTGATCCTGATGATGTTGATTATATTATTCCAGCAAACGACGATGGTGTAAGAGCTGTTCGTTTAATTGTTGGTGTTATGGCTAATGCTGTAATGGAAGGTAATGGCGAAGCTGTTGAACCTTATGTATTACCAGAAGAAGAAAAACCTGCTGAGGATGAAAAAGCTCAACGTCCTGTTAAACAAGTTCGTCAAGATCGTCGTCCTCGTCAACCACGTCAAGCTAAAAAAGAAGAAAATGCTCCTGCTACTGAAGAAGTAAAAGAAGCTGCAAATAAAGAAGTTGTTGAACAAGTAAGCGAAAACAACGAAGAAAATAAGTAATAAAGGAGAAACAAAAATGATTACTGCCGCTTTAGTAAAAGAATTAAGAGAAAAAACTGGTGCTGGTATGATGGACTGTAAAAAGGCCCTTACAGAATGTAATGGTTCTTTAGATGCAGCAGTTGACTGGCTAAGAGAAAAAGGTATTGCCAAAGCTGAAAAGAAAGCTTCACGTATTGCTGCTGAAGGCTTATGTGATGTTGCTATTAATGGTAATGTTGCTTATTTATATGAATTAAATTCTGAAACTGACTTCGTTGCTAAAAATCAAAAGTTCTTAGATTTACTTGCAAAAATCGGAAAAATTTGTGTTGCCGTTGATGCTAAATGTGAAAACTGTGTTTTAAATGGAACATATGAAGGTGAAACTGGTGAATCAATCATCGTTAATGCTACAGCTGTTATTGGTGAAAAAATTAGTTTACGTCGTGTTGTTCGTGTTGAAAAACAAGATGATGAAGTATTTGGCGTTTATAAACACAATGGCGGTAAAATTGTTGTATTATCTGTAATTAAAGGTAGCGATGCTGCTCTTGCTAAAGATATTTGTATGCATATTGCAATGTATGCTCCTCGCTATTTAGATGATTCAAAAATTGATCAAGAAGTATTAGATCATGAAGTTGAAGTAATTAAAAACGAAATTGCAAATGATGAAGCAAACGCTAAGAAGCCTGCTAATATAATTGAAAAAATGGCTATGGGTCGTTTAAACAAATTCAAAAAAGAAATTTGCTTAGTAGACCAAGCATTTGTTAAAGATCCTAGTATTACTGTTGCTGAATATCTAAAACAACACAACAGTTCAGCTGTAAATTATGTACGTTTTGAAGTTGGTGAAGGTATGGAAAAACGTCATGATGATTTTGCTGCTGAAGTTGCTGCTCAAGCTGCTGCTGCTCAAAATAAATAATTAACTCCATAAGGTAGGAACTTTTAATGGAGAGAGTTTTATTAAAACTCAGTGGACAAGCATTATCAGAAAATGGTGTTGGTATCGATGCTTCAAAAGTAAGTGAAGTAGCGAATGAAATAAAAGAACTTGCATTATCTGGTGTTCAAATTGGCATTGTTACTGGTGCTGGAAATATGTGGCGTGGACGCGATGCTGAAAGTAATCACATGGAAAGATGTCTTGCTGATAACATTGGTATGCTTGGAACTGTTATGAATTCATTGGCTTTAGAAAATGCCCTAAATAATGTAGGTTTAAAAGCTGTAACATTGTCAGCAATTCCAATGCCATCCGTTGTACGTTTGTTTACAAGAAATGATTGCTTAGATTATTTTGATAAAGGTTATATTGTTATTTTTGCTGGTGGTACCGGTAATCCTTATTTTTCAACTGATTCTTGTGCGGCTCTTCGTGCTGCTCAAATTGGTGCCAAAAAGATTTTAATGGCAAAAAATGGAACTGATGGTGTTTATGATAGTGATCCTAGAAAAAATCCACATGCTAAGCGTTACACAAAGTTAACTTATGATCAAATGTTAAATGAACACTTACAAGTAATGGATTTAACTGCTGCTAGCTTGTGTCAAGATAATGATATTGATACTATTGTTTTTGATATGAATGTTAGTGGTAACATTAAAAAAATAATGAAAGAACCACAAATTGGTACTATCGTTACCAAAAAATAAAAAAGGAGAAAACCAAAGATGCCTGAAACTGTTTTAAAAACATGTGAAGAAAAAATGTTAAAATCAATTGATTCTTTAAAAAAAGAATTCGCAAATATTAGAACTGGAAAAGCTAATCCATCAATTCTTAATGAAGTAAAAGTTGACTATTATGGTGTTCCTACACCAGTTACTCAAGTTGGTAGTGTTTCTTGTCCCGATGCTCAATCCATTGTTGTAAAACCTTGGGATCGCTCAATTCTAAAAGAAATAGCTAAAGCAATTCAAGCAGCTGATTTAGGACTTAATCCTTTAGCTGATGCTGAAGTAGTAAGAATTCCAATTCCACCACTAACT
Source organism: uncultured Bacilli bacterium (assembly GCA_934098295.1). Taxonomy (GTDB): domain Bacteria; phylum Bacillota_I; class Bacilli_A; order ML615J-28; family CAG-313; genus UBA1737. Next base: position 45,192 of record CAKONV010000002.1, on the reverse strand, counting down.
GAGCAAACACGTAAAGAACTTGCTAAGACTGCGAAAAAAGTTTCTGAAGACAATAAAGTTGCTATTCGTAACATTCGTCGTGATGGTATGGAGACTTTAAAGAAAATGGAAAAAGATGGTCTTATTTCTGAAGATGAATTAAAACGTTACACAGAAAAAGTTCAAAAGATTACGGATAAATACATTGAAGAAATAGATAAACTTGCTTCTTCAAAAGAAAAAGACATCATGTCAATTTAAAAAATAAATGAAAGAAATAGATATAATAAATTCTATTTCTTTTTTTATGACTAAATAATAAAATATTTAATTTTAAATGAAATATTGTTAAAGAAAAGTTAATATTATATTAGTATAATAATAAAGAATTTTGTTTCCTTGATAAAAATTGCCAACTATAGTATAATATATAAGTAAAATATCAAAAGGAGCTTTTAGATTATGAAGTCTAGAGAGTTAAGAGAAAAAATATTGAGTAAACCAATGCCAAAAAATATTGCGATAATATTAGATGGTAATGGTAGATGGGCTAAAAAAAGAGGATTACCAAGAATTGTTGGACATGCTAAAGGAATAAAAACATTAGTTGAAATTTCCGAAGAAACACAAGATTTAGGGCTTGATTCCCTACTTGTTTATGCCTTTTCAACCGAAAATTGGTCACGACCTACGGATGAAGTAAAATTTTTAATGAATGCTTTAATTGAAAATTTGGTAAAATATAAAAAAAGAATTATAAAAAGACAAACCAAAGTTGTAATTTTAGGCGAAAGAAATAATCTATCTGAAGATGTTTTAAATGCCATAAATGAAATTGAAAGAGATACTGCAATGTTTGATAGTTTTACTTTGGGCATTTGTTTTAACTATGGTGGTCATCAAGAGATTATTAACGCAACAAAAGAAATTGCTGAAGAAGTTTTATCAGGTAATCTTAAAATAGAAGATATTAATAAGGAAATATTTGAAAAACATTTATATACAAAAGACTTTGGACCATTAGATTTACTTATTAGAACAAGTGGTGAAGAACGCTTAAGTAATTTCTTACCATGGCAATCAGCATATAGTGAATTTGTTTTTACAAAAACATATTGGCCAGATTTCCATGCCAAGGAATTATACATGGCTATTGATGAGTATCAATCGAGATCCCGTCGTTTTGGTGGATTGGAGAAAAAAGGCCATGAATAAGACCCGTGTGATTACCGCTGTGGTAATGTCAGTAGTGTTAATACCATTTATCTTTTTAGGTGGATATTTTACTTATTTTATGGCTGCTATTCTATCGTTTATTGGAAGTTATGAATTAGTTAAAATGCATAATGATAAGTGCAGTTTGCCTAAAACATTAAATTTGGTTGTTCCTTTTGCATCTTTGTGTTTGATGCTTGTTGTTGTTTTAGGTAAAATTACTAATATTAGCAACATTATTAACTATTTTGCTTTCTGCTTACTATTATTGATAACATTATTCCTTTGTCTTCCTCTATTCTATAAAGAATTAAAAATGACAGATGGTTTTTATTATATAGCCAGTTTATTTTATGGTGGTATAAGTTTTGTTATTATTGCTAGTATTCGCAACGCTGAAATTATTAGTGAGAAAAACCTTATATTAGGAAATTATGATATAAATTTACCAGCATTACTAGTTTTTTGTTATCCTCTTGCTTGTTCAATGTTTACAGATATTTTTGCTTATGAAATAGGAAGAAGATACGGAAAACATAAACTAATCCCTGATGTAAGTCCTAATAAGAGTATTGAAGGATCTATTGGCGGCAGCATTATGGGAACAATAATTGGAAGTTTAATATTAATATTGTCAGAAAATTTTTTAGGATTTAATTTATTTAATATAAAAAATGAATTTTTACATATTTTATTAATAATTATTTTTTCTCTACTTTTAACGATCGTTAGTCAAATTGGTGATTTGATTGCTTCTAAATTAAAAAGAGAATATGGCATAAAAGATTATGGAAAAATATTTCCTGGACATGGAGGAGTAATGGATCGCTTTGATAGTTTGATTCTAACAAGCATTGTCTTTTTTATTGTGTTAGCTATTTTTGGAGTAGTTTTATGTTAGAAATATGTTTATTAGGTGCTACAGGATCAATTGGTAGCCAAGTATTAGATTTAATACGCGAAAAAAGGGAACAATATAAATTGGTAGCTTTTAGTTTCAACCAATCAATAGATAAAGCTTTAGAAATAATTGAAGAATTTGAACCCAAACTTGTTTCTTGTGGCGATGAAAAAAATGTTGAAAAAATTAAACAGGCCTTTCCTAAAGTAATTGTAAGTTATGGAAATAAAGGATTACAACAAGTTGCAACCTTTGATTGTATATGTCCAATGGTTATTAATGCTTTAGTAGGATCTATTGGATTACTTCCAACTATGAGTGCTATCGAAAGAGGACGTAATGTTTATTTAGCCAATAAAGAAACTCTTGTTATAGGTGGCGAAATTGTTATGGATAGAGCTAAAGAAATGGGAGTAAAAATAATACCTATTGATAGTGAGCATAGTGCCATTGCGCAAATTATTGAAAAACGTAATCATGATGAAATCAAAAAATTATATATTACGGCTTCAGGTGGGGCCTTTAGAGATTTAAAAAGAGAAGATTTAATTGATGTTACTGTTGATGATGCGTTAAAACATCCAAATTGGAAAATGGGCCCTAAAATTACGATTGATTGTGCTACAATGATGAATAAAGGATTTGAATTGATAGAGGCTCACTATTTGTTTTCGATGCCAATGGATAAAATTACGGCGATTTTACATAAAGAAAGCGTTGTTCATTCAATGGTTGAATTCGAAGATGGCTCAATATTTGCTCAAATGGGATCCAGTGATATGCATCTACCTATAAAATATGCAATGGAAGGCCCTAGTCATTCAGCATCAAATATAATTAAACCTTTAGATATTTTAAAGGTTGGCGCCTTACATTTCGAAGAATTATCGACTGAACGTTATCCAATGCTTCAATATGCAATTGATGCTATTAACAAAGGTGGTATTTACCCGACTTTGTTAAATGCTGCTAATGAAGCTGCTGTAAAATTATTTCTAAATAGAAAAATAAAATTTTTAGATATTGAAAGTATTGTTAAAAAGACCCTTGAAAGTGAAGAATTTGAAAACTTCACAAAGGGGCCTTTAACAATTGCTAAAATTATGAGTGTTGATGAACTTGTTAAGATTAGTATTCTTTCCAAGTATCAATAGAAGGGAGTTATAATGAATATTTTGTATGCATTGTTAGGACTAATTGTTTTTTTAATTGTCCTAATGATTATTGTATTGATTCATGAGGGTGGACACTTTTTAGTAGCTAAAAAATCAGGTATTTTATGTCATGAATTTTCTATAGGTATGGGTCCACTAATTGTTCAAAAAAAGAAAGGCGAAACGATGTTTTCGATTAGGGCCATTCCAATTGGTGGATATGTTGCTATGGCAGGTGAAGAAGTAGAAAATGATATCCTAAAAGGAATAAAAAAAGTAAAAGTAGTATTAGATTCTAATAATGTCATCACTACTTTGATTACTTCACTTGATAATCCTAAGTATAAAGATCTTCAAAAATATGAACTTGTTAAATATGATTTGGTAGGCACAAAAGAGGCTTTACCAGATGAATTATACATGGAATTAAAAGATGAAGAAGGAAACATTAATCACTATACGGTAGCTCGTAATGCTATGGCAAATCTTGTGAAAAATGAAGAAATTCAAATTGCTCCATATGATAGAGCCTTTACTAATAAACCATTGTTTAAGAGATTTTTAAGTGTTTTTGCAGGACCATTTATGAATTTTGTTTTAGCTCTAATTGTCTTCTTTATTAGTGGTGTAATTTATGGCTATGCTGATACTTCCTCAACAAAAGTTTCTTCGGTATCCGGTGCTGCTATGGAAGCTGGTGTGAAAGACAATGATATAATTATCAAAATAGGAGATACTACTCTTAGTGATTGGTCAAGTCTTGGAACTGCTCTTAGCGATAGAACAATTGCTAATATGCTTGCAAGTGATGGTTCTATCAATATTACCTATAAAAACAATGAAAATGGCAAAGAAGTAGTTACTAAAGTTTATCCTCAAATTTTAATATACTCATTAGAAATGGTTTTAAGTTCGGATAAAACTAATAAAGTTATTGTTGGCGACTATGGTAGTGCAATGACGGAAACTAAAGCTTATAAAGCAGGACTAAGGGCCGGTGATCAAATCATAAAAATTGATAATAGTGAAGTAACTGGTATTGATGAATTTGTAAAATATTTAACTAGTGAGAATTTAAATGAATCTAAAGATGTAACTTTTTATGTATTAAGAGATGGTAAAGAGCATGGTCCATATACTGTTAATACTTATTCATCTTACCTTTTAGATACTCAAGGTATTCCAAGAGTAAAAGCCTTGCTTGGTGTGTCAACAGGAACTACAAAAAATATTGGTAAGCTTCTTTACATGCCATGGGTTGAAGTTGGTGAATCATCTCTTCAAATTTTTAAAACATTAGGCTTATTTACTAAGAAAGGTTCTGGAATTAAAATTACAGATTTATCAGGACCTGTTGGTATTTTTAATTTATTTACGCAACTAGTTCAAAGTGAAAATGCCTTTTATAATATTTTACATTGGACTGGATTATTATCAGTAAATATTGGTCTTATTAACCTATTACCACTTCCTGCCTTAGATGGTGGACGAATTGCTTTTTTAATCTATGAAGCAATAACAAAGAAAAAACCTAACGCTAAGGTTGAAAATACTATTCATAATATTGGTTTTATTCTTTTGATGGGATTATTTGTTGTAATCTTTATTTCTGATATTATCAAATGTTTTTAATATTTAAAAGTTATAGTGTCTAAAATAAAAGCCACTATAACTTTTTTGTTGATTCAAAAGCCTATAAAAAATATATGTATAACTTTTTTGCAAAGAAATGTAATATATGCTATAATATTAGCGAAAAAAATTATAAGTTTAGTAAGAATTGCTTAAGGCAATTTTTAAATAGTCAAATAGTTAGCAATAACTAACTAGTTTGTATGTAAACTTTGGAGGAAAATATTATGATAGAAAAAATAAAACTTACTGGGGTTGAAGAAACAATGTTACAAACTGTTTATGCCCGTGCTAAAGAAAGTAAGGGACGTGGTGCCATCAGTGATAAGAAAGCAGAAGAAATCATTAATAATATTGATTATGATTTTCATCTAGCTGATACTGATAAGGCCATGCATAATGGCGTTATTTCAAGAACAATTGTACTTGATAAATTAGTAATTAATTGGCTTAAAAATAATCCTGAAGCAGTTATTGTAAATATTGCTTGTGGATTAGATACTCGCTGTTATCGAATAAATGGTTATTATCATTGGTATAATCTCGATTTACCACAAACAATTGCGGTAAGAGAAAAACTACTACCAGAAAAAGGAACAATAACCCAAATTGCTATGTCAGCTATGGATGATTGGGGGAAAGAGATTAAGGAAACCAAGCAGCCTATACTTATTATAATAGAAGGCTTATCGATGTACTTAAAAGAAGATGATGTTAAACAAATTTTTAAAATTATAACAAATAGATTTAAGAAAGTCACAGTTTTTATCGAAACAATGAACCCTATGGTTGTTAAACACTTTAAAGAAAAATCCATTGAGGGTAGTCATGCCAAGTTTACATGGGGAATAAAAAATGGAAAAATGCTTGCAAATCTTATACCTACATTTTCATTTATAGAAGAGCATAGTTTAACTGAAGGTATGGCAGAGTTTATTTCTATTTATAAATTATTAGGAAAAATAAAATTTGTACGTAATATATCTAATAAAATTGTTGTATTAAAAAAATGATAGAGAGGTAATAAAATGGAAACTTTTTTAGGAATATTGATTCCTTTTTTAGGAACAACTCTTGGTGCTATGTGCGTATTTTTTATGAGGAAAAAACTTGGTAACTTAGTTCAACGTGCTCTTGCTGGATTTGCAGCGGGAGTAATGGTTGCTGCTTCTATTTGGAGCTTGCTTATTCCAGCTATTGAACAGTCTAAAGAAATGGGTTCATTTTCCTTTTTGCCAGCCTTTATAGGATTTTGGATTGGTATCTTATTTTTGTTCGCTCTAGATCACTTAATACCTCACCTACATGTTGGAAGTAATCAAGCAGAAGGACCCAAAAGTAAACTTGGACGTACAACTATGATGGTACTAGCAGTAACTTTACATAATATTCCCGAAGGCATGGCGGTTGGTGTTATGTATGCCGGTTTTCTAGCGGGATCAACACAAATAACGGCGGCTAGTGCTTTAGCTTTATCAATAGGAATTGCTATTCAAAACTTTCCTGAAGGTGCTATTATTTCCATGCCACTTCGTGCTGAAGGAGAAAATAAAGGTAAAGCTTTCCTTGGGGGTGTTTTATCAGGTATTGTTGAACCAATTGGAGCTATATTAACAATACTTTTATCTCAACTTATAATACCAGCTCTTCCATATTTACTAAGTTTTGCAGCTGGTGCTATGTTGTATGTTGTTGTTGAAGAATTAATTCCAGAAATGTCACAAGGTAAACACTCTAATATTGGAACAATATTTTTCGCACTAGGTTTTAGTATAATGATGGTATTAGATGTAGCATTAGGATAAAATAATAAAGTCGCACTATGCGACTTTTTTTAAATATAATTTTTTTTAGTATATTATTTTAAAAAAAATTATAATTGGTGTATAATATAAGTAGGAGTATTTATAAATATGCGAAAGTTATTTTTATTTGTAATTTTATCATTGACTTGTCTTTTTGCATCATGTCAATCACGTTCAACATTAAATAATGTTAAATATGGAAAAATCGATTATTATGTTGCTGGACTATACATAGAGATTATTGATGATAATTTCAATATTAATGGTAGCAACCCTCATGCTTATTACAATATGAAAGAGGGAAGCGGTATTATAACTAGAAGTGGTTCTGGCGATGCTGCATCGGTTTTTACAGATACATTTAATGCTAAAAGAACAAAAGATGAAAAAACCATATATTATGGTAAAGTTATTATGGCTTTGAAAAATTCGGATATTAAAACTTTAAAACTTTATCCGATATATGTTTTAAATGATGGCACAGCTAAAATTGATTCTAAAAGAAGTGCTATTTTAAAATTTGATAAATCAGCTGCTTATCAATATGATGTAAGCTTTGAAAAAGATGGAAACAAATGTGAATTACAATTCACACTAGTAATAAACAAATTAGAATAGGAGAATTAACATGGAAGTAAAAGGATTTAAAAATTCTTGGATTTTAACAGAAGAAGGATTAAAGAAAACCAATCTTATTATTGAAAATGGATTAATTAAAGAATTGGGTGACAAAGAAGTAGAAGGATTAGTAGAATTACCAGAAGATCGTATTGTAGTTCCTGGTTTCATTGATGAACATATTCATGGTTCAGCTGGTTGCGATGCGATGGATGGAACTTTTGAAACTCTAAATAAAATTGCTGTATCTTTAGCGAGTGAAGGTACTACTGCTTTCCTAGCAACAACAATGACACAAAGCGAAGAAAACATCGATAAAGCTTTAAAAAATGTAAATGAGTATATCAATAAAAAAGAAGAAACAGGAGCTAGTGTTTTAGGTGTTCACCTTGAAGGACCTTTCATTTCTAAAACTTTTGTTGGTGCTCAACCTATTGAATATGTTGTTGCTCCAAATGTTGAAGTATTTAAACATTATCAAGAAGTAAGTGGTAATAATATTAAAATTGTTACTTTAGCAGTAGAAGAACCAGGTGCTCTTGAATTAGTAAAATATTTAAAAGAAAACAAAATTGTTGCCTCTATCGGCCATACAAATGCTACATATAATGATGTTGTAGCTGCCATTAAAGCTGGTGCATCTAATGTTACACATACTTATAATGCTCAAAGCAAATTACATCATCGTGAAATAGGAGTTGTTGGTTCAGCATTATTATTAGATAGTTTAAATTGTGAAGCTATTTGTGATGGAATTCATTTATCAATTCCTGCTATTCAACTATTATACAAAAATAAACCTGCTGATAAATTCACTTTAATCACTGATGCTATGCGTGCAAAACATATGCCTGATGGTGTTTCGGAATTAGGTGGACAAACTGTTTATGTAAAAAATGATCAAGCTCGTTTAGCTGATGGTACTTTAGCTGGTAGTGTTTTAAAAATGAATAAGGCAGTACATAATGTAATGAATTTCCTAGGAACATCTTTAGAAGAAACTGTAAAATTTGCTTCTAGTAATCCAGCTAAGAATTTAGGATTATATGATCAAATGGGAAGCATTAGCGTTGGTAAAAAGGCTAATTTGGTTGTTGTAGATAAAGATGTTAATGTTTATAAAACAATAAGAGATGGTAGAGTAGTATTTAGTAAATAATGATTTAAGAATTAAAAAGACTATATTATCTAGCCTTTTTAATTTTTTTTCATTAGACTATTTATTTTTTAAATTTTATTTGATATAATAATAGTGAGGTGAATGAAATGAAAAAAATTTTTAAAAACAAATATTATTTATTTATTATGCTTGTGCTTGTTGCAGCCTTTAATGCAATATTATTTATTAGTACTGGTAAAACTAATTTAGAACTTAGTTCGTTTTGGGTTAATTATGCCTTTGTAATGTTATTTTGGTTAGTTTTAATTTTTCCAGCTTTTTTAAAGTATGATAATAAAACTCATCAAGGATTGTTTTTAATTTTCCTTACACCAGTAAGTTTATTAGCATTAGTGGTAGGCATTATTTTCTTTTTCTTTATAACAAAAATTAGTGTAACTGTTATTGTTATAATAAATATTTTATTCATTGTATTAGCAGTAATTGGTCTTCTTTTAAGATCATACTATCAAAGTCATTTAAAAACAGTCCCTAAAAAAGAAGTAAAGCTTTTTGATTTAACTGAACTAAAAGAAGCTTTATTAGGATTAATGAAATTAACTGCTGACCAAGTTTGCGTAAAAACGTTACAATCACTTGTAGAGATGAGTAACAATATCAATTTTTCTATAAAGAATGAACAATTAGATTCAAGAATTATTGAAATAGTTGGTTTTATGGAAAAAGACTTAAAAGAAAATGATAAAAATAATTTTTTAAATAATGCTAAAAATATGGAAAAATTATTAAACCAAAGAGGAAATTAAATGCTTGAAATAATCAATTATAGTAAAAAATATGAAAATGGAAAGATTGCGGTAAACAATCTTTCTTTAACTGTTAATGAAGGCGATTTATTCGCCTTCATTGGCCATAATGGTGCCGGTAAATCCACAACCATAAAATCGATTGTTGGAATTTTACCCTTTGATGATGGAGATATAAAAGTAAATGGTATATCAATAAAAACTGATCCTGTCGCTGTAAAGAAAATGTTGGCATATGTTCCAGATAACCCTGATTTATATGATTCTTTAACAGGAATAGATTATTTAAATTTTATTAGTAATGTTTTTGATATAAGCGTTGAAGAAAGAAAAACAGTAATTGAAAAATATTCAACCTTATTTGAAATTAAAAATGATCTTAATAATTACATAGGATCTTATTCTCATGGTATGAAACAAAAACTATCAATTATAGCAGCTCTTGTGCACAAGCCAAAATTGATAGTAATGGATGAACCATTCGTAGGATTAGATCCCCTTGCAACTCATTCAATCAAAGAAGTTATGAAGGAGTTTTGTAGTGAAGGTGGTATCATTTTCTTTTCAACACATGTTTTAGAAGTGGCTGAAAAATTATGTAACAAAGTTGCAATTATAAAAAATGGTAAATTAATAACTACAGGAACAATGGAAGAGGTTGTAAAACACGAAAGCTTAGAAGATGTCTTTATGGAGATACATTCTAATGAATAAACTAGGAACATTATTAAAGAATTATTTCAAGGTATATATAGGTGCCTTTGGTCGGCGAAAAAACAAAAAACAATATTTAGGTGGGGGTGCTCTACTCTTAATAGTTGGAATATTATTTTTAGTAATGTTTTCATCAATGGCTTATGGAATTATCATTGAAGCTATTAAGATTGGTGAACCTGAAGTAGCCTTATATGCACTTGTAACAATGGGACTATTCTACACTTTACTGGTAGTTATTTTAAAATGTACAAATTCTAAAAAAACAAGCGATATGGATTTATTATCTTCGCTTCCTATAAAGAAAAGTGTAATTGTTTTTTCTAAAATATTAAAAGAATATATTTTTGATTTCTTTCCGATTCTATTTACAATGATGCCAGGCTTTATTTGTTATTATATTTTAGTAGATAATGCTAGCATTTCGATAATTTTCTTGGGAATTTTAGTTATAATATTATTAACATTTTTAGCTAATGCTTTATCAATATTATTAAAGAGTTTTGTTTTCTTTGTAACAAAAAGATTAAAAAATGCTGAAGTTATTCAAACCATCATTAATGTTATAATAATCATTGTATTTTTGATTTGTTATTATTATCTAATGAATTCAATTAATGATATTAATAGTGGAATGGCACAAAAACTTCTTGATTTCTTTTTTATTAAAAATATTGTAAATACTCTTTTAGCTAAAGACTTAAGTAGTGTAATTATTTTAATAGCAATTTGTTTAATACCATTTATAATTGCTACTTATATTTACTTAAAAACAATCGAAAAAACTAATAAAAAATCTTATAGTACTAAAAAAGATTTAGTCTATAAAAAAGAAAATATTATAAAAACAATGTTAAAAAAAGAATTAAACAGATATTTACGTTCAACTTTATATGTTGTTAACACCATTGTTGGTGGCATTATGTTAATTCTTTTTTCGGCACTAATTGGCGTATTTGGATTAAGTTTTATCAAAAATTTGTTTTCCCAATACGGTTTTGGTTCAGTAAGTAATAGTATTCAAGTAATAATTATTTTAGTGGCAAGCGTATTAATTTCAACTTCATGTACAACTAGTTCATCAATATCAATTGAAGGTAAAAACTTTTGGATTTTAAAGGCTAATCCCATTTCAGAAAAGTCAATTTTTCTTTCCAAAATTCTTTTAAATATTTTAATTGGCATTATACCTTGTTTTCTTTCAAGCGTAATTTTAAGTTTTATATTAGGTTTTAGTTATTTTATATTCATATTTATTATTTTAGCTGAATCTTTAATAATGACTTCTTTTATCGGCTTAAAATGCAATTTAAAATATAATCGTTTTGATTGGACTGATGAAGCAGAAGTTATAAAACAAGGTATGTCTACTTTAATAACGTTAGTTTTATCACCACTTTTTTCCATATTATATTTTGTGATTTATGTTTTGGGTGCATATAAATTTATATCATCATATTACTATTTAACTCTAATCATTGTTATTAACGTAATTTTTATTATTGTTTTATACAAAATTCTTATGAAGAAAGGAATTAAAGAATTCCAAGATATATCTTGTTAGGAAAACTAAAATGAAAAAATTAATATTAACAGAAAAACCGAGTGTAGCTCGTGACATTGCGAGAATACTTGGTTGTAATGAAAATAAAAATGGTGGCATTATTGGTAAGGATTATATTGTAACCTGGGCTCTTGGTCACTTGGTAACTCTTAAATTACCTGAAGACATAAATAAAGATTGGCAAGAATGGAATTTAAATAATTTACCAATGATTCCTAAGGAATTTTCCACAAAAGTTATTCCTAATGTCAGTAAACAATTTAATTGTGTTAAAGATTTTATGAAGGATTCTAACATTAGTGAATTGATTATAGCTACAGATGCTGGAAGAGAAGGGGAACTTGTAGCTAGATGGATTATTGAAAAAGTTGGTTTTAAAAAGCCAATGAAAAGATTATGGATATCATCACTAACCGATGCGGCTATAAAAAATGGTTTTTCCCATTTAGTTGATTATAGAGTATATGATCGTTTATATGAAGCGGCTGCTTCTAGGGCCAAAGCTGATTGGCTAGTAGGTTTAAATATCTCAAGAGCACTTACTTGTAAATATAATGCTTCACTTTCAGCAGGCCGGGTTCAAACGCCAACGCTTAGTTTAATAGTCGAAAGAGAAAAAGAAATCAATAATTTTAAGGCTATTCCTTATTATACAATATCATTAAAGGCTTACCAAAAAGATTTTCAATTGGTAAAAAATAATAATGTTATAAAATATTTCAACAAAAATGAGGCCTTATCAATTTGTGAAAAAATAAGAAATAGTAAAATTTATGTTAAAGAATTAGTTGAAAAAGAAAAAAGAGAAGTTCCTAGCCTTTTATATGACTTAACAACTCTTCAAGAAGATGCCAATAAGCTCTATTCTTTTTCAGCTAAATATACTTTAGATATAGTTCAACGTTTATATGAAGAGAAAAAATATTTAACATATCCAAGAACAGACTCAAAATATTTATCAACAGATATGTATCAAACAATTAAAGAAAGACTACTTGCTTGTAGTTATCATAATTTTCAAAAGATAGTTCAACAAATCCTAGAAAAGCCTTTAACAAATAGTAAAAGAATATTTGATAATAGTAAGGTTACAGATCATCACGCAATAATTCCTACAGAAATAAAACCTAATATTATGAATTTATCTACGGATGAGGAACGAATCTACGATTTAGTTGTACGTCGTTTTCTAATGGCGTTTATGAACGATTATGAGTATTTGTCTACAACTTTATATGTTGGTAATGATGATTTTTTATTTAAAACAAGTGGTAAGCAAACAATAAATCAAGGTTTTAAAGTTTTATTAAAAAACGATGATGCAATTAATAATAAACTAGATAAAGATACATATAAGATTGGCAATACCGTTGCAAATTTTAATGTTATCATTAATGAATTAAAAACGACTCCTCTGGAACGTTTTACCGAAGCAACTTTATTAGATGCAATGGAACATGCTGGCAGATTTACTACCAATACTAAGGAAAAACAAGCTTTAGAAAATGCTAGCGGTATCGGTACACCGGCAACGAGGGCCGAAATTATTGAAAGAATATTTGATGCTGGTTATGTTAAATTGGTAGGAAAAACAATTTATCCAACTTTAAAAGGAATGCAGCTAATAGAACTTGTTCCATCATCATTAAAAACCGTGTCTTTAACGGCAAACCAAGAAATGTCATTAGAAGAAATAAGTAAAGGCAAAAAAGATTCTAAAACATTTATTGATGAGATTATTATTTTTACAAAAGACAATGTAAAGATGATAAAAGAATCTCAATCTAGATATCAACACGATAACATGACCAATTCCAAATGTCCTAATTGTGGTAAAAACTTATTAGATATAACTAATAAGTTTGGAAAAATGCTAGTTTGTATGGATAAAAATTGTGGATATAAGAAGAATATATATAGAAATGTGAACTTAAGATGTCCTAATTGTCATAAAACCATGAAACAATATGGAGAAAATGACAACAGTACTTTAGAATGCAGTTGTGGATATAAAGAAAAAACCAAGAAGTTTTTTGAGAAAATAAAAGATAATAACCAAGGAATGTCTAAAAAGCAATTAAATAAATATATTGATAATCAAAACAAAGAAATTCCTACAAATAATCCTTTTGCCGATTTGTTTAAAAATTAATAAAATAATAACTTTAATTGAGAGAATGATATGACTTTTTCACAAAAGCAATTATCATTCTTTTTTTGTATTATTTTGTGAAAGGAAGAATTTAATATGATTAAGAAACTTATAATTATTATGTTTGTTTGTTCATTTATTACGATAGGGTTTAGAGCAACCAAGGCAAAAGGCATCACAAATACTGGTCATGATGATATAAAAGAATTAGATTTTAAAGACACAAATAGTGGTTACCTTTTGTTAAATCAAATGAGTGGATATCAAATTAGTCGTGACTTAAAAAAGGTTGATAAACGTGCATTTGGATGGAGTGTCTATGTTATTAATGATGAATTACCAATTTGGTATATATCTGACATTATATTTTCTAGGAGCAATTACAGCAATCAACCATTAAAAATCGACTATGATGTGAAATATACTAAAACTACAGAATTAGAAATTAGTGCTAGTGGAAGTATTTCTGGCAAGCTATCGGGAAAAATAAAGGGAGCTTCATTATCAATTGAGGCAACTATTAAAGGAGAAATAACAAAGAATATTAAAAATTATTATGAAGAAAAAACTTCATTTGAATATGTTATTAATCCTTATAAGAAAATGAGCTTAATTGTTAAAGGTGATGCTAGTTTATCAACAGGAGTTGGTAAATATTATTTTTTAGGAATACCATTGAAAAAAGGAACATGGGAATATATCAATGTGGAAACCGAATATTATGAACTCGTTGAAGAAGAACTTTAGTGGCATTATTTTTTTAGTAGTAGTTTTAGGAATTGTTTCTTTAACATTAACAACTATTCTTTTTCGTACAACTAAAAAGAAATTTTCATTTCTAACTTCTCCATATGATTATCTTCTAGTAGTAGAGGATAAAGGGCAAATAAATGTACCAATTTTTATTGATGATGAAGAATCAAGTTACATGCAAAAAGATAATATTACTGATGTTTACATTGAAAGCAAAAAATCACAAATAAATTTTTTAGTTTCCTTGAAAGAAATTGAAAATGGTCCTAAAACAACGTTTGAAGATAATTGTTATTATCAGTATAATCTAACGATTGATTTACCATTTGTTAGTGATGAATTAATGATATTGAAAGAAGTATATTTGATGTTAAAATATGAAAATGATAAAAGTATTAGTTTACCAATTGGAAGTATTTGTATGTGCAAAGAAAATACAAATAATGAACTTAATTATCAGTCGTTAAAGGGAATAGTAAAAGAATATAAAGAAAAAAATATGTTAATGGCCGTATTAATAAAACTACAAAATAATGATAATTTTACAATTAATAATATAAGGGCATTATCATCAAAAGTAAAAATAAATATGGAAGATAGTGGCGTTGTCGATATAGACAATTTAGTTTTATTAGATAACTATGAAATTATTGGTAGCGATAGTAAAAAAGATATCGATGTTTCTAAAGATGATTATCTAATTATTTATTTAAAATACGATGAATATGAATCTTTATCATATATGGGTTTTATTATCGATTATACTAGTTCTAATAAAACCATGCAAAAAATTATTTATCCTTTTAAATATTTTTCTACAAAAAGTGAAGAAGTAAAAATAGAAAAGACAATTTATGAACTTGATAAGCATTAAAAATTTATCAAAAAAATATGGTAAAAAAATAATATTTGAAAATTTGAATCTAGAATTAACGACTGAAAACATATATTTTTTGACATCAATTAATGGCAGCGGTAAAACAACTTTTTTTAAATGCCTTTTAAGAGAGACCAAATATGATGGTTATATTTACGATAAAAGTGTAAAATATGCATATTTACCAGAAAAAATTATGTGGCCATCATTTACTTCCTTAAATTATTATTTAAAGGTTTTTATAACCTTAGAAAATGATCTTATTAATGATGAAAAAAATTTACAAAATGTTATAGATAATTATTTATTATATTTTAAAATAGATAAATATAAGTATCAAAGTGTAAATACATTATCAAAAGGTACTAAACAAAAAACTTTAATTATAAAAACGATTCTATCAAATGCCGATGTCTATTTATTTGATGAACCATTAACGGGATTAGATAAAAAGAGTAGAGAAATATTTATGCAAATCATAAAGACAATGCAGGAACAAGGCAAATTAATTATTATTGCTAGTCACTACTATGATGATTATAAATATGATAATAAAAAGGTTATTAACTTAAATGAAGAAACTTATTAGTTATTTTAAAATCCATCAACGATTTTTGTTAAATAAAATTAATATAATTATTTTGTTTGTTGTTGAACTTTTCTTAATAGTTATAACTTGTATAAATATATTTTCTTTAAATAAGAAATATAGTGTTTTTTATAGTGATGAAGCAATAAATGAATATATAGGAAATATTATCATAATTGTTAAATTAATTATAATTCCTTTGCTTTGTTATATATGGGGTAATGCTTTTAACAAAGAAAATGATAGTTATCATTTATTATGTAATTCCTATTTTAAAACGAGACTACCATATTTAATTTTGAAATTATTATTTTTAATGGTAGTAAATATAATAGTAATTGGTGTGTATTATGTTGTTACAACTATTATTGGCATCTTTTTCTCTAATTGGTATAGATATGCAAACAATTTGATTGGTTTATATGGGGTTTTGTTTTTAATAATATTGATATACAATTTAATATCAGTAATGTTTTCAGTTCTAATTCCAAGTAATTATGCTTATTTTTTACCAATAGTGTTACTAGTGCTGGGAGAAATATTATCAGATAATCTAGAAGAATTATTAATTATTAAAATATATCAATTATTTGTTCCAACATTTACTATGGAAGCCCCATATATAAAATTTGGTATTTCTTCAGCCATAATATTAATTTGCATATTAACTATAATTGTTGTTTGTTTGTATGTTAACTATAGGCGTGAATAAAAAATAAAAGTAAATTGTTTGAAAAAATATAAAAAAAGTGTATAATAAGTAGTGAATTAAATAGTGTTTATGAAAAGTAGAAGTCCCACTTCTCACCTGACCAATTTTTTTGGTGGGTAAAAGAGTCATTATTCCTAATATTATGGAACAAAACGGTGGGCATTACTATGCTCACTTTTATTCTTTTCTAAATGCATTTATTTCAAAATTTTTTGGAGGTGTACAGTTATTAAACCAACTGATAAAAAAGGTGAAAACCTTGTAAACGAAGAAATTGAAGCAAGTTATGTTCTTGTAATCGATGAAAAAGGAAATCAACTAGGAAAATTATCTAAAGAAGAAGCAATTAGTATTGCGTATGATCATGGATATGATCTTGTTTGCGTTGCTCCTAATGCTGAAGTACCAGTTTGTAAATTAATGGATTATAGTAAATACCGTTATGAACAACAAAAACGTGCTCGTGAGGCTAAGAAAAATCAAAAAGTTATTAGCATTAAAGAGGTAAGACTTAGCCCAACAATTGATGTTGGTGACTATGAAACAAAGGCTCGTGCGGCAAGAAAGTTCTTAGAAGCAGGAGATAAAGTAAAAGTTAGTTGTCGTTTCCGTGGAAGAATGATTGAACAAGCAAATAATACTAAAGAATTGTTCTTTAAATTTGCAGCAAAACTTGAAGAAATTTCTCAAATCGAACAACAACCATTACTTGATGGACGTAATATGTTTATGACATTAGGTCCTAAAGTCCAAAAAAAGAAAAATTAATTTAATAAGGAGAAAAGAATTATGCCAAAAATGAGAACCCATAGTGGTACAAAAAAACGTTTAAAAGTAACTGCTTCTGGTCAAATTAAGCGTAGTCGTGCAGGTAATAGACACCTTGCACCAGGAAAAACACAAAAACAAAAGAGACAATTACGTAAATTCTCTCTAGTAACTACTAGCGATAAAAAGAGAATTCGCCAACAATTGGCTCAACTTCACTAAGGAGGTACTAGAACATGCCACGTACTAAAGGCGGCGTAGTCGCAAGAAGAAGACGTAATAAAGTTTTAAAGTTAGCTAAAGGTTATTTTGGTTCAAAACATTGCTTATTTAAGGTTGCTAATCAACAAGTAATGAAGGGCTATCAATATGCATTTAGAGATCGTAAAAATAACAAACGTAATTTCCGTAAGTTATGGATTGTACGTATAAATGCAGCTGCTCGTTTACAAGGATTAAATTACAGCTTATTAATGCATGGCTTAAAATTAGCTAATATCGATATTAATCGTAAGATGCTTGCTGATTTAGCAGTAAATGATTCACAAACATTTAATAATTTATGTGCAACTGCTAAAACTAAACTTGCAAAATAAGAAAGATTTAAAACATTAGTTACTGAATAAAAAACACGCTGATAGAAATTTATCTATCAACGTGTTTTTATTTTAACTATATTAATGCTTTTTTCTAAGACAAAAAACTGTAATAGCAAGTAATGAAAGCATTTCAATAAAGGCGTTTGATTTATTGCAACCTTTTTTACTCCATTTTGCATATAAAGTAATATCTCCAGTTTGGCTGCTTTTAATAGTACTTACTTTATTACCACTAAAATCTTCTTCTAAGTACCAACCTAAGAATTCTAATTTTCCATTAGTTGGAATTGGTAAAGTAAATTTTTCTCCACCAATATAAGAAGTTTCTGCATTAGAAGGTAAAGCTCCACCGTTTAAAACATAGGTAATGTTATAATGGTCAATCCATTTAGCATATAGCATGATATCAGAAGATGCTGAACTTATTGATACAATTGGATCCCCATAGAAATTTGGATTATCATACCAACCGACAAATTCAGAATTATCTTTCACTGGCTTTGGTAAAGTGACGAATGAGTGGTCATAATAAACATCTAATTTTTTATCGCCTTCGAGTCTACCACCATTGTATTCAACAATAAATTTATAGACTTGAACATTGTCATAATCAAAATGTTTTGATAAAATTTTACCATCCTTAAGTTTAATAGAGACATCAAAATCATAATTATAAGTATCAAAAATAGGTGTAAATTTATAAGACTTTGCACGAAGATTATTTATTTTTATTTCATAAGTATCTTCAATAGAACCATTTACAATCTTGTCAATACTGATACTTTCAACATTTCCATAATATCTTTTATCCCAATTAAATGTAATTAATTGTTCTTTTTTATTAATGTTCATTGTTAAAGAATCAGCAATTTCTTCTTCAGTTATTTTTTCAATTTCTCCGTTAGGTCTTTTTGGTTCCAAAGTAAAACTATAATCACTTAACATTTTTGATGTTTTTGAATTTGTATCATAAGCATAAAAATCAACAGTTAATTTATCTTCAGTAATTTTAATTGTATTACAAGCGTAATTAATGTTTTTAACAATATATCCATCTTTTTGAACACCAGTATAGGCTTTATGACCAGCAGCTGGACTAACAAGGTAAGTAATGCCATTTATTTCATCAAAAGAACCATTAACAATGCTGTTACGACGAATGTAAACATGTTCGTGACCACTAATAGCTAAATCAACTTGACATTCTTCAAATACAGGACCCCAGTTGTTACTCATCCATTTAGCATCACTTGCGTAAGAACCAGCTGAAATACATCCAGCATGGCTACCAACAATAATCCATTGAGCAGGATTTTCTTTAACAACTTTTCTAAACCATTCTTTTTGTTCACTTAAATAATTACTACCATATTTATCATTACCCATTTTGATAGTGTCTAACATGATAATTAAAGCATTACCATATTTGAAATAATAAGATGAGTTAAGTCTTCCTTCAACAGCATTCTTAGGATTGTTATAAAATTGATTAAATATTTCTGGTGAAATATAACTAGCATTTTTAGAGTGATAATATTCATGGTTACCTGGAATAGCTGCTTGAATAACATTTTCTAAGGCTTTTTCACCATTGAAAAAGGCTTGCCAATGATTTTCATAACCACCTCTATCTATTTGGTCACCGGTCATTACGACTAAATTAATATCGTTATTAGCATTAAGTACGCTTTCAATATTACCATTTGATTTATCAGTAGTATTATAGCCTGCAGCAGCATGAATATCTGATGCAAATAATATTTTTGAAGTAGTATTATTAGCAGAGGCGGTTTTAAATGAATGAAGTTCTGACTTTTCATCACCGGCTACAACTTGATAATAATAAGTAGTATTTTCTTCTAAATCATCAAGGTTAACAGTGCACACATAACGTGAACTAAAACCAGATTGAGTATCATCATCAACTTGATCAAAATGCCATTCCTTTGATATGGCATCAACTGTTACCGCGTTTGTTAAAGATTTAGATGTGCTGTAAATAACACTAGAATTTGGAATATCAGAGTGATAGTTTATACCAACGCTTGTTTCTTTTTCTCCAACGCTAGTGGTTATATACCTAATATTGGCATTAGAAGTAGCATGGGCTTTTTTGATAAAGTTTTGACTACTAAAAAGTAATAGTGAAAGGAAAATACCTCCTAGAAAAATTTTTTTAATAAAGTTTGTTTTCATTTATACCTCCATTTTTTTCTTATATTGTATCATATTTTGCAAGAAAATGCTTTCATTATAATATTTTATTTTATAATTAATATGTAGTTAATCAAAAAACTTTATAATAAGACAAAAATGTGATATAATAAACATAAGAAAGTGAGAAATAATATGTATAAAAAAATAAAGAATTGTTTGATTTCACCAAAAAATATTGCTAATTATATTGATGAACCTAAGAAAAATTTTGTAGGGTATTTAATTTTCTTATTATTACTATTTGTGCTTCCAGGGATGTTAACAATATTTGTTGATAATACAATTCCAACGGAATATCCTGAACAATTTACAAAAGATTTTCAGAATTATAATATACATTATCAAATTGAAGATGGAAAACTAGTTAAGACTGACAATAATGCTGGGTTTGAATATGTTATATCTAGTATGGATATGGATTTGACAAATTTGCCCGTGGTGTTCGCATTTGATTTAACTGGTGAAAACTATGCGAAAGGTATAGAAGATATAAATGGTTATTATATTATGGCTGTATTTATGGAATCGGATATTCAATTTGTAGTTGGTCAAGCTAATGTTAGTATTAGTGAAGATAATAAAAATAATAACGGACAAGAAAAAATGGCAAATACTAATTTAATGTATAAGTTTGGTAAAAAGAGCTATGAAAAACTTGGAATTAAAAAAATAAATTTTTCTTCTAATTCTAGTGATAAAGCAAACTTTTCGATGGAAATGTTGTCTTTAAGCAATGCCATTTATCGTGATTATAAATATAGTAATATAGTTGTTATCATTTTATTAGTGTTATTAATTTCTATAGGAAGTTACTTTTTAACAGTATTATTTATTAGTGTATTAGAAAAATTATTCTACGGCTTTTTAAAAATTAAATTTGGTAGTATATTTAAAATTACGGTCTACTGCTCAACACCATATGTCTTTGCCCACGTATTATCAGTTTTAACAGGCATTACAGCTTTAGATTTTGTTGGTGATATTGTAATGATATTCTATGTTATTAAAGTAATGACTATGTATAGACTTTTACATAATATAACTAACGGGGAAAACAAGAATTAAGATTGTAACAAAAGGAGAGAGGTAAAATGAATTATAATCATCAAGAAATTGAAAAAAAGTGGCAAAAATATTGGGATGATAACCAAACATTTAAAACTCCACTTGTTTCTAGTAAACCAAAATATTATGCTCTTGATATGTTTCCATATCCTAGTGGAGCTGGTTTACATGTAGGACATCCAGAAGGATACACTGCAACAGATATTATCAGTCGTTATAAAAGAATGAAAGGATTTAATGTTATGCATCCAATGGGATGGGATGCTTTTGGTCTTCCTGCCGAACAATATGCAATAAAAACCGGACATCATCCTAGTAAATTCACATATGAAAACATTGCTAATTTCAAAAGACAAATTAAAATGTTGGGCTTATCTTATGATTGGAATAGAGAACTTGCAACGTGTGACCCTAAATATTACAAATGGACACAATGGATTTTTTGCAAGCTTTACAATATGGGGCTAGCAGAATTAAAAGAAATTGAAGTAAATTGGTGTGAAGGACTAGGTACAGTTTTAGCTAACGAAGAAATTATAAATGTTGATGGCAAAATGGTATCTGAAAGAGGAAATTTTCCAGTTGAAAAAAAGCCAATGAAACAATGGGTTCTAAAAATTTCTAAATACGCTGAACGTTTATTAAGTGATCTTGATGAACTTGATTGGCCAGAATCTATTAAAGAAATGCAACGTAATTGGATTGGAAAATCAGAAGGTGCATTAATTGATTTTATGGTTGATGGAACAAATGAAAAGTTTACCGTTTTTACAACACGTTGTGACACTTTATTTGGCGCAACTTATTGTATCCTTGCTCCTGAACATAAACTTGTTTCAAAAATAGTTACTAATGAACAAAAAGAAGCTGTTTCTAAATATATTGATTATGCTAAAAGCAAATCAGATTTGGATAGAACAGAATTAAATAAAGAAAAAACTGGATGCTTTACGGGTGCTTATGCTATTAATCCTGTAAATGGTAAGAAATTACCAATTTGGATTGCTGATTATGTATTATCATCATATGGTACAGGTGCTATCATGGCTGTTCCTGCTCACGATACAAGAGACTATGAATTTGCTAAAAAATTCGGATTAGAAATAATCCCTGTTCTTGAAGGTGGGGATGTTTCTAAAGAAGCTTATGTTGAAGATGGATTGCATATTAACTCTGGTTTTTTAAATGGATTAAATAAAAAAGATGCTATTGAAAAAATGGGTGCTTTTTTGGTAGAAAAAGGCATTGGAAAATTATCAGTAAATTATCGTCTACGTGATTGGATTTTCTCTCGCCAAAGATATTGGGGTGAACCATTCCCTATTATTCATTGGGATGATAATACCATTTCATTAGTTGATGAAAGTGAATTGCCACTTGAACTTCCTAAATTAGATAAAATCACTCTTTCAGGAACTGGAGAAAGCCCACTTGCTAATGCTGGTGAATGGTTAGATGTCGTTCGTAGTGATGGTGTCCATGGAAGAAGAGAAACAAATACAATGCCTCAATGGGCTGGATCATGTTGGTATTACATTGGTTATTTATTAAGTGATAATGGTAATTTTTTAGATTTATCTGATAAAAAAGTTCAAAAACAGATTAACGCATGGTTACCAGTTGATTTATATGTAGGTGGGGCTGAACATGCTGTATTACATTTACTATATTCACGTTTTTGGCATAAAGTATTATACGATTGTGGCATTGTAACAACCAAAGAACCTTACAAAAAATTATTTAATCAAGGTATTATTCTAGGTGAAAATGGCGTTAAAATGTCTAAATCTTTAGGAAATGTTGTTAACCCTGATCCTGTTGTTAAAGAATATGGTGCTGATGCTTTAAGAGTATATGAAATGTTCATGGGACCACTTGATGCTATGAAACCTTGGTCTACAAAAGGACTTGAAGGCGCAAAAAGATTTTTGGAAAGAGCTTATAGACTTGTAACAGAAGTAGCTAAAATTGATAATGAAAATACTAAACCATTAGAAAAAATATATCATCAAACTGTTAAAAAAGTAAGCGATGATATCGAAATTTTACATTTCAATACTGCTATTGCTCAATTAATGATCTTTGCCAATGAAGCTTATAAAAATCCTAATATGCCAAAAGAGTATTTAGAAGGATTTGTAAAAATGATTTATCCTTTTGCACCACACATGGGCGAAGAAATGTGGCAGTTTTTAGGCCATAAAGATACAATAACATATGAATCATGGCCAACTTTCGATGAACAAAAAACAGCTGAAGAAAAGATACTAATTGTTGTTCAAATAAATGGAAAAATTCGTGATAAAATAGAAGCATCACCAGAATTATCTAAAGAAGAACTTGAAAAACTAGCTTTAGATAGTCCTAAGGTAAAGCAATATTTGGATGGTAAACAACCTAAAAAGATAATAGTAGTACCTAATAAACTTGTTAGCATTGTTTTATAAAATTGGATTAAATATAACTTATTAGAGTTTTAAATAATAAAAGGTAATAGTAGATAAGCACACTTTGTTTATTTATTGTTGCCTTTTTATTTACGCGTAATATTTTTAAAAATAAAAATAAATAATTTAAATTATTATAGTTACTGATATGAAAATTTAATTATAAAATTTTAAGATTGAAATCTATATTAATAGTATTAAGTATTTTTAATTTGATTTATTAAAAATAATAAATATAATTACAATGCGGTAAAAATTGCTAAGATAATTAAAAGTTTTTGTAAAAGATATGACTAAAACATATTTAAGAAAGGAGCATAAAAATTAATAAGTTATGACTTTAATAAACCTTATAGCTAAAAAAAAACGAGTTTGAATTATAAAAATAATGAGATAACTATGAATTTTTTTTCTTCAGTTATTTCTTTAGAAAAGTTTAAATAAATAAAAGCAAAAGCTGATAGTATTATCGCTTGCATAAAATGTTGTTTTATGGTATAATCATACATAAATATAAGAAAATATTTTCATTAAAAATATAAAAAGATAAGGAGGTAAAATTTAACATATAAATATTATGTTAAATAAAACTGATATGAAGAGATGGTTAGTAGTTTTTTCTTTGAGTATTACGGCTTTTTTAATGTTATTCACAGTTGGTTTAGCAACCTACGTTATTACAAGACCAGTAGATGATAGTATTGCTAGCGGAAAAATTAATGTCGATGATGCTGTAGATTCGTCATATTCTGTAAAGCATGAATGGGTAAAAGAAAATGGTGAAAACCTCGGAGAAGGCATTGAACCGGTTATTGCTTTTGGTAGTGTATCAGAAATGTTACCAAATGAATGGCTAAGTTTTGAAGGTGAGAAAGAAAACTTAACAGCTTATTTAAAATTGACCGTTACAAATAGTGATCATATGGATAACAATAGTGTAATTAGCATTACATTTGCTCCTAGCAATGATGAAAAATTTAATTCAGCAATTAATGATGGTTACATAAGTGCACCATATATTTCTAAAACCTCAGTTACTAAAGAAGATTTGAATGAAAAAGGTGAAATTATAATTACCTTTAGGTTTGGATGGGGAAGTAAATTTGAATTTAAAAATCCTTATTTATTCTATAACAGTCAAGAATTTGATAGTGATTTAGCAGGTGAAGCTGTAGATTCTTTACACAACTTATATGCATACCTTAATGGAATTACATATAAGGTAACAATTAATGGATAAATGGTGATGATATGAGAAAAAAATATATTATATTTTTAGGAATTTTAGTGTGCTTAACATTAGTTAGTGTTGGGTTTGCCGCATGGGTATTTACATCAGATATTAATACAATTACTAAAGGTTCGATTAGCATAGATATTGTAACTGATAATAGAGTTAGTGTAAAGGCTGAAATAGTTGACGATGAAAAAATATTCTTTGGATCTAAGAAGAAAGATAGCTCAACTAAATATGATTGGTTAAAACAATTAGAAAAAGATGATTTAGAAAATTTAGATGCTTTTTTACAAATTACTATTAGCGGTTATAGTTTCTTAGAAAAAGAAGAGACCCTTAAAATATCAATGAAAACTTCTGATTCTGACTATAAAGCACTTCAAGAAGCAAGATTAGTTGGAGCACTTCCATTTGAGACCGAAACAATTTACTCTAAAAAAGATCTTGAGAGTCTTGCTGGTTCTGTACAAGGAGAAAACTTTGAGTATGATGCAGCTTCTAACACAGCTGTTATTACAATTCTTATTAAATTTGAATGGGGTAAATATTTTAATAATCAAAATCCAATAGATTATTATAATAGTTTTGAATATTCAGATCGTTTAGCTGCTGATGCTGATGAAAAAATTAATACATACTTAAAAGCTCTTAACGATGATACATATACATTAACAATAATTACAAATACAGAGTCTTAGGCGGTGAAAATATGAAAAGTAGAAAAATTACTAGGGGTCTGTATAGAAGACGAATAATAACATTTGGTTCTGTTATCTTTGGTGCGATTGCGTTAATTGTAACTGGACTCGCTACATGGATGATGTCAACGGGAATTAAACATAATTCTCAAGGAAATGTAAATATAGATATCTTTACGGATTCCAATCTAGAGTTTAAAGAATTAGAGATTTATAAAGTTGTTGAAGTATATGATGAAGCAACAGATACATGGAGTGAAGTAGAAGTAAAAGTTGGTGACTTGGATAAATTATCGGGATTTTCTTTTGTTTTTGAACCCAAGGCTAGTGATACTACTGGAAGAATTCATTATGGAGAAAGTGAAAGTGGACCCGAATCACTTAAAATGATTATTAGAGGAGTTATTTCTCCTAAAGAAATTTTAAGTAGAGTTGAATTTAAACTAAATTTACCAGCGGGAATAGTAAAAGCAGTTAATAAAGGATACATAGAAACCCCAACTTGTGCTACATCAATCGTTTCTTTAAAAGAAGGTGCTGGTCTTACTGCTGTCGAAAATACTACTAATGATTTAAAGTTTGAATATGTTATTGAATTTAAATGGGGAGCAACCTTTGGTGGAAAAAATCCTGGAATTTATTTCGATGAACTAAGTGATGAAGAGTATGATTCAAACGAGGCTAAGGCTGAATTAGAAGAATTTAGAGCATTAGTTTATGGATATCAATTTGGTGTAGATGATCCTGACAATTATAACACATCAATTGATGCTCCACAATTTAATTTAACAATTACTGCAAAAATCAAGTAAAAGATTAAATACTAATTATGTTATTATCAATATCAGTATTAATATCTATCGCTTTTAATATTGTATTTATACTATGCTTTGGTGTCCTTTTTCATTATTATAAAAAACAAGAAATTAAAGGAATAACTGATGGAAAATATGATATAGAACTAATTGATAGATTAATAATAGAGCGTAATAAGAAAAATATTAAAATTAAAAAAATATTAAAAATTATAAATTATAGTTTGTTTTGTCTTCTTATAATATTAATTGTTCCATTATTTATTTTTACACTTATAAATAAAATACACGGTAATGTTACCATGCTTGATTCTAATGCTTATATAGTCGTGGCGTCAGGATCAATGAGTGCTAAAAACAAAAGTAATGAATATCTTTTTAATAGTGATGATGTTAGAATGTCCTATCAATTTGATGGTGGTGATATTATTACAATAAAAAAGATTAATAACAAAGATGATGTTAAATTATATGATGTAGTTTGTTACTATAACCCAATTGTAAAGAAAAATATTATTCATAGAATTGTTGGTATTAATGATGATGGAACTTACGTTATGCGTGGTGATGCCAATGGTGGTTCATTAAAAAACGATCAATATTTTCCAAGCTTTGATGAACTTGTTGGAATATATAATGGTAAAAGAGCAAAAAAGATAGGAATAGTTGTGTTATTTTTACAATCATTGTTAGGCATAATTACTACAATATCTATTCTTTTATGCTTTATAGTAATAGATATTAACACAAAACAAATAAATAAAAAGTTAAAGGAAAGAACAGAAAAAATAAAAGAAGCAATTAATATTGCTTCGCCAATGATAGGGGAAGTTAAAATATATTATCACGAATATGAATATCACTTTATCGATGAATCTAATGTTATAAAAAGTGATATAAATAACGATGAATATAGAGAGAAATCAAAAAAAGTAATGATTAAAACTATTATTCAGCAGGGGGAAATTTCGTCTGTTGATGAAATAAAAATTTAGGAGTAATGAAGGAGTTAAAAATATGACAAAACCTTATTTTACAAGAAAAAATCTTATAGCTTTATCAGTAGCATTCTTGTATGCATTTGTGTTCTTATTCACAGGATACTGTATGGCGGCATCTCGCAGCAATGTAATTCAAAAATTTGCTGTAGATTTATTTGGCTTTAATAATGAAAATTTTGAAGGTGGAAAATTCTTATTTATTTTTCTACTTTTAGTAGCAATTTATAGTATTTTATTTGTTGCGGCAATTATTTATGAAATTAGATACGCAGTTATAAATAATAAAAAAGCATATAGCGCAAAAATGTTTTTAGTATATTTTGCAACACTTGCTGTTTGCTTATTATTATCATTTGGATTGGCTATATTAATTGATGCTGTAGCAAAAGAACCTATTAGTGCTCATTTAAAATTTGTAGGACTAGCTATGGGAATAGCAGCTATTATTAGTTTTGGTATTGCTGCTTTAATTGCTGGTATCTTATTATTTGTTGTAAACTTTGTTATGGTAGATAAGCCATTTAGATTTTTCAATAAGAACAATCTTCCAATTTTAGATGATAATGAAGAAGATGATGTTGTTGATGATATTAAAGATAACTTTGATGTAGATTCAGCAACAACAGTAGCTTCTGCTGCGACTACTGGTGGTGTTTTAAGACAAGCTGAAGAGTTAGATGATAGAGAAAAAGTATTCCCTTCTTTATCTAGAATTGATGTTCAATATGATGGCTTTATAGTTGATAAGTTTGAAACTGATGATGTAAGTCTAGAAGAATTATGTACTAAATTTAGAAATTATTTAGCTAAAAAAGAAAAATTATACTTTGATGTTGAAACAATAAGATTCTTTGTAAGTAGTTTTGCGGCATCACATTTCATGATTCTTGAAGGCCTTTCTGGTACTGGAAAATCTTCATTACCAAGATATTTTGCTGAATTTGTAGGAGCTAACTTATTGTTTGTTCCTGTTCAAGCTACTTGGAGAGATAAAACTAATTTAATTGGTTACTTTAATGACTTCTCTAAAACTTATAGTGAGACAGATTTCTTACTTGCAATGTATCATGGAAATTATAATCCTGATATGATTCATATTTATGTATTAGATGAAATGAATATTTCCCGTGTCGAATACTATTTTGCCGATTTCCTATCAGTATTGGAATACCCTGTTAACGAATGGAACATTAAGTTAATGCAATTACCATTTAATTTCATTCCACCTGCAAAATTAATGGGAGGTATCTTAAATATTCCTGAAAACTCATATTTTGTTGGTACTGCTAATAAAGATGATTCAACATTTACAATTACTGATAAAGTATATGACCGTGCTATAACAATGGATTTTGAAACTCGTAATGAAGCATTTACAGTTAAAGAAGATGTAGCTCCT
This sequence comes from uncultured Bacilli bacterium, assembly GCA_934098295.1. GTDB lineage: Bacteria > Bacillota_I > Bacilli_A > ML615J-28 > CAG-313 > UBA1737. The sequence continues at coordinate 16,355 of CAKONV010000002.1, read as the reverse complement.
ATTAAGCTTAGTCAGTCTAAGTTAAAAGAATTATATCAAACTGCTAAAGATAAAACTGAAAATCAAATGACAAAAGCTGATTATGATAAATTAAATGTAATTGCTGATTATATTAATGAACAATTTGATGTAACATTCGGTAACCGTATCCAAAATCAAATTGATGAATTAGTACCAGTATACGTTGAATGTGGCGGTAAAAAAGAAGAAGCTATCGATTTCTTAATTTCAAGAAAAGTAATTAGCAAATTAGAAGGACGTTTTGAAGAATATGTTAGAGGCGCTTTAAAAGAATTATTAAGCTTAATTGAAAAAACTTATGGAAAAGGCGTTTTAGTACGTAGTGAAAAAACGATTGAAACTATAATTAGAAGATTATAATTATGAGAATAATTGAAGAAGCAAATTTAAAGGAAACTATAACAAGTTTAAATGAATACCAAAATAGTTTTTCTTCACTTGCTGAAATGTATGACAAATTATTAAAATTTAAAATTGGTTCATTACAAGATGTTTCTTATAAAAAAGATAGTGAATTTTTTGGTGAAATCTCTTTTGTTTTAAGTGTAATAATTACTATAATTATGAATCCAAAGATTACAAGTATGGATAAGGATGAACTTATAAGAGCTGATCTTGCTGGCCATATTGAAAATGATTCTTTTCAAATGGTTTTTAAGGATGCTAGATTATGGAAAGAAAAAGACTATCAAATGGTTCCCGAAAATGTATATTATCATGAACACATTGATGAAATAAAAATTTATGAAAATATTTTTATTGGTATGCTAATCAATTTAATATCTGATGAGTTAAATACTTACAATGACTTTTACATTTCACTATTACCTACCTTTGGTAAAGATGAAGAATTGATAAGTTCAACTGATGTGACCGAAGCATTAAAAGTAATTAATAATCAAATTAGAAAAATTACCTTTATAAAAAATACTTATTTTTATAAACAAATAAAAAAATGTAACTTAAATTTACGAAAAATTGAACCAACAAATATATTATTAAAAAACAAATTATATAATTATTGTTTTAAGTTTTATAAAAAATTTATACATTATGTTGATAAAAAAGTTGCGGTAGAAGATTTTAAATATTATTGTTATATGTTAGTTTTGAAAAACTTTAGAAAAAGAGAATTTGAAATTGATTCTTCGAATTCTAAAGATTTCAATAATTTATGTTTTAATTATAAAGATTATGTTGTAGACTTGAATATGAATACTGATAAGCCCATAATTAGTTTAAACATTAAATGTAAAAGCGCAAAAGCTTCTCATAATTTAGAGTGCAGCATTGAAAGAAAAATTGATATAGAAACTGGTGACTTTAGTCAAGAAACAGATGAGATAGTCACCTTATGGGATCTATATGATAGCAAAACTAAAAAGCAATTAAATACCAAAAAACTTTCTGAAGAAGATTTAATAGGTATGTGGATTGATTCAAAATTCGAGGAAATAATCGCTGATAAAAATATTTACAGTAATTATTGTCCTATATGCAAATCAAAGACTCTTGATGAGAAGAAAAACGTTTATACGTGCATGACTTGTGACTCTAAATATTTGTTGAAAAAGGTCGCAAGCAAATATGTAATGTGGTTTATTAGAGTTAGGAGGCCATAATGGCAAATGAAGAAGTTAAAATTTCGATATCAATTAAAGATTTATACAAGTCTTATGGCAAAAAGCAAGTTTTAAAAGGCATTAACCTTGAAGTTATTGAAGGTGAATTAATTGGATTTATTGGCCGTAATGGTGTTGGTAAATCTACTACTATTGATTGTATGATTGGTGCTAAAAAATTTGATAAAGGTACAATACTAGTTGATGGTTTTGATATTCGTAAAAATCCTTTAGAAGCTAAATATTCATATGGATATGTTGCTAGTGAACCCACTTGTTATGAAGAAATGACAGGATTAGATTATCTAGAATTTATAGCTTCGATTTATGGTTTATCAGAAGGTGAATTCAAAAATAATTACAAATATTTATGCAACAGATTACAATTAAATTTAGAAGAGTTAAACAATCAAATTGCTGATTATTCACATGGTATGAAACAAAAATTGTGCCTTGCCGCTTCCCTACTTCACAGTCCTAAAATTTGGATTTTAGATGAACCAACCGTAGGACTTGATATTATGGCCGTTGAAGAATTGAAAAAGATGATGAGAGAATATGCTAATCATGGAAATACGGTTTTTGTTACGAGCCATAATATAGATTTTGTATCAAAAATTTGTGACCGTGTAGCTATTATTAATAATGGTATTGTACAAGTTTTAATCGATTTAAATAAAGATCCAAATAAACGTCTTCAACTTTCACGTATTTTCTTAGATACATACGGAGGTTAAATAGATGTTAACACTTTTATACAAAGATTTTAAATTGATGTTTGGACATGGAAAATCTACTACATCAAAAATAATTGCTGGAATATTTAAAATTATCTTTTTTATCTTTTTCATAGGTGTTGAAGTATTTTTATTTTGTACAATTTTGAAAAAAATTAAAGATTTTCAAGATGCACCGCTAGCTTATATGAATTTATTTCTTTTCATAATTTCGATAATATTAATTATTTCTGGAATTGTAAGGGCTAATAAATTATTCTTTAATGAAAAAGATATTGAACAATTGTCAGTACATCCAATTCCTAATAGTTCCATAATTTTATCAAAACTTGTTTTCTTGTTTTTTTCTCACTATGCGACAAGTTTTGCCTTTATATATCCTTTATTTATAGCCTATGCTAGAATTATTGGTAAAGGAATTTGGTTCTATTATTTAGGATTGTTTTATCCAGTTTTCACTTTTTTGTTTGAAATTGGCATAGCTTTATTATTTGTTTATCCATATTGGCTTGGTAAAAAATTCTTAAGCAGACATTTGATTGTAAAATTTATTTTAATTTTAATTGTCTTATTTATTGGATGTATCGTTTATGCTAAAATATTGAACTTATTCATGAACATGATTGCTGGTGGAAATATTAATGCTTTGTTTACAACAACAACAATTGAAAAGGTAAAAAATATTCAAAGGTATGAAATACCAATTAAATTTCTTATTTCTTTTGTAGTTGATTTACGAATTAGCCAATTGTTATTATATTTATCAATTGCTATTGGTACATTTGTGATTGGAACATCTATTGCTATTTTTGCTTTTAATTATGTTCGAAATATTTCTGTTTATGCTAAACCTAAAACAAAAGTAAAAGAAGCTAAACTTACGACTGTTACTAAGGCTTTAGTAAAAAAAGAAATTATGATTCTTGTTAAAAATGATAATTATTCACTATCATTTACGGGACTTTTAATTGTACAACCTTTCTTAGTATATTTGGTTATTAAGGCGCTAAATCAAATTTTTACCAATGGTACCTTTGCTTATTATACAGCAATGGTTCCTAACTTTATTAGTTTATTAGATATTGTGATTTTAATGCTTTTTACTGTTATTATTGCTCAAGGAGCTAACCAATATATATCTATGGAACATGCTACAATTAAAGTTATGAAAACTATACCCATAAAATATTCTAAACAAATTTTCATAAAAATTATTATTCCATTTATTATGTCTTCAGCATCGCTTTTAATAACATTTTTGGTGCTTTTAATAGGTGGTGTTATTAATTTTAAAGTGTTCTTCTTTGGAATATTTTTAGTTGAATTATTACTTGTTGTTTTTGACATAGTTAGTTTAAAAGAAGAATTATGTGTTAGACATAAAAAACCACGTTCCACATATCTTTCTAATTTATATTCTTACCTTGTACCATTAATTTTCTTTTTAGTTACTTGCGTATTTTCATACTTTAAAGTATCTATATATGTTGCTTGTTTACTTGGTGGACTAGTAATTGTCTTATTTGGTTTACCGATTGCTTTATATTTAATGAAAAAGGCTAATTCATTATTTATGGAATTAGATATGGTGAACTAGATGACTAAGAAAAATTTAATAATTTTGTTATTAGTGCCATTTGTGATAACTTTATTAGGGGTTGTAACTATTAATACAACATATAATTATGTCGACCCTGATATTGTTGCAATAAAATGGGATTATGATGATGTTGAAGGATTTAAAATTTCTGAAGGTTCTAAATATGAATTAAAAGCGGTTGGTGTTAATCAACGTAATACAGTTGCTACTAAAGAAACAACTTTGATATGGAGTATTAAAAACAAAAATTTAGAAGAAGATCTTCATGCTGAAATAGAAAAAATTAAAGACACTTATTATTTGAAACCTTTAACTGTTGGTGAAGTTACAATTACTTGCTCCAATGAAAAAGGTAACGTAACAAAAAGTATGACGGGAATTATCTATGATAATGGCGCTATTTTAGTTAGTACATTATCAAAAACATCAAGTAGCAATATTGATCCAGTTATATACTATGGTGATACTGACTTAGTAAACAATGAAAAAGTAGATGCTGAAATTCCTCTACAAATAAAAGTACTACCTAGCGAATTAATTAATGATTTACAAGTGTTGGAAATTTCTGATAATATTACATATGATAAAGAAAAATCAACAATTAAACTATCGAGAGATGCTTCGGCAGGGCCTGCTTTCATAACCTTTAGTTTAGGTGATGAAGAAGTAGCTAGTCCATCGACATTTTCATTTACCATTGTAAAAGATGGTATAAATGTATATAGTTATAATGATTTGCTATATTGTACTAATGAATCAAGCGAAGGTGAAATAGTTGTTTTAAGAAAATCATTTGAATCGCTAGATAATGCTTATCAATTTGATGATAATGGTAATATTATTTTAAAAGATGGTAAACCTGTTTTAAAAGATGAAAGTACTTTATGCTTTGGAAACTATGATGTTAACACAAAAGATTTTAATTTTAAAAATGAAATTTATTCTTTTGTTACAACTTATAATAAAAATTATATTGAGCAATGGAATAAATACGCTACTACAACAGGTAGTAAAACTATTAGTGATAAAGTATATGCCGGACTTCACGTTCAAAAAGATTTGTATGGTAATGGGTATAGTATTAATTTTCACAATTTAACTTTCCCGACATCGGTTGTTGAAATAACAACAAGTGATGGAACTGTTCAAAAAATTCCTCAACTTGCTGCGAAAGATTTATATCGTGGACCTTTACCATTTTATGCTCTTGGTGATCATAATAATATGCCTCTAATTGAAGCTTTAGGTCAAGATAATACAGGAATTTATTTAGATGGTTCTAATATTACTATTAATGATTTAAATGTTCGTAATTGTGATTTTGGTAGTATCATGGAAACATTAAAAACTGTAGGAAATGTTGTTGATGTTTATGGTGAAAATAATACTATTAAAAATTCTCGTTTATCAAATGGTAGAAATGTTTTGAGAAGTTTTTCCTCAAAAAATTTAAAAGTCGATAATTCAATGATTAGTTATGCTAGATGCTTTTTAGTAACAACTGGTGCTAATGAATATGTTTCAATAAATGAAGAACAAATGAACAGCTTTACAACAAGCGATGGTAGCGATGTTAGATTAACAATTAGTGAATTTTTAAAAACAAATGGTGTTGGTGATAAAACTTTAAATGATTATCTTTTAGCTAATTTTGCAAGTAAAGATAAGATGAAAATGGCATTAGAAAAATTGCAAGCTGCACTTAATAATGCTAGTAAAATACCAGATACTTATGCAGGCACAATGACTATTAATGATACTTTATTTTATAATAGTAATGTAGCATGTATTGGTATTGAAACTTTGTTTAATGGACCTTTCTTATATAGTGGTTCGCCATCATATATAAGTGACTTACTTTCTCAAATGTTTTCAGGTAGTAGTGGTTATGAAGCTTTTTACGCTACAAATGTTTCAGGAATTTCTTATCCTGTATATGTAGAAATTACCGGTAAAACTAAGTTTTACAATTATCAAACAATTGATAAAAATCCTAAAACTACTGATGGTGAAGATATAAGCGACTTAATCAATGAAAATATTACATCATTAGCAGCATCACTTGGTGAACAATACGCCGTTGAAGTAAATATTGAGAAATTTTTCCCAATTAAGAATTATTTATACAATGAATGTAGTCCTAACCATGAATTATATTGGTCTGATAATAAAGCCTATATAAATGTAGCTGTGGCCTTTTATGGCGGTGGTGTTAATAATTCGGTTGTAGAGTTAAACAACATGGAAAAAGCTAATTTAATTGGTGGCGAAAGAAGAATTGATTTAACAGATAGTTACCTAGATTTAACAAGTGGTAATGGTTTTGTAGGACAAATAAAAAATATGATGTTAAAATCAGTTACAGTTGTAACCGGATTTGAACCATTCAAATTTAGATGTGTTAAAGCAGATGAATATTTATTTGGGGAAACTCCTCAAGTATCGGAATTAATAGAAAACGCAAGGAGAGTGAAATAATGAAAAAAATATTTATAGCTTTTCTTCTAATGTTATTCTCATCAGTTATGCTTACTAGTTGTTCATTTTTTGAAGAAGAACAAGTAATAGGTGTTAAAGATGTTAATATTGTACAATTAGAAACAGGCGAATACGCAATAGTTTTAACTTATGATGATGGTAATCAATCTAGCCCTTTTAAAATTCCAAGCGGAGTTGATGGTAAAGATGGCGTTGGTATCAAAGATGTAAAAGCTGAAAGAAAAGCCGATGAAAATAAAACGATTATAACAATATCTTATACTGATGAATCTAATGATTTAGTATTTGATATTCCGGATGGACTTAAAATTGTTAACATTCGTAGTGAACATGATCAAGTAACCGGTGCATATTACATGTATATGGTTTATTCAGATGGTACGGAATCAGAAGCAATTGAAATTCCTCGTGGTGAAACGGGATTAGGATTAGATAAAGATAAATCTACATTTGATATAAATGATGATGGATCAGTTTCCGTAACTTTATATTATACTGATGGTTCAAAAGTTTCTTTTAAAATTCCAGCTGGTGCTAAAGGAATTGGTATTGAAAGCATTGTTCCTTCTGAAGTTAATGGTTATTATATTTTAACTATTACTTATTCAGATGGAAATATTGAAGAACTTAAATTTTCACGTCCAAGCGGCTGGTTCCAAGGTGAATGTAAACCTACAGAAAAAAAGGACTTAGAGGAACAAACCCACATTGGTGATTATTACATGGATACTCTAAATAAAGTTATTTATAGAAAAGAAGCCATGGGTTGGGTTGCGATAATAGATTTCTATGAAAGTTTAGTTACTTATACTATTACTTTTGATAGAAACTGTAGTGATGCATCCTTTGTTAAAGGACAAAGTACTTATACATCAATTAGCAAAGGTAGTTATTTTAAAGATTTCCCTACCTTAAACCGTCCCGGTTATACGTTTATTGGTTGGAGCTCATCACCAACAATTACTCCTACTACAGGTATGTTCACAGAATTAACTCCTGTTTTTGGTGATTTAACATTATATGCTCAATGGGAACCTAATAAGTACCAAGTAACCTTCGATGCTAATGGCGGTACTGTTACCACAACGACAATGGAAGTTACTTATGGCAGTTATGTTACATTACCAGTTCCAACATGTGAAGGCAAAGAATTTGTTGGTTGGGTATACAATGATAATATTATTGTACTTGATGGAATATGGAGTTTACCAAACAATATAACTTTAGTCGCTCGTTGGCGAGATAAATAATATCTTTTAGTAAGTAATAAAAAAGGGCATATTAAGAGTTAAAAAACTCTTGATATGTCTTTTTTAAAGTTTAGATGAAGGTTTTAAATTTTAAATTATAAATAAGTTAAATTTTGATACAATGTATAAGGATTTAATTATTGCATTTTTAGGATAATTGTGGTAAAATAAGTATATAAAATGGAGTACTATAAAAATATTTGAAATTGAGGTAAATTAATATGAAAAAATGGACTAAATTATGTTTATTAACTATTTTTGTTACTACTTTTTTATTCACTATTGGCTTTGCTGGTTGGATAATTAAAGATAATAGAATCTTTAAAAAGACAATTAGTATTGACAGTGAGGACACCATTAACAGTAGTGATTATTTTTATTTTGATGAAACTAAGGCTACTAATGGTATAAAAGGATTCAAATATTACAACACTGGTTTTTTAAATGATGATAGTACTTCTGTTGTAAATTCCGGTGAAATTATTGTTTACTTTGAAATTGACTTTGATAAATGTCGTAGCAAATTTAATGATGATAAAATTAGTGTCGACATTAATTTAAAGTATGCAAGTTATGTAAAAACTAAATATGATATCTTTAATGATAAAAGTAATGTATCATTAAGTGTAAAAGCCTACCATGATGAGAAAAAAATTGATGCTAATGATGAAAATCCTTTAAAAATAGAATTTGATAATCTTAGTTCAAGAACTGGTAAGTATCAGTTTTATGTAGTTTATACTTTTACAGTTCTTTCAAATAGCTATTTTAGAACAACTATTTATGAAGCTTTTATTAATGATGGTATTACATTCACAGTTAATGCGAAATTAAGTAATTAGTTATATATCAAATTCTTATTAAGAGGTAATGATTATGAAGAGATTTATAAAATATCTAATAATCGTTGTTTGTGGAATCCTTACAACAAGCCTTATTGTTGGTTTTGGAGCTTGGATAATTAGCAATCAAACAACGTTTAAACCGACATATGATCCATTTACATATATAGAACATGAATTAAATGGTAAAAGCACTGGATATAATGGTAAAGCTCAATGTCCACAATCTGACGCATTATCAAACATCAATGAAGATGCTGCTTTTAAAATATATTATCGTCTAGATACGGAAGAAGAATATTCTAAAGAGCCAGGATTACCAATCAATGCAGGAACATATATTATAAAAATAGCACTTGCTAGAAATGAAAAAGAATATGTAGAAATAACTTTTACAATTAATCCTGCCGTTGTTAATAAACCTAAAAAAGATGATACAATATATGTATACAATGGTAAAGAACAACAATATAAAATTGAAACTAACGATTTGTACAGCGTTTCTAATGATATAAGAGTTAATGCTGGAACTCAAGAAGTTATTGTTTCTTTAATAGATAAAAATAATTACCAATGGGATGATAATACTGTTGATGATTTAGTATATGAATTTAACATTTTTAAAGCTGTGCCAAAAATTAAAGACATGATTAAAGTTGTGTATAATCAAACTGGTAAAAATGGTTATTTTACAACAAGTATGATTACTAATAATATTGAGTACAGTGGAAGTTACGAAACTAGTGGTACTTTTAAATACACAGGAAAAGAAAAATTAGAAGTAGGAACTTACGAATATGAATATACATTTATACCAGATGATTTAGATAACTATGAAATAACAAGTGGTACGGTAGAAATTATATGTTATGCAACTGTTAATTATTATAATGGAGATGTGTTAGTTCATACTGATGATGTTGAATATAATACAACTACTACCCCATATAATATTTCTCAAGAAGGATATAGATTTGCTGGTTGGTATATAGATAAAACACTAGAAAATGGCTTTAACTTTGAAAACCCAATAACTGCAGATATTAATTTCTATGTTAGATGGGACATTAATAGTTATGAAGTTAAATTTGATAATAATGGTCATGGCTTAGCGGTACCTTCACAATATGTAAAATATCAAGATGTTGCGATTTGCCCAGAAAAATTAACGGAAGTTGGTTATACATTTGTAGGTTGGTATAAAGAAAGTGCATGTATAAATGAATATGACTTTAATACACCAGTAACAAGCGATATAACTCTTTACGCAAGATGGGACATTAATAAATATAATGTACGTTTCGATAACAATGGTCATGGTATAACTCCAGCCACTCAAATTGTGGAATACTTGAGTTTAGCTAGCATTCCTACACCTTTAGAAGAAGTTGGGTACACATTTATTGGATGGTACAAAGAAAGTACTTGTGAAAATGAATATGACTTTAATACACCAGTAACAAGCGATATAATTCTTTACGCAAAATGGGAAATTAATAAATACACCTTAGAGTTCTATAGTGATGACGTGTTATTCCTAAGTATAACGCAAGACTTTGGTAGTCTTATCGAAAAATTTGAAGATCCAATCAAAAATGGTTATAAATTCTTAGGCTGGGATAAAGAAGTTCCAACAAATATGCCAGCTAATAATATGAGATTTGATGCTGTTTGGGATATTATTACTTATACAATAACATATCATTTAAACGGCGGTATTATTAATGGAGAATATGTCACTACATATACGATTGAAACTGAGGATATTATTTTACCAATTCCAACATGTACTGGTTATACATTTGATGGTTGGTATATGGATGAACTATTTACTGGTTCTAAATATGATAGTATTTTGAAAGGAAATACTGGCGATAAAGAGTTCTATGCTAAATGGAATATTATTACTTACACAGTTAACTTTGATAACAATGGTCATGGTAGAACTCCAGAGGCTCAATATATTGAATACTTGAATAAAGTTAAAGAACCTGAAAATATGGTTACAGTTGGTTATACATTTATTGGTTGGTATAAGGAAAAAGCTTGTATCAATGCCTATGATTTTGATACATTAGTTACGGAAGACTTCACCCTTTACGCAAAATGGGAAATAAATAAATATACGGTTCATTTTGAAAATAATGGTCGTGGTGAAAAAGTTGAAGATCAGATTATTGAATACAACAAACGCGTAGATAAACCTAAAGATTTAGTTAGTTCAGGATTCACATTTGGTGGTTGGTTTATTGATGAGGCTTGTCAAAATGAATATAATTTTGATATGCCAGTAACAAATAATTTTACTTTATATGCAAAATGGACAATTAGACAATATACTTTAACATTTATTTCTAATGGCGAAATATTTACAACGATTACGCAAAATTATAACACAAGAATAATTGCTCCAGAAAATCCTACTCGTAAAGGCTATACATTTAAAGGATGGGATCAAGCAATTCCTGCTCGTATGCCTGATAAAGATATGACATTTACAGCTCAATGGGATATAATTATTTATGATATTACTTATGAGACATATGATGGCACTTTAAGTGGAAATGATGTTAAAAAATACACTGTTGAAACTGAAACTTTTAAACTAAATGATCCAACAAAGTATGGCTATACTTTCTTAGGATGGTACGATAATGAAAACTTTAGCGGTGATGTTGTAACTGAGGTTATTAAGGGTACTACTGGTAATTTAACTTTCTATGCAAAATGGACAATTAACAAATATACTGTTATGTTTATTATGAATGGGCATGGTGAAACCCCAAGAACCCAAGTTGTTGAGCATGGATCCTTTGCTACTAGACCTAATACTCCTACCGAAGTTGGTTACACATTTGATAATTGGTATGCTGATCAAGGCTTAACTAAACTATATGATTTTAATAGTCCAGTCATTGAAAATATAATGATATATGCAAAATGGCATGTTAATACTTATGAGATTAAATTTGATACGAGAGGAATAACACCTTTACCAGGAACAGTTCCTACACCGCAAATAGTAGAATATGGTTCACGAGTTCAAACACCTGTGGAACCAGAAAATGAAGAATGGGCATTTAGTGGTTGGTATACTGATGAAGAATGTACACAAGTTTATGACTTTAACACTCTTGTTACCCATGGATTCACATTATACGCAAAATGGAAAATGCATGCTTATACGGTAACATTCAATGCTAATGGCCATGGTGTTGCTCCTTCATCACAAGCAGTTACGCGTGGCGAAACTGTAGAAATTCCGGTAGAACCAATTGAGGCTGGTTATACATTCTTGGGTTGGTACACGGAAAGTAGCTGCATAAACAAATATGATTTTTCAACACCTGTATATAATAAATTTACTCTTTACGCAAAATGGCAAATAAATACTTATACGATAACATTTGACGCTAATGGTGGTAAGTTTAGTGGTAATTCAACAATATGGAGAAAAACTGGTTTATTCAATGAAGAATTTGAAGCTCCTGAAAATCCAACGCGAGTTGGTTATACATTTATTGGTTGGGACAAAGAAATTCCTTCAAGAATTCCTGCTGAAAATGCTGTCTTCAAAGCTCAATGGCAAGTAAATCAATATACAATTAGTTTTAATACAGTGGGCGGAACAACAATTGAATCAATTACCTTAGATTATGATGCGATAATAATTCCACCTTCTAATCCATTTAAAGCTGGTTATAATTTTGTTGGTTGGAATCCAGTTATTCCTGCAAGAATGCCAGCATATGATATGATTTGTACTGCAATTTGGAGTCCAATTACTTATAAAATAACTTACAATCTAATTAATGATGGAAAATTAAATCACGTTGCGGTAAATAATAGCAATAACCCAGAAACATATACAATTGAAAATGCAACAATAGTTTTATCAAATCCAACGCGAGTTGGTTATACATTCATGGGATGGTTCTCAGATAGTGGCTTATCAAATAGTTGTGACACAATTGAGGCGGGTAGCATTGGTGATAAAGTATTCTATGCAGCATGGAAAATTAATCAATACAAACTAATATTTGATGCTAATGGTGGTAAATTTATTGATAACAGCGATAGAATTGAATTATTAGAAGATTACGATACCCAAATTATAAAACCAGAAAATCCAACTAGATATGGTTACACATTTATGGGATGGAGCCCATCAGTTCCAACAACTTTCCCTGCTGATAATGTTACATACTATGCGGTATGGCAAATAGATTCTTACACAATAAATTATGTTTTATATGGTGGTGTTAATAACAAAAATAATCCACTTACATATACTGTTTTAGATGAAGTAATCTTTAAAGAACCTACTAAAGCTGGATATGCTTTCGGTGGATGGTATTTAGATGAAGATGGAAATAATGAAATTACTGGTATTAGCAAAGGAACTGTTGGTAATATTACTATTTATGCCAAATGGAATGCTAATATGTATACCGTTAAATATGATGGTAATGGTGCTTTAAGTGGTAGTGTTGAGGATTCAATTCACACTTTCGATATAGCTAAAGCTCTAAATGCAAATAATTTTGTTCGCCCTGGATATTTATTCCTTGGTTGGTCTACATCAAAAACGGCTACAAACAAAACATATAGTGATATGGAAGTTGTTAGTAATTTATCTACTACTCCAAATGATGTTGTTACTCTTTATGCTGTATGGCAAATAATAACTTATAAAATTACTTACTATTTATCTGGTGGCAAAAATAATTCAGCTAACCCAAGTGTTTATAATGTAAATACCGAAACAATCGTTTTAAAGGATCCATCAAAAACTGGATATACATTTAAAGGTTGGTATTTAGATGAAACATACACAAACAGCATAACGGAAATTATTAAAGGTTCAACCGGTGATATAAGTGTTTACGCAAAATGGGAAATTAATGCTTATACATATACATTTGATGCTAATGGTGGTAAATTTGAAGATGGATTAGCGATAAAAGAAATTACTGATAATTTTGGCACAATCATAAATTTACCTACTAATCCTACACGTTTAGGTTATGAATTTATGGGATGGAGTCCATCCGTTCCAACAACAATTGTTGATAAAAACATCACTTTTAAAGCAATTTGGAAAATAATAACATATAAGATTAATTATGTTTTAGATGGTGGTACTAATAGTGCAAGCAATCCACAATCATATAATGTAAATACTAATGTTATTTTTGAAGCCCCTACAAAATTAGGTTATACATTTAAAGGTTGGTTTAAAGATAGTGGCTTTGAAGAACAAATCTTCGAAATTCCACTAGGCAGTGTTGGTGAAGTAACGGTTTACGCAAAATGGGAAATAATTGTTTATACAATTACCTACTATTTAGATGGTGGAACAAATTCAATCCAAAATGTTACAAGTTACACAGTAGAAGATACCATAATACTATATGAAGCTACAAAATTAGGCTATACATTTATGGGTTGGTTTAAAGATAGCATTTATAGTGGTGGCAGCATAACAATTATTGAAAAGGGTACAACAGGAAATAAAGAATTCTATGCTAAATGGTCACTTAACCATTACAATATCAACTATTATTTAGATGGTGGTACTAATAATGCAAGCAATCCAAAAGATTATACAATAATTTCACCTACAATCATTTTTAATGATCCAGTTAAATTAGGTTATACATTTATGGGTTGGTACAAAGAAGCTACATTTAACACAAGAATATATGAAATTGAAAGTGGTTCAGTTGGCGAAGTAAATCTTTATGCTAAATGGGAAGCAAACAAATATACGATAAAATATAATGGCAATGGTGAAACAAGCGGTTATGTTGAAGATTCTCTTCATACATATGATATTGAAAAAACTTTAAATAAAAACTATTTCACAAAAACTGGTTATACATTTAAAGGTTGGTCACAAGAAAAATCAGCAACAACACCTACTTACAAAGATATGGAAAGTGTTATTAACCTAGCAAGTGAAAATGATAGCGTCGTTAATTTGTACGCCGTATGGGAGATAATAACATACAATATTACATACCACTTAGATGGTGGTACTAATAATCCATCAAATCCATCACAATATAATGTTACAACATCAACAATTGTATTAAAAGACCCAACAAAGACTGGCTATACATTCTTGGGATGGTACACAGATGAATCTTACAATAATCAAAAAACAACAATTGTTACAGGTTCTACTGGCCATATTGATTTATACGCAAGATGGGAAGCAAATAAATATACAATTAAATATGATGCTAATGGTGGAACCGGTTATATTAGTGATTCACTTCATACGTATGATCAAATAAAAACTTTAAACAAAAATACATTTATAAGAAACGGTTATACATTCCTTGGCTGGTCAAAAGATAAGAATGCTAAGACACCTACATACAAGGATTTAGAAGAAGTAATTAATTTAAGTAGTACAAACAATGATGTAATAACTTTATATGCTGTATGGGAGATAATAACATACAATATTACATATCACTTAGATGGTGGTACTAATAATCAATCAAATCCATCACACTATAATGTTACAACCGCAACAATTGTATTAAAAGATCCAACAAAGACTGGTTACACATTTATTGGTTGGTATACTGATGAAACATTTAACAATAAGATTACCCAAATAACAAATGGTTCTACTGGCCATATTAACTTATACGCAAAATGGGAAGCAAATAAATATACAATTAAATATGATGCTAATGGTGGAACCGGTTATATTAGTGATTCTCTTCATACATATAATCAAGAAGAAGCATTAAATAAGAATACATTTGTAAGAAATGGTTATACTTTCCTTGGCTGGTCAAAAGATAAGAATGCTAAAACGGCTACTTATCTTGATGAAGCTAAAGTTATAAACCTTACAAGTAGTAATGGTGATGTAATAACTTTATACGCTGTATGGGAGATAATAACATACAATATTACATATCATCTAGATGGTGGTACTAATAATCCATCAAATCCTGCTAGATATGTAGTATCAAATTCTGCAATTATCTTAAATAATCCAACGAAGTTAGGATATACTTTCCTTGGTTGGTTTACAGATGAAACATTCAATCATCAAAAAACCGCGATTGAAGCAGGTTCTACGGGTAATATTGACTTATACGCAAAATGGGTAGCTAATACTTACACAATTAGATATGATGCTAATGGCGGAACTGGTTATATTAGTGATTCTCTTCATACATATGATCAAACAAAAACTTTAAACAAAAATACATTTATAAGAAACGGTTATACTTTCCTTGGTTGGTCAAAAGATAAGAATGCTAAAACAGCTACATACAAGGATATGGAAAACGTATCTAACTTAGCAACTGAAAATGGTAATGTTGTTACTTTGTATGCGGTATGGAGTGCTAATACATATTATATTACATACCATTTAGATGGTGCTGATACTAATAACAATCCTTCTAGTTATGTTGTTGGTTCGGGTACAATCATTCTAAAGAATCCAACAAAGACTGGTTACACATTTATTGGTTGGTATACTGATGAAACATTTAACAATAAGATTACCCAAATAACAAATGGTACTTATGGTAACATTGATTTATATGCAAGATGGGTAGCAAATAAATATACAATTAAGTATGATGCTAACGGTGGAACCGGTTATATTAGTGATTCACTTCATACGTATGATATTAAAAAGGCTTTAAGTAAGAATTACTTTGAAAGAACCGGTTATACATTCCTTGGCTGGTCAAAAGATAAGAATGCTAAGACACCTACATACAAGGATTTAGAAGAAGTAATTA
>CAKONV010000001.1 GCA_934098295.1 uncultured Bacilli bacterium | reverse complement strand
ACACAGAAGTTAAGCACCCTAATGCCGAAGATAGTTAGCAATAGCAAAAATAGGGCGTTGCCATCTCCTTTCTATATCATAAGCCTCTTTAGCTCAGTTGGTTAGAGCATCTGACTGTTAATCAGGGGGTCCGCGGTTCAAGTCCGTGAAGAGGCGCCAGTTTTTTATTTTTTATATGGGTCCTTAGCTCAGCTGGGAGAGCACCTGCCTTGCACGCAGGGGGTCGAGAGTTCGAGCCTCTTAGGATCCACCAATTAGTGGTCCGGTGGAGAAGCGGCTTAACTCACATGCCTTTCACGCATGCATTCACGGGTTCGAATCCCGTCCGGATCACCATTTAAGTAAATCTATTAGTCTTCTGAATATGTAGGCTAATTTTTTATTATACAGGTATTTTAGTCTAAAAAACTAAAATATCCTTTTTTTTATGCAAACACGATACTTTTTGTTCAGTATACCTAAGGAGACTTACCACGGACTCGAACCTATAAGAGATAATGGTGGAAATAAAACTGGCAATAAAGGAGTTTTACCAATCGTGGACCGATTTTAGAGTCTTGTCAAATTCTTTAAAAAAGAATCGAAAACAAACCAGGGGGAAAAGACTAAAAGAGTGTGTTAAGCCAATTTCAAGGAGGTTGCTTGAACAAGAAAGCAATATATGAATTTTCAGTAAAATGGATCAATAAGTTCCAAGAAAAAAATTCTAATTTACATGATATATTTGAACCAGATGAATTCCCAAATGAATGTTGGTCATTAGAAATTGAAATGGAATAATGGAAAATATAGACTTACTATTCTTGGTACTGAAAAGAGTTGGTATTTTCCAGGTGGTACAGTTTTATTTGTAGTTACATTAAAAGATGTAGAAATAAAATAAAGAAAAGAGGCTAGAGCATATTTTCGTGCTTTAGTTTTTTATTACTTGATGTAGTATAAATAAATATAAAACTTTTTTTAAGAAAAGAAAAATATAAATAGTTTATATATTAGAGTATGGATCTAAGTAAATTTCTTGGACACTAGAGCGGGCGGCAAACTACGCTCACACAATAATCAAAATATCAAAAATCATAAGAAGTTAATTAAGCTTAAAAATTATTTTTGTTTATAAATACTGTAAACTTAAAGTTATAATAGTAAATAAAAAATACAAAAGATTTGATTTTTTTGTGAAATAACTTATAATATAAATACAAATAAAGTTAACTTATGACTTTATGCTAAGTGATGTTTAAACGATAAGTTACTGTATTTAAAAAAGTAAATTTATGGTTATTTAGGAGGTTTTAATCAATGAATAAAATTACAAATGATATTTATTATGTAGGAGTAAACGATCATGATATTGATTTGTTTGAAGGGCAATATGTAGTCAAAAATGGTATGGCATATAATTCCTATGTAATTATTGATGAAAAAACGGCATTAATGGATACCGTTGATAAAAATTTCACCCATGAATGGCTTGATAATGTTGAAAAAGCCTTAAATGGTAGAAAATTAGATTATTTAGTAGTTCAACATATGGAACCAGATCATTCCGCAAATATAATGAATTTACTTTCCTTGTATCCTGATGCTGTTGTTGTAGGAAATTTAAAGACATTTAAAATGATTGAACAATTTTTTAATAAAGATATTAAAAATAAATTGATAGTAAATGATATGGATGCTTTATCACTTGGAAAACATACCTTAACTTTTGTTTTTGCTCCAATGGTACATTGGCCAGAAGTTATGGTAACATATGATAACTTTGATAAGTGTTTATTTAGTGCTGATGGTTTTGGTAAATTTGGAGCCCTAGATGTTACCGAAGAATGGGCATGTGAAGCTAGACGTTACTATTTCGGTATTGTAGGTAAGTATGGAATGCAAGTTAAAAAATTGCTTTCTAAGGCGAAAACCCTAGATATTAAAATGATATTACCACTTCATGGAAATATTCTCACAAATAATTTAGATTATTACTTAGGATTGTATGAAACTTGGGCAAGTTATGAATCAGAATCCGAAGGTATTTTAATAGCTTATACATCGGTATATGGAAATACTAAAAATGCTGTTTATGAACTTGAAAAACGTTTATATGCCCTTGGTGCTCCAAAAGTCGTTGTTTGTGATTTAGCTAGATGTGATATGGCTGAAGCCGTTGAAGATGCTTTTAGATATAATAAGTTAGTTTTAGCGACAACGACATACAACGCTTCTATTTTTCCTTTTATGAATACATTTATTGAAAATCTTGTTGAACGTAATTTTCAGAATAAAACAATTGGTATTATTGAAAATGGTAGCTGGGCTATTTTAGCAGGAAAGGTTATGAAAGAAAAACTAAAAAATTGTAAAAATTTAAATTTTTTAGAAAATGAAGTAAGCATTTTATCATCATTAAATGACAAAAATTACGAACAACTTGATAAATTAGCTTTAGAATTAACAAAAGAATATAAAGAATTAGATAGTGACAAAGTTAATAAAAATGATTTAAGTGCCTTAATGAATATTGGCTATGGCTTATATGTAGTAACTACAAATGATGGAAAAAAGGATAATGGTTTAATTGTAAATACGGTATCACAACTAACAACAAATCCTTTGCGGATTGCGGTTACCATTAATAAACAAAATTATTCACATCATATTATTCAACAAACTAAAATTATGAATGTTAATTGTTTGACTGTTGATGCTCCATTTAATATTTTTGAAACATTTGGTTTCGTAAGTGGAAGAAATCATGAAAAATTTAAAAATTTCACACCAAAAAGATCCAGCAATAATTTAGCAGTGCTTCCAAGATACATAAATGCTTATATGAGCTTAAAGGTTGAGAATTATGTAGATTTAGATACGCATGGAATGTTTATATGTAGTGTTAGTGAAATAGTTAATATATCCAATGATGAAAGTATGACTTATGCCTATTATTTGAATAATGTTAAGCCTAAACCAGTAGGAGAGGCAAAAGGATATGTTTGTAAGATTTGTGGTTATGTCTATGAAGGAGATAGCCTTCCAGATGATTTCATTTGTCCGTTGTGTAAACATGGAGCTAGCGATTTTGAAAAAATTGGATAAAATTTTTTAGTAAGGAGTAAAGAATTGAAAATTGGTGTAAGAATAAAATGGATTAAAATATTAATTCTTTTCAACTTTATTATGCTTAGCTGCGTAGAATCTTGGCTTCTTTATAGCGTTATTAAAGGAGAACATCCTGATAACTTATTAATTATTATGACAATTATTGTTGCGTTTGCCACAATATTGATGCTAGTGTTTACAATACTCAATTTTATGAAAAAAAGTGATGCCATTACAGTTGATGAAAATGAAGTAATAGTTAAAAACTACAAAACCATAAGTATTCAATTTGCTGATATACAGGACATAAGATATAAACTTGCGGGGGCTAGAAAAAATGGTAGTTATAGTTTAGGCTATTACACGTATGGTACTATTATATTTAAATTAAAAAATGAAGAAGTGATTTTTGTTAATGATATTAAAAATGTAAAAAATGTTTGTGCTAAACTAAACAAAATCATTTTGAAAGAATAGAAATGAAAATTTAAACGATAATTGAAAAATAAAATTGTTTTTGATTATCGTTTTTTTATATGTTATAAAATATGATGAAAATATTTGAACAAAATCAAAAAATATGGTAAAATGGTAATAGAAAAAAGTTTAAATTAAATAAAAAATAAGAGGTACTTAATTATGAAATACGCATTAATAAATGGTGTGATTTTGGATGGAACTAAAAACATGATGCCAAAAACTGGCTATTCCATTGTTGTTGATGATGGAAAGATTATCGATATAACAAAAGATGAAATAAAAGATATAAAAAAAATTGATTTAGATGGTAAATATGTGTTACCAGGACTTATTAATATGCATGTTCATTTGCCTGGTTCTGGTATGCCTAAAGATACAAGTAAACAAAATAAGGAAAGTGTTAATAAACTTTTATCACATAAATTAACTAAATACATTGTTTATAAATTGTGTGCAAAATATGCTAAAACCGAACTTTTAAGTGGAGTAACAACCATTAGAACGGTTGGTGGCTTTGCCGATATTGATTCTACGATAAGAGATAATATTAATAAAAATAAATTAAAGGGTCCAAGAATTTTAGCTTCCAATATGGCTATATCGGTTCCTAATGGACATATGGCTGGGGTTTTAGCTTATGAAGCAACGGATGAAGAAAGTGCTAGGGGTTATGTTGATAAGATTAGCAAAACCAATCCAGATTTAATAAAGTTAATGATTACTGGTGGTGTTTTAGATGCTAAGAAAAAAGGTGAACCAGGTGAACTAAAAATGAGTAGTGAAATTGTTAATGCTGCTGTATCAAGAGCTCACGAATTAGGGTTTAAAGTTGCTGCTCATGTGGAATCACCAGAAGGTGTTAAAGTTGCTCTTTTAGCTAATGTTGATACTATTGAACATGGCGCAACTTTAAATGATGAGTTAATAGAATTGTTTAAAAAACACAATGCCTCTTTAATTACAACTATATCTCCATCTATTCCCCTTGCTAAATTTGATTCTTCTGTATCACATTCTACAGAACTTACAAAATATAATGGTAATGTCGTTTTTAATGGTATTGTTGATGCTTCTAAAAAATGTTTAGAAAATGGTATTAAAGTAGGTTTGGGAACCGATACCGCGTGTCCATTTGTAACACATTATGATACTTGGAGAGAACTTGCTTATTTTATTAAGTATGTAAAAAATGATCCAAAAGAAGCTATATATCATGCAACTTTAGAAAATGCAATTATTGCCGGTATCAATAATGAAACGGGAAGTGTTGAAGTTGGCAAATCATGTGATTTAATGATTGTAGAAAATAATCCATTAGATGATATTAAAGTGCTAAGAAATCCTTCTATGGTTATCTTTAAAGGAAATATTATTAGGAATCCGAGGGTTAAAAAATTTAAAAAAGTAGAGGAAGAATTAGATAAGCAATTATAGAGAAATTTTTGATGTATTACAAACAAAAATATTTAACAAAACCTGAATTTGATGATATTGAACTCATAAGTGATGGCGTTAATTTAACTCACTTATATTTTATTAACGATAAAAGTTATGAATCTTTAAAAAAATATTACTCTATAAATATAAATGAAATTGAAGAAAAAGAGCTGGTTGTTTTTGAACTAACCAAAAAATGGTTAGATAATTATTTTAATTTAGAAAGACCAGCCTTTTTTCCACCAGTAAAATTAGAAAATTTAACCCCATTTAGAAAAAGAGTAATAGACATCATGAAAGAAATTCCTTATGGTAATACAATTAGTTATGGAGATATTGCTAAAGAAATTGCGGTAGAAATGAACATAAATAGAATGTCAGCTCAAGCGGTTGGTTCAGCCGTTGGATTTAATCCAATTTGCATAATCATTCCTTGTCATAGAGTGGTTGGTAAACATGGTGATCTTACTGGTTACGCCTCAGGTATGAAAAATAAAATAGCTTTATTAAAGTTAGAAGGTAATGATATGGATAATTTCTTTTTTAAAGGTACAAAATATGATAAGATGTAAATGGTGCAATTTAAAAAATATTCTTTATTGTAAGTATCACGATGATGAATGGGGAAAATTGAATACTGATGAAAGATATCTGTTTGAAATGCTAGTTTTAGAATCATTTCAAGCCGGTCTTTCTTGGGAATGTGTCTTAAACAAAAGAGAAGCGTTTAAAAAAGCTTATGATAATTTTGATGTTGATAAAGTTTCTATGTATAGTGAGATTAAGAAGCAAGAATTATATAACAATAAGGATATAATAAGAAACAAATTAAAGATAAATGCTAGTATAAATAACGCAAAAATATTTAAAAGCATTCAAAATGAATTTGGCAGTTTTTATAAATATTTGTTAACATTTAATGATGGAAAAGTAATTTATGAAACTAACAAAACAACTAATGAATTATCGGATTGTTTGTCAAAAGATTTAAAAATGCGAAAAATGAAATTTGTTGGTTCAACAATTATTTATTCATTTTTACAAGCTGTTGGTTTTATTTATTCGCATGAAGAACAATGTTATTTATATAAAAATAACAACCAATAAACTAAGTCAAAATAAGTTCCAAAGGAGGTAAATATAATAGAATTTGAAAATAAAGTTATAATTGTAACTGGGGCAAGTAGTGGAATGGGTAGAGAATTATCACTACAATTTGCTAAAGAATGAGCAACAGTTGTTGTTGTAGCAAGAAGAAAAGAAAGATTAGAGAAAATTACTAAAATTGCTCTTGATGAAAAGTACGCTAGAAAAATTGTTCCTTATGTAGGCGACTTATCTAAAGAAGAAACAAACAATGAAATGATTGATTATACATTTAAAAATTTTGGTACGCTTGATATTCTTATCAATAATGCGGGCGTTTTAGATAATTTTGCTCCTGTAGCTGAAGTTACTGATGAATGTATTAATAAAGTTATTGCTGTTGATATGATGGCTCCCTTCTATTCAACAAGAATAGCTGTTAATGAATTTATCAACCATAACATTAAAGGTAATATTATTAATATAGCTTCTATTGCTGGTTTATGTGGTGGTAAAGCTGGAACAGCTTATACGATGGCAAAACATGCAGTAGTTAGTCTAACTAAGAATATTGCCTTTGTATACCCAAAAATTCAAGTGCAAATTTATCTTTAATTGTTTATTTACATGGTGGAAGCGGTAAGGGTGATGATTTATCAAGTGTTTACGCCAACGGTTTTCCAATGTATTTAAAAGAACATCAAGTTGAAATTGATAATGCTTATGTCTTAATTCCCCAATTAAAAAGTGATAAAAAAAGGATGGATTGATATTAAAAACAATTTGTATGAACTTATAAACTATGTTATTACATCCTATAAAATTGATAAAAATAAAATAAGTTTAACTGGTCACAGCATGGGCGGAACAGGTACATGGAATTTAGCTTTAGAATTTCCTGAATTATTTTCGTGCATTGCGCCTTTAAGTGGCAGCGTTAGTATAAGTGAAGTAAACATAAATAAATTAAAAAATATTCCAATCCGCGCTTATGTAGGTTCACTAGATAAAATTGTTCCACCTACATCAACAATTCAAATGATTGCTGCTTTAAAAAAAAGTTGGGGCAAAGGCGGATGTTGTTATATTAGAGGGGGCTACACATTTTGATGTTCCGGAGTTAGCCTTTAAGAATGATGATTTACTTATTTCTTTTTTAATTTCCAATTATAAAGAATAAATAAAAAGTTGTTAAGAATTTATGAATCTTAACAACTTTTTTTAGTTTATTTATTATATTTATAGAAACCTTCACCAGTAGACTTTCCAAGTTTACCAGCATCAATATAACCTTTTAACATTTTAGCCATACCCTTGAAATTATATGGGGCTAAGAATGAAGGTACTTTTAAATACATTGAAACAATATTATAAGCAGTTTGTAAACCAACAGTATCAAGAATTTGGAAAGGACCTTTAGGGGCACCTGTTCCAAGTGTCCAAGCTTTATCAATACTTTCAGGATCAGAAATACCATTTACATATAAATCCATACCAGAGAAAAGAAGAGGAACCAGCATTGAGTTTAATAGGTAACCTGATTTTTCTTTTCTTACAGGAAGAGGTATCATTCTAATTTGTTTTGCAAAATCCATAATGATATCGAAATACTTCATGTCAGTTTTACTTTGAGCCATTACTTCTGTCATATTATTTTTCCAAATAGTATTAGCAAAATGTAATGATAAGAATTTGTCACTTCTACCAGTAAATTTAGCAAATTTTGATGGTAAAAGAGTAGACGAGTTGGTAACAATTATTGTTTTTTCTGGTAGTAATGGAGCTAAAGTTTTATAGAAAGTTGTTTTTTGTTCTACATTTTCAGCCATAGATTCAATGATTAAATCTGCATCAGCTACAGCTTTTTTCATATCTAATTCAAGCTTAATTGAATTATAAGCATTTTCTACCTTCTTTAAACATTCATCTTTATCGAATTCATCATATTCAGCAATTCCCCTAGCCCAAGCAGAAGGTGTTTTTCCTTCAGGTGTAGCCATTAGATTAACTGTTTCCGTATAAGCCTTTTTTAAGTCATCAAGCTTAGGTTGAGTTCTTTTAATACTTCCTTCGCTTCTTAACCAAATGGTTACATCAAAACCACAATAGGCAGCTTGATAAGCAATTTGGCTACCTAAAACGCCACCTCCAGCAACAACAATTTTTTTAATATCCATAAATTTCTCCTTATAAAATTTTATTTTTTCGTTTTATTTTATCATAAAAAAAGTAATACTGCAATTTTTTTACGATGTTTTTTTAATATTTAGCCTTTTAAATTTTTCCTATTGAAATGTATAGAAATGAAAAATTAGTAAAAAATAATAATAAAAAGTATTATATATAAATATATAATGAAATATCAAAACAAATATAATATTAATTTTTTTCTTGACTATGTTGTCGATTAGTGGTATAATAATAAAGGCTAAATACAAAGCTATTAAAATTGTTTTGTGAAAGGAAATAAAAAAATGAAAAAATTTGTTAAAATTGCAGCTTGCTTCGCTTTCGCTGTTGCATTATGCTTAACAGTAGCTTCTTGCAAAAAGAAAGACAAAGATACAAAAGTTGCATATAAATTAGGTATGGGCGTAGAAGTTAGTCTTGATTCTTCTAAGACTGGTGCTGCTCAATACGATGCTACAGTTGCTAGCGTTGTTTTAGATAGTGAAGGTAAAATTGTTGCTTGCCGTCTTGATGCTGTTCAAAACAAATTAACTTTAAAAGATGGTTCTTGGACAATTACTAATCTTAAAACAAAAATGGAACTTGGCGATGATTATGGCATGGCTAAATGGGGTCAAAACCTTGATATGAATGGTGATGGCGTTGTTAAAGAATGGTATGATCAAGCTAAGGCTTTCGAAAACTATGTAGTTGGTAAAACTGGTGATGAAGTTGCTAACCTTAAGACTCAAACTAATGCTGAAGGTTATCAAATGAGTGCTGATGATGCATTATTAAATGCTGGTTGCACAATCCAAATTACTGATTTCATGGCTGCTGTATCAAAAGCATGCAAAGATGATCAAGCACAAAATTTTGAACTTTTATCAAGTGCTAAATTCACTTTAGGTGTTGCTGCTACTTCAAAAGTTAATGAAGATAGTACTGCTGCTACTGCAGAAAAAGATGGTTCATTAAATGTTTATAGTGATTTTGCTGCTACAGTTGTTAGTGATGGTAAGATTGTTTCTTGTATCAATGATGCAATTCAACCTAAACTTGCTTTCAATCTTGCTGGTGAAATTACTGGTAAAACTTTCGTTAATACAAAACGTTGCTTAAAGTCTGATTACAACATGACAAAATGGGGTACAGATGCTAATGGTGATGGTGTTGTAAAAGAATGGTATGAACAATCAAAGATTTTCTCTGATTATGTAGTTGGTAAAACTGGTAAAGAAGTTGAAGCATTAAAAACTTCTCCAATTGGTGAAAATGATCATTATCAAAGACCTGCAGATAAAGAATTATTAAATGCTGGTTGTACAATTCAAATTACTGAAATCAAAGCTGTTGTTGCAAAAGCTGTTGCCAACGCTAGATAGTTAATTGATGGTAAAAAACAGATGAATATCATTTGGACTTCGTTCAAAAAAATATTTTGTCTGATCTTAATTTTAGGGCAACTTATCTTTTTGGTTGGTTGCTCTAATTTTTTTAATAAAGACAAAGACAAAGAAATTAAACCCCAAGGAAAAATGTATTTTAATTTCTTTGATACAGTTAGTAATATTTATAGTTATGCTGGTGACTCTGAAGAAGAGTTTAATGAAAATTCAGCTTATGCTGCTAGCATTTTAGAAGAATATCATAAACTATTTGATATTTACCACGAATATACAGATGTAGTTAATTTATGTACTATTAACAAAAATGCTGGTGGTAAACCTCAAAAAGTAGATGATAAATTAATTGATTTCTTACTTTACGCAAAAGAACTTTATGATTTGACTAATGGAAAAATGAATATAATGCTTGGTGCTCTTTTAAAACCATGGCATGATGCAAGAACGATTGCTTCTGCATCACCAAAGGATGCTAAACTTCCTGACAAAGCGGTTTTAGAAGAAGCAAAAAAACACACAAGTATTTCTTCTTTAGTAATTGATAAAGAGAACAAAACAGTTTATATATCAGATAAAGATGCATCCTTAGATGTTGGTGCTATTGGTAAAGGTTATGCCACAGAAATGGCTGGTAAGGCTTTAGAAGCAAAAGGATGTACAAGTTATGTCTTAAATATTGGTGGTAATATAAAAATAATTGGAACTAAAAAATCAGGAGATGGTTGGATAACTGGAATTAAAGATCCCCTTAATTCTGATTATGGTTATGCTATGTACTTAAAACTAGCGGATATATCGTGTGTAACTTCTGGTAATTATGAAAGATATTTCACCATTGATGGGGTTAAGTATCATCATATAATTGATCCAGATACTTTATATCCTGCTAATTATTTTGTTTCTATTACGATTATAACTAAGAATAGTGGTTTAGCTGATGCATTATCAACAGCTTTGTTTTGTATGAGTTATGAAGATGGAATTAAAATTATAGAAAATATTAAAAACAATATTGAAGATGATATTGATGTTGTTTGGATTTATGAAGACGGTAGTAAAGTTACTACACCGGGAGTAAAAGAAGTTAAAAATTAAAAATAAGAAATAAAAAATTAAGACATTTAGGAGGAAAAAATGGCTTGTAGAAAAAACATTTCTTCATTACATTTAGCTCACAATAAACATACAGCTAATTGTAAGCCAATTAGAATTGCTGTTCCCAATGAGGTAATCTTGCCAATGGATATGCAATCGGGTAGTAATGCAATTCCAATTGTTAATGTTGGCGATCATGTATATGTTGGTCAATTAATCGCAAAAGAAGGAGAAAGATTCTCTTCACCAGTTCATGCAACTATTTCGGGAGTTGTAAAAGAAATTTCACCATTAAAAAGAACTGGTGGTAAAGAAGTGCTTGCTATTCACATTGAAAGTGATGGCAAAATGGAAAAGGACCCTTCACTTAAGGCTCCAGTAATTACGGATGCAGATTCATTTCTTAATGCCGTAAGAGAAAGTGGTTGCGTTGGTCTTGGTGGTGCTGCTTTCCCTACTTGGGGAAAATTAAATGAAATGCGTAATAAAGAGTACACAGTAGATACAGTACTAGTTAATGCTGCTGAGTGTGAACCTTATATTACAAGTGACCATCGTATGATGGTTGATCATCCTGATTTAATTGTAAAAGGTGTTGATTATTTAAGAACATATTTAAAAGAATACTTAAATAACGCTACTTTTATGATTTGCATTGAAAAAAATAAACCAGATGCAATACTTGCTATGAAAGAAGCATTTGCTTCTCAAAGTGATGTTGTAATCAAAGAATTAAAAACTATTTACCCACAAGGTGCAAAACAAGTAATGCTATATAATGCAACAGGTAGAGTATCAATTGCTGGTAAAAGATTCCCTTATTTCCATGCTATTATCATTAATGTATCAAGTCTTGCGAAAATGGCTGAATATTTATCAACTGGCATGCCTCTTGTTGAACGTATCGTTACTGTTGATGGCTCAGCTGTAAAGGAACCTAAAAATTTAATTGCACCAATTGGTACAAAAATTAGTTATTTATTAGAACAAACAGGATTAAAATCTGAACCAGGTAAAGTAATTATCGGTGGTCCGATGAATGGTCATGCGGTATTAAGCGTTGACGATCCAATTGTTAAGGTATCTAACTGTGTATTAGCTTTTGATGAAAAACATAGTGTTTTACCAGAACCTTCTGTTTGTATTCACTGTGGACGTTGTATTGATCACTGCCCAATTAAGATTAATGTTGTCGGTGTAGATAAAGCTTTAGGTGAAGAAAATGAAGATATTCGTGCTAAAAAATTATTAGAAACAGGTGTAAGACAATGTGTTGACTGTGCAAGTTGCTCATATGTTTGTCCTGCTCATCGTCATTTACTTGAAAGCAATCAATTAGCTAAAAAGTTCTTAAAAGATTATGAAAGATCTCATGCTAAGGAGGTAAATAAATAATGAAAGAATTACATGTTAGTCAAGCTCCACATATTAATAGTGGTGCCTCTACAAGAACAGTTATGCTAGATGTAATTATCGCTTTATTACCTGCAACAATCGCATCCATCGTTCTTTTTAGACTTAGTGCTTTATGGATTATTTTAACTTGCGTAATAAGTGCGGTATTAGCTGAGGCTATTTTTAATTTATGTGTAAAGAAAAAACAAACAATTACTGATTTAAGTGCAGTTGTTACTGGTTTAATTTTGGCTCTTAACTTGAGTACAAATGTAAAACTATGGCAATGTGCTTTAGGAAGTGTTTTCGCAATTATTGTTGTTAAATGTTTATTTGGAGGATTAGGTAAGAATATTGCTAACCCTGCTATTGCTGCTCGTGTTTTCTTATTACTTACTTTTGCTACAACAGTAGCTGGTGGTGCTAATCCTGTTATTGCTGAAATCACAAGTTCTGCAACACCACTTGCAAATAGTTTTGCTGATGTAACAATCACAAAGTTATTGTTAGGATTACATGGCGGTAGTATTGGTGAAACTTGTGCAATTGCTATTTTAATCGGCTATGTTTATTTAGTAGTTCGTAAAGATATCAAATGGTATGTTCCTTTTGCATTTGTTTTAACAGTATTTGTATTGTATTTAATTTCTGAAAGAAGTTTTAGTTTTGCCTTAAAAGAAATACTTGCTGGTGGATTATTATTTGGTGCTGTATTTATGGCAACAGATTATGTAACAACTCCAATAAGTAATTTGGGTAAAACAGTATTTGCTGTAGGTTGTGGTATTATTACTTTCTTAATTAGAAAGTTTGGTTCTTATCCAGAAGGTGTTTCAATTTCTATTTTAGTTATGAACCTATTTGTTCCTCTAATTGAAAGAGTAACAATGCCTAACACTTTAGGTAAAATTAAATAGAGGTGAAGATAATGAAAAAAAATAGTTTAAAATCATTATTGATAATTGTTATTATTGTATGTTTCTTTTCTCTTGCTGCCTTTGGACTTAGCTTTTACACTAATCCCTTGATTGAAAAACATAATCAAGCTTCTTCATTAGGCCCTTTAAAAGAAGTAATGAAAGATGCCGTTGGATTTGAATGCATTTATGATTCTTCAGATAAGGAAAGTTCAGCATTAAAAAATGTTGATGATAGAGTTACAAAAATTTATAAAGAAACAACTGATAAAGGATATGTATTTAAATGTTCAACAACATCTAAATATTCAAAGGCTCCATTAATTTTTACAGTTGGTGTTGCTAGTGATGGCAAAATTTCTGGTGTTAAAGTTGATGAATATCATGATAGTGTTTCTTTTGAAGATTATCCTAATAGTTTTGTTGGCAAAGATTCAACATTAGAAAATGTAGGCGTTCATGCTGGTGCAACCTTCTCTTCAAATGCCTTTAAAGAAGCTCTACTTGCGGGTTTCAATGCTTTAATTGAAAATGATTTAATTAAAGCTGGTGTTAAAGGCGATGATCAAATTTTAACAGAATTAATTGCTACTGTTCATACTGGACTTGTATCTAATGGCGTATTAAAAGCAACAGATATTGCTGCTGATGGTAAGATTATAAAAGGATATGAAGCAACAAATGGTTCTGGTAATGGTTTCATTATGAAAGATAATGACAAAATGTATTTAGCTGTAACTAATACTTTAGGTTGTGCTCGAATTTATGATGTTGATGGCAATGATGTAACTAGCGAACATGAAGATTTAAAAACTTTAGCTTTAAGTAAAACTACTCTTAATTCATATGATACTGATTTAGAAAATAAGGTAAGTGTTATGATGAAAGGTGCAACAGAATTTACACCTCTACAAATTGATGTTTACAACAATGTAGTAAGTGCATTAAAGTTTAATGTTGATGGAAAAGTATATTATGCTTTCTATGCTAAAACATATGGTTTCCAACTAATGGATTTATACCTAATTATCGATGAAGCTGGAGCTATTGCGAAGATGGATGCTAAAGAATTCGTGTTTGAAACTCAATATTTCCCTGGATTTGATAGTGATGCTTGGAGTAAAAACGAAGGTAATTATCGTGATAGTTTTATTGGTTTAACAGATGAAACTTTCGATGGTTCTAACGCTTTAATCGCTTCAGCTACTTTATCTAGTAATGCTATTAAAGAAGCAACAAATGATTCTTTTGCTGCTTTCAACGCTATGATGAAAGGAGAAAATAAATAATGGAAAAGTTTAAGAAAATGTTATTAAGAGGTACTCCTTCGATGCTACTTCCTTTAGGTGCTGGTTTTGTAATGGCATCAAGTGCTGATTTAAGAGCTGCTGTAGGAATGGGATGTGCTGTTATTGTTATTTTATTACTTAGTTCTATTGTTGTTTCTGCTATTAAGTCAATTGTACCTAAGGCTATAAAAGTACCTGCGTATATTTTAATTGTTACTGGTTTTACTACTTTAGTAGATATGTTAATGACAGCTTGGGTACCTGGTGTTGTAGATATGTTAGGTGTTCATCTTGCTTGCCTTGCTGTAAGTGCAGTAAATTTTAGAGAAGCAGATGAAATAGCTAGTGTTACTGGTGAGGGTGGTTCAATTTTGTCATCAATTATTACGGGTTTATTTTTCTTAGTAATAATGGTAGTATGTAGTATCATTCGTGAAATTTTAGGTAATGCTAGTATTTGGGGTGTATCGATTGGTTTCTTAAGTAACTATAAAGTATCAAGTCTTACTGGTGCTTTTGGTGGCTATTTAGTATTAGCTATTGTTCTTGCTGTTATAAGATCTATTGGCGAAAAAATTGAAGTGAAAGAAGAGGTAAGTAAATAATGAGTGTTAAAATAATTTTAGGTATTTTACTTGCAGGTTTCTTATCAAACAACTATGCTATTCTTCATTTTTTAGGTACAGGTGCTGTTATTGAAAATAATCGTACAATTAAAAAATCATTAATTATTGGTATTGGTACAACAATTGTAATGTTGCTTACAACTTTAATTACATGGCCTATTAATAAATTTTTACTTGTAAAAGTATCATATTTACAAACATTAGTTTTTGTTTGTGTTGTTTTAATTGTTGTTGAAGTAATTCATCTTTTAACTAAAAATAAATTAGAAAATTTCTGTGAAGTAGACTTTTTAACTTTTGCTATTAATGGTGCTGTTTTAGGTTTATGTATTAATAATGCAACTTTGAAATTTGGAGAAGCCCTTCTTACTTCTTTGGCAGTAGGCATTGGTTTAACTATTACAATGATTGTTTTTTCAACATTACATGAACGTATTGATGAAAAAAGTGTTCCTAAAGCTTTCAGAGGTTTACCAATTAGTTTATTAATTGCTGGTATGATGGCTCTTGCTTTCCTTGCCTTCTAAATGAAAAAACGTGATATATTTATAATTGGTGGTATTCTTTTAGTAGCATTTCTAATGTTAATTGTTATAAATGCTACTAAAAAAGAAGGTGGCGGGGTTATTGTTAAAGTAAATGGCGAAGAAGTAGCTAGATACTCTTTTAAAGATGAAGGCACTTATACTTTAAATAATGGAACCAATATCTTATGTATAAAAGATGGTAAAGCATGGATTGAAGATGCTAACTGTAAAGATAAATTATGTGTAAAACAAGGAAAAATTAGTAAAGAAGGAGAAACGATTACTTGTCTACCAAATAAACTCACAATTACGGTTTATGGCGTAGATAACATTGTCGAAATATAAAAATGAAAAATAGTAAAGTGAAAAAAGTAGCTTACTTAAGCATATTTGTGTCTTTAGCCTTGATCGTTTCTTATATTGAAAGTCAAATTCCTACCTTTATTCCTGTTCCAGGAATAAAACTTGGATTGCCAAATATTGTAATTATTTTTTTGCTTTATAAAACATCTGCCAAAGATGCTGTTATCGTAAATATTTTAAGAGTATTTATATCAGCCCTTCTTTTTGGAAACATGGTTAGTCTATTATATAGTATAAGTGGAGCATTTCTTAGTTTAACTTTAATGATTATTTTAAAGAAATTAACAAAACTTTCAAAAATTACAGTTAGTGTTATTGGTGGTGTTAGTCATAATATTGGTCAAATAATTATGGCTTCGATAGTTACATCAACTGCTGAGCTTGTTTATTATCTTCCTGCCCTATTAATATCAGGAACAATCTCAGGTATTGTTATTGGTATTGTTAGTGCGGGATTAGTAAAAAAATTAGAAAATGTTGAATTATAAGGAATAAAGTATGAAAATAATACATTTTAACTTGGAAGATAATGATAAATATATCTTAGATAATGAACAATTACTTGTTACAATTGGTGCCTTTGATGGAATTCACTTAGGCCATAAGAAACTTTTAGAAAAATTAATTAGCGAAAAGAAAAATAAAGGAAATAATTATAAAACAGCGGTTTTAACTTTTGATATACATCCAGATTTTACTTTAGAAAAAAGATCAAGTCATGGTTGTATAGAAGATAAAGACGATATTAATAAAGAATTTTCTTCTTATGGTATTGACTATTTATTTTTACTTAAAAATGATGTTTTAAAATTAGAATATAACGATTTTCATCGATTAGTTTTAGATAGAATTAACGTAAAAGAAGTAATAGTTGGTAGTGAATTTAAATACGGCAAAGGGGCTTTAGGCAACATCAATACTTTAAAAAAAGATTATATTGTCAAAACATTTTTAGTTTTAAATACTGATGGTAATAAAATTAGCTCATCACAAATAAGACTGGACTTAGAAAATGGAAAAATTGAAGAAGTAAATAAATTTTTAGGTGAAGAATATTGGTGCTATTTTACAATTAAAAGGGTAGAAGATTGTGATGGAATCTATAAATATCATCTAGTTTTAAACCCTTTATATATTCATCTTTCTAAAGGTACTTATCTTGTTAAAATTAAAGAAAGTGCAACAAATGAAAAGTTAATTTTTACAGAAGATGATATTATATTAGAAAGTAAATATAAAATAATATCGAAAGATAACAAATTAAAGATTAATTTTGTAAAAAAAATATAGAAAAATAAAGAAAATACTTTCATTTATGTTGAAAAGTTTTTAAAAAAGGTATATAATTCCTATGTATAAGAGTGGATGGTGAACAAATGAAAATATGGCACATTTTACTTTTAGTAAATATTGATAAGGATAAATCACTTAGTTTCACTAAAGAAGTTGTTGATTTTTTAAAAGAAAATAATTGTATTATCTATGTAGAAAAGAAAATGCAAGAAAAAATATCTGATGTCTTAATGATTAATAAAGATGTTGATATTGATTTTTGCCTATTGCTTGGTGGCGATGGTAGTCTTTTGAACAAACTTCATGAATACGTAGAAAAAGATTATGCTTATTTTGGAATTAACTTAGGAAGAGTTGGATGCTTGTTAGAAGCTACCAAAAAAACTTACAAGGAAAAACTAAAAGCAATTTTTAATTTTCAATATATTGTTGAAGAACGTAATACAATTTTTTATCAGACAACATCCTCAAAAGGTGAATTAGTTGAAGGAATATCATTTAATGAAGTAGCCATTGAACGTGGTAAATTATTTAAAATGCTATTAATAAATATGTATGTTAATGGCAATAATAAAACATCATTCTATGCTGATGGTGTAATAGTTTCAACATCAACTGGTTCGAGTGCTTTTAATTTATCTAGTGGAGGACCGCTACTTTTACCTACTGCTAAAAATTATGTAATCACTCCTCTATGTCCGCAATTACGAGATATAACATCACTAGTTGTTAATGACACTGATGTTATAACGATTGACATAAAAGAGGATAATCCTAGACAATCTTATGAAACAACTTCACCAATAGTTGTGATAGATGGTAGGACGATGATTGAGATAAATGAAAGTAGCAAACTAATTATTAAAAAAAGTCCAAAGAAATTAAAGATTTTAAAGGTCGATGGACAAGGTTCTTTATTTGAACCAACCTTTAAAGTTGCTATGTCTAACCGAAACTTATTGAAGTAAACAAAAAATAAAAAAGGGAGTAAAAAAATGGACAAGTTTAAATTAAACCAAATTGTTTTAAAAGAAGAATTAAATCCAACCGTAACTAAAATGGAAATTTATTCTCCTTTTATTGCTAAAAAAGCTGAACCAGGAGAATTCATCATTTTAAGAGTTGATGAAGCTGGTGAAAGAATTCCGCTTACAGTAGCTGGATATGACAGAGAAAAGGGCACTGTGACTATTATTTTCCAAATCGTTGGTGGAACAACAATGTTACTAAATGCTTTAAATGAAGGCGATTGCTTACATGACTTTGTAGGACCATTAGGTAAAGCTACAGAAACTGAAGGATTAAAAAAAGTAGCTGTAGTTGGTGGTGGTGTAGGTTGTGCTATTGCATTACCAGTTGCTAAAAAATTACATGATAATGGCTGTGAAGTTCACTCAATCGTTGGTTTTAGAAATAAAGATTTAGTTATCTTAGAGAAAGAATTTGAAGAAGCTAGTAATAAACTTTGCTTAATGACTGATGATGGTAGTTATGGAACTAAAGGTCTTGTTACTAATGCCTTAGAAGAATTAATCAAGGCTGGCAATAATTATGATGAAGTTATTGCTATTGGTCCACTTGTAATGATGAAGTTCGTTACTTTATTAACTAAAAAATATAACATCAAGACAGTTGTTAGTATGAACCCTATTATGATTGATGGTACTGGTATGTGCGGTTGCTGTCGTTTAACAGTTGGTGGCAAAACTAAGTTTGCTTGTGTTGATGGACCAGACTTCGATGCATTTGAAGTTGATTTTGATGAAGCTATTTCAAGATCTAGAAGTTATA
Organism: uncultured Bacilli bacterium; assembly: GCA_934098295.1. Classification (GTDB taxonomy): domain Bacteria; phylum Bacillota_I; class Bacilli_A; order ML615J-28; family CAG-313; genus UBA1737. Next base: position 272,582 of record CAKONV010000001.1, on the reverse strand, counting down.
CAGATTTTGAAGCTAGAGCAAGAGAAAAATCTTGTAATTTATTAAAGAAAGTGGTTAAATAATTATGCCTAATATGTCATTAAAAAAGAATCCAATGCCATCTTTAGAAGCTAATGTAAGAAATAAAAATTTTGAAGAAGTTGCTTTAGGTTATACTGAAGAAATGGCTGTAGATGAAGCTGAAAGATGCTTGCATTGTAAGAATAAACCATGTGTTGGTGGTTGTCCAGTTGGAATTAATATCCCTGATTTTATTGCTCAAATCAAAGAAAAGAATTTTGATGAAGCATACAATATTATTTATAAGAGTAGTGCTCTACCTGCTGTTTGTGGTCGTGTATGTCCACAAGAGAGTCAATGTGAAGGTAAATGTATAAGAGGAATCAAAGGTGAACCAGTTGGTATTGGTAGACTTGAAAGATTCGTTGCTGACTATCATAATGCTCATTCTACAGCAGCTGTTGTTAAACCTACATCTAATGGTCATAAAGTTGCTGTAATTGGTTCTGGTCCTTCAGGATTAACTTGTGCTGGTAAACTTGCTTTAGAAGGTTATGAAGTAACAATTTTTGAAGCTTTACATATGGCTGGTGGTGTACTTGTTTATGGTATTCCTGAATTCCGTCTACCTAAATCAATTGTTCAAAAAGAAATTGATAACTTAAAAGCATTAGGTGTTAAGATTGAAACTAATATGGTTATTGGTAAAGTATTATCAATTGATGAATTGATTGATGAATACAAGTTTGAAGCAATCTTCGTTGGTAGTGGTGCTGGTCTTCCTAAATTTATGGGTATCCCTGGTGAAAACTTAAAAGGTGTATTTAGTGCTAACGAAATCTTAACTCGTGTAAACTTAATGAAAGCTTATAAAGAAGATTCTAGTACTCCAGTAAAACAAAGCAAAAATGTTGCTGTTGTTGGTGGTGGTAACGTTGCTATGGATGCTGCTCGTTGTGCAAAGCGTTTAGGTGCAGAAAATGTTTATATCGTATACCGTCGTGGTCTTGAAGAATTACCTGCAAGAAAAGAAGAAGTTGAACATGCAATGGAAGAAGGAATTATCTTCAAAGTATTAACTAACCCTATTTCTCTTACAGGCGATGAAACTGGAACTGTTTCTAAGATGAAATGTGTAGAAATGGAACTTGGTGAAGCTGATGCATCAGGACGTAGAAAACCAGTTGTAAAACCTAATTCTGAATTTGAAATGGATGTTGACTGTGTAATTATGGCACTTGGAACTTCTCCAAACCCACTTATCAAATCAACTACTAAAGGATTAGAAACTCAAACTTGGGGTGGAATTATCACTGATGAAAATGGTTTAACTTCAAGAGAAGGTATCTATGCTGGAGGAGATGCTGTTACTGGTGCTGCTACAGTTATTCTTGCTATGGGTGCCGGTAAAAAGGCTGCTGAAGCAATTGATAATTATTTAAAAAATAAGTAAGATAAAAAAGTTTGTCTAAAGGGTTAAAAGACCTTTTAGACCTTTTTTATTTATGATACTTTAGTAACCGTATTCACAATTTTTTTACTTTACTAAATAATGAAAATGTGTTAAAATAAGCGGTAAAATAGAAAAAAATAGGAGGTAATTATGAATAAAATTAAAAAATTATTTGCACCAATTGATTTGACAAATGGTTGCATATGGAAAGTAATTTTATATTTTTCCCTACCTATCTTACTTAGTTATCTTTTCCAACAAGTATATACAATTTCAGATGCAGCTATTTGTGGAAAATATTTAAACGTAAATCAAGTAGCAGGTGTAAATAATACAGGAAATATTACATTTATTGTTTTACAATTTGCTTTTGGTTGTACAGCTGGTTTTTCGGTGGTAACTTCTAGTAAACTTGGCCAAAAAGATTTAGAGGGGGTAAAAAGATCTCTTGCTATGCAAATTAAATTATCCCTATATATAAGCATTATTTTAACAATAATTGCATGTCTTTGTATCAATCCTTTACTAAAATTAATTGGTTTAAGCGCATCGTCTAATCCTATACAAAATGAAATTTATAAATCGGCGTATACTTATGTATTAATCATTTTCATAGGTACCATTGCCCAAATCTTTTATAATCTGATATGTTCATTTTTGAGAAGTGTCGGTGATTCCTTAACACCTTTAATTTTCTTAATAATGTCAACAGCATTAAATATTGGTTTAGATATTTTATTTATAGCTAGTTTTAAATTAGGAGTATTTGGAGCAGCGTTTGCAACCGTTCTTGCTCAAGGTTTATCAGCTATTGGTTGTTTTGTTTATACTTTTATTAGATATCCAAATTATCGTTTAAGTTTAAAATATTTCAAACCTGATTTTCCTTTCATGGGTAAACACCTTTCTTTAGGATTACCACTTGCTTTTCAATTCTCAGTTTTAGCTATTGGTTTAATTGTAATGCAAGCTTTAATTGTTAAATTTGATACATCATCTACGGGTGTTGTAATCTCAAGTTGTGCTCAAAATGGCTTTGGAGCAGCTAATAAACTTAATAACTTTTTGATGTGTCCATTTAGTGCCTTAGGCACAGCCATGTTGTCTTTTTGTGCTCAAAATAATGGAGCTGGAAATGGTAAAAGAATAAAACAAGGGGTAACTCAAGCTCTAATTATTGCTTTAATTGAATATGTTGTTTTTGGAGGCATTGGTCTTTTATTAACTATTAACGGCTTTTATATGCATATTTTTTATTCAATAGATAAAATTAATGATCTAACTATTTTTTATGGTAATAGGTATCTATATTGTGATTTATCATTATATTTCATTCTTGGTGCTTTGTTTGTTCTAAGAAATAGTTTACAAGGAATCGGAAAAACTATCTATCCATTTTTAGCAGGTATTGGTGAACTTGTTGCTCGTGTTGTTGTTTGCTTAGTCTTACCAAGTTTAATTAATGGTGGACCTATTGATGTTAATGCATCAAAAGCATCTGTTTTTGGTTTAGCATTTGCGGATCCACTAGCTTGGGCGTTTGCGGTTATTATTATGTTATTTGGTACGGTAAAATATATTTACAAACCTAAAAATGAAGAAATTCAAATTGATTAGAGGTATGCTTATTAAAAAGTATATCTCTTTTTTTAAAAAAACGTAAAAAAAGTGTATAATATAATAAATAATATAAAATAATGGAGAAGATAAAATGGGTTGGTTTAACTATTATGGATTAATAATTATGGTTCTAATAATGATTCCAAATATAATTTTTAGTATAAAATGCAAAGATGGGTTTGTTAATTTATATCAAAACAAAACCATTTTGGTATTAGAAAATATAAGTAGATATTTTTGTTTTTTCACAATGGTTATTAATATTCCTTATACTTATTTCGGATTTATAGAAAATGGCTTTTTAATATACCTATCGATAAATAGCATTTTACTGATAATTTATACTTTAGGTTTTATATTTTGTTTTTCTAAGCATATAATTTTTAGAAGTTATCTCTTATCGATTGTGCCATCGCTTATTTTTTTGGTTAGTGGGATTGTTTTAAGAAGTATATTATTAATTTTATTTTCGATAATATTTTTAATAACTCATGTGACTATATCGGTAAAAAATGCCTATTTAAAACAAGAAAAGGATGGTGAAATAAAATGATAGAAGTTGTTTCAAAACATCTTATGCAAGAAAGTGATCGTTATACATCAAACAATATCACAAAAAGTATTGAATTAATGGAAAGAGCTGGTAGAAGAGTTTACGAAGAAGTGCACTGGCACGATAAAATTTTAATTCTTTGTGGGACAGGTTCTAATGCTGGTGATGGTTATGTAATAGCTAGATTATTGCATGATGATGGCTATGATGTAAGTTTACTACTTTTAGAAGATAAATATTCTAACGATGGTGCTTACTATTTCAAGGAATGTGTTAAACGAAATATTAAGTATGATTACTATAATCAAAGTTTTAATCTAAATAAATATGACATGTTCGTAGATTGCCTTTTAGGAACAGGTTTTAATAAAGAAGTTACTGGAAATTTAAAAGACTTAATTTTAAAAGTGAATGAACTAAAAAAAGAAGTAATATCAGTAGATATTAATAGTGGTCTATTCGCGGATAATGGTATGGGTGATGTCATCATTAAATCTAGTTTGACAATATCAATTGGTTACTTTAAGGCAGGTCATTTTTTAGCTAAAGCTAAAGATTATATAAAAAACAAAATAAACGTTGATATCGGCATCAAACTAGTTTCAAAACCTTATTATTTAATTGAAAAAGATGATATTAAAGATATTTTTAAGAAAAGATTAAACTTTAGTAACAAAGGTACTTATGGCTATATAAGTTTAATGGGTGGATCAGATAATTATGCTGGTGCATTGAAATTAGCTAATATGGCTAGTAGTGCTTCAAGAAGTGGTGCTGGAGTAGTAAGGGTATGTTGTATAAAAAGTCTAGTACCTTACATTATGCCAAATATTTTAGAAAGTACCGTTACTAGTTTAAAAGAAATAGATGGACATATAAAATATGATATAGATGATATAAATACGGTTATGAAAAATACCAAAGCAATTAGCTTTGGTATGGGACTTGGAACAAGTATTGATGTTATTAAAACTTTAGAATTTCTTATTTTAAATTATACTGGTGTTTTAATTATTGATGCCGATGGTTTAAATGCCCTTGCGAAAATGGATAAAGAAATCTTAACTAAAACAAAGGCAAAAGTCATAATTACACCTCATTTAAAAGAATTTTCTAGATTAACCAGTAGGGATATAGATGAAATAAATTATAATAGTATTTCTTTAGCTAAAGAATTTGCTGATAAATATCGAATAATTGTTCTTTTAAAAGGCCCAACAACTATTGTTACAAATGGATTAGAAGTATATTTAGTAGACAAAGGTTGTGCGGGAATGGCTACTGCTGGTAGCGGTGATGTTTTATCAGGAATATTGGCAGCCCTTTGTGCTTCAAGTGATAGTGATTTGTTACTAACAGTTGCCTCAGGAGCTTATTTAAACGGATTAGCTGGTATGTTAGCAGAAAAAGAAGTTGGCGACATTTCTCTAATTGCTAGTGATACCATAAAATGTATTCCATTAGCTATTAAGGAAATAAGAAAATAAAAATTAAAGTCAAAATTATATTTTTAAAATATTTTTATGATATAATTTTATCGCAAGGATAGAAGAAAAGAGGGATAAAAATGATACAAGATATTTTTAGTTTAATACCAGATTTACTTGAACTTATTAAAACACAAACAATGAGTGATTTCTTAATTTTTATTATAAGAGTTGTGTTAATAATTGCTACAACGGTGGGATTATGGTGTATTTTTGAAAAAGCTGACGAAGCTGGTTGGAAATCACTAATACCATTTTATAATGTGTACATTTTATATAAACTTGCATGGTCATCAAAACATGCGATAATTGTAACAATATTGCTTGTAATTTTAGATGCTTTAAATACTGTTTCCGTATACATTCCAAATGTAAAATATATTTATTTGTTAGTAGGAGTTGCATTATTAGTTTATGCTATAATTGGAAATTATAAATTATCAAGAGCATTTAGTTATTCTGGAGCTTTTACGGTAGGATTAGTATTATTAAACCCTATCTTTATACTAATTCTAGGTAAAGGTAACGCATATTACAGTTGTCCACAAGAATAAGATACGGAGAAAAGTAAGAAAATGATAAATGTATTTAAAAAGTTAATGGAAATGGGAACAAATATGAATTGGTTCTCATCAATATTTTCGTTTATTTTTTTAGTTCTATTAATTGTTGCTGTTTGGAATATTTTTGAAAAAGCTGGTGTAGCTGGCTGGAAAGCACTAATTCCTATTTATAATATTTATGTGTCTTTTCAAATAGCTTGCTTTGAAAAATCATTTTGGAATTTAATTGTTCTTTCGATAGCGGCATTCGTTTTAGATATATTGTTGTTATATTTTAAGAGTAATGTAATCCTTGCGATTGTACTTACAATAATAGACATTATGATTATATTATATTTATTAAGATATACTTATAGATTGTCCAAATGTTTTGGTCATGGAATAATTTTTGCGATAGGATTACTTATCTTTCCTTATATTTTTGGTTTAATATTAGGACTTGGTAAATCAAAATATCATCACTTAAAAGAAGCGTAATAAATCTTTCTAAGATATGTTTTTTGGTTCATATTCTTTAGCATATTTTAAAAAAGTACCACGATTAATTTTTAACATTTTGGAAGCTTCCTTATTAGTAATCTTATGTTCGTAATAAGACACAGCAATATCTTTAAAATTGTTTGGAAGTTTACATTTAGGGCGTCCCATGCGGACGCCTTTTTCTTTGGCGATTCTAATTCCTTCAGCTTGCCTTTTTTTTATATTCTCTCTTTCATTTTGAGCTACAAAACTTAAAACTTGCAAAACAATATCACTAATAAACCTACCTATTAAATTTTGACTTTTAGAACGTGTATCTAGCAGAGGAAAGTCAATGACACAAATATCAGCTCCAATAATTTTAGTAATGTTACTCCACTCTTCAATAATCATATCATAATTTCTACCAAGTCGATCAATAGATTTAATATATAATAAATCATCTTTTTTTAGCTTTTTCTTTAATCTTTGATATTTTTCACGATTAAAATCCTTTCCACTTTGAATATCAATATAAATTTGTTTTTTTTCAAGCCCTATTTTTTTCATCTCTTCCATTTGTCGATCAATATTTTGAGTAACACTAGATACTCTTACATAACCATAAATCATAAATTTCCTCCTTAATATTTTTATTATTATAACAATTAAAATATATAAATGTATGTTTAATAAACAAATCTATTTAGAGATGAAATAATGCATATAAAAACTATAAATAATTTATCAAAAAATAAAAAAACTAATAACAAAAAGAATAAAATTACTTGCATAGGGTGTCAAAAAATGGTATAATGTAAGAGTTAATAGTAATTTATTTCTGGGGATGATACTATTTAATTAAATGAAATTAAAAGAGGCTTTCTTGGAAATAAGAAAGTCTCTTTTTAAAAAAATAGAAAGGATTTAAACTTATGTTAAATACAATATTAGAAATCACAATAATTATTTTATTAGTTATTATATTGGCAATGTTAATAATTTTACTTAAAACAATAATAACTAAAAAGAATACAAATAATTTAGAAAACACTGTTAAACTAAAACTAGAAATAAGTATTTTAAAACAAGAATTAGAAAATAAATTATCCAATATTCAAAAGAATATTACTGATAATGTTAATACTTATATCGATACATTCACCAAAAGCACTTCTGCAAGTTTTGATAGTCAAACATCACTACTAAGGAATAATTTAGAGAGTATAACTGCTAAAGTTGAAGACAATACTACAAAAATTGATTCATCGCTAGGTAAAATCATTGATACATTAAATATATCATTAACAAGATTACAAGATGAAAATAGTAAGAAATTAGAAGAAATGCGAAAAACAGTCGATGAAAAACTTGATACAACTTTAAACGCAAGATTAAATCAATCATTTAAAATGGTACAAGAAAATCTTTCTAAAGTTGAAGAACGATTAGGTGAAATGAAAACCTTAGCTAGTGGTGTTGGTGATTTGAAAAAAGTTCTTAGTAATGTTAAGACAAGAGGTATTTGGGGCGAAATGCAACTATCTCAAATCTTAGAAGAAATATTAACAAAAGACCAATATAGAGAAAATATTATTACTAAACCAAAATCTCTTGATCCCGTAGAATTCGCTATAAAACTACCTGGAAATGATTCCAATAGTGTTTATTTACCGATTGATTCTAAATTTCCTCTAAATATTTATGAAGATTTAGTGGCGGCTAAAGATTCTGGTGATAAAGAAAAAATTGATAAAGCTAAACAAGAATTGGCAAGAAGAATAAAAGTATTTGCAAAAGACATCAAAGATAAGTACATTGAACCACCTTATACAACCGATTTTGGTATTATGTTTTTACCTACCGAAAGTCTTTATGCAGAAGTAATTTCATTAGGATTAATTGATGAATTACAGGTTAACTACCGAGTTGTTATTACTGGTCCAACTACATTAACTGCTTTACTATCAAGCTTACAAATTGGTTTTAGAACATTAGCAATAGAAAAAAGATCAAGTGAGGTTTGGACAATTTTATCAGCTGTAAAAACGGAATTTACAAAATTTGAAACGACACTTACAAAAGCTCAAAAAAAGCTTGGTGAAGCAAGCGATGAAATTGAAAACTTGGTTGGAACAAGAACAAGACAAATAAATAGAAAACTAAATGGTATCACCTATCTATCAAATGAAGATGCCCAAAATTTATTAGATGAAGAAAATTAATTTTTAAAAAACTAAAGGGGGACAATGGAATATGAACAGAGAAAAATTAATTAAAATTCAAATGGATATTGAAGATATCACAACCATCTTAAACGGCACACAACCATTTAATAAAGAAAAAGCTTTAAATATAATATATGATTATTGCTTAACAAATTCGATACTAAAATTGCAAAAAAAATACTCTATGGAAAGCTTAAAACTACTTACAGTGGCAACGGAATCAGAATTAAAAGGAATTTTATCAAAAATAAAACAAATACTAGAATTGGATATAGAAAGAGAAAATTTGAGATAAAAATAAAAATAATAGTATAATAGAATATTTTAAAATAGTTATAAATAATGGAGAAGTCATTAATGAAAAAAGTACATTATGAAGTTGTAGCTTCAGTAATTATAAAAGATGATTTAATTTTTTGTTGTAAACGGGGAAACAAAAAAAGAATGCGCCTTTAAATGTGATTTTAAGCATCTAAAAACTCCGAAAAACGTGATTTAGTAGGCAAAAATAGCTTGAAAAAATAGTAATTATAATTAAATTGTAATTTTTTTAAAAATGTATACCAAAATGGTTGACAAAAAAATATAATAGTGTAAAATATTAGTGGTGATATAATGATTAGTAAATTTGGAGAATATATAAGAATTATTAGAAACAAGGAAAATGATTCCTTGCGGGATATGGCAAAAAAATTAGAGATTACACCAGCTTTTCTATCAGCAATGGAAGTTGGACGTAAAAGTATACCTATTGATTATGCTGAGAGGATTACAAGTATATATCATCTTTCAACAGATGAAAAGGAAAAATTGTTGAATGCAATATTAGAAACTAATAACAAGGTTTCTTTGGAATTGTCGAAGATGAATGAAAGTCAAAAGGAAGTAACATTAGTATTCGCAAGAAAAATATTAAGTGCTGATGAGAATTTAATTGAAAAATTAAGGAAGATATTAGAAGATGATCAAGACTAATCCTTTGAGCGTAAAAGATATTGAAAAACTTGCTATGGCGTTTCGTGAACATTATCAAATAAAAAAAGACGAGTATTTTCCCGTCTTAGAAATTATTGATAAGTTATTTGAGGAAAAGTATCTTTCATACCAAATAGTAGATGATAATACGGATATGTTAGATAATAACACTTTAGCAATTTATAAACCTAATGAAAATTTTATATACATAAAAGAGTCAGTTATTGCAGAATATGAAGATGGAATATATAGATCAACATTTACATTGTGTCATGAGTTTTTTCACTATGTTCAATCGCAATTATTAAAGTTTGAATTTGAAGAAGTTGAAAATTGCAAATCTTATGAAGATATTGATTGGCAAGCTAACGAATTTGCAGGACAAATTTTAATACCAACTGAGTATATAGATTATGATGAAGAATATATTCAAAAAAATTTTCATGTAAGTTTAGAATGTGTGCTTACTAGAAAAGCAAAATCCAAAAAAAGAGCAAAAAAAATAGCCTGACAACCAGGCTCCATGTAGTTTCGCATATAATGCTTATTTGCACTCGGTATGCTAAATACACTAATAGTATATCAAAATAAAAAATTATGTCAAGAAAAATGATTAATCAATAAAATGAGAAAAGGATGGGATAAAGATGAAAGAATTAAATCTAGGATTAGACATTGGTACCAACTCAGTAGGCTGGGCACTAGTTGATGAAAATGGTGAGGTTATAAAAAAGAATGGTTTTAGATTTTGGGGAGTTAGAATGTTCGATGAATCTAAGGCTGCCTCAGAAAGAAGAACTAATCGTTGCTCAAGAAGAAGATTAAGAAGAAGAAAACAAAGAATTGAATTACTTCAAAATGAATTTAGAGATGAAATTAATAAAGTAGATGCTAACTTTTTTCAAAGAATTAATGATTCGTTCTATAAAATTGAGGATAAAAGCATTCAAAATCATTATACTTTTTTTGATGATTTTATGACTGATCAAAAGTATTTTGAGAAATATCCAACAATATACCATTTACGAAAACATCTTATAGAAACAGATGAAAAGGCTGATATAAGAATGTTGTATTTAGCAATTCATCATATTATTAAATATCGTGGCCATTTTTTAAATGAAAATGAAACATTTAATCCAACTGATATTAACGTAATTGCTACAAAAATAGATGAATTTAATAATATATTGGATGAATTGTCAAATAAAAATGAAGACGATGTAGAGTATTTTGAAAAAATAAATACTGAAAAGGCTAACTTCTATGTAAAATTGCAAGAAATTATGATTGCAAAAAATTCGAAAAAAGAAAAAGAATCAGATCTTTTGACATTAATGGATATTAAAAAATCAACATTAGCAGCACAATTTTTTGTTAATTTATTAGTTTATGGCAAAACTTCGCCAAAAAAATATAGTTTAGTAAAAGAAGAAGATTATCAAGTAAAAGACATTGATTTTAGTAGTGATGAATATGAAACGGCTGTAGAAGAAGCGAAAAAAACAATAAGTGAACTTTCTGAAATTTTTGATTTTGTTGATGAAGTGAAATCAATTGCTGATTACTATTATTTGTTAAAATTATTAGGTTTTAACGAAAAAACAAATGAATGTAATCAATCAATTAGTGATGCTATGATAAAAGTTTATGACACTCATCAAAAAGATTTAAAAGAACTAAAACTTTTAATAAAAAATTATCTACCATCAAAGTATAATGAATGTTTTAGATTATACGATGAAAAAATAAATAACTATGTAGGATATGTTGGTAGACTTTCAACTGAAGGAAAAACTATTAGATTTAAACATTGTAGTAAAGAAACTTTTGAAAAATACATTAAAGGGTTGTTAGATAACATAAAAGATGAAAAGGTGCAAGATATAATTTTAGACATCAAGAAAAGAATTGATAATAATGAGTACATGCCAAGACAAAATAATGGTCAAAATACATCAATTCCTATGCAGTTAAATCTAAGTGAACTAAAAGACATACTTAGTAAACAATCAAAATATTATCCGTTTTTAAAAGAGTCAACAGATGAATTTACAACTATTGATCGAATCGAGAAAATATTTACATATCATTTACCTTACTATGTTGGCCCACTTTCAAATAACAGCAAATTTAGTTGGGTTGAAAGGACATCAGATTCTATAAAACCATGGAATTATGAAAAAGTTATTGATATTGATAAAACTGCCGAAAAATTTATACAACGTATGCAGAATAAATGCACTTATTTACATGGAATTAATGACTATTGTTTGCCAAAAAAATCTTTACTATTTTCTGAATATACTTGTTTACAATATTTAAATAAACTTAAAATAAATGGTTCAAACATTGATAAAAATACAAAAGATAAAATATTTAATGATTTCTTTTTAAAGGATAAATCACCAACTAAAAAAAGATTAAAGGAATTTATTAGTTCAAATTTTGGTGAGGAGTGCAATGATTTACCAGAAATTACTTGCAATATGTCATCTTGGATTGACTTTAAAGAAATTTATAAAGAAGATTTTGATAAGAAAAAGGATAATGAAATCGAAGAAATCATCAGGGATATAACTCTTTTTGAGGATAAAAAAATATTAGAAAAAAGATTAAAAGAAGTATATAAATTAAATGATGATATGGTTAAACAAATAAAGGGATTTAATTATAAAGGATATGGCTCTATATGTAGAAATTTACTAGAATTAACATATGAGAATGAATTAACAGGTGAAGTTTCAGATTCAATTATTGATGTAATGAGAAACACAAACATGAATCTTCAAGAGTTGATTTTATCTAATAATTCCAAATATCAAGAAGCTATTGATAAATATAATTCCAACATAGATAATAAAAATGACATGCAACTAGACTTTAAGGAATATATTGATGAAAACTTGTATGTATCACCAATAATGAAGCGACCTTTAGTCCAAGCATATAAAATAATAGAAGAAATTGAAAGAATATTTAAACGTCCAATTGATAAGTATTATATTGAATGTGCGAGAACTAATCAGGCTAAAAAGGAAGCCACAAACTCTAGATATAATCATATTAAAGATTTATATGCGGCATGTTCAAAGGAAGAATTAAAAAGTAATCAAATAGATCTTGGTAATTTACAAAAAAAACTTGAAGAAAATCAGAACAAATTACAAATTGATGTTATTTATTTATATTTTACACAGCTTGGAAAATGTATGTATACTTTGAATAATATTGATTTTGATAGTTTAAATAATGGTGATCTATACGATATTGATCACATTTATCCTAGGTCACTTATTAAAGATGACTCCATCAGCAATAGAGTATTAGTTGATAAAAATATAAATCAAAATAAAAAGAACAATCTTTTCCTGTGTCAAACAGACATTGTTAAAGAAAAACAAAGAAAGTTTTACAAATTATTAGTTGACAATAAATTGATAACGAAAGAAAAGTATCGTCGTTTAACAGAAACAAATGTTAGTGAAAATACATTAGATGGCTTTGTAAATAGACAATTAGTAGCAACTAATCAAGCAGTTAAAGGTTTAATACAAGTTTTAAAAACATTTAAGAAAGTAAAAAACTCTGATATAATTTATTCAAAGGCTGAAAATGTATCAGATTTTAGAAATGAACATAACTTTTTAAAAACTAGAACAGCTAACAACTTTCATCATGCTCATGATGCATATTTAAATGTAGTAATTGGAAGAGCATTAAATAGTTATTATGAAAAGAATTATATATACAATAGTAATGATGTTTTAAAAATGCAAAACGATAAAAAAACATTAAATCCACAGAGAATATTAACATTTTCTAATATAACTGATAAAAATGGAAATTACGTATGGGGTATAGCAGAATATACAAAAAAAATTGAAAAATATTTGTATCATAAGTATGATATACATGAAACTACAAGGACTTACACATCTAATGAAATGTTCTCTAAAACATCAATTAGTAAAGCTGGTGAAGGCTCAGTATTAATTAAATCTAATGATAAAAAGTTAACCATAGAAAAATATGGCGGTATTAAATCTTATTCTTATTGTTTTTATTGTATAGTTAAAGTGGTTGATAAGAAAAATAATAACTTGTATTATTTAGAGGCAATTCCTACTCCGTATAAGAATAACATTGATGCCTATATTAGTGAAAAATATAGTACTGAATATATAAGTTATGAAATTATAAAAAAACAAATTCCAACAAAAGTTGTAGTAAAACAACAAAATTTAAAATATATTATTACTGGAAAAACTGGAAAGCAATATCTTTTACAAAATGCTAATGATCGCTTTTTTTCGAAAAAAGCAATATTTACAATAAGAAAAATAGATAAATATTTTGAAAAATCAAAGTTTACAAATCTTGAAGAGAAAAACAATGAAATCGAAATTGCTCCTGCCAAAAAAATGAAGAACAATAAAATGTCAAATCCTATAATAATAACCAAACTTGAATGTCTAGAACTAATAGAAGAGATAAAAAAATTATATAGTAAAGATATATTTAAATTTTCAGTTATAGAAACATTGTGTGACAAAATAAAGTTTATAGATTTTGAAGCTGAATATGATTTAACTACTATTATAAAATTTATAAATGAAATTTTGAAATTATTAAAAACAAATGAGCGAAGTAGTGCAGATTTTGAAGTAATTAATATGTCAAAAAATTTTGGCATTTTACTATTATCAAAAAAATTAACACCTAAAATGAAATTTATAGCTGAGTCAATAACTGGTTATTTCGAAGAATTAATATTTGAGGTCCCGAATGCCATTTAGAAATGTAATTATTTCTGAAAGATGTAAACTTGAATATTCACTTAACTACTTAATATGTAAAAAAGCAAATGAAGAAAAAAGGGTTCTTTTAGATGAAATAAAAACAATCGTTATCCAATCTAATCAAGTTGCAATAACAACGGCACTTATAACAATGCTCTCAAAGAAAAAGATAAAATTAATTTTTTGTGATGAGAAGTATAATCCAGAATGTGAATTAGTATCGTATCAAAATAATTTTTATTCCTATCGTAAAATTAAAGAACAAATTGATTTTGTTAATAATCAGGATGAAATTTGGCAAGCAATAGTAAAGAAAAAAATATTTAATCAAGCTAAAAATTTGTTATATTTAAATAAGAAAGAGGAATATGAGCTTTTAATAAATTATTATAATGATGTAAAATTAAATGACATTAGTAATAGGGAGGGCCATAGTGCTAAAGTTTATTTTAATGCATTGTTTGGTACTGACTTTAATAGAAACCAATCTAATTGTATTAATACATTTTTGAATTATGGTTACTCGATATTACTTTCATCAATTAACAGAGAAGTAAAATCGCTTGGTTATTTGACAGAATTGGGAATTCATCATATCGGTGAGTCGAATCCATTTAATTTATCGTGTGATTTAATTGAACATTTGAGGCCATTAGTTGACTATTATGTTATTACAGATAAAGTAAATTTAGAAAATTATAAAGTTGGCTTTGTGAAAATGTTATCCCAAGAGGTAATGTATAACAATCAAAAAATATTTTTAGATAACGCTATTCACTTGTTTGTAGTTGACATAATGAATAGATTGAAAGAAAAAAATGCTGAAAATTTGAAATTTATAGAGTATGAGTTATAGATATATGCGGTCACTTTTGTTTTTTGATCTTCCTACTGTTACAAATAAAGAAAGGCAAAACTATAGACATTTTGTTAAAGAAATAAAAAAATTAGGCTTTTATATGCTTCAAGAATCAGTATATGTGAAAATGTCAATCGATTCTCAAATGTCTCATTCAGTTGTACAAAAAGTTAAAGCATTATCACCATCTAAAGGTAGCATTATGATTTTGAATATTACGGAAAAACAATTTTCGCAATTAAGCATTATTGTTGGTGAGAATCCAACAGATGTAGTAGATTCTGATGAAAGATTAATAATTTTATGATAGTAAAATTCTTTGTAAAACCATTAAATCAATTGATTGTACTTGAAAAAGCATACACAGCAATTAAATTTTTAGATGTTAAAAAATATCGCGAATTTATTTTTAATTTTGATGATGAAATAATATTTAGTATAAATGATGTGACAGCAAACTATTTGAATAAAACCATTCAAATAATTCATCCATTAGATATAGAATTAAATGATAAAAAAAGTTTACAATTATTATATAAAAAACTTTCAACACATTTAAGTGAAAAACTTAGAAATAAAATTTCAACATTGGAGAAGGATATATTAGATATAATAGAAATAATGTCATTAGAAACACAATGTACAATAGAGTATAACGAGAATATAGATTTAACGAAACTATTAGCACTGTACCAGGTTGAAGTAAAAAATATAAAAAAAGAAAATTATTTAGAATTTTTATTGACATATATAAAATATAATTGTGAATTAAATAATTGTAGTATAGTAATATCGTTCGGACTAACAAACATTTTAACAAACGATGAATTGATGGTTCTCCAAAATGAATTATCGATTCATCAAATCAGTATAGTAGACTTTTATTTGAATAATTTTTCTACATCTGTTAGCTATTTAACAGTTGACAGTGATTGGAATAAATTATAAAGCATATAGGACTAGCAAACCGCAAATATTGGTTTTGAGGTTTGCTAGGTATGCTAAATACATAGGTTACTATACATTTAATGTTCTTCCGGTTTGGGCTTATTGGTTTGCTAGGTATGCTAAATACATAGGTTACTATACCTTATTACTAAGGGTCTTACTGTTTTGAGCGTTTGCTAGGTATGCTAAATACATAGGTTACTATACTTTTATACTTTTTCGGTTTATCGAATTGTAGTTTGCTAGGTATGCTAAATACATAGGTTACTATACTAATGCCTAATATGCCAGTAGCAGGATTAAGTTTGCTAGGTATGCTAAATACATAGGTTACTATACTTAAAAGTATAGTATATGAAAAGATTTTTTAGTTTGCTAGGTATGCTAAATACATAGGTTACTATACATGAGAATATGAAAGCGGAAAAGCAGAACGGTTTGCTAGGTATGCTAAATACATAGGTTACTATACAAACACTAGCATTAGATTTATTAATTACATGTTTGCTAGGTATGCTAAATACATAGGTTACTATACAATACTGCTTATCAGAGACAAGCAGAAGATTGTTTGCTAGGTATGCTAAATACATAGGTTACTATACGTGTTTTCATCGAACACAGTAAGACCCTTGTTTGCTAGGTATGCTAAATACATAGGTTACTATACTTATCGTTATTTAATAATACATGCTAATAGGTTTGCTAGGTATGCTAAATACATAGGTTACTATACTCCTATTTAACAAAGACAACTACAGTATACGTTTGCTAGGTATGCTAAATACATAGGTTACTATACATGTTTTTTTAAAAGTAAAAAGAAGAAAGGTTTGCTAGGTATGCTAAATACATAGGTTACTATACCTACTACTTGCTACAATTCCATTTTCTTGGGTTTGCTAGGTATGCTAAATACATAGGTTACTATACTGTTGCTTACGTTTCTATGATTATTTTTGCGTTTGCTAGGTATGCTAAATACATAGGTTACTATACTAAAAAATTAGATGAAAGCACCATAAAAGCGTTTGCTAGGTATGCTAAATACATAGGTTACTATACTCATCAATTATTAGCTTAATAATTAAGTTGGTTTGCTAGGTATGCTAAATACATAGGTTACTATACTTCAGCCTTTGCTTGATAAAGCCTTTTTCTGTTTGCTAGGTATGCTAAATACATAGGTTACTATACCGCCCTTTTGCGGAGCAGGCAAGCAAGAAGGTTTGCTAGGTATGCTAAATACATAGGTTACTATACTTTTTTATGCACTCTTCGTGCAACTCTTCGTTTGCTAGGTATGCTAAATACATAGGTTACTATACATATGACGATTGGCTAGACGAATACTATGAGTTTGCTAGGTATGCTAAATACATAGGTTACTATACTAAGGACGATGACGAATAACATGACAACTTAGTTTGCTAGGTATGCTAAATACATAGGTTACTATACAAACTAGATGATTGCATTGTTGCAACAATTGTTTGCTAGGTATGCTAAATACATAGGTTACTATACGGAACCACAGACAACTTCTGCAAATACTTAGGTTTGCTAGGTATGATGATGTCATTCTTCATTTGCTTATAATTTTTAGCTTGTGGAATACCATTTTCTTGACTATTGTTTTGTTATTTGATATAATGTTAAAAAAGTTTATAAGTAAAGGCTATGATGAAGACGGAAACTAATTAATTCTTTTGTAGAGAGTCAAGGGTTGGTGAAACTTGATAAAGATGGTTTGTTTTTAATCACTTCGGAGCTTGAATTCTGAAAATGTTGTTTTAGTAAGAATTTACGTTTGATCACTACGTTAGTGTGAAGGGATTGTTTGATCCTTAAATAAGAGGTATATTTTTATACAAATTGAGTGGTACCGCGGGTAACTATTGACTCGTCTCAAAATTTATTTTTTGGGATGAGTTTTTTTATTTTCTAGGAGTTTATATGAAATTAAGTAAAAAGAGTTTATTAGTTGTAAGTTTTATGTTGTTTTCCTTGTTCTTTGGAGCTGGTAATTTAATTTTTCCACCTTTTTTAGGACAAAATGCTGGATCTAATATGGTTCCTGCCATTCTTGGATTTTTAACAACTGCTGTAATATTACCAGTTTTGGGTGTTGTTGTAGTTGCTAAATTTGATGGTTTGGATAAACTTTCTGGAAAGGTTTGTGGATGGTTTGGTTTAGTTTTTACTTTACTAATCTATTTATCAATTGGACCTGGTTTAGGTATTCCGAGAGCGGCTTCTGTACCTTTTGAAATGGTTGTTGCACCATATTTACCAAGCAGTGCTAATAAGACCTTATGGATGGTTGTTTATTCTCTTATTTTCTTTTTGGTTGTTTTATGGTTATGTATGACACCTCAAAAGTTAGTTAAAAGAATAGGTTATATCCTTACGCCAAGTTTATTAATTTTATTAGTATTTTTGTTTGTTAGCTTTTTATTTTTAGGCAAAGTTGATATAAGTAAACCTACTATAGATTACGCCAAACTACCTTTCTTAAAAGGTTTTACCGAAGGATATCAAACAATGGATACAATTGCGGCTTTAAATTTTGGTTTAGTAATTTCTTCAGCTCTTATTGGTTTTGGTGTTAAAGGCATGAATGGGCGTATTAAGTACACAATTATAGCAGGAATAATTGCTGGTGTAATTTTAGCTAGTGTTTATTTAATGTTATCTTATATGGGAATGGCAAGTTCTGGTGTATATGATATTCAAGAAAACGGTGCTTGGACTTTAAGATGTATTATTTATCAAATTTTTGGTTTTCCAGGGGCTATTCTTTTAGCAAGCATTTTTACCCTTGCTTGTATGACTACTTGTGTAGGATTAATCAATTCCATTTCATCTTATTTTGCTTATTTGTTTAAGAAAACAAATTATAAGATGTGGGTAATAATTATTACTTGTTTTTCTTTTTTAGTTTGTAATCTTGGTTTGAATGCTATTTTAAAAATATCAATTCCAATTTTAAATATTATTTACCCGGTAGCCATCGTATTAATAATTTTAGGATTAACTAATAAATTATGGAAAAATAATAAATTTACTTATAAGTTAGTAATTTTTAGTACGGGTGTTATTAGTATTCTTCACTCTTTTGATATGGCAGGAGTATCACTTGGCTTTTTTACAAAAGTATTAAGATTATTACCATTTTATGAAGATGGATTTGGTTTTTTAACGGTTGCTATTTTTATGAGTTTGTTAAGTGTTTTGATTAATTTAATATATAAGAAAAAGGTGGTGCGAGATGAACAAGGTAGTTTTAATAACGGGGGAGAGTAGAGGATTCGGATTAGAAATTGCAAAATTATTTTTAAAAGACAAAAACATTGTTTGTGGTATTTCTAGAAATGATTTTGCTTATGAGGGTATATACCATCAAGTAGGAGATGTTACTAATATAAATGATTGCAAAAGATGTGTAGATAATATCATTGAAAAATATGGCCGTATTGACATTTTAGTAAATAATGCCGGTTTTGGTATTTTTTCACCAGTTGAAGAAATTAGTATTGACGCTGCTAAAAAGCAATTTGAAGTAAGTTTTTTCGCAGCTTTTTATCTAGCTAAATTAGTAATTCCTTATATGAGAAATTGTAAGAAAGGACTAATTGTTAATATATCAAGCATTGCATCATTAATTCCTCTACCATTTCAGGCTTTTTATTCAGCTAGTAAGGCTTCTCTTGACATGTTATTTTCAGCTTTAAGAGTTGAACTTTATCCTTATAATATAAAGATAACTAGCGTATTACCAGGAGACAGCAAAACAGGTTTTACAAGTAACCGAAAAACAACTATTAGTGAAAGGTCAATTTATTTTGAACGTGTAGAAAGAGGATTAAAAACTGTCAGTAAAGATGAGAAAAATGGTTTTGATTCTAAGAATGTTGCAAAAAAAGTTTTTGTTTTAAGTAAAAAGAAGAATCCACCTTATAGAGTTTTAGTTGGTGGTAAGGATAAATTGTTAAGATGTTTATATGTTGTCCTACCAAAAAGATTACGCAATTATTTATTATATAAGATTTACGCAAAATAGTGGAATTAATTTATTAACTATAGTATAATATAACTAGTTAGCTATTGCTAACTAGTTTTTTAGAAAGGTAATAATTGCTATGGGAAAAGACTATTTTGAATCTTGTTTAATTGAACATTGCGCACCAACACTTGCTAACATTAAAACAGCTAATTTATTTTCTGTAAAATGTAGTTGCGAAGAAGAAGTAAAAGAAATTACGAAATTATATACTTCAATCTTTTTAAAAAAAGGTGTAAGTGTATATCTCTTAGGTGTGAAAAAAGATTATGCGTTAATTTATGTATATAGAGAAAAGAAACTTATAAGTGATTTAACTAATCCTGAAGTGGAAAAATATTTAGATTCAATTGGGTATAATACTTTTTCTCTTAGTGAAATGTTATCAAATTTAGGAAAAAGAGTTATTGAAAATGAAGAATTTCCTCATGAAATTGGTTTATTTTTAGGTTATCCTTTTTTGGATGTATTAGGGTTTATTGAAAATATGGGTAAGAATTATAAATATATGGGATTATGGAAAGTATATAACAATGTTGATGCTGCCCTTACTACTTTTAATAAATATAATAAATGTAGAAGTGTTTATAGACGTGTTTTTGATTTAAATAAAGATATAATGAAATTAACAGTAAAATATGTATAAAAAATGAGTAATCTTTTTAAGATCACTCATTTTTTTACTTTATGAAATTTACAATAATAATTACTAAACTTAGAATGCACAGAATAATACCAGTTGTTCTATTTAAAACCTTTGGTGTCGATTTATTAGCAATTTTTGATGCTATAAAAGCAAATAATAAAGTTGATAAAATGCAAGTAACAAGACAAACAATATTATTGATGCCGCCTAGAACAAAGTGGCTAATAGAGCCAGTTAGTGCGGTAAAAGTCATAATAAATACACTTGTACCAACAGCTGTTTTTAATTCATATCCTAAAACAGAAGTAAGAATTAATAGCATCATCATTCCCCCACCAGCACCAATAAATCCACAAATAAAGCCAATTATAATTCCAGATATAATTGATTGAATAATTCTTTTCTTTTCACTAGTTTCCATCATTTTTTCTTTTGTAGTCATGATGGGTTTTACAATAAATTTAATACCAAGTATTAAAGTCATAAAGACTGAAAATGATCCCATCGTTTTATCCGGTAAAAGGCTAGCTATATAACTTCCAATAAAAGTAAAGATTAAAACGATGACCATCATAATTAGTCCATTTTTAATATCTATGTTTTTATTTTTAGCATAAGTAAAAGCTGAAGTAGCACTGGCTAAGACGTCACTAGCAAGAGCAATTCCAACTGCTTCATAAGCAGGAAGACCTAAGAAAGTAACGAGCATTGGTGTTATTACGGCTGCAGCACTCATACCAGCAAATCCAGTTCCAAGACCTGCTCCAATACCAGCTATTATGCAAACAATTATTTCAATTAACATGTTAAGTTCCTTTCTATATTTGTAATTTTAGTTATTAATTTTATTAAGTTCACAATTTCTTCATCGTTTAGTTCGTTTAAGATAAGGAGAATTTTATTATAAATTTCTTCATTTCTTTTATCCAAAATGTTTTTTCCTTTTTGAGTAAGTTTAATATCTGTCTTTCTCGTATCAAATTGATTTTTTTCTCTAATTAAATATTCTTTTTCTTCTAAATCATTTAGAAGAAAAGCAATTCTAGGTTTACTTATTCCTAAGTTACAAGCTAAGCTAACAGCATTAGTACCAGGTTCATTATTGATAAGCCTTAGTAGCAAATAACTTCCTTTTGACATCGATGTTAAAAAAGAAATAAATTCTTTAATTTTTTTGTTAGTGGTAAGATTGTTTATAATTTCTTTAGCAAGTTCCGTTTTATTCATGTTTCCTCCAAAATAAAAAATAGTTAACACCGTTAACTATTTTAAATCATATTTTATTATTTGTCAAGCATAAACATTTTTTTTCTTTTTTTAACGATTATCATTAAGATAAAGCCGACAATGTCAGCAATAAACCACCCAATAGGAATAGATAACCAAATACCATTTTCTTTTAAAGCAGAATTTTTAGACAAAATAATGGAAAGAACAATTCTTAAACCTAAAGATATGATAGTTAAAATAATAGAAATAAGAGGTTTATTGATGCCCCTAAAGTAAGCATAGAGTAAAAACAAAATTCCAATACCAATATAAAATGATCCTTCAATATTTAAGTAATTAATACCTATATTAATTACTTCTCTATCTGTACCATCAATAAAGATTTTAAGTAAGTCTTCTTTAAAGAAAAGAACAATTAAAGTGATAAAAATAGAAAATATACTTGATAGAATACAAGATATAATCGTCCCTTTATGAATTCTCTTTTCATCTTTAGCACCATTGTTTTGAGCCACAAAAGTTGAAAAACCATTTGCGAAATCTTGAACGATTAAGTAGGCAAAACTATCTATTTTGACCGTAGCTGTAAAAGCTGCCATAACATTTGTTCCAAAACTGTTAACAATTCCTTGGACAGTTAAAATTCCTAAATTCATAATTGATTGTTGAAAACTTGTAAGTGTTGATAGTTTTAAAATATAACTTAAAAGCGGTTTATCAATCTTAAAATTATCCTTATTAGGTAAATAGTCCTTGTATTTAGATAAAGCATAAATAGTAATGATAAGAGCAGAAATTGTTTGAGAAATAACTGTAGCAATAGCAGCTCCATTAATTCCCATTTTAAGATTTAAAACAAAAAATAAGTCCAAACCTATATTTAAAATAGTAGATATAAAAAGGACAATAAGAGAAGATAGAGAATCCGTTAAGGAACGAATGAATGAAGCAAAAAAGTTATAAATAAAAGTAGGAATAATACCTATATAGATAATTAATAGATAACTAGACATTAAAGGAGCTACTTCACTTGGAATATTTAAAGCTCTAATAATATAGGAATGAAATAAATATACAATTAACATTATAACAATGGTTATAAGAAAAATAAAAACAAAAGACATAAAAAGGGTGTTTTTAATTTTATTAGTTTCTTTTTTACCATAAAGATTAGAAATTACAGTTCCTACTCCCATACATAAACCAATAATAATTGATGTTAAAAAAGTCATCAAAGTAAATGCTGAACCAACAGCGCTTAAGGCTACTTTTCCTAAAACTTTGCCAATAATAATAGTGTCGGTAACATTATACATTTGTTGGAGAATGTTTGCTATTATTAGGGGAATAGAAAAAGTAATAATTCCTTTAACAATTGATCCTTTAGTTAAATCTTTCATAATATGCTCCTAAAACTATTAACACATCATTATATCAAATTTTTGTGATTATTTCTTCTATAATGGTTCAATCAAATGAAAAAAGTTTAATTTCAAATTTTTTATAAAATTATTGTATAAAAAAATTAATAGAATAGAAAACAATATAAACACAAGAAATTTGACAATTAATCAAAAAAGGTGTATAATATCTTACAGTGTAAGATAAATTATAAAGGTGTATAGATATGTCATATAAAGAATTTTTAAATAAATTTTTAAATCTTGTTAGATCCTCATCTAGTTCAATTAAGAATGCCAAAGAATTGTCTTATGGTGAACCGGGTATTCTTCAGACAATTTTAAATTATGAAAAAGAAGAAAAGAAAAGTATTACTTCAGGCATGATTGGTAAAATTCAAAAACTTACAAGTGGAAGAGTATCTACAGCCATTAAAAAATTAGAGAAAAAGAATTATGTTTATCGAGAAGTATCTATTATAGATAGAAGAAAGGTTTATGTAAAGTTAACGGATAAAGGAAGAAAAATAGCAGAAAAAATCAATGAACAATTAGCGAGTGATGCCAAGATTATTTTTAAAAAATTAGGTGATAAAGATGCTAATGAGTTTTTAAGATTAATGAGCTTACTTGCAGGCTAAAAAGAGGTGAATTGTAATGTTTACTAAATACTTGAGTTTTATAGTTTTAGGATATTTATCAGGAAGCATTATGTTTAGTTATTTGATTGTTAAAGTTTTAAAACATATTGATTTAATTGATGTAAGTGATGATCATAATCCTGGAATGGCCAATGCCTTTAAATACGGAGGTACAACATGCGGAGTGTTAGCCTTAGTTTGCGATTTCTTTAAGGCCTTTTTACCAATCTTTTTTTCTTTAAAATTTTTAGATTATGATAATTTATTATTTATTTTAGTGCTGGTTGCACCTGTTTTAGGCCACGCTTATCCAATTTATATGGGCTTAAAAAATGGCGGTAAATGCATTTTATCATCGTTTGGAATTTTATTTGGATTGATACCTGATTTATTACCATTTTGTTTTTTAGCCTTTTGGTTTATCTTTTTTTCTGTTGTTTTAATTATCAAGCCGCATGCATTGAGAACCGTAATAACTTTTATTTGTTGGTTTTTGAGTTATACTATTTATGATTTTTTCTTCGTAAAAAAATATGTATTACTAGTTGGCTTTTTAATTATGACCTTATTAATATTTATAAGACACAAAAAATCGTTAAAGGAATGCGAAGACAAAGAAATTCACTTTGTTTTCAGTAAGAATTAATATGAATATTTTATTATTATCATGTAAAACTGGTGGCGGTCATGATGCTGCTGCTAATGCGTTAAAGGAACAGTTTGTTCTTATGGGCCATGATGCTTTTGTTTTTGACTATTTAACCCTTGCTTCAGTAAAAACAGCTAAAATGGTGGCTAACATATACGTAAAAACAGTTCAAAAGACACCGGCTGTATTTGGTATGGCATATAATTTAGGAATGACAGTCAGCAAACACTTTAAAAAATCTCCAGTTTATTTAGCCAATAAAAAGATGGGTAAATATTTAGAAGTTTATTTAAAAGAACATCATTATGATGCTATCGTAATGACTCATCTTTATCCTGCGGAAACAATTACTTTTATGAAAGAAAAAGGTATTAGTTTACCTCCAACTTTTGGGGTTTTTACTGATTATACAGTTATACCTTTTTGGGAAGAAACCAATTGTGATTATTATATTACGCCTCATGCATCACTTACGGAAGAATGTATAAAAAGAGGATTAAACAAAGAAAAACTTCATCCATTTGGTATTCCTTTTTCACCAAAGATTTTAGCCAATGTTTCTAAAGAAGAAGCTTGTTTGAACTTAGAACTTGATTCAAATAAAAAAATTATTCTTCTAATCGGTGGTTCTATGGGTGCTGGTAGTCTTGTTTCCATGGTAAAAGCTTTTATAAACAATGTCCAAGATTTATCAAATTATCAAATTGTCGTAATTTGTGGCAACAATGAACGTGTTTATAATAAAATAAAAAGAATAGTCCTTGGATATAAGAGTTTCATTATTTTAGGCCATACTTCTAAGATGCCTCTTTATATGAAAGCTGCTGACATTGTTTATACTAAACCAGGTGGATTAACCTCTACCGAAACTTTCGCTTCAAGAAAACCAATGGTGGTAACTTTTCCTATTCCTGGATGTGAAACGGCTAACCGTGATTTCTTTTTAAAAGAAAATATGGCTATATCTGGTAATGGTGCAAATGAACTTGTAAATAATGGTATAAAGTTATTAAATGATGAAGTAGAATTAGAGAAAATGAAAGAAGCACAAAGAAAAAACGTCGATATTTCCTCAACATCCAAGATTGCCGAATTTATTATAAATGAAGTAAATAAAACGAAAAATGAGCTTAACTAATATATTAGGCTCATTTTTTTTAATATCTATAACTTGTCTATACATTTGCTTTGACTTGTTAAAAATTTTATTATATAATATATGCGAGGTAAAAGATATGAGAAAAATAAAATATGTGGCTCATAGGGGGGGGAAAGGATATGGAGTTGAAAATACAATTGAAGCATTTTGGGGAGCAATTAACGGTTTATATGATGGTATTGAATGTGATATCCAACCAACTAAAGATAAAAAACTTGTTGTTTGTCATGATTTAGATTTAAAGAGATTAACTGGCAAAGACTTAATCATAAAAGAACATAATTATGACGAATTAAAGGATTATGAGCTAGTAAAGTGTGAAAAAAATGTTGAGAGAAAGGGAAAACTTTTATTATTTGAAGATCTAATAAAAACGATAGCACCTACACCTTTAATTTTGTTTGTTGAATTAAAAGAAAGTTGTAGTTATGAAGATGTTATAAATGCTATTGATATCATAAATAAGTATAATATTAGTAGTGATAGAATAATTTTTATTGCCAATCTTGTAAATATTTCTTTACTGGTTATGATACGAAGTTTGCATAATGAATATCAAACCATGTATGTGGCAAGAACCGACTATCAGAAATATGTACAATTGTGCTTAAATAATGGAATTGGTTTTGATGCCTGTTTTTCTATTATGGATGCAGAAGGAAGAGGTTGGATGAATAAGTTTATTGAAAAGGGCCTTCCAACTTCTCTTTGGGTGCTAAATACTAAAAAAGATTTAAAACAATTTAACAATTTAAATGTTGATTATATTACAACTGATGTATTAGGAGATAAAAAATGAAAAAAATTGTATACATTCCTTTAGATGATAGACCTGTTTGTTATAAAAGGGTAAAATTATTAGCTGAATCATGTGGATTAGAAATTACTATTCCTAAACTTGAAATGTGTAGAACTATTTTAGATAATCAGCCAAAAAATGCATATTCATTAACTCATGGTTCTACTAGTGACATTTTTAATTGGTTTAAGAATTTAAATCATGATGAAATTGATTATTATATAATAAGTATTGATCAAATTATATCAGGGGGATTAGTAAATTCGAGATCAGATTATAATAATGACTTGAATAAATCTTATCAATTATTTGATGAATATTTAAAAATTATTGGTAACAAGAAAACTATTCTTATTGATAGTTTATCAAGGTTAGCTGTTACTTGTTGTTATGATGGTAATGATTTAATAATCTATGAAGGAACTAGAAAGTATGCCATGGTAGAAAGAGAAAAAAAAGACGATTTAAAATCTATTTTTTCTTCTTATGAATATGACCTTCAAGGCAATTATATAGATTACAAAAAATATAATTTAACTGATGAAATAAAAGAAAAGTATTTAAAAAATCGCAAACGTAAAGCTTTACTTAACGATTACATAATAAAAAAAGTAAAAGAAAAAAATGCGTTAGATGGTAATATTTTTTACATGTTAGGAATTGATGATTCTTATCCTTATCCTACTATTCAAACTAATGAAATAACATACTTTAATAAAATAATTGATCCAAAATGGGGATTAGTCTTTATCGGTATTGATGAACTTCCTTTGATGGGACTAGCGAATGTTGTAAAAGATATTTACAATATTCCATCCGCAAAGTGTAAGTGCCATTTTATTGGTGAAAAACAATTCTCATTTGGTGATGTTTATGACACCGGCTCAATTGATGAATGTTTAAATAAACACATGCAAATTTTATCAGTAGAAAGAGTCGACAAAGATGAAGATTTACATGTAGTAATGTTAACATATAATCAGGAAACTTATGAAAAAAACGTTCAAGAGACAATTAACTTAGTTAATAGTTTATTAAACGAAAATAAATTTGTAATCCTTATGGATTTAGTAGGCTATGGTAAAAATGGAAGATTAGAAGAAGAAATGGTAAAAAAGATTCCTTTATCTAAAATTTTGTCTTTTAGTTGTTGGAATACAACCGCTAATCGAATTGGCATTAGTTTATCAATTGGGCTCGCAAGATTTTATTATTTAAAGAAATTTTCGATTTCTTCTTTAAAAGCATCGGTTTCTTATTTAAAACTTTTAACCATTTGTTATGTTAAAGATATTTGTTATAAAACATTTGCAACAAATAAAATAGGTAAATATATAAATGATAAATCTCGTGATAAATATGCTTGTTTGAATTTTTACACTCACCTTTCATCTTTAACAGAATTAAATGAAATAACCGAAGAGTATATGGATAAATTGATAAGCATAAGCAGTAAAGATGTGTTAAACAATATTAATAATAATGATTATATAGGTGGATATGATAATAACAAAAGTATTTATTTAAAACATTCAAATGTTTCTGTGAATAAATACTATTACCCATGGTATCGAACTTTTGAATTAGATTTTAGTGTGGAGGTTGAGAAAATGAGAATTGTAATAACAATTGATAAGGAAAAAGTAGATAGTAGTATGTTTGATAATGTAGAGGTTTATAATGGCATTATTGAAGATGAAATTAAGAATGATACAGTATTAGAATGTTTTTTAGGTGCTTGGTATCATAAGAGCGTATCTAGTAAAGATTATTGGCTTGGCATTGAAACCGTTGTAACATTAGGTGAGTTTACTCCTGATGAAAAAAGATTTAATTTAGATGGTACTAATAGATATATGGATAATCATAATCTATATTTAGGTGGTATGGCTGAAACTGAAAGTGATTGTGGACTTGGTTATAATACAATGTATGATAGTAGTGACACGAGTGAAGAATTAACTACTTCTAGCCCTAAGTATGGTTATAGACCTTTTTATCGTTTTATTTGTAATGAAAGAATTGCTGATGGTGGAAATGTTGATGTTATTAATGCTAATTACTGGCGAACTAGTAACCCAAGAGATTTAGGAAATTATTATTTTCCTGGTGATAAAGTTAGAATGAAAGTATATAGTCCACTTCCTAATTATTTACAATTAAGAATTGATGTAATTGAAGAAACAAAGATTCCCAAGTATGTAGCCTTAAGAAAAAAATATAATTTACCGAATGACCAACCAACTTCTTATATAAGTCCTTTATTTTATTCTTTAGGTCACGGTGTAATAAAAGCAGAATTTAAACATGTAAATTCGATTGATCAATATGGCAACGAAGGATTAATTGCTAAACATACTTCTTCAACCGTTAAGAATGAAATTTGGCATGAATGCTACCTATATAGAATGTATAAAGGAAAAATAGTAAAAGTTCCATTCAATAAAGAAAGACAATCAACTATAAATTCTCCTTCTAATGAAGCTGTTAAAGTTTCCATTATTGATGATAAAATAGGAGCAGAAAAAGTTGAAATTAGTCCAGAAGGATGTAATAATCAATGCAATTAGGTAAATTTAAACAAAAATATTATTTCATTAAAAACATTTATACCTTAAATAGTTTTTTAAACATAACTTTACCAATAGAAATTGAAACTAATTGTGATATGGTTAAAACTTTATTAAACAGCAATTTTATAACTATCAAGAATGCTGATTATAAAATTATTGTTGAAAAAGATAATAAAGATAGTGATGAATACCATTTAGATATAAATTTCAATAAAGAAATTAAAATAATTTATAATAATTTAAGAAGTTTAAGATATGCCATTAAAGTATTAAATGAATTAGTAGATGAAAGCAATTGTTTATTACCAATTATTCATATTGATGATTATCCAAGTTTTAAGGTGAGAGGTATCATTGAAGGATATTATGGTAGATGTTATACTCATTTAGAACACTTAGATATGTTAGATTACATGGAAGAAAAAAGATTAAATACCTATATGTATGCTCCTAAAAAAGATGTATACCATAGGATTAAATGGTATGAATTGTATCCGGAGGAAAAAATAAAAGAATTTAAGGAACTTTTAGAAAGTGCTCACTCTAAAGGTATTGAAATATATTATACTATCTCACCAGGATACCATGAAAAAGATGAAATTGGTTTTAACTATGCAATCGAAGATGATTATTTACGATTATATAAAAAATTAGATCAGTTAATAGATTGCGGATTTAGGTCTTTTGGTCTATTACTCGATGATATTGATTATAATATGCAAGGCGCAAATAAAGAAAAATTTGTGCGTCCTGGTCTTGCCCATGCTTATATTTGTAATAAAATATATAATTATTTAAAAGGAAAATTAGGAAAATTAAACTTTGTTATGTGTCCAACAGAATATCACGAGTTAAATGATTCTCCCTATCGAACTGATTTAAGAGAAAAAATGGATAAGGAAATAAAAGTATTTTGGACAGGAGACAATGTTTGTGCTGAATTAATTAGTGAAAAAGGTGTTAAACAAGCAAATAAAACTTTTGATCATCCCCTTCTTATATGGGAGAATTTTCCAGTTACTGATTTTACTTATGGGGTAAGACAATTTATGGCTCCACTAGAAAATCGCTGTGAACGTCTAAATTTATTTTCAGAAGGATATTTAATTAATCCCATGGAATTATACGAAACTAGCAAAATTGGTATCTCTTGTTGTGCTGATTATGCTTGGAATACTTCTCGTTATCTTTCAAACATTTCTTTTATTAATAGTTTAACAGATGTTGGCGAAGAATTTTTAGAAAAAGGAATTGACTATATTGATTTTAATATTCCTAATGTTTTATCATATGGATACATTAATAATATTGAAAGTAATCTCTTGAATAATAAAAATGAATTAAAAGCATACTATCGTAAAGTTACAAAATCTGTTAACGCTCTTTTAAAACTAAATTTGAATATTATTTCTGAAATAAAACCATGGTTAAAAAGAGCAAAGAAAGAAGAAAAAATTGCTAATCTAATAATGGATGAGAAAATTACAAGAGAAACTCTTTTAAAATTTTTAAAAGACAATCATTTTAATGGCTCAACATTAATTGATAGATTGATTAAAAATACTAATCTTTTAACGGATGAAGAATATGAGACTTTAATTACTAAAAGAAGAGGAAATCCTTGGTACCGAGTTTGGGAGCATAAGAGATTTAATACACCAATATGTTAAAAAAATTATTAATATTTTTATGTCCTCTTTTGTTTTCGTTTACTTTATCACCTTTGATTAATGCTTCTAGCCTTCCTTCAATAGAAGATGTAACAAGAGTAGATGGTGGAAGTATTTCATCTTTCTCAAGTTATGAAATAATAAAGGCAACAACCATTTCTTCAAGTGGGGAAAAAGCCCCGCAAGTAGTTTCTTATGTAAAAGCCAATAAAAATGCTAAACTAGTAAATTATGCTAGTACTTCAAAAGATGGTATTAAAGGAAAAACAGTCATGGATTTAACTAAGGAATATGCTAGTAAAAATCCCCATGTAAAAGTATTAGCAGCTGTTAATGCTGATTATTTTTATACAAGTAATGGTTCCTTTATACCGATTAATGCCTATGTGGAAAATGGTAATATAATTAATGGTGCTAATCATTCTAA
The DNA here is from genome assembly GCA_934098295.1 of uncultured Bacilli bacterium. Classification (GTDB taxonomy): domain Bacteria; phylum Bacillota_I; class Bacilli_A; order ML615J-28; family CAG-313; genus UBA1737. The sequence continues at coordinate 241,378 of CAKONV010000001.1, read as the reverse complement.
ATATTATTCTTTAGCATATAACAATAGCATTGACTACGAAGTTATAAAAAAATTAGATTTAACAGATAATTATTATTTGACTATTTACAATCAAGATGGGTTAATTGAAAAAGAAATTATTTTGGATGGAAAAAATATTTTACCATCATCTGAATCGACAACTTTTTATTATAAAAATAGTAGTCATATTTCTAATGATAAAGTAAGCTTTTTTGAAATTAGTAATCCTGATGCTTGTTTAAATGTCTCCAATATTTATATTAGTGGCAAGATAGAAAAAAAGATTAGTGAAACTTCTACTTCACCAGTCGTTGCGACAACATCAAAAGAGATTATTAATCTATTAGAAAAAAATCCATATGTTAGAATTCAACCTTATTTAAAAGACATAGCTAATAAATATGAAAATCTAATTGGTATAGGTAGTGTTCCGTTACTTGATGGACTTATTAGAAATAATAGCGAAATAGGCGATCAAAATGTTAGCTTTTGTGAAGCTAGGCATCCTAGAACTTCACTAGGGTTTAGTAGTGATGGTACATATTATTTAGCAGCAATTGATGGTAGAAGTACTACTTCAGCCGGTGTATCCTTAAGAGAAGAAGCCGCTATCATGAAAAGTTTGGGATGTACTACCTGTTTTAATTTTGATGGTGGTGGCTCTACTCAACTAGTGATAAATGATAATGGGAACTTTAGATATTTAAATAATCCAACCGAAAGATACCGAAAAGTTGTGGATATAGTTTTATTAGTGGAAGAAGATTTTGATATTCAAATTGAAAGTAGTGTTGATAAAGAAAATAGTTCTATTAGTTTTAATTATGAAATTAATTCATTAATTGCTAATTATGATGCAAAAGTATATTTTGATGGTGAAGAAACAAATAATAAAATCATCAATAACGTTTCTTTTGATAGTTCCCACTATTTATCAATAAAAATAACCTATCAAAAAAATGGTAAGCAAGAAGTTTTTGTTAAAAATAAATTGTTGTATGTGGTAACAAGTAAAATAAAACCTAATTTAAGAATGCCAAGTGACTTTAAACTAGAGTATGAAAAAAGTAAGAATGGTATAAAAGTAAAGGTTAAATGTCAAGATTTAGATAATTTAATTACAAAGTTATATGTTATTTATCAAGATAAAGAATACATTGCAATTAAAGAAAATGATTGTTATCTAGCAGAGATTGATTTAAATAACGAAGGTGTCTTAAATTTTAATGTTAGTTATTACTATAAAGAAGATGGGATAACTATCAAAAATAAAATTATTGATGATAACTTTACATATGACTATAAAATATTATATCCAAGTGATGTTGTTTTCTCATTTTCAAATAATAAAAAAGGTACAACTTTAACAATTTCTTTAAAAGATAATGGTATAAAGGTAAATAAATATATTTTAAACGTCAATGGGAATAATCTAACATCATCATCTAATATTTTTAATTTATCGATATCTAATGGCGATATAATAAATCTAACAATTGAATATTATGATGAAAAAATTCTTAGGAGCGCTTCTTATACTTACACGTATACTGCTTCTAAAATAGGATGTAAGAAAAATAGTAATACAAAAAAATTAATGGTATCACTAATTGGTTTAACATTAATTTTACCACTAATTTATAGGAAAAAACAATAAATGTATATACAAGTTTATTATTTAACTTGACTATACAAGTTTATCGTGATATAATTTAAGAGAATAAAGATTAGGAGGAAAAATTTTTATTTATGAAAAAAGTATTTACAAGAATTAATTCATTAGTACTTACAATTTTAAGTGTTACGCTTTTTACACTATTAGTTGTAAGTTGTGAAACCAACCAAGCTAATCCCCCTAAATTTGAAGGATTAGTGAATGGATACTTGCCACCTATGACTGTAAATGTCAAGGATACAAAAGTAGACTTTTTAGCTAATGTCAAAGCTACTTCAGATAGTGGTAAGGTCGAAATTACTGTTGATATGAATGATTATAACAATAAAGTTATTGGTACATATACAGTAAAATATACAGCAGTTGATTTAGAAAATAGCCTAACAACAACCGTTGAAAGAAAAGTAAGTGTAATTGACTCAATTGCTCCAATTTTTACAAATTCGGATAATAACTCACAATTACCAGAAGTTAGTTGTTTGCAATATGATACAAAATTTGACTTATTAAATAATTCAAATGGTGTGTTAGATATTCGTGATAATTACGATACTGAAGAAATTAAAGCATATGTTAAAGATAATGGAGGCTTTGATGTAGAAAAAGCCGGTGTTTATACAATTACTTATGCTGCAAAGGATTCAAGTAATAATGAATCAACAGTTACACGTAAAGTAACTGTAAAAGAAGCTGTAAAATGGGTTGAAGATGTCATTTCTATTAATGAAATGCAAAATGCTGTTTTATATAATGATACTACCGCTTTTGAAAAAGATGTTAACGAAGGTGCAAAACTACGTGCACTTGATCAATGTCAATTAATGACTAAAGACTTCTATTTAAGTGAACTTGAAAGTCACAAAGAAGAATGGGCTAACAATGGTGGTGTTCCTTTCCTTCCATATTGTGTTGTTGTCGTTTTAGATAAAGATATGAAACCAGTTCGTGTTCGTAATGCTACTTATGCAGTAGAGGCTATCAAAGAAGATGGTAAGTGGACTTTGTTAAAAAATGGTAATATGGAAATTGGTGGAGAACTTGTACCTGTAACTGTTACTTTCATTGATGGTGATAAACCAAGCACCAAAGGTGTTGGTATCATGGGTGGAAAGCTTGAAGAAAGTATTCCTGATGATGGCTATGTTTTAATTGGTAGTGCAGCTAAAGGTGGTAAACTTGATTTAGGAAAAATAATGATTTTACAAAATACTATTGCTAAAGACTTCACCGGTGGAGCTCTTTCATGGGATTTAGTAGAAGCAACAGGAACAACTCTTTTAGAAACTGCTCAATTCAAATATGAAAAAGATGTAGTAACTCTATATGAAAAACCAGCTCCAATAGCAACTCCTGTACTAAAAGTTGAAAAACATGTATTAAGTTGGGATAAAGTTGAAGGCGCTGATCATTATGAATTATATGTTAATGGTGAATTAAAACAAGTGCTTACTGCTACATCTATTAGAATGACTGATTTAGGATTAGAACCTTCTTTAGAAGGTGAACATTATGAAATTACTGTTAAAGCTATTAGCGGTGACATTCGTTTCCACACAGATTCTGCTTTATCAGAAGTATTAGAATATGTAATGCCAGATGCAAAACAAATTCCTGCTATCACAACAGTTGAATTAAATGGCACTGTTATTAGTTGGGAAGAAGCTGTAGGTAGTGTTAAATATGAAATTTATGCTAAACAAACAGGTAATGAAATGAAAATTGGTGAAACAACTGAAACTTCATTTGATTTAGCTGGTAATAGTGTTTTAGCAAAATTAACTTATAAAGCCTTTATTTTTGTTAAGGCAATTGGTGATGATACCGAAACTTTAACTAGTGCTGCTTCTAATAATGTTGTTTATAATTGTACTCCTGAAAAAGTAATTACTTTTGGTGATGGAATAAAGTATGAAGTATTAGAAACAACAGCAAAAGACTATTTTGGTACTCAAGAAGGCGCTACTACAACAAGAAGAAATGATTCAAGTGAAGTAGGTTATGCCGAAAAACAATTATTCTTCTTAATTGTCGATGCTTCTTCAATTAAAGCATCAGATGTAGAAGCATTTGGTTTCTTAGTAGTATTTGATAAAGATGGTGCAGTAAAACATATGATTAATGTTCTTGCTACAACAAAACAATATATTAATTATAAGTTAGTAGATGCCGCAAGTTGTGGTTATAAATCAAATAATGCTCAACTTGCTCCCCTTCTTGAAGCTGGACTTGCTGAAGGTGATACTTTATTAATTGGTCGTACAACTGGAAATTATGATTTAGGAACATTTACCGGCTTAAAATGTCGTGATATCTTAGCACATTATTTCTGGGCTCCTGCTACAACTAATGCTAATGGTCAATCTTGGAGAAATGAACAATCAATTGAAGATTTCCCTAAGTATCAAATTAAACTTGCTAATTCCAATGAATTAGAAGCTCCAATTCTTTCTACTGATGGATCAATGTTAAAATGGAATCAAGTTGAAGGTGCAACATCATATGATGTTTACGTAAACAATGTAATTGTAACATCTACAGCTGAAACAAGTATAGATTTAATGAAATATGTTGATGTAATTGGTAGAAGTGGTGCTGTTGCTGTTAATTATACAAAACTATCTGTTCAAGTAATTGCTAAAGCTGATGGCAAAACTGATGGTGTAGCAACAAGTGATTGTACAATTACTACAACATTAACAGATGGTACCAATACAATGAATGTAACTTATAATTTACAAAATTCATTATGGAATTCCGGTTCAGGAATTAATATCCGTTTTAATGATTTAGTTTCAACAGTAATGACTGGTCAAACTTATAAAACAGCTTTTGAAACTTATAAAAATTCTAGTAGCAAAAATGGTGGAACTCCGTTTATGCAAAATGGAATTATCGTAATCATGGATAAAGATATGAAAGTTAAAGTTGTTCGTTTTGGATATGTTAATTGTGTAGAAATATCTGGTGACAACGAATATAAAACAACAGAATTAACATGGAACAATAGTGGTCAAAGTGATACTAATCCTGGTGGAACTTTCTTAAAATTAGAAACAGAAGTACTAGATACCGATGTTGTTTTAATTGTTGCTAATGTTGATAGTAAAGCTCAAATTACAACAGCTGTTACAATGTTTGTTGATACTAATGCTGCTGATGTTGTTGCAAAAAAATTAGTTCCAAGTGAAGCTTCGACAACTAAAGTTGTTTTAGCTAATGCTAAATATGAACTAAAGGCTGTGGCAACTTTAGCTTAAAAACCTAAGAAAGATTTTTTGAGTTAAGGATTTTCTCCTTAACTCAATTTTTTTAATAAAGCAATAAAATAAAAAAAATAATAAAATTATGATATGATTAAAATAGGTGAGTAATCATGAAATTTGAAAAATTTGTAAATAGTCGTTTTTTTCGCTTTACCGAAAAACTATATCAATTGATAATGCTAAACATTTTTGGGGTAATATCAATACTTATGGGATTAGTTATTTTTGGAATTATCCCAACAATGGTATCAATCATTGCCTGTCTTAAAGCGAGTAGTGATGGCGAAAGTTATCCCTTATTTAAAGGCTATTTTAAAACATATTTCAAAACATTTAAAAAAACTATTCTTGTCAGTCTTTTTTTTCTTATATTATTATTAATATCATTTCTTTGGATTTTTTATTTTTATAGTTGGATAAAAGAAAACAACAATATCTTTTTTGGAATTGGATATTATTTATCTTTGTTTATAGCCATTATCATTATGCTATCAGCAATTAATTCATGTTTTGTAATTGTTTATTTTCCATACTTAAATTTTAAAAAAATCATCAAATATGCCTTTGTTTTACTTAGAGCTATTACTTGGAAGGCTATAATAATGTTTGTTATCCTAATTGCTTTTTTGTATTTGGCATTCTTAATTGCTTATGCTTTACCATTCATTCTTTTATCATTATATTTATTTATCTTTAACAGTTTAATAAAAAATGATTATGATAAAATAATCATAGAAGGAAAACACAGTTTATCAATAACAAAAGATATATTAAACATCCCCAAAAATAGCAATATTGATAAATAAAAGCATTTTCATAGTAAATAATAAGATATCTTGGTATAATATTATTGGAATTAAGCACTAGGGGATAACAAATACATTTGATTGATAAACTCCTAGAGGATTCTAGGAGTTTTTTAACATTAAAAAATGTAATTTTAATTATAATGAAAATGTCAAGGCTTTAAATAATTTGTCAATGGAATTTAAAAAAGGAATATGGACAGGAATTGTTGGTAAAAGTGGTAGTGGTAAGAGTACTATTTTAGATTTAATAATGAAATTATATTTTGTTGATGATGGAATGATTTATTTTGATAATACTGATATAAACAAAATTAATTCTTTTGATATTAGAAAAAAGATTACTAAAATAACTCAAGATATATATTTGTTTCCTGGTGCTATTGAAAGTAATTTAAAATTAGTAAATGAAAATATCACCAATGAAGAAATAGAGAAAGTGATAAAATTCGTTTGTTTAGATGAATATATTTCATCACTACCTGATGGTTTGAAAACTGATGTCGGTGAAGCCGGTAAACTTATGAGTGGTGGAGAGAAACAAAGATTAAGTTTAGCTATGGGGTTGTTAAGAAATAATTAAATTTTATTATTAGATGAAGTTACTGCTAACTTAGATTCTACAACAGAGAAGATCATTTCTACAAATTTAAAAAAATTAGTTGATAACGGATATACAATTATTTCAATTAGTCATAAAGAGGAATTTTTGAAATATTGTGATGTTATATATACTATTGAAGATGGTACGGTAATTAACACTAATAATAGAAGTTAAAATTATAGATATTAATAAAAAGCATTATGTCTAATTAAAATAGGCATAATGCTTTTTTGAAAATAATGTAGGAAATAATCGAATTGTAATGAATGCTGAAAATAGTAATATTTAGCCTGTATAGACAAGTTTTTCAACTTGTCTATACATTTGTTTTGACTAAAAACGCTTTCTTTAGTATAATATTAGTGATACAAGGAGGCAAATAAATGAAAAAGGCGCTAAAAAGAATACTATTAGTTGTAATTATATTATTAATTATTGTAGGTGGATATTTAATACTTGATTCGACTACTACACAAGCTTACACACCTGGAGTTTATAATGGTAGCATTTTTTCATCTGCCGCTGATACTAACTATAGTGATCATTTAGAAAGTAATGTTAAAAGACCAGATGCTTCTTATGTGATTGATGCTACGAAAAATTATACATTTGTTGATGAAGAATATAAAGAACAAGTAGAAGAAGTTACATATGATGGTTTATATGGTTTGCAAATACCAGAGACAGGTAAAATTACTTATGAAGTTGATATTTTAGAAGAGGGATATTATAACATAAAAGTTAAGTATTATACTATTCCAGGTAGAAATTCAAGTATTTGTAAAGGACTACAAATAAACGATGAATATCAATTTAAAGAAGCAGAAGCTATTGATTTATATCGCGTATGGATGGATGAATTTAATGTGGCTACAAAGAGGAAAGATGGTGCTCATGATTTAAAACCTCGTCAAATCGAAAAAAATAAATGGAACGAAGAAACTTTAAGAGATACGGAAGGTTATTATGGCACTTCTTATTTGTTTAAACTTAAAAAAGGAATAAATAAGTTAACCTTTGTTGCTGTACAAGAACCAGTTGTCTTTAATAGTATAACTATTTTTCAAGAAGATGAAATTAAAACCTATGAGCAAACAAAAGAAATTTATAAAAACGAAAAATTAAAAGTATTTAATGGTAAAGAAATCATTGCAAAAGTTCAAGGAGAATCATCTTATGAAAAATCATCTCCATCTTTAGCTCCTGTCGCATCATATGCATCTTTTAAAACGGAACCTTATGCAAAGTTTTTAACGAGATATAATACAATTGGTGGATCCGATTGGAATATAACTGGCGACTGGATTAGTTGGGAATTAGATGTAAAGGAAGAAGGCCTATATTATATTACTTTAAAAGTACTTCAAAATTATAACCATGGTCAAAAGTCCTCACGTGTTTTATATTTAAATGATAAAATTCCTTTTGAAGAATGTAAAGAATTATCATTTAATTATAGTAGTGATTGGCAAAACGTTACCTTAGGTAATGATAAAGAAGCTTATCTTTTTCACTTAAAAAAAGGAAAAAATGTTCTAAGGTTAGAAAATACAATTGGTGAATATGGAAGAACTGTGCGTGATATTAATCAAGTAATAGCATCATTAAACTGGTTATACCGAAAGGTAATTATGAGAACTGGTGTATCACCAAGCAAATATCATGATTTCAATTTGAAAGAAAATATTCCCGGATTATATGAAACAATTGATGATTGTATTGATAAATTAACTAAAGCCATTGATACAGTTGTTAGTATTTCAGGAGAACGAAGTAATTTAATTTCAAGTCTTGAAAGAACTAAATATCAACTTGAGACTTTTTATGAATCAGAAAAAAAGATTCAAACAGGTTTAAATGAATTAGAAACTAATATTACTTCCTTGGGTACTTGGATTCAAACAGTTACTAGTCAACCATTATCAATAGATTATATTTTGGTACATGAAGAAAATGCTTCTCTTCCAAAAGCAAAAACTAATTTTTTTCAAAAAATTGGTCATGAATTTGTGATGTTAGTTGGTTCATATAAGTCTGATACTTCATTAAAAAGTAGTGTGCATGTTGATGGAGGACCTACTATTCAAGTATGGATTATGACAGGTAGAGATCAATCTAACCTACTTAGACAATTAATTGATGAAAGTTTTACTATGCAACATGGTATTAATGTTGAATTAAAACTTGTTACTAGTAGCGTATTGTTACCAGCAACATTATCAGGAAATGGTCCCGATGTCGCTATTGGCGTTGGCCAAAATATTCCAGTAAACTGGGGTATTCGTAATTCAGTAGTCGATATGTCCAAATTTGATGATTTTTCAACCTTTGCGGAAAACTTCTATGACAGTGCCATTACACCATTTAGATTTAATGGAGCAACGTATGCTCTTCCCGATACTCAAGATTTTTTAATACAATTTGTGAGAACAGATATTTTTAAAGAATTAAATATCGTAAATAATGATGGTAGTGTTTCTACACCTCGTAATTGGGATGAAGTAATTGATTTATTGCCAGTTTTACAAAGACAATATTTAGATTATTATTTGCCAAATGTTACTGGTGCCTTAAGCCCGTTAATGTATGCGATGATTGAACAATATGGTGGTAAGCTTTATTTAGATAATGGAGCCTCATCAGGTATGATGCTTAAAGAATCAGCTAATGCTTTTTATGATTTTGTTGACTTTTATGCTAATTATGGTTTTGCAGTTGATGCTAGTTTTGTTAACCGTTTTAGAACCGGAGAAATGCCAATTGGCGTTACGAATTTTACTTTGTATAATACTCTTGCAGTATCAGCTCCCGAAATAAGAGGTAGTTGGGATTTTGCCTATTTACCAGGTCATGTTAATGAAGATAATACAACTAGTTATGCCTCAACTTCAACTTCAACAGGTACAATCATTTTGTCAAGTTCTAAAGATGTTAATGCTTCTTGGGAATTTGTAAAATGGTGGCTAGGAGAAGAAGCTCAAGAAGGTTACGCGAGAGGTTTAGAAGCAATTCTTGGGGCTGCCGCAAGATATGCAACGGCTAATAAAGAAGCTTTTAAAAGTCTTCCTTGGAGTGCGAAAGATTATCGTATGTTGGAAAGTCAAAGAGCAGTATCTAAAGGAATACCAATTGTTCCTGGTGATTATATTGTAGGAAGGTATATTGATAATGCTTTTAGAAAAGTAATTAACGATGGAATCAACCCTAGTGATAGCTTATTTAACTATTATCAAAAGATAAATGCTGAACTAAAAAGAAAAAGAAAGGAGTTTGATTTAGATTAGTATGTTTAAATTAAAATTAAAGAAAAAGACTTTAACTTTAGAAGAAAAAAGACGAAAAAAAGAAATATTAAAGAAAAATTTAAAAAATAGTCGAATCTCCTATGTCATGATGGCTCCTTATCTTCTTATCTTTTTAACATTTACCGTAACTCCTGTTATTATGAGTTTCGCATTAAGCTTTACTTCTTTTGATATGCTTGAATCTCCTAAGTTTATATGGCTTGATAATTATGTTAATTTGTTTTTAAATGACGAAGTATTTTTAATAGCCTTAAAAAACACTTTAATATTAGCTGTTATTACAGGACCTATTTCTTATATGATGGCATTTTTATTTGCTTGGTTAATTAATGAATTGCCAAAGAAAATTAGATGGTTAATGACCTTAATTTTTTATGCCCCTTCTATTTCTGGTAATGCTTATTTATTATGGCAACTATTATTTTCATCAGATCGATATGGTTATATTAATTCCTTTCTAATTAACTTAGGATTAATTGATTCACCAATTTATTGGTTGAAGACCCCTCAATATGCTTTACCAATTTTAATTATTGTTCAATTGTGGTTAAGTCTTGGCGTATCTTTCTTATCATTTAGAGCGGGATTGCAAACTGTTAATAAAGAACTTTATGAAGCGGCTGCTATTGATGGAATAAAAAATCGTTGGCAAGAATTGTGGCATATAACTTTGCCACAAATGAAACCTCAATTAATGTTTGGTGCTGTTATGCAGATAACTTCATCACTTGGAATTGGTTCAGTATCTATTAGTATGTTTGGACAACCATCGGTTGAATATTCAGCTCATACGATTTTAACACATTTATTAGACTATGGCTCTACAAATTCCACAAGATTGGAAATGGGCTATGCCTCAGCTATTGCAACAATTTTATTTTTTATGATGATTATTTCTAATTTGATAATTCAAAAAATTATCAGAAGGGTAGGTTCATGATGGAAGAACAAGATTTGAATTTAGAAAAATTAAAGAAAAAAAATAATAGTTCTTCATCAATTGAAGACGTAAGAAAACTACAATTAGATTTAAAGAAAAATGGTAAAAAGCATAAAAAATATCGTAAGGTAAGACTTAGCAGATCATGGTGGGGTGATTTAATTTTAATTGTGATTTTGTGTGGATTTGCGTTATTTTCTGCTTATCCGTTAGTTTATGCAATTTGTAATGCTTTTAAACCTTTAAGTGAAATGTTTATATTTCCACCAAAGTTATTTCCTCGTAATTTTACTTTTGAAAATTTTATTGATTTATTTAATTTAATGGGAAATAGTCAAATACCAATTTCAAGATATTTTGTTAACACATTATGGATAACCGTTGCCGGTACAACCGGACATGTAATTTTAGCTTCGTTATGTGCTTACCCTCTTGCTAAACATCGTTTTGTTGGTAAAAAAGCCATTAATCAAATGATTGTATATTCATTGATGTTTTCTTCATCTGTTACAACTATACCTACTTATATGATTATCAACTGGTTAGGATTGATTGATACACAATGGGCAATAATCATTCCTGCTTTTGGTTTTACTCTAGGGTTGTACTTAATGCGGCAGTTTATGACTATTGTTCCTGATGAATTGTTAGAAGCAGCTAAAATTGATGGCGCAAATGAATTTACTATTTTTTGGAAAATTGTAATGCCATTAGTAAAACCTGCTTGGCTAACATTAATAATTTTGTTATTCCAAAACTTATGGGGTGTTGATGGTGGTAGTTATATTTTTACGGAAAATTTAAAACCTTTGTCCTATGCTCTAAGCCAAATCGTATCTGGTGGTGTTGCTCGTACAGGTACGGCTGCTGCTGTAACAGTTATTATGCTAATTGTACCAATAACAGTTTTTATTATTAACCAATCGAAGATGCTAGAAACAATGGCACATTCAGGAATTAAGTAGGTGATAAACATGAGAAAAATTAATGTTTTATTCTTAATTGTTTTATTATTCACCTTATTTGTAGTTAGCAAACCGAATATTAATGCGGCTTATAATTACGGACCTAATAATGTTGTTGCCTCTGCAGAAAGTTTAGTCGTATCAAAAGTAATTGATGCATCTAACTTACAAGATGAAGATGGTCATAAAGCATTAAATGGTGAATATGAATTTGGCGAATTATACGATGTAGCAACTGATGGTAAAAATATTTACATAGCAGATGGTACTTCTAATAAAATTGTTGTTTTAGATGAAAAATATAATTTTATTAATCTTTTTCCTAATGAATTTACTTTAGACGAAGAGGGAAATATCCTAACTTTATCTGGACCAAGAGGATTGTACATTACAAACGATGAAATATACGTATGTGATTATGGTAATAACCGTGTTGTTGTTTTTGATAAAAACTATCAATTAGTAAAAATTGTTTCCACACCTAATGATCCAGCTTTTAAAGATTATCAATTTAGACCCAAAAAAATTACCGTAAATAGAACAGGAAGAATGTTTGTTATAGCAGAAGGTATTAATGAAGGAATTATTGACTTTAATCCTGATGGTAGTTTTTCAAGATATTATGGTATGAACTCCGTATCAGTAAGTGGATGGGATGCTTTTTGGCTATTATTCACATCGGAAAAACAAAAAGAATCACAAGGATACAATTTTGGTAAATCTCTAACAAATCTTTGTGTTGATAAAGAAGAATATATTTATACAGTTTCAGGGGCTAATGAAGCTGGGAATGTTATTAAAAAATTAAACTTTAAAGGTAGTGATGTTCTTTCTCGTAATGGTTATGTTTTACAAACGGGTGATGATATTCAAGAAACTCTTGAAAATGTTCCAACTGGACCAAGTAGTTTTGTAGATATTGATGTTAATGAAATTGGTACTTATATCGCCCTAGATAAGGTAAGAGGAAGAATTTTCGCTTATGATTTTGAAGGAAATTTACTTTATATAGGTGGTAGTATTGGTACTGTATCTTCATCATCAACAAGTTTATCAGGAACTTTTCAATTACCAGAAGCTTTATGCTATTTTAAAGATCATATTTTAGTGGTAGATTCTAAAAATAAAAATTTAGTGATTTTTGACTATACACCATTTGGAAAACTTATAAATGAAGCTACAAGTTACTATTATGAAAATGACTATATTAATGCTTCTTTGAAATGGCAAGAAGTTTTATCTTTAAATACTAACTATTACTTAGCTTATAGTGGTATTGGAAAAGCTATGTTAAGACAAGGAAATTATAAAGAAGCTATGCAAAATTTAAAACTTGGTTATGATACCTACAATTATTCAAGAGCTTATGAACAATATCGATATGAAAAGATGAGTAAAGTATTCCCTTTTATTGTGGGTGCAGTTCTAGTTTTAGTCGTGGCTCTTATCATTAAATCAGTTGTAAATAATGTTGAATACGAGAAAAAAGAAGAGGAGGGTCTAGAATAATGGAAAATGAAATTAGTAAGTCTAAACAAATAAAGTTAACTTTGAAAAATATCATTAATGATTATTTTAAGTATCCTCTGTATTTAATTACGCATCCCATTGCTGGGTGGGAAGAATTTAAAGGAAAGCTTCATGTAGCAATTAGTTACCTTGTTTTAATGGCTTTTACAGTTATTTATTTAGAAATAGGAAAAGGATTTTTACTAGATCCTTATAAGAAACTAGACTTTAATGTTCTTGTAACTATTTCTAAAGTAGTACTTCCTACCATTGTTGGTACAGTTGCTAACTGGTGTGTAACGGCTCTTTTTGATGGAAAAGGAAAAATGGATAAAATTTTCTTGTGCATTTGTTATTCTTTTTTCCCATTTGTATGGATTAGTCTTTTTGCTACATTTTTATCTAATTTTGTTGTTGCTAATGAAGTGTCTTATATAAATTTCTTTTTAGCAATTGCAAGTGGGCTTTTAATTTATATGCTTATATTTGCATTAAAAGGCATTCACGAATATGGATTTTTTAAAAATCTTATTACACTAGCCTTTACAATTGTTGCTATAGCGATAATTTTGTTTTTAGCTCTTTTGTTTTTATCATTTATTCAACAAATTTATCAATGGATTGTTGCAATAATTTCAGAAATTAGAATTAGGTATTTTTAGGTGATGATTATGAATAACGAAAGAGAATATTATAAATTAAAATGGTATAAACGACCATGGTATAAATTAATAGATACCATAAAACAAAAAATCAAAAACTATATAAAACAAAAAATCAAAAACTATCATTTCCATTATGTAAGATTTATTATCTTCGTAGTTGCTTGTTTAATTGTTTTATCTTTAGTATTAATAATTTCTAAAGGTACTATAAAATTTCCCGTTAAAGCAATGTATGATAAAACTGGATATGTTGATGTAAATGAAATTGATAAGACAACTATAGTCAAAGAAAATGAACGTTATATATTTAGTATGAATTTAAAAACATCACACATAAAAATAACAGATAAAGTTACTTTGCAAACTTATAGTAGTGCTCCTAACTCAACAGAAGATGTTGATACTTTAACTTTATATTATTCAGGTAGTTTAGGGGTTCCCGTAACTTATGGTAATTATAAGTATTCAATAAACTATGAAGGAAGCAAGCACTTTCTTATTAAAGAAGAAGAAAATAGTGTTAATGTTTTGTACGAAATTGGTGGAAAAATAAAAATTGATTATACAGATATTCCCCAAATGATATCTGAAGAAAGATTTAATTATTTTATTGGGGTTGTTGAAAAGAAAATGAATGAAACAAACGATGAGGAATTAAAGAGAAAATATCGTTTGGGTATTAGAAGAGTTCAATCGACATATAGCCTTAATGAAATATATCGATATTATGCTCTTGATAATCCTTCAAGTTTAGGTGAAGATCGTATAAATGATATTTATGATTTTCTTTATAATGATGCTGGATATACAAAAGATGATTTAGAAAAAGATTGTTTAGAAAATGATATCGTAATTGATAAAACTTATCCAACATTTGAAGTAGCTATCTCATATATTTTAACTACTGATGGACTAGATGTTAAAGTAATAAATGAATCAATTGTTGATTATGAATCGCATCCGTTAGCTTACATTGATGTTTTACCATATTTTGGAAGTGTTGATGAAAATATTAATGGCTATTCCTTAATCCCTGATGGTTCAGGCATTATTTTGGATTATAATACTAATCGTTCCTACGCAAATAGATATGAAGAACGTATTTATGGAAGAGATTTGGCAGTACCTAAAGAAACTGGTGGTTATAAAACCAATAAGATAAATTTTGGCGTTTATGGAATGTGTTATTTTGATAATGAAAAAAGTAATGGTTTTATTAACATTATTAAAGATGGAGCAGCAGCTTGTTCAGTAGTAGCTACTATTAATACATCTTCAACACGTGCTACAACCTACAATACAACTTATTATCGTTTCTATTACCGAGAAACCGATACTTATCAATTTACATCCCTTTCTGGGGCCCGTGATATTCAAACATGGACAAATGACTATAACAAGGTATCACTAGAATTAAAATATGTCTTTTTATCGGATGATGCAACATATGCTTCAATGGCTAAATCATATCAAAAATATTTAGTTGATAATAAAATGATTACCAAATTAAATGAAAATAAATTAGATTTTAACTTGACTTTACTAGGTGGTTATTTAAAAGATACGTATTTTTTAGGAATACCATATAAAAAAGTAGCAAGTCTTACTAATGATCAAGAAGTATTAAAAATTGCTCAAGAGTTAAAAAATGATCAAATTAACAATTTAAATATTATTTATAGTGGGTTTTTAAATGATGGTATCGAAAGTAAATATATTTCTAAGATAAAGTATAATAATGTTATCGCTAGTAAAAAAGATTTAAAAAAACTTAATAAAGCTTTAAATGATTTGAATATCTCTTTATATCCAAAGTATAATTTGGCAACAGGGGTAACTGATAAAAATATTAAATCTAATGATATGATTAGGGATTTATATGGTAAAGTTATTAAAGAATATCCTATCAGTGAAGTAACATTTACGGCAGATAAATCTTTAAACCCATCGTATTATGTTAAGCCTGACTGTTTTACAAAAGGTACTAAAAAAGTTTTAACATCAATCGATAAACTATTAATTGATAAAATTGCTATTGGCGACCTAGGAAATAAAACTTATGGTAGTTATAAAAATAAAGAAATTATGTTTAGAACAGATATGGTTAAAGCATATTTAAGTTTAATGGAAGAAAATTTCAATAATTATAATGTTATGACTGATGTGCCTAATGACTATGCGTTAAAATATACTTCAGTTGCCAGCAATATACCATTTGATGGAACTAATTATCAAATTGTTCAATCATCAGTTCCTTTTTATCAATTGGTATTAAGTGGTTATGTAAATTATAGTGGTATCAGTATTAATTTGAGTGATGAACATAGTTTCGATTACTACAAAATGAAATCAATAGAAACTTTATCAGATATTTCAATGACATGGACCTATCAAAATACCATTGATTTAATTGATACTGAATATAATTATTATTATTCAACCTATTATAAAAATTGGTATGAAAAAGGTATAAAACTGTACAAAGAATTAGATGAGCTATCGCTTTATGATAAGGCTTTAGTTAATCATCAAATTCTTACTCTTAATGGTGAAGTAGCAATTTCAACTTATAGTGATGGATCAAAAATTATTTTTAATTATTCAAATAGTGATTATAGTTATGATGGCTTAATAATAAAAGCTAATTCCTATAAGAAATTAGGAGGAGTTTAAGATGGCTAAAAAAAGACAAAAACGATACGTATCTAAAGAAGAAGCTCAAATCTTAAAAGAACAATTTACCAAAGAAATTGTTACTTTAAAAGAAAAACTAAAAATGATTCAGGAAAAATATGTAGAAGTAGGTAGCAACCAAAAAAAGGTAAGTTTGAAAAAACTAGAACACTTAGCTAAAGAAGAACGTCATATTGAATCATTAATTCAAAAAAGAACAATTGACATTAGTCACTTAGATTCGTTAACGTATGTAAAAAAGAATGCTTTTGAAAAGATTTTGGACTTATATCGTAATTTAAATTACAAAAATCAAAAAATAATTTGTGGGTTACTATTATTATTACCTTGGTTTATTGGCTTTTGTTTATTTTTTGCCAAGCCAATGATAACAACCATTATTTGGAGTTTTAACGAAGTTACAACCCAAGCAGGTTCGGTTAGTTTAAAATTTATTAAGTTTCAAAACTATAAAAATTTGTTTACAAAAACAATGTTAGGCAATAAAACTTTTCTAGAAGTAATTTATGTATCAGTAAATGAAATGTTAATAAATGTTCCTATTATCTTTATTTTTAGCTTATTAGTTGCCGTTGTTTTAAATACAAAATTTAAAGGACATCAATTCTTTAAAGCTATTTTCTTTATTCCCGTAGTTTATAATGCCACGGCTATATCATCAGCTTTAAATGGTGCTTTTGGTGGCCATATGTCTTCATCTATGGATGAAATGTCATCACTACTATCAGGATTTTCTTCTTATTTATTAAATTTAGGATTAGGAGAAGGTTTAATTAAATTTCTAATAAGTGCGATTGATAGAATTTTTACAATTGTTAATAAATCGGGAATTCAAATTTTAATTTTTATAGCAGCTTTACAGTCTATACCTCGTCATTTATATGAGGCTGCTAAGGTAGAGGGTGCAACGACATATGAATGCTTTTGGAAGATTACTTTTCCAATGGTATCCCCAATGTTTTTGCCGATAATTATTTATTCGATGGTTGATAGTTTTGCATCTAGTAGTTTAATAAATTATATGACTGTAAATTCTGGCGGTGCTAAAATGCCCTATGGCATGGCATCAACAATTGCGATAATATACTTTGGTGTAAATTTAGTATTAATAGGTATTATTTTCGCGATTTTAAAGAAGGTGGTATACAATCATGATTAAAAATGAAATGTCAAGAAAGAATACTTCTTTTAAGAAAAAGATTGAAGATAAAATAACTAATATTAAAGATCAGTTTTCTACTCCTATAAAGAGAAGAAAATTAAGAAATAAGATTATTAGTTTTATTGTAACAGTTGTAAAATATGTTTTTATGATTGGTATATCCTTTGTGATTTTATATCCTTTACTATTACAGCTTGCAACAGCGTTTCGACTTCCAACTGATGTTAATGATCCTACTGTTTTGTGGGTTCCTAAACAATTTTCAGTACAAAATTTTAGAATTGCAGCTTTAGCATTAAAATATGGAAAAAGTTTGTTAAATACTTTTATTAATTCTCTTTTAGTAAGTATTTTTACAATTATTTCGACATCATTTGCTGGTTATACTTTTGCAAGAATTCCTTTTAAAGGAAGAGGATTATTGTTTTCTTTAGCGGTATTTACGATAATTGTTCCTCAAACGATGGTATCATTACCAATGTATATGGATTTTGCTAAAAGAGGTTTACTTGGAAAAAAATATGTTTTATTCCTTATGTCTGCTCTTGGTATGGGAACAAAATCGGGGATGTTTATTTACTTGTTTAGGCAATTTTTTAAAGGTATTCCTTATGAATTAGAAGAGGCTGCCTATATGGATGGTGCTTCACCATTAGGTGTATTTTTTAAGATTATGTTACCAAATGTTAGAAGTGGTATTTTAACGGTTGGTCTACTTGCCTTTGTATGGCAATGGAATGATTACTATTTTACAAATTTATTCTATATTGCCGGTTCAACCGATGTTACAACTTTAGCTACACAATTACAACGTATTACGACTGGTAGTGCCTTGGTAGATGCGTTAAAACAAGCTAATATTTGGCAATTAATGGGACAAGAAGTTACCAGCAACCCATTATTTGTCTCAATGATTGTTAATACTGCTGGTATATTAGTTATGTTACCTGTTCTGATTATTTACTTTTTCTTACAAAAATTGTTTGTTCAAGGAATTGAAAGATCAGGTATAGTTGGATAAAAAAGAAAGGAAGAAAAAATATGAAATTTAGAAAAACATTTTTGTTATTATTATTGATTATGGTTTTGTTTATTACTGGCTGTAAGAGTGATAAACCAAATCCAAATCCTAACCCCAACCCAAATCCAAATCCTAATCCTAATCCAAACCCAGATGAAGATGTATTTGATTTTATGGGTCAAGATTTTGTTATTATGTGTGATTTGCCGTCATCAGTTGATCCACGTCTTGCAACTTATCAAAAGTTGTTCAAGACGGAAAAGGCAGCTGCTATTCAAAAGGTACAATCTAAATATAATTTGAAGGTTGTTTACAAACAATATCCTTCTGAAGCCTCTTGGGGTGGAGCTCGTGAAAGATATGTAATTGAAAAATCTGCTAGTGGAATTAAAGATGTTCATGTTTATGAACTTCCATCTTTTTCCGTAGGTACCCTTGCGGTAGCAAAAGCCATTTCTCCACTTGATAGTTATATTGAGAAATATGGTAATAAGGGCATTTGGAAAGAAGCTTTAGCCTTTGGTACTGTTTTAGGTTCTATCTATGGATATAGTGATGTTTATCCTTTAGCTGATGAAGGAATTTACTATAATATGGATTTATTAGAAGAATATCTAGGCACAGGTAATGGCGATTTACCATCAAGATTGTGGTTAGAGGGCAAATGGGATTGGGAAAAGTTCAAAGAAATTTGTAAACAATTAGATGAAAAATTACCTCAAAATGATGATTATTATGTACTTGGCGGTATGACTTATAACTGGAGTTACCAAATGCTTGGTGCTAATGGCACTCATGTTGTTGATACAGATCTTGATTGCTTACTTGATACGCAAGCTGGTATTGATACTATTACTTATTTAAATGAATTATATCGTACTGTTCGTTGGGATGCTGAGACACCTACTATGGCTAATGCAACTTCAACACATATGGTTGAAGGTAAAGTTGCTTTCCATAATGGTCAAAGTTATTGGATTTTCCAAACTAACAAGTGGGGAAATAAGAATTTCAAAATAGGTTATGTTCCATACCCAATTGGACCTAATGTAAAAGATCGTACTAATTTAACTGATTACTATATTAATGATGTTTATGGAAAAACTCAATATTGTATTTCATCATCATACTCTAAAGCTAATGTAAAACCAGGTTATGAATCATCAACATTACATGACGAAATTATCTTTAAAATTTGGACAGAATTACAATATTTTCCTCAAATTTCTAGTGAAACAGGTTATGTAGATTATCAAGACTATGTAGATGAATATGAAATCAATAGATTAGAAAAATATTATGGTAGTTCTTCAAGTGTTAAAGCTCATTTAAGTGTTATCACTAAAGCTTATCCTGATTATTTCTATAGTTTAGATGAAGCTAAAAATCAAGAAGAAGAATCGTATATGTGCCGTATTCAATCCGCTATTAAAGGTGAAGCTGATGATGTTCGTTCTAGTATGATTAATATTGCTGCATTGGTAGAGTCTTCATTTATGACAAAGTACAATTTACCTGAAGATTACTACACAAGAAAGGAAAAATAAATGTTGAGAAAAATTAGAAAGTTATTAATATTAGTTATTGCTCCAATAATTTTATTTTCTACTTCATGTGGTAAAAATGCGGTCTTAGAAGGTTTTTTAAATAATCTTGAACTTCCTTTAGAAACGAGTGAAGATTTAATCTTATTAAATGAATATAATTATGAATCTAAAAAAATTAAGGTTACATGGACATCAACAAATGAAAATGTTATTAGCAAGACTGGTAAAGTAACTCGTAAAACGATAGATACTAATGTTATTTTAATTGCCGAAGCAACCTATAATAAAAAAACGGCTAAGAAAAATTTTCTAGTATTAGTAAGGGCTGATCTAACAACGGAAATATTAGAAAAAGCTTTAAATTCTGTTTTATTACCATCATATATGAGTTCAAGTCTTAGTTTTCCTAGTGAAAAAGTAATAGATGGGAAAACTGTAAGCATTAGATGGAAAAGCTCAGCTCCCGATGTTATTGATGAAAATGGTAATTTGACAAGACCTAAAAAAGATACGGAAGTAGAAATTACCGCAACTTTTATTTTAAATAAACAAAGTAAGGAGAAAAAATTTATGATTACAGTTCCTAAAGGTGAACAATACACTAATGGTGAAATGTGGGCGGCTGCTAAAGTTTATAAGGGTGAAATAAAAGGTGCTACTTTACCGGAACCACAAAGTGATTTTGTTGGTGCTATATATAGGAAAGTTTTATCTAGCAAAGATTGGTGGCTAGGCCTAGAAGTAGTGGTAACTTTACCAGAATTTATTCCTGATGAAAATCGTACAGGTTTGCAACCACAAGGAAAAAATGGTGAAATGCGATATTTGGATAATCCTTCGGTTTATCTTGGTGTTAGTGGGATGAAAGAAAGTGATGTAGGATTGTCATGGATGATTGGAAGTGCTGATGCTACTTGTTCAAGAGTAAATTATGCTCAATCGATTGCCTATAGACCTTTCTGGCGATATGAAAGCAATGATGGGAAAAATACTTTCGCTAATGCTATGTGGCAAAAAACGGAATTCTATTATTATCCAGGTGATAAGATTAGAATGAGCGTTTATTGTTCTAGCGAAAATCATTTACAATTAAGAATTGAACTATTAGAAGAGACAAAAATCGAAAAATATGCTAAAATACGTATGAGCTATATGCTTGGCAAAGATTATGAGAAAGTATTTACTTCACCAGAGTTTGAATCGTTAGGTATAGGCAAATATAAAGCAAAATTTAAACGTGTTTGTGCCCTTGATCAAGTTAATAACGAAGCTAAACCAACTAATCCAACTAATGCTATGAGTAAAAATACAATTTGGCATGAAGTATATTTATATAGAGAAATTGATGGTGATGTTTATAAAGTACCAATGACTTCTAAATATTCTACGGCCTTAAATTCGCCACAGGGAGCTAATGCTCTTGGTGATTTCTCTAATGCATTTATAATTAGTTATGATGGAGTAGATCAATCTTTGGGTGGAGAAGTAGTTACTCTTGCACCAAATAACGGAAAATAAAAAACAATTAAAGGAGTTTTTATGGATAAAAATGTGCCAATTTATAGAACAATTGAAAAAGATTTACGAATTGCAATTTTAGAAGGAAAATTGAAACAAGGA
This sequence comes from uncultured Bacilli bacterium, assembly GCA_934098295.1. Taxonomy (GTDB): domain Bacteria; phylum Bacillota_I; class Bacilli_A; order ML615J-28; family CAG-313; genus UBA1737. The sequence continues at coordinate 219,602 of CAKONV010000001.1, read as the reverse complement.
GATATGATTCCTTCAGAGACAGAATTATGTGCAAAGTATAAAGTATCAAGAATGACTGTAAGACAAGCAATTAATAATCTTCTAGTTGATGGTTACATTTATCGTCATAAGGGAAGAGGTACATTTGTAACATTTAATAAAATGGAAATGGACCAAGATGAAGATAATAATCCATATTTCTCTTTTTCTAAGGAAATGGTTTTGTTAGATGAAGGAACTATTGAAAATAGTATATTGGGTATAACAAAAGATAAAGCCGATGAAATTATAGCGAAAAGATTACAACTAGAACCTGATGCACCTATTTATTATGTTGAAAGAGTTAGAAGTTGTAATAATACCCCTCTTGTTCATGAAAGACTATATCTACCGATGAATATTTTTAATACAGTTGATGAAGAAATCTTTAAAGGATCATTTTTTGATTATGTTGAAAAAAACTTTCCTTATAAGATTTCCCACTTAGAATCATCAATTGAAGCTCGTGGATTAAACGAGAAAGTCGCTGATATTCTTCATCAAACACCAGGTGAACCATCACTATATGTCAGCTCAACGACATTTTTTGAAAATGGTCGTGCCTTTGTTTATATGCGTCAATACTTCCATGCTAATCATTTCCGTATAAAACATAGATATTACAAAAAGGATGATAATAAACAACAATGATAGATGATAAATATATTTTGATTCCTAAGACTAACTTAGAAAATATGCATTGGATTAATCCTCTCAATGAAAGTGTTAGTTTTTATGGTGCATATTTTATTAAAGAAAACAAAGATTATACACGTTTGCCAATATCTAAAGAAAAGTATTTAATGGCAGCAAGTAGTAAATGTTATAATCTTGGTAAATGCTCAAGTGGCGTGCAATTGCATTTTATAACTAATTCAAGTTCTTTAGTTTTACATGCGATTGTTCCTAATACAGCTGGTCTTTCTGGTATGGCTTGGACAGGTCAGGCAGGATTTGACTGCTATGTTGGTAAAACTTATGATGATTTGAAATTTATTGATACTTCAAGATGTTATCCTATTAGTGCTGAATATGAATATACATTATTTAAAGACTTTGGTAATGAAGATAAGTTAGTAGTTATTAATTTTCCATTATATAACAAAGTAGAAGGATTGCACTTAGCTATTGATGATGGGTCTTATGTAAAAGAACCACATTTAGGATTTGGTGAAAAATATCGTATTGCTATATATGGAACCTCAATTACCCAAGGTGGGTATGCTAGTAGACCAGGTCTTGCTTATACTAATATTCTTTCAAGAAGATTAAAAGCGGAATTCTTTAACTTTGGTTTTTCTGGCAATGCCTTTGGCGAAAAAGAATATGCTGCTGTTCTAGCAAGTATGGAAAATATTAGTATGTATATAATCAATTATGAAGCCAATGGGGGAACAAATGGAAAATTAGAAGCGACTTTAGAGGAATTTATCAAAACGATAAGAGAAAAGCATAAAACAACACCAATTGTTGTATGTTCAAGAATCAAATATTTATTAGATGAAATGTTCAAAGAAACTTTGGGACAAAGAAGAGAGAGAATAAGAAGTTTTCAAGAGAACCTTGTGAAAGAATTAAGTAAAGTAGATCACCACTTATATTATATAAATGGTCAAAAATTAATGGGGGAAGAATATTATGAGTATACTGTTGATAATATTCATCCAAATGATTTAGGTTTCATGCAAATTGCCAATAGCATGGAAAAAGAAATAAAGGAAATATTTAAGAAAGAAGAAAAAGAAAATGGAAAAGTTAATCGATAAATTGAAGAGAAAAAAAATGTGTCTAATCGTTAGTCTTCCTTGGAATTCTTATGAATTAGCAAAACAAGTATGGGAAGCTGGGGCAGATGCTATTAAAGTACATATTAATGCTTTTCACCAAGCTAGTGGCCATCAATTTGGTTCTTTAGAAGATAATAGAGAAGAGTTTGAGAAAATATTAAAGGAATCTCCAGTACCAGTGGGAATTGTTCCTGGACAAAATACTAATGTTTGTGAGGCTCAAATAGATAAACTAGTTGAAATGGGCTTTGATTTTATATCATTATATAATCATCATATGCCTGCAAGTTTGATTGATCGTAAGGATATCAGTAAATTCTTTGGTGTAGCTCCCGATTATTCACAAGCAGAAATTGAATATATTGCCGAAAGTCCATTAACAGAAATGTTAGAAATGTCTTTCTTAAGTGTTGAATCTCCAGATGAAAGATTAAATTCCCGTGATATTCAAAGATACCGTCGTGTTTGTGAAGTTGCTAAATGCCCAACTATTTTACCAACTCAACATTATGTAAAAGAAGAAGATATTCCTCTATTACATAAAATTGGCGTAAATGCTATTATGATTGGAGCAATTGTTACTTCAAATGATAAAAAGATGGTTGTAGAAAAGACAAAGGCTTTCCGTAAAGCAATTGATCAACTATGATTTTAGGACTTATTCCCTTAGATAGTAGACCTTGTAATTCTTTATGGCTTAGTCGCCTAGCAAAAATTGCGGATACAAAATTAATAATGTATCCGCTATCTAAATGTGGAACGCTAGAAAAAGGAATTATAACTAAAGAGGTTACAAAATGGTTAAAAGATAATTTTTCAAAAGCGACTCATTGGATATTTTCTATTGATGCTATGTGTTTTGGTGGCCTTATACAAGCTCGTAATGCTTCTTTAATCATTGATGATGTAGAAGAATTATTTACAACAATTCGTTCATTGAAAAAACAATATCCAACTATAAAAATTTATGTTTTTGATACCATCATGCGTACGAGCATTACGGCCAAAAACCCTAAAGAGGCTATTTATTGGTCGCTAATGAATGAATACTCCAAAACTTATGGTAGAATTCACTTTTTTAATGATGAAAAAGATAAAGAAAGATTAGAAGAATTAAAAAAAGAAATACCTTCATACATTATTGATAACTTTATGTTAGCTAGAAATAAAAAACATTTAATCAATATGAAAGTATTAAACTTACTTAATGACAATGTCTTTTCTATTCTTACAATTCTTCAAGAAGATTCAATGCCTTATGGTATTCAAGCAATTGAACAAGAAGAAATAAACAATTATATTGAAACAAACAAATTAGATGATAAGGTCTTCTTATATAATGGAACGGATGAAGGTGCTTTAATCCTTTTTTCTAAAATTTTAATTGAAGAAAAAAAACAGTCAAAAAACAATAATGTTTGTTTGTACGCTAATCCTCAATCAATTCTAGATAGAGTTCATTTGTTTGAAGATCATAAATTAATTTATAATCTTAATCAAATGGCCAAAGTAGTAGGAATTAATTTTACAAAATCAATAGATAATTCCGATGTTGTATTAGCTATTTATGGCTCTAATACTAATCAAGATTTGGTTATTGAAAGATATATTGAAATGAAAGATGATGAAGAAGTACTTTCAACATTTATAAAAACTATTAATGACTTTTTGATAAAGAATAAAAGAGTAATTGTTAGTGACTTATTATTTCCCAATGGTGGTAGCGTTAATTTAGCTAAAAGTTTAGATTTTAAAAAATTAACGGGATATGCTGCTTGGAATACATCATCTAATACGCTTGGAACTTCTTTTGTAAGCATTGCTTTGGCAATGTGTGGATTTGATAATGAAAAAAATAAGCAATTTAATTTGGAAAGATTAATAGATGATTGTTATTATCAAACCGTAGCTAGAAGAAAGGCTAATGAAAGGTTATTAGAAAAAAACATTAATATTTTTTCTTTGAAAGAAAATGCTTCTTTAGGATTAGAAATTGTAAAAGAAGAAATGGCTAAACTTAATTTACCATTTAATTATAAAATAAGTTTGCCTTGGAAAAGAACCTTTGAATGTGATGTAGAAATAATTAAAAATGAATAGAGAGGATGCTATAAATATGAAAGAAGCCAGATATGATTGTGTTGTATGTGGAGCCGGTCCATCAGGTATGGCTGCAGCCATAGCTCTTTCCAAAGAAAAGAAAAAGGTGTTATTAATTGAAGAAACTTCCCTTTTAGGAGGCACAAATATTTTATCACTAGTAGGCCCTTTAATGACTTTTCACAATCAAGGTAAACAAGTGATTGGTGGTATTGCTAGCGATATCGTCGATAGGCTTATTAAATCACATGCTTCTTTGGGGCATGTTAAAGATCCCTTTGCTTTTTGTTCTACAATAACACCCTATGAAGTAGAAAGCTTAAAGGCTTTATATTTTGATTTAATTAGTGAATATAATATTGAACTATTATTACAAACTAAAGTTGTAGGTGCAAAAGAAGAAAATAATCGTATTACCGCTATTGAAATTAACAATAATGATGGAAATTCTTTAATTTATGCTAAATGCTATATTGATGCTACAGGTGATGCTGATTTAGTATCATATACTTCTAATCCTTTTGTGATTGGTAGAAATAAAGATAATTTATGTCAACCGATGACAATGCCTTTTATTGTAAAAGGTGTTGATTTTGAAAAAATAAAAACAGCTATAAAAAACGATCCTGATAATTTTGATGCTGATCCAACCTATGATTATTCCAAATATGTTGGTGTTAGTGGCTTTTTTAAAGAAGTAGCTAAAGGAAAAGAAAATGGTGATTTTAATATATTACGTGATCGTGTATTGCTGTTTCAAGGTGTAAAAAATGATGAAGCTATCATTAATACTACAAGAATTACAAAATATTCTTCTCTTGATGCTAAACAATTAACACTAGCAGAACTTGAAGGAAGAAAACAAATTAAGGAAGTTGCTGACTTCTTAAAAAATTACATTCCAGGCTTTGAAAATTCATATATTTTATCCACTCCAGTAAGGCTAGGCATTAGAGAAAGTAGACATGTTATTGGTAAATATATAATAACTAAAGAAGATATAATGAGTCATGCTCGCTTTTATGACACAATTGCGGTTGGTGCTTATCCAATGGATATTCATTCACCAGTAAGTGATAAACTAGAAATAGATGATAATTATACAAGTGATTTAGCTTATGAAATTCCTTTGCGAATATTAATTTCTAAAAATATTTCTAATTTGCTAGTTACAGGAAGAGCAGTAAGTGCTACTCATGAAGCTGCGGCTAGCTTAAGAGTATCGCCAATTGTCATGGCTTTAGGTGAAGCAACTGGTTATATGGCTTCTTTAGCCTGTAAATATGATGGCGAACTTGAAAAAGTAAATTATCAAGAAGTCCAAGAAAAAATCGTAAATAATGGTGGTATTATTCATTTTTAAATAGCAATTTTTAAAAAATTATGCATAAAGAAAGTGAATTTTAGCTTAATATGTTATAATTTTTAAAAAGAAAAAGAGGTAAAAAATGAATAAAATTATTTTTAGATTTATGGGTATATTAGGAATTTTATTTTTAATCTTTAATACGGCATCTTGTAAAAAAGATAAAAACGATGATAAGGATGACAATAAAGATTTATTATACGATGATCCAGATGCTACAAGTTTTAGAGTCTATTTTAATTATTTAGATGGTAGAGACTATGTAATGGTTAATGTTGAAAAAGATGGATACGTAGAAGAAACGGGAATTCCAATGCGTGATGGTTTTGTTTTCGTTGGCTGGTATAAAGAAAAGAATTTAGAATCTCTTTATGATTTTAATACACCAGTTACAAAATCCATAATGCTTTATGCTAAATGGCAAGAATATGAAGGATTTCAAAGCGTTATTGATAACTATGTTCCGGAATCAACTTCTACAGATTTAGAATTTCCTCAAACTTTAGAACAATATAAAGATGTATATTTTGTTTGGTCAACATCCGATGAAAATACTCTTCGTTCTTCAGGATTAGTTAACCCTGGAAGAGAAGATATTACCGTTACCGTTACTCTTTTAGTAAGAGATGGTTCTCTTTTTACTGAATACAAAAAAGATTGTGTTGTTAAGGGAAAAACTTTTTCTAAGTTAAAAGAAGGTAAGGCAACATTTGGATATTATTCAACTTGGAACTTTAATGGTTATACTGAAAAACAATTAAAATTAGATGTTATTAATGCTTCCTTTGCCTATGTATATTCTGATTTAACATTAGATATGCGTAATATGTCTAACTATCTTTCAGGCTTAATGTCAGCAAGACAAAAAGGAGTGAGAGTCGTTTTATCAATTCAAGGATATGGAGATGCTAGTGCTAATTTTAGTACTGCTGCTCGAACTGAAGCTAATCGTAAACAATTTGCGGCTAACGTTCTTGAAGCAATTGAAACATATCACTTTGATGGTGTTGATATTGACTGGGAATATCCAGGATACTTTTATAATAATACTAATAAAGCTGCTGAAGCAGAAGTATATACATTATTAATGAAAGAAATTTATGAAACAGTTAAAGCTAAAAATAGTGACTATTTAGTAACTGCAGCTCTTCCTGGTGGTGCCGAAGGTCATAATCGTTATAATCTTAAAGATGTAAGTAACTATGTTGATTTTATCCACTTAATGACTTATGATTTAGAGGCTTCAAGTAAAGTATATCATCATACAGCTGTTTATACAAATTTAGGTAAAAGTACGGCAACTTATGCTTCTTTAGATGGTTCTGTCGAACTTTATACCTTAAAAGGTGTTCCTGCATCAAAATTAGTTGCTGGTGTAGCCTTCTATGGAAAGTACACAACTCCTGCTAGTAGTATGCCAGGGGGACTAGGTGGTGATAGTAAAGCATCATCATATAAAACTATAACCTATACAACTATTAAAAATAACTATTTAAGTAGACTAGGAAATGGTGTAACTCGTTATTTTGATAGTGTCGCGAAGGCTCCTTATTTATATGATGCCGATAGTAATATTTTTATTACTTATGATGATAGCGATTCTATTAATGAAAAATGTCGATATGTTCGTAACAATAAACTTGGCGGTGTAATGATTTGGGAAATTGGTGAAGATCAAACTGACGATTTAATTACGGCTGTTTTAATTGGTATGAAAAAGATATCTGCATAAAAAGTGTAAAGCGTTTGTATTAATATACTTTTTATTTTGTAATATTAGTGTGATGTTGAACATCACTGTTGATGAAAAATTTTGATTAGGGAAGACGTATGCTTAAAAACGGCATACGTTTTTCTTTTGTTTAGGATAATATTGTTATTAAATCTTGTCTTATTGATGTAATACATATTGCTTGGAAAAAAAATAAAATGGTGGTATAATAAAGTGAAAAGAGGATGAAATATATGAAAAAATGTTTTACAATTAATCCAATGCGAACAAGAGAAGAATTCATTAGTTATATGAAATTATTAGATGATAAATTATATCAAGCAATTGAAATATTTTATCCCTACAATCAATCTAATGCTCAAATTGAACAATATACTTCTTCAGTTAATGAAATAAAAAAATTATACCCTAATGTTGAAATGGTTTTGCATTTACCACATAGTATTTATAATGGCCTTTGCCTAGATAAACACTTAAATGCTGGTTCTTTAGAAATAATGAAAGCTGGAGCTAAATATGCTTCATCATTTGGCATTAAAAAATTAACTTTACATTTAGGACAAGTTGATAAAAATGTAGATAGAAGTTATTTTGTTAAAAAAATCATTCCAATCGTTAGAGATTTATGCGATTACGCTAAAAATTTTGATCAATATGTTATGATTGAAAATATGCCAGCTGATAGTGAACTTGGTTATAGTCCTTCGGAGCTACTTGAAATTATTGAAGAAATAAACAGACCTAATATTAAATTTATTTTTGATACAGGTCATGCTCATGTTAGTTGCTACGATGACCAAAGTTATTTATACTTGTTAAAAGACTATTTGTATCACATTCATTATAGTGATAATGATGGCTCAAGAGATGCTCACGCAAGAATGGGAAGTGGAACCATTGATTTTGATAAGCATTTTAAAGCCCTTAAAGACATAAACTATAATGAACTACATTGTATGGAAGTAATCTATAAAAATGATGAAGATTTAAGAGCCTATGCAAGTGATTTTGTTAAATGGGAGAAAAAGTATGAAATATAATTTAAAAAGATTTGGTTATGGCATTTTAATTGGAATTAGTAATTTAATTCCTGGCTTTAGTGGTGGTACAATGGCTTTAATCTTAGGCATTTATGAAGAATTTACAGGTGCTATTGCTTCTGTTACCAAAACGCCTTTAAAAGCTATTAAGGAATTATGGAGTTTAGGATTAGGCATGGTTTTAGGTATTTTAATTGCTACTTTCACAATTGCTATTTGCCTAAATAAATGGCCATTAATCACTTCTAGCTTTTTTGTTGGTTTAGTCATAGCGACCATACCATTAACCATAAAAAATATTAAAGGAAGAAAAGCGGGGATAGGCCCATGGGTAAGTCTTTTCTTATGTGCTATAATTTCATTAATTTTACCATTTGCTAATAAAATAGGTATTATTAATATTGACATAAATAATCCCAATGTTTTAATTGTTATTTTTGTAATGGTCATATCTTCCTTGGCTTCTGCGACCATGATTATACCAGCTGCTAGTGGCTCGATGATTTTACTAGCATTTGGCCTATTTGATCCAATCGTTACAATGTTAAAAGATATGTTAGTAGCCCTAAAAAATGGTGATTTTCAAACTTTTGGTAGTTCTTGTATAATTATTGTTCCTTTCTCTTTAGGCGTGATTATAGGCATTATTTTAATCGCTAAAATTATCACTTATTTATTTAAACATCACGATTTAATTATTTGGTATGGTATTTTAGGATTGCTTTTAACATCAGTATTTACAATTTATTATAATGCTTATGATGCTCATATAGCCCAAGATCCTAGTTTATTTACCGATCATGTTGTTTTAAATATTATCTTAAGTATTGTCTTTTTGGCTTTAGGCTTTTTTGGTTTAAGATTTATAATGAAGAAAGCTGATAAATTAACCGAAAGTGCAAAAGAAAAAGAACAAGAAGCAGCATAAAAATTATTAATATTTAAGGAAAATAGACATTAATTGTCTATTTTTTCTTTTTCAAAAAAGCCTTTTATTTGGTAAATTTTTTCAATTTTTGTGTATCACTTGAAAAATAATGTCATATATGATAAAATATAATGTATTTTATGGGGGTGATGAAGAAAGGTGTGGTTTTTTTGATTGATATTCATTCACATATAGTGTTTGGAGTAGACGATGGAGCAGCATCACTAGAAGAATCAATTGCGATTATTGAAGGGGAAATAAAGGCTGGGGTAAAGACGGTTGTATGTACTCCTCATTATCGACATGGTATGTTTGAAACTTCAAACGAGAAAATTGAAAGAAATTTTAAAATACTATGTGATGAAGTAAAAAAAAGAAATTTACCTATTAAACTATATTTAGGAAGAGAAATATTCTATCGAACAGGCACTCTTAATGAAGTTATCGAAAAAAATCTACATGGTTATTTGGGTAAGAAAACCCTATTGTTAGAGTTTTCTTATACTCATGATCCCGAAATTGATGAGGTTGTATATAGTTTTAAGTGTCACGGATATGATATTGTAGTTGCACATATCGAAAGATATGAATATATTAAAAATATAGAACAACTTTTAAGCATTAAATCTTTTGGTGCTAAAATTCAAGTTAATGCCGAAACAATTGTGGGAGCTAGAGGAGTTTTTGAAAAGAGAAGAATATTAAAATATATTAAGTTAGGCCTAGTTGATTATATTGCTAGCGATATTCATTTCTCTAGAAAAAATTATATGGAAAAAGCTTATGAGATAATCAATAAAAAATTTGGACCTGATGTAGCAAACGACCTGTTTAATAATAATGCGTTAGAATTAATAAGTGAAGATGAAAGAAAAGAAGCAATTTAGATAAGAGGAGAGAGAAAAATGAAAAATATAAGTAAACATGCGATAATTCTTGCGGCGGGAAAAGGCACAAGAATGAAATCTGAAAAACCAAAATGTGCATGTGAAATTTTAGGAAAACCAATGATAACTCATATTGTGGAAGCCTGTAAAGAAGCGGGCTTAGACAAAATCGTTGTTGTTGTTGGTTATAAAAGGGAGTATATCGAAGATATACTTGGTTCAACTGTTCAATATGCTTTTCAAGATGAACAATTAGGTACTGGTCATGCTTGTAAAGTAACTAAAGAATTATTAAAAGATTGCTATGGAACTACGGTTATCGTTCCTGGTGATATGCCTTTAATAGGAGCCGAAAACATTAAAAAATTAGTTGATTATCATGAAAAGAATCATAATGCCATGACTATTGCTTCATGTATATTTGAAAATCCGTATAGTTATGGAAGAATTATTCGTAACAAAGACAACAATGTTGTAAGTATTGTTGAAGAAAAAGAAGCAACCGAAGAACAAAAGAAAGTTAAAGAAATTAACACAGCTTTGTATGCAGTTGATAATCAATTGTTATTTTCTTCATTAGATCAAATTAATAACAATAATAATAAAGGCGAATACTATTTAACAGATATCGTATCAATATTGAGTAAAGATCATAAAGTAGATGCTTTAGTTTATGATTATGATTATCATTTGGTTGGTATTAATGATCCTGATACTTTACAAGAAGTTGTTAAAATGTATGAAGATACTAAAGATTAAACATTAGATTATTCTAATGTTTTTTATTTTATTTTTTAGCATTTGTTAAATAACGACATTTTTTTATTATTCAATGTACTATAATAATCTTTGAGGGGATAAAATGATATGGAACGGGTTGCAATTCAAATTAAAAAAAGATTAGACAAAATAGATTGTCGAAAAATTTACAAAAATTATAGGAAAATTAATTTCTTAATATTAAATAATAATATTTTATATGGTATTAATCGCGTATTTAAACTAGAAGATAGTGAACAAAATAAAACATATGTTATTAAAAATCATGAAAAATATGTTGTTTTAGAAATTAAAGAAAAAGATATTAATTATGATTTAAAACTGATCGAATTGTTACAAAGAATGATAATGGTTTTGAAGGATGAAGATAATCAAATAAATAACATTAATAGCGAACTAGAATATTTAATTGCCAATAAAAATCAAAAATTTTATGAATTAAAATACGAAGAAAATATTTTACTTGCTAAGATTTTATCTGGTCAAGCAGAAGAAGAAAAAACATGGAAGGAAATCATAAAAAGAAGATTAAATCAAAATAAGATTGTAAATAAAGAGTACGAGATATTAGAAGAAAAAGGCTTTGAAAAATACGTTTATTTGAAAGCTTGTCAATTAGTAAATTTAAAAACATATGAAATGGAAATAAGAAAATTAATTAATACACTGATAGATCCTATAAAGGTATTTGATATTTGTAAATATTTTCAAAGTTTTGGTGCCGCTATATTATTAGCATCATCTACGCTTCCGATAAATTTTCGTATTTCTAATAATTATGATTATAGTATAATTAGTTTTCAAGCATTGTATGATGATTACCAATCAAGAATTAGAAAAATGATGATGTATAAAATGATTCATGCAAGAAAGGTTAAAATTAGTGGAAAATTAATTGCCGCACGGTTTGATCAAGTACTAGCTAGTTCTGATTTGTTTTATTTACCATATGAAATCATTTATCAAAAAAATAGTGATAAAAAAAGAAAAACAGGAGATTTTATTGTAAAAATATCTCCTGACATGCAAATTAAAGAAGCTTATGAGTGTTTATCACTAGATTTTGTCTTAAAATAAAAAAATTAAGGGTTTAAAAATCCTTAATTTTTTTGATTAATATATAAATTTTTTTTGGTTTTTGATTTCATAAAGAATTGAAAAATCCAAAAGTTCTTTAGGTTCCATCTTTAAACTAAAACAAATTTGTTCAAGCTTTTTAATAGTGATACTTTTCGTACCATTAATAATTGAATTAAAATAAGCAATATTGGTGTTAATCATTATAGAAAAATCTAATTGTGAATAGGGAGAAATCAAATATAAATATTCGATTTTAAGACCAAGTAACTTCGTTAAAGAAAGATTATCAAGATCTAAAGTTAAAATTTTATTTAAAAAATTATCGGTATTCTTTTTATACATATTTAGTTCACTTTTAAAAAATAATGGCATCCCAACAGGGAATCGAACCTTGATCGGCAGCTTAGGAGGCTGCTGCTCTATCCTATTGAGCTATTGGGACTTAACATAGTTATTATAACAAAAGTTAACCAAAATTACAACGAAATAGCAAAAGACTTAAAGTGAAAATAAAAAAATCCTTTTTTAAACAAAAAGGAGATTAACAATAATTTAATGGCGTCCCAGATACGATTCGAACGTACGACACACGGCTTAGAAGGCCGTTGCTCTATCCAGCTGAGCTACTGGGACATAACAATTAATGCATAGACATTATATCATATTTTAAGATTGTTGTAAAGTAATTGACTTAAAAATTTCTATGGTTTAATTAACTAGAATTTTTTTGAAAATAATGATATAATTACTAGCATGAGGAGAAAAGTATTATGAAAGATATTATTATTGGCAATTATTCTTTATATCAAATTTTATTGTATTTTTTTGTTTATTCATTTTTAGGTTGGTGTACAGAAGTAGCTTACGCAACATATAGGACTAATAAGGTTGTTAATCGTGGCTTTCTTAATGGCCCTGTTTGTCCCATTTATGGATTTGGCGTAGTTATTGTTTTAGTATGTTTAACACCATTTAAGGAAAATCCTTTTTTACTTTTTATATGTTCAGTAATTTTAACAACTCTACTAGAACTAGTTACAGGATTTGTTTTAGAAAAATTTTTTAATACTAAATGGTGGGACTATTCCAATCAAAAATGGAATTTAAAAGGTTATATTTGTGTTAAATTTTCTATTCTTTGGGGTGGTGCTTGTTTATTAATTGTTGATATTTTTCATGTTTTTATTGATAAACTTTTATCAAAACTACCTTATGCTTTAGGAGTGATTTTGATAATTATTTTTTCAGTCGTTATTATTGTTGACTTAATTTGTACCGTTCTTCAAATGATTAATTTAAAGAAAATTACAAAAGAGATTAACAAGGTTTCTAGCCTTTTACAAGTTCCATCAGAAAAAATCGATGTTGTAATTTATAATGCCACTATGAAGAATATTGAAAAATCAAAAGAATTGAAGAAGAAATTTGAAAATAGCCGTTTAGCTAAATCATTTCCTAATTTAAAAAATAAAATTATGGAAAAATATGAACAATTAAAAGAAGAAAATAAAAAATAGAGGTTTAAATATGCTAATTATTGTTGGACCTTCCGCTTCTGGTAAAACACAAATTGTCTTTGAACTAACTAAAAAATATGGTTTAAAGAAAATGGTAACTTACACAACTAGGCCAAAAAGAATAAATGAAATAGATGGCATTGATTATCATTTTATATCTAAAGATCTTTTTTTGGATAAGATCAAAAATAATTTCTTTTTAGAATATGTTTGTTATAACAATAATTACTATGGAACGGCCATAGCAGATATAAAAAGTGATAGTGTTGTGATATTAGAACCTAATGGTTTAAGTGAGTATTTAAAGAAAGTTAGGGATAAGGTAAAAGTTGTTTTCTTAACTTGTGATGAAAAAACATTAGAAAAAAGAATGAAAGAAAGAGGGGATAATGAATTAGATATTAAAGAAAGATTAAAAAAAGATAAAATCATTTTTAATAAGGAAGTTGCTGCATTAAGCGATTTAGTACTTGATACAAGCAATACCACACTAGATGATGAAACTAAAAAAATATATCAATTTTATTATCCGTTTATTTTAGAAAATGAATTATAGTATTAGATGTTTAGATGAACAAAAAATCCCTTATCACATTATAAAAGGAAAATATAAAAGATTATTAATTAAATATGACGCCTATGGCATATTAGAAATTCATCAACCACTGTTTTTAGATGATGTTAGAGTAATTATGTTTATTGAAGAACATTTAGATTGGATTGTTAAACATAAGCCATGTAGACCTTTGCCCCACGATAAATATGAAGATGGTATGACCTATTTATTATTAGGCAAAGAATATTTATTAGAAATCAATTATTCAAATCATGAAAATGTTTATTTTAGTGATTCTAAAATTATTGTATATGCCGCTAAAGAAGCTAATATCGAAAAAATATTAGATAAATTTAGATATGAACAAGCCGAAATAGTTTTTAACGAAATGTTGTATAAATGTTTTGAGAGTATGAAATCATCTTTAAATAAATATCCAACTTTAGTAATCAAAAAATCCGTATCTAGATGGGGTTGTTGTTATTACAATAAAAATCAAATAATGTTAAATATAGCACTTATTCATGTTCCTTTAATTCTAATAGAATATGTAATTTACCATGAACTTGTTCATTTCTTATATCCTAACCATTCAAAAGATTTTCATAATGAATTAAAAAAGTATGTAAGTGATGAGGTAAAAAGAAGAAAATACTTGAAAAATTATTCAGTATCATATAAATAATGACTACATTTATGACTCTTAAAAGTTGTAAATGTAGTTTTTTTAAAAAAAAATAGCATATTGATGAAAAAAATAGAATAATTAATACTGGTTTGGTCATTTTTTGTCAAACTCTTTAAATGCATATACTTCAGATAATAAGTTTTATATGGTATACTTATAATTGTATGCTTTTTGTAATTATTAAATAAAAAAAAGAAAAAATAATCGAAAACTACAATTAAAATAAGAAGTAAGGAGAAAACGGGATATGAATTTTTGTGAAAGAGAATTAAAATTATTACCTAAAAAGAATGTTAATACTAAAAATAATGAAAAGAAAAGGTATATTGTTCTTTTAAAAAGAAAACGAATTGAAAATAGAATGACTTTAGAAAAATTAGCTGATGGTATTTGTACCGCCAGTTATTTAAGTAGAATTGAGAATTTATTGGTTGATGTTGATGATTCTTATTATTATCGCCTATTTAAAAAATTGAATATCGATTTTGATCAATTAAGAGAAGAAATGCATAATGAAATATTTACGGAAATTTTAAAAAATCATATGAAAAATGATGATGAGAAAGTTGTGGATTTAATTAGTAAAGCTTTAAAAACCAATTTTTATGTTGATGTTGAATATGATTTAATGCTTTTATATGATAATATCATTAAAAAGATGTATACAGATGCTAGAAAATTGATTTTAGATTTAAATGAAAAAGTCGAAGTACTTTGTGAAAACGAGTTAACTTTCTTTTTATTTTTATCTACTCTTTATGCTTATAAAACTTATCAAGGCCGCTTTGCATATAAACAAATAATGATTTTATGCGAAATGGATATGGTTGAACCTCTTTTTAAATATGCTGTTTATGATTTAGCTCTAGATATTTTTGAATATGTTGGTAATACGGAAATGTTTTTTAAATACTATCAGTTATTAAATGATGAATCCTATTTGACATCCTTTTCCTTTAATGCGTTAAAGCACAAAGCTCAATACACTTATCTAGCTTATCAGTTATCGAGTATGGAAGTAAATTCTGCTTTAGAATCAATTAAATCATGTTTGCCAAAATACTACTATGATGATGTTAACTTATTAATTTTGAAAAATTATTATCGATTTGAAAATTATGATGAGATTTTAAATATGCTGAAATGTTTGCCATCTACTCCCTTTTATTTAAGCTTTGAGGCTATTTTAAATCTTATAATAGATGATAAAGATATGTATAGCGATTTTATGGAAAGACTAAAATTTTGTAAATTCAACCAATGGGAAAAACATTATGAAATGTTAGTTAATGTTTGTTGTATTTTAAAACGTGATGGTAATGCAACCCTTGCTTTTGATGAATTAAAAAAATTATTAGAGTTACAGTTTAGTACGGTTAATAATGATTTTTTCATTAATGTTGAATTAGTAATCCTTACTAATGTAGCTTCAAGAATTAGAAAATTTAAGGAGGCTTTAGCTCTTGTTTCTTTATACTTAGAAAAGAAAATGAAAATATTACATTTTTAGTCCACTTTACTTTAATTTTTTCCCATATTGCGGTATAATAGTATATAAGTTATGAGGAAAAAGATATGAACGAATATTTAGAAAAATTTGTCAATGAAACAGAAGCTAATCATGCTTCGTTTGAACGCTTAAGAGAATATGCTACCAAAAATAAGGTTCCCATTATTAAAAGGGAATCTTTAGTTGCTATTAATTGCCTTTTATCTTTAAAAAATGCTAAAAGAGTTTTAGAGATAGGTACAGCTATTGGCTATTCTGCTTTATCTTTTGTATCAGCTAAAGCGGATTTAGTAGTTGATACAATTGAAAGAGATGAGAGTATGTATAATGAGGCTATTAAAAATATAAAAGAATTTGGAATGGTAGATAAAGTTAATGTTTATTTTGGTGATGCTTTAACACTTGATTTATCGATGCTTAAGACTTATGATGCTATCTTTATTGATGCAGCTAAAGCTCAGTATAAGAAATTTTTTGATCGTTATTTACCATTTTTGAAAGAAGATGGCATTGTTATAACTGATAATATTTTGTTCCATGGATGTGTAGAAAATCCCCAACTTTTAAGTAAAAATGTTTTAGGAATGGTGAAAAAAATTGATGCTTACAATCATTCCTTAAATTCCCTTGAGGGTTTTGATACTTTTTATTTAGATCTTGGCGATGGATTAACAGTAACAATGAGGAAAAAGAAATGCAACTAATTGTCGAATTAAATGATTTAAAAGCTCTAAAAGATTATCAAAAATTAAGTAATTTAGCTTATATTTTAATTGGCATTAAAGATTTATCGCTTACCCCTGCCGCAACTTTTGATTTTGATGAAATAGATACTATTATAGAAGAATTAAATAGTTTTAAAAAAGATGTTGGTATTATTGTAAACGCTGAACGCCTTTATACAGATCAAGAATTACTTAAAGCTAAAAATATAATAGAAAAGTTAAAAACTAAGAAAATCGCTTATTTTACTTATTCGGACTTTGGCTTTTATCAAATGATGAAAGACAATTTTAAATATGATTTGATTTATCGTGCTCCTACTTACTTGACTAATTATTATGATATTAACTTACAAGCCGAAAATAATAGTTATGTTGTTGCTTCATCGGAAATAACTAAAGAAGAACTAGCTGAAATTGACAAACAGGTAAATAATGATTATATTATTGATTTGTTTGGCCGTCATGCGTGCTTTTATTCCAAAAGAAAACTATTGAGCATGTATTTTAAATACCGAAATGATAGTCATAATCCCTATAATGATGACTATTATATTATTGAAGAATTACGTAAGGAAAAGCAGCCAATTAAAGAAGATGAAACGGGAACACATATTTTTTCTACTTCTAATCAATATTTATTAGAAGAAATCAAAAACCTAAAAAAAGCTAAGTATGGTATTATTCACACCATCTTTTTGAATAAAAAACAAACAAAAGCAGTGATAAAATCATATGATGAATATCTTAAAACTTTTGATACTGAAGTTTTTTATAAAAAATTAGAAGAAAATAATGTTGCTTATTACAAAGGACAATATGATAAAAAATCCATTTTGTTAAAGAAGGAGGCTTAGAAATAATGAAAAAAATAGAATTACTAGCCCCCGCTGGTTCCTTAGATAAAGCCAAAATTGCGTTAATGTATGGTGCTGATGCTGTTTATGTTGGGGGTAAAAAATTTAGTTTAAGAGCTAGAGCTTCAAACTTTACAATTTCAGACATCGAAGAACTTTGTAGATTCGCTAAAGAATTAGAAAAAAAAGTTTATGTTACGATGAATATAATTCCCCACAATGATGATTTAGACGACTTAAATACTTATTTAAAACAATTAGAAAAAGCGGGAGTTAATGGTATAATAACCTCTAGTTTGTATATAATAAGGACAGCTGAAAAAATTGCTCCGCTTCTAGAAAGACATGTATCAACACAAATGTCGGTAACTTCTAGTGAGGCCGTAGAATATTGGAAAAATATTGGTGTGAAAAGGGTTGTTTTAGCAAGAGAAGTTTCTTTAGAAGAAATGCGAAAAATTGCTTCTACAAGTAAACTGGAATTAGAAGTTTTCATTCATGGTGGGATGTGCTCTAGTTATTCGGGAAGATGCGTTTTAAGTAACCATATGACTGATCGTGATGCTAATAGGGGTGGTTGTGCACATTCATGTCGATGGAATTATAACTTATATGAAAAAAGTAAGAAACTTACCAATAGTAAAAAATACTTTAATATCGGTTCGAAAGATCTAATGGCTCTTCGTTTTATTCCATCACTAATTGATATGGGAATTGCTTCTTTAAAAATAGAAGGACGAATGAAATCAACTTACTACTTGGCTACGGTTATAAGATGTTACCGAATGTTAATTGATTTATACATAAATAATAAAACTGTTAGTGAAGAAGAATATGAATGGTTAGAGAAAGAAATTGGCAAAGCTGAAAATCGTCTTACAAGTTCAGGATTTTATAAAGGTGATGTTACTATTAATGAACAATTATATGATACAAGAACAGAATCACCTACGAAAGAATATGTTGCTTGTGTCTTAGATTATAATGAAGAAACATCAGTTGCTTTAATAGAACAAAGAAATTATTTTGAAACAGGCGACCTTTTAGAAGCTTTTGGACCTAAACTAGAAAATAAAACTTTTATAGCACCAATCTTAAAGGATGTCACAACCTTAGATGAATTTAGGGTGGCAAGACATCCTCTTCAACAATTTTATATAAAAATGCCATTTTCCGTTAGCAAGTTTGATATGATTCGCAAAGTTCAGTAAAAATGACTTGCAAAAAACTTTCTAATTTGGTATAATAAGATGGAAAAATAATTAATAGCTTTTAAAGTTAGCAAAATAATGTGAAAGGAGAATATACATTATATGGCTCAAAAACAATTTATGACACAAGAAGGTTATAATACCTTACTTAAAAGATTAGAAGAATTAAAACAAGCTCAAAACGAAAATATTATTGCCTTACAAGAAGCAAGAGCTCAAGGTGACTTATCAGAAAATGCTGATTATGATGCTGCTCGTAATGCTCAAGCTCAAATTGCTGCTGAATTAAAAGAAGTTGAAAATAGTATCAAAAATGCAGAAATCATTAAAGATGAAGAAGATACTAACATGGGTAAACTTGTTAAGGTAAGATTCCTTGACGACAATGTTGAAGAAACTTATCATATCGTTGGTACTATTGAAGCTGACCCTATGGTTTATAAAATTTCTTCAGAATCACCTCTTGGAAAAGCCGTTTTACATGCTAAGAAAAACGATGTTGTATTAGTAAGAACTGAAGATGGCGAAAGATTTGAAGTAAAAGTATTGAATATAAAGAAGGCAGAAGAAGAAAAGAAAAAATCTTCTAAGAATAAATAATGACTAAAAAGATTGTTGGTGTAATTTGTGCACTTACTATTGAAATGGAATTATTTAGTAAAAAACTAAATAATTTAAAAAAAGAAGTTATTTGTGAACACGAGTTCTTTGTAGGATTATTAGACAAAAATGTAGTTGTATTAACTATTAGTGGAATTGGAAAAGTAAACTCGGGCATTATCACAATGCTTCTTATTGAGCATTATCAACCAGATTTAGTAATTAACTCAGGAATTGCTGGTGGAGTTAACAAAAAATTAAAAACTTTAGATGTCGTTATTGCCACGGGCACTATTTACTCTGATGTTGATATGACTTCCGATGTTACAACTTCATTAAGATATGGTCAACTTCAAGATTTGCCATTTGTTTATAAAACGGATGAAGTAATGATTGATACTTTAAGAAATATCAATTTTCCTTTTTCTTGTTACTATGGTATCATTATGACTGGCGATCAATTTGTTAGTGACTATCATAAAGTAAGTATGATTGTTGATAATCATTTTCAAGATTTAGATGTTTTGGCATGTGATATGGAATCTTGTTCAATTGCTCAAGTATGTTATTTATTCAAAACTAAATGTTTAATTATAAGATCTATATCTGATGTTGTTGGAAGTAATCGCCCTTTTGATTATAGTACTTTTGCACCAAAGGCGGCTTCTAATGCTGCCCTTATCACTTTAAGTATTTTAAAAAATTTATAGAACTAAAAGATTGGATTTCTTGATGAATAAATAAGAAATTCAATCTTTTTTTAAAAAGGAAGGAAAAAGTAAATGATTTTTTGCACTATCATTATTATATTTATTATTGTTATTCTTTTTTTAAAATATGTATTAATTCCAAATAATGAAAAGAAAAATATTGAATTTGTTAAAAATTACAGTATAGCGTTAAATAAGTTAAAAAATATAAATGAAAAATATTCTTTCTATGAGATTAAACAAGGAAAATACGTTCATGAATATGATGATAGAAATATGTATGATAATATTTCTTGTGAAGATTATTTAATTTATGTTTTAACAACTGCTAAATATCAAGTTAAAAAAGATATGGGCTATATTTCTTATAACGCAAAAAAATATGAAGAATATAAAAATGAAATATCAAAAATAAATGATTTTGGATGCTTTTATATTTCTCCAAAAAAGAAAAATAAAAAAATACTTGAAATAGAAAAACAAGAATTTAATAAATTGTTATTACAACCTACTGTTTCTTATTCCATTATGGTAGAATTGTATTTTAGAGATAATATGGGAAAAATAGCGAATGTTAAGAGAAGAACTTTTATCGATAAAGATATCAATGATTTAATTAATGATATAAACAAACAAGAAGGAACCTATTATTTAAAAAGGTATATATGGGATTCGATATGTAGAGTTGAACGAGGTAACGTATCACTAAAAATGAGAACTATAGTGTTTAGAAGGAATTCTTATCGATGCAAATGTTGTAAAAGAACAAGAGATGAAGTAAATTTGGAAGTTGATCATATTAAACCCATTTCTAAAGGTGGTAAATCAGAACTAAATAATTTGCAGACATTATGTGTTGATTGTAACCAAAATAAGGGCGATAAAGAAATAAGATATTAAAAATGATGAAAATCATATAAGATAAAAATCGTTATAGCGATTTTTATTTTTTTATTAATGCCACCTTAAAATTATTATTTAGACATTTTATAACAAATGTATAAAAATTAATCAATTATAATTTTTTGTATTATTTTTTTTACAAATTGAAAAAATTGACTATTGTATGGAAAAAATAAAAATGATATAATTTTAGTGTAAATAAAAAATAATACAAGGAGGTACTAATATATGTATTATGGAGCAGGAACATACGAAGCATTTGCTCGTCCAGAAAAACCCGAAGGAGTAGATAAGAAATCTGCTTATATAATTGGTACAGGTCTAGCAGGTCTTTCCGCAGCGTTCTATTTAGTAAGAGATGGACAAATGAAAGGTGAACACATTCATTTGTTAGAAAAATTAGATTTAGCAGGTGGTTCATGTGATGGAAGAAAAGATATCACTAAGGGATTCTACATGCGTGGTGGTCGTGAAATGGATAACCATTTTGAATGTATGTGGGACATGTTTAGAAGTGTTCCATCTATTGAAACCCCAAATGTAAGTGTATTAGATGAATATTATTGGCTTAATAAACATGATCCTAACTATTCATTATGTAGAGCAACCGTAAATTGTGGTGAAGATGCTCACACTGATAAATTATTCAAACTTGATAAAAAATCAGCAATGGCATTATCTAAATTATTTATGACACCAGAAAAAGATTTAGAAGATAAAAAGATTTCTGATGTATTACCTGAATCTTTCTGGAATACAAATTTCTGGCTATATTGGCAAACCATGTTTGCATTCCAAAAATGGTCTTCTGCCTTAGAGATGAAACGTTATCTATGTAGATATGTTCATCATATTGATGGATTGCCTGATTTCTCAGCACTAAGATTTACTAAGTATAATCAATACGAATCAATGATTTTACCACTTACAAAATATTTGGAAAGTAATGGCGTTAAAATTGAATATGGTATTGATGTTAAAAATGTAATTATTGAATCTAAACAAGGTAAAAAAGTTGCAACACAAATTGTATATGAATCAAAAGGTCAAGAAAAGACAATTGATTTAATTGAAGATGATTTAGTATTTATTACTAATGGTTGTTGTACTGATACATCTTGTTATGGTGATCAAAACACTGCACCTGATTTATCAAATATTAAAAATGGCAGTGGTGAATCATGGGATTTATGGAAAAATATTGCCGCTCAAGCAACTAATGGTGAATTTGGTAATCCCGAAAAGTTCTGTGGTAATGTTGATATGACTAACTGGATGAGTGCAACTGTTGAAGTAAGCGATGAAAATATAATTAACCATATTATAAATGTTTGTAAACGTGACCCAAGAAAGGGCAAAGTTACGACAGGAGGAATTGTAACGGTAAAAGATAGTACAGAAAATTGGTATTTATCTTGGACAATTAATAGACAACCTCAATTTAAATCTCAAAACAAGAATAGTATTTTAGTTTGGGTTTATGCACTTAATACTAATAAACCTGGTAATTTTGTAAAGAAGGCAATTAAAACATGTACAGGAAAGGAAGTATGTGAAGAATGGTTATATCATATTGGTATTCCAACTAATGAAATTGAAGAATATGCTGATAAATGCAATACAACAACATGTTATATGCCATATATAAACGCCTTTTTCCAACCAAGAGCAGAAAAAGATCGTCCACTTGTCGTTCCTAAAGAAGCTGTTAACTTTGCGTTTGTTGGCCAATTTGCGGAAACACCAAGAGATACTATCTTTACTACTGAATATTCAATTCGTACAGGTATGGAAGCTGTTTATACTCTTTTGAACATTGATCGTGCTGTACCAGAGGTATGGGGTAGCAAATATGATGTTAGAGAATTATTAAGAGCATGCTACTATGCTGTTGATAAAAAATCAGTTGATGAGCTTCCATTATCGTTTGCGGAAAAACAAGCCGTAAAGTTCCTTGAAAAGAAAATTAAAGGAACTGACATAGAAATATTGTTTAAAGAAAGCGGCTTATTTAAATAAAAATTTAATCTAAAGTGTTTACTTCACATCGTATTTAGTGTATAATGTATTATAGGTGATAAAATTATGAGCAGTTTAACTACAAAAAGAGCGATAGCATATACTTTTAAAGATTTACTAAAAGAAAAACCATTCAATAAAATAACTGTTAATGATATCGCAAGTAAATGTGATATAAATAGACAAACTTTTTATTATCATTTTCAAGATATTAGAGACTTGGTTGAATGGATTTGTATTGATGAAGTAGATAAATTATTAGAAGAAAAAGAAAAGTATGAAAAATGGGAAGATAAGTTTTTACTCATATTTAAAATAATTAAAGAAGAAAAAATATTTGTAAAAAATATTTATCACTCAGTTTCGGTTGAAGTATTAAGAAGTAATTTATCTAGATTAGTTTATCCTATAATATATAATGAAATAGTTGAAAAATCAAAAGGAACAAGTTTACGAGAAGAAGATAAAAAATTTATAACGGATTTTTATAAATTTTCATTTGTTGCGATTGTTTTAGATTGGATAGATAAAGGAATGTATGAAGACCCTAAATTAATTGTTGAAAATGTTAGTAGACTCGTTACAGGAACTATTGATCATGCTTGCTTATCTATGAAGTAAATAAAAAATAATTAAATAATTAAAAAAACTAGTTAATAAGTCTTTTAAAGCTTAATAACTAGTTTTTTTATTTTTATTAAAAATTTATAAGATTTAATACAACATGTCTAGCGATTAAAATGCCAGCTACACTGGGGACAAAGATAATTGAACCGGGAATTTGTCTTTTATCTTTCTTTTCTTCTAATAATTTTTGTTCTAAAAAATTCGAAGAAAGTTTTATAGGCTCCTCAGTTGAATACAAGACATCAAGGTTTTTAATGCCACGTTTTCTTAATTCATAGCGCATAACCTTAGCTAGTGGACACATTGAGGTTTTAGATAAATCGGTAATGCTAAGTTTGGAAGGATCAAGTTTATTTCCAGTTCCCATGGAACTAATAATTGGAATATTTAATTCTTTAGCTTTTTCGATGATGGCTAATTTTGTCGCAATTGTATCAATACAATCAACTATATAATCACAAGATTTAAAAAGATTGTTATCAAGAGAAGAAGGAAGTAAAAACTCTTTTATTGTAGTAATGCTTGCATCTTTGTTTATATCTAAAATTCTTTCCTTCATAACATCAACTTTATATTTACCAATCGTTTTATTAGTTGCAATTAGTTGCCTATTGAGATTAGAAATATCTACAGTGTCTCCATCAACAATGGTAAAATTTTTGATTCCTGTCCGAGCTAGAGCTTCACAAACAAAACTACCAACACCACCAACACCAAAGATAAGGACATGTTTTGTTAATAGTTTTTCAATGTTTTCTTCTCCAAGTAGTAATTCTGTACGTATGAATTGTTCCATATATTCCTCCAGTATTTATAGGAATATTATACACTTTTTTTTATTTCTTTTCTATTCTTTTAATTTTAAATATAGTTTTGTTAAGGCTCTTTTTTCAATTCTTGAAACGTAACTTCTTGAAATACCTAACGATTTAGCAATATCTCTTTGGGTTTCAGTTAAATGATTGTTTAAACCAAAACGTCTAGATATTATTTCTAATTCTTGGTTAGAAAGAATTTTTAAAGCCTTATTTAGTTTTTCAATTTTTTCTTCTTCAATTAACTGATCAGTAAACGATGGGGCTTCATCTTCGATGATATCACAGATTCTAATTTCATTTCCATCTTTATCTTCTCCAATAGGAGCATATAAAGAAATTACATCCTTGTGTTTCTTAATGCTTCTTAAGTGCATCAGTATTTCATTTTCAATACATCTTGAAGCGTAAGTTGCGAGTCTAACATGAGATGAAAAATTATAAGTATCAACGGCTTTAATTAATCCAAATGTTCCAATCGATAATAAATCATCTTTTTCAACGTGGGTGTTTTCAAATTTTTTGACAATATGGGCAACAAGCCTTAAATTATGTTCAATTAAAACGTTTCTTGCCTCCATGTTTTTTTCTTGCCATAATTTTAAATATTTATTTTCTTCCTCAGGGCTTAAAACTTCTGGAAAGTTCGCGGAATTTAAGCTTCCTAAAATAGGTAATAAAAATATTGATAATAAACTAATCATAATTCTCCTTTGGTGGGTGGAATTTCTAGACAAAAATGATTAAATTTAGTATAATATACTTATGTATTTTAAAAGTAAGAGAATAAATTAGTAATTGAAGTGAGGTTAAATTTTGTCTAAATATCTTCCAACATGGGTATCTTTATCAGTTTTTGATATAGATTACGATACATTATATGCTAAAGGTAAAAGAATCATACTATTTGATTTAGATAATACTTTAATATCCTATTTTGAAAGTGTTGCCAGTATAAGGTTAGCCACCTTAGGTAAAAAATTGTTAGATATGGGTTTTAAGACGTATGTTCTTACCAATAATCATGGATCTAGAATTGAAAAATTTATGAAAAGTTTTCCTGCCACTTCATATGGCTCTCATATGCAAAAACCTTTTGCGTATAAAATTAAATCATTTTTGAAAACTCAAGAGATTTATGATTACAGCCAAATTGTTATGATTGGCGATCAATTAGTAACTGATATTAAATGTGCTAATCGGTTAAAGGTTGATTCGGTTTTAATAAAATCTATTTCTCGAGAAAGTGAGCATTTTTATACAAGAATTAATCGTTTGAGAGAAAAAAGTATTGTCAAAAAAATCGCAAAAAAGGATGCTAGTAAGGCGGCTCTTATTTGGCAAGTCGTTAGTAAGGAGAAAAAATAATGGCTAAATGTTATGGCTGTGGTATAAAACTACAATATGAAGATGAAAATAAAGCTGGTTACGTTCCTTTTGAAGTTATAAATTCTTCAGATAAAATTTATTGTAAGCGATGCTTTCAAATAATTCATAATGGAAAAAAATATGTACCATCAATTGATAGTAACAATTATTATGAAAAGATAAAAGTAAT
This sequence comes from uncultured Bacilli bacterium, assembly GCA_934098295.1. Lineage (GTDB taxonomy): Bacteria > Bacillota_I > Bacilli_A > ML615J-28 > CAG-313 > UBA1737. Next base: position 193,591 of record CAKONV010000001.1, on the reverse strand, counting down.
AGGTGAATCAAAAGCTTTAGTCATTTTGATTTTAGATGTTATGGATATTTTTGGGGGATTCATTCCTAATTTATCAAAGTATATCGGTAAGGCTAAAGTGCTATTAGTTATTAATAAGGTTGATGTTTTGCCAAAAGATGTTCATTTAAAGAAAATAGAGGAATGTGTAAAGAAAATTGCGTTAGATAATGATTTAAATGTTATCGGTGTATCTTTGATTTCGGCTAAAAATAAAAAGAATGTTAAAGGCGTTATTGATAAAATATATAACTATAAAGAATATTTAGGATATAAAAGAGTTAGTATAAAAAATACTTATGTAGTAGGATGTGCAAGCGTTGGTAAATCAACTTTTATTAATGCGGTAAAAGAATTATATTTAAATGATCATGATCTTCTTACGACTAGTGATCAGTTTCAAACAACAATGGATTTTATAAAGATTCCCTTAGATAAAGATCATTTCTTAATAGATACACCCGGACTAATTAACTATTCATCTTTTGGAGCTTATCTTGATTATGAATCTATCAAAGTATTGACTCCTAAGAGTTATATTAAACCGCGTACTTACCAACTAAACGGCGATCAGACTATTTTCTTAGGGGGCCTTGTACGCATCGATTTCATAAGTGATGAAAAAATCAATGCTAGTTTTTATGTATCAAATGATTTATACTTGCATAGAACTAAAACGGTTAATGCTGATAACCTTTATGAAACGCAAGTTACCCGCCTTCTTACGCCACCTTCGGTAACAGAAGCCCCTAATCTTAAAAACTTGAAAAAAATTGCTTTTGTAAGTGATGATGGTAGTAAAGAACTTTTAATTAGTGGAATTGGTTTTGTTCATATTAGTGGTAAAAGTGTAACTTTAAGAGTTATTGTTAATGAAAATATTGAAGTAAAAATGGTAGAAAGCTTTATATAATATGGAAATATCAGAATTAAAGGAAAAATTAAAAATGGAAATGACAATTGATGGTGTTATCAATAAAAGATACTATCATAGTCTTGAAGTTTGTAAGATGGCCTTAAAACTTGAAGAGCATTATCATTTCGGTGTATCAAAAGAAAAATTAGCTATTGCTGGAATTTTACATGATTGTGCTAAGTTAAAAAGTAATGATGTTTTGTGGAAATATTTGGAAAGAACCGAAACAAAAGAGATTATAGAAGAATTGAAACAATTTCCTCAAATTTGGCATAGTTTTGTTGGAAAGACAGTAGCTAAAGAAGATTATCATATAAATGATGATGATATTCTTTCTGCGATTTATTATCATACCGTAGGTAGACCTAATATGACAAAACTAGAACAAATAATTTTTGTTAGCGATTATATTGAAGAAACAAGAGTTGGTGAGTGCTTTGATAAAGCTAGAAAAGCTTGTTTTGAAGATTTAGATAAAGGTACACTATTAATTCTTGCTCAATCGGTTGACTATTTAGAAAAAAATGGTAAAATAATATACAGTAAGACAATTGATACATATAATTATTATTTGGGAAAGGTAAAAAATAATGATTGAAGAAATACTTAAAAGCTTAGATAAAGCGGTAGTAACTGATGTTAAAGTATATGATATGCGAAATAAAACTCCTTTCTATGATTATTCAATTATTGCTTCAGCTACATCTAGTCGTCAAGCTATGGCTGCTATAACTTATTTAAAAGATGATGCTAGTCTTTGCGGATTAAAGGTTAGAGGCTATAGTTCTAGTGATGAAAGCACTTGGCATTTAATTGATTTAGGAGAGGTTGTTGTTCATATATTCGTTGGTGAAGACCGCATCCGTTATAATTTAGATGGGATATATTCTAGTTAAAAAAAATTAAAAAATAAATCAAGTTTTGTAGAATCTAATCATATAATCTTTTAGGAGATGGTATTTTATGAAATTATCGGAACTTTCAACAAAAGATGTTATAAGAGAAGAAGATGGAACAAAACTTGGTCGAATAAATGATGTAATAATTGATGTTGCCAATGGAAAAATTTTAAACATCTTAGTTAGTAATGGCCTTAAATTTTTTAACTTTTTTTCTAAAGAAGATGCAACAAAAATTTCTTGGCAAAATATTGTAAAAATTGGTAGTGATGTTATCATTGTTGATACGGCACAAAATAAAAATTTGGATACTAACAAAAATAACAAAAATGAATAAAGGAGAAAAAAGAAAAATGAAAAGTTATGTTCCTAGTTTAGAAAAAGAATTCCGTCCTATGATTGTTGAACTTCGTAAGTTTAAAGAAAAAGGAAGCGTTCCTTTTGCTATTTGCGTAGAACGTCAAAGTGGTTATAAATATCGTTATGACTTAAACGTTTTACCAGGAAAACAAGAAGAAAATGAAGAAATGGTTGAAAGACTAATCAAGAGTATCTTATGGGTAGTTGGTGGTTTTAAAATTTATTTAGGTGGTAACGACGATTTAGTTCATGCTATGCAAAAAGTATTCTCTAAAGATGGCAAACGTAAATTTGATGTTGAATTTATGGAACGTGTTTATGGAAAGAAATTCGAAGTAGTTGCTTGCACATTAAAAGATGTTCCAGCCTCTGTTGAAGCTTCAATTCCTGCTGGTGGTCACCTTGATGGTAATCGTATTGGTTTTGATGCAGGTGGTTCCGATCGTAAAGTTTCAGCTGTAATTAATGGTGAAACTATTTATTCAGAAGAAGTAGTATGGTTCCCTAAGACTAGTACTGATCCAATGTATCAATACCAAGGTATTTTAGACTCATTCAAGACTGCTGCTAAAAAGATTGAAGAAAAAGGCTTAAAAGTAGATGCTATTGGTGTAAGTAGTGCTGGTATCTATATTAATAATGAAATAAGAGTTGCTTCTTTATTTATTAAAGTTCCTCAAGATGTCTTTGATAAGGAAGTTCCAGGACTTTATATTAAAGCTGCTAAAGAAATCGGCGAAGATATTCCTCTAGTTGTTGCTAACGATGGTGATGTTACCGCTCTTGCTGGTGCTATGAGCTTAAATGATGGCTGCGTTTTAGGTATTGCTATGGGAACAAGTGAAGCTGCTGGTTATATTAATAAAGATGGTAACCTAAATGGTTGGTTAAGTGAACTTGCTTTCGTTCCTGTTGATTATAACAAAAATGCTATGGTTGATGAATGGAGTGGCGACTATGGTTGTGGTGTTAAATACTTTAGTCAAGATGGTGTTATCAAACTTGCTGGCTTTGCAGGAATTGAATTAGATGAAAAATTATCACCTGCTGAAAAATTAAAAGTAGTTCAAAAACTAATGGAAGAGGGCGACCCAAGAGCTAAAGAAATCTATGAAAACATTGGTATTTATTTAGGTTATACTGTCGCTTATTATTCTGAATTCTATGATATTAAATACTTATTATTACTAGGAAGAGTAACTAGTGGTAAAGGTGGCGATATCGTTGTTGAAACTGCTAATAAGGTTGTAAAAGATTTATTCCCTGAATATGCTTCTGCAAAGATTATGATGCCAGATGAAAAAGCTCGTCGTGTTGGTCAATCAATTGCAGCAGCTAGTCTTCCAGCTTTAAAGTAATGAATATCAAGATTGATAATTTTTGTGATAATCAATTAAATGCTAATACTTATTTAATAAGTTTTGCTGATTCTTGTTTAATTGTAGACCCTGCTAATGATTTAAAAATCTTAAAAAGATACATTGGTGATAAAAAAATCTTAGGCATTTTACTTACTCATGGTCATTATGATCATTTTAAAAGTCTTTTTGAACTTTTAAAAAATGAGGATGTTATCGTTTATATGCATAAAAATGCTGTTAATAAACTTTCATCACCTTCCCTTTCGGTTAGTTCATTATTTAATAAAAATGATTTAGAAAAAATAGATGATAAAAAAATTAAAATTGTAAATGATGGCGATGTTTTAACATTTAATGGTTTAAAGGTAAAATGTCTTTATTTACCTGGTCACACATCTTGTTCGGCAGGATATCTAATTTTTGACAATCTTTTCTCTGGTGATACCTTATTCTTAGATTCTGTCGGTAGATGGGATTTACCAACTGGTGATTACTTAGCTTTAAAAAAATCATTAGAAAAAATTAAAAAATTAGATAAAAGAATCGTTGTTTATCCTGGGCATGATCAAGCTTTTGTTTTAGAAGATGCTTTAAAAGTTAATCAATATTTAAAATAAAATATAATATAATAGTTAGTTTACATTTTGGCTTTGTTAAAAGCTAAGTGTAAACTAATTTTTATTTTAAATTTGCATAAAAATAAAAAAATAACATAAAATATAAAAAAATTAGCACTTTCCTCTTGACAGTGCTAAAAGAATGTGATATAATATTAGCAGTACGGTGAAATGAGTGCTAAGGAGGCAATATGATGTTAACAGAACGACAGAAAAAAATAATGATTGCCATTGTTGAATCATATACAGAAAATGAATCAAGTGAGCCAGTTGGCTCATCAACACTATCAAAATTATCAGGACTTGATTATTCAACAGCTACTCTAAGAAATGAAATGGCTACCTTAGAAGAATTAGGATATCTAGAAAAAACCCATACTTCTAGTGGTAGAGTTCCTACTGAAAAGGGTTATCGTTTATATGTAGATGAACTTATGAATGCTACTCCTTTAGTAGATGAAGTTGAAGATCAGGTTTCAAGATTATTTATGGATAGTAAACTTGATAAAAAACAAACTGCAGCAACAATTTTAAAAACCATTGTTGAAAATAAAGATTTTAGTTATGGTGCTATAATCCTAGAAAAGACGGCGTATAATTCAAGAATCAAGAAATTAGACTTTGTCCATTTAAAAAAATTTAAAGGCTTATTCTTAATGGTAACTGATCAAGGATTAGTATTAAGTAGGGAAGTAAATATTCCTGAAGGTATAAATATTACTAATATTAGTAATGTGACAACCTATCTAGATGAAAAACTTCACGATGTTTTACTAAATGACTTTAAGAATGCTAAAAGATTTGAATTTAGTGATGAAGGTTTCTTTGATTATATGAGTAATGCGTTAGCGGTAGTTGAATTCTGTATTCATAATTTCCAAAGATTAGTTGATGATAAAAAAACAATTATTGGTCAATATAATATTTTGAAACATCATGATTTTGCAGATTTGCAATTAGCACAAGAGTATTTAGAAACACTAAAAAATGAATCAATTTATCAAATCGTTGAATTTGATAATGGTCCAATCCCAGTTATTGGCAACTTAGATAATGCTAATATCACCATTAAGATTGGAAGTGAACATAGCTTAAAGGTTATGCAACATTGTAGTAGTATTACTGCTTATTATCAAAGTCGTAATGGAACGGGTGCTATAACAGTATTTGGTCCATTGAGAATGAAATATCGTTATGTTGTTGCCTTGCTAAATGGTATTGTTCAAAATATGAAATAGGAGGCTAACATGGAAGAAAAAGAATTAAAAAAAGACGAAGAACAAACAACAAAAGAAGAATTGATTGTAGAAAATAAGGAAGAGGAAAACAAGTGTGGGGAAGTGAAAAATCAAGAAGACAAAGAAAATGAATCAAAGCATAATAAAAATCATAAAAAATATGATGTAACTAAAGATAAACAATATCTTGCGTTAAAAGAAGAAAATGAAAAGTTAAAAAATCAAGAAGCTTACTTAAAAGATCAACTTTTAAGAAAACAAGCTGAATTTGAAAACTTTAGAAAAAGAATGAATGAAGATCGTATTAAAGATCGTAAATATGCTTTAAATGATTTTCTACAAGACTCTATTGAAATATTAGATATTTTTGATAAAGCCGTTTCCGTAAAAACCGAAGATGATAAACTTAATAAATATTTAAGTGGATTCATTATGATAAACAATCGTTTAAAAAACATTTTAGAAAATAATGGTGTTACTAAAATTGATTGTTTAAATAAACCATTTGATCCTTTAGTAGCCTCAGCTATGGAAACAGTTGAAAAAGAAGGCGTTGAACCTAATACAGTTGTTGAAGTAGTTATGACGGGTTACATGTATAAGGACCGTGTATTAAGACCTGCAATGGTAAAGGTCAGCAAATAAATAAAAAAATAAACTTTTAGGAGGAAATATATTATGAGTAAAATTATTGGTATTGATTTAGGTACAACAAATTCTTGTGTATCTGTTGTTGAAGGTGGAGAAGCTACAGTTATCGTAAACGCTGATGGTATGCGTACAACACCATCTGTTGTAGCTTTCAGAAATGGGGAAATTATCGTTGGTGAAACAGCTCGTCGTCAAGCTGCAACTAACATGGATACTGTTTTTTCTATTAAACGTCATATGGGTACAGATTATAAAGTTCATATTAAATCTATGAACAAAGATTATACACCACAAGAAATTTCAGCTATGATTCTTCAAAACTTAAAGAAAACAGCTGAAGCTTATCTTGGTACTCCTGTAACTGAGGCTGTAATTACGGTTCCTGCATACTTTAATGATGCTCAACGTCAAGCAACAAAGGATGCCGGTAAGATTGCTGGTCTTGATGTTAAACGTATCATCAACGAACCAACAGCTGCTGCTTTAGCATATGGTATTGATAAAGATCAAAAGAAAGAACAAACAGTCTTAGTATATGACTTAGGTGGTGGTACTTTCGATGTATCTATCTTATCACTTGCTGATGGTACTTATGAAGTACTTGCAACTTCAGGTAACAACCACTTAGGTGGTGATGACTTCGATAATCGTTTAGTAGATTATCTAGTTAGTGAATTCAAGAAACAAAATGGTATCGATTTATCAAGCGATAAATCAGCAATGTTCAGATTAAAACTTGCTGCTGAAGAAGCTAAGAAGACATTAAGTAATGTAACAAGTGCTAATGTAAATATTCCATTCATTACAATGGTAAATGGTGAACCAGTTCACTTTGATGTAAATGTAACAAGAGCTACTTTTGAATCATTAATTAAAGACTTAGTAGATTCTACTTGCAACGCTGTTCGTGATGCTTTAAAACAAGCTAAACTTACTGCTCGTGATCTTGACCAAGTATTATTAGTAGGTGGTTCTACTCGTGTACCATGTGTTCAAGAATTAGTTCGTAGAGAACTTGGTAAAGAACCTAACCGTTCTATTAACCCTGATGAAGTAGTTGCTATGGGTGCTGCTATTCAAGGTGGTGTATTAACTGGTGATGTTAACGATGTATTGTTACTAGATGTTACTCCACTTTCATTAGGTATTGAAACATTAGGTGGTGTATCAACCGTAATTATTCCTCGTAACACTACAATTCCTACAACTAAGTCACAAGTATTCTCTACTGCCGCTGATAACCAACCTGCTGTTGATATTCACGTAGTTCAAGGTGAAAGAAGTATGGCTGCTGATAACAAGACATTAGGTCGTTTCCAATTATCAGGTATTCCTCTTGCACCTCGTGGTGTTCCTCAAATTGAAGTTAAATTTGATATCGATGCTAACGGTATTGTACACGTATCTGCTAAAGATTTAGGTACTGGCAAAGTTCAAACAATTACAATTACTGGTAACTCAAGCTTATCAGAAGAAGAAATTGATCGTATGGTAAAAGAAGCTGAAGCTAACGCATCAAGCGATAAGGCTAAGAAAGAAGAAGCTGATTTACGTAATGAATGTTCACAATACATCTTCCAAATCCAAGGTTCTCTAAAAGACTTAGGTGATGAAGTAACAAGTGAAGAAAAGACTCAAGTAGAAAATGCTATTAAAGATCTTGAAACAGCTTTAAATGGTACTGACTTAGAAGCTATCAAAGCTAAGAAAGAAGCTTTATTACAAGCTGCTCAAGGTGTTGCAACAAAAGCTTATCAAAAAGCCCAAGCTTCATCTAGCCAAAATACTTCTACAAATGGTGCTACTCAAAACGAAGATGGTACTGTAAACGCTGATTTTGAAGACGTATCAAACGATAAAAAATAATTAATAAAATAAAAAATATGGGATTTAATAAGTAGCCTATAAATTAATTAACCTTAATTTATAGCTACTATTAAATTATGTAAATAGAATAGGAGGCCAAGTAAGTGGCTACGAAGAGAGATTATTATGAGATATTAGGCGTACCAAGAGATGCCTCACAAGAAGATATAAAAAAGGCCTATCGTGCTCTAGCGAAGAAGTATCATCCTGATGTTTGTAAAGAACCAGATGCTAATGAAAAATTTGCGGAAATTCAAGTAGCTTATGATTGTTTAAGCGATCCTGAGAAAAGATCAAATTACGATCACTATGGTACGGAAGATCCAACTTCTGGATTTAGTGGTGCTAGTGGTGCTTCCGGATTTGGCGGATTTGATTTCAGTGATATTTTTAGTTCTTTCTTTGGTGGTGGTGCCAGTGGTTCATCATCAAGAAGAGGAGGTCCTAGTAAAGGACGTGACATTGAACAAGATGTAACAATTAGTTTTGAAGAAGCTTGCTCTGGTGTTAAGAAAGAAATCAAATTTAATAGATATGATACTTGTACTAAGTGCGGTGGAACTGGAGCTTATTCAGCATCTGATATTACAACTTGTCCAAGATGTAATGGTAGAGGTAGAGTAGTTAGTGTTCAAAACACTATTCTTGGTCAAATGCGATCAGAAACGGAATGTCCAGAATGTCATGGTACTGGTAAGAAAATTACTCGTGTTTGTCCTGATTGTAATGGTCAAGGTAGAACTCGTGTTACCAAAAACATTATTGTTAATATTCCTGGTGGTATTGATAATGATCAAACAATTAGAGTTGCTGGTGAAGGCGAAGCCGGAGTAAAAGGTGGAGCTAATGGTGATTTATACGTACATGTTACGGTTCGTGACCACGAATTCTTTGTTCGTGATGGTAATAATATCATCTTAGAACTTCCAATTACGTTCTCCCAAGCAGCCCTTGGTGCTGTAATTGATGTTAAAACAATTACTGGTACTGTTAAAATGACTATTAAACCAGGTACTCAAAATGGTGATAAATATCGTTTAACAGACAAAGGTATCAACAATAAGATTACTAAGAAAACTGGTCATCAAATTGTTGTCATAAAAGTTGTAACACCAACTAACCTTTCACCAAAACAAAAAGAATTGTTTAAAGAATTATCAGAAACCGATGAAACAAGCGGTAGCGGTTTATTTGATCGTATTAAAAGATTCTTTAAGAAATAGTAAAAACAAAACAACTAATAGAGTTATTCTATTGGTTGTTTTATTTTTTTGTGAATTAATTTCTATTGCCGTTATAAAACGCTTGCATTATATTATGTATTATGATAAAATATAGGTGGACATAAAAGTATTTTTTAAGTTTGCGTGGGGGACAGCTTTAAAATAGTATAGGCTTATATAAAACTCTCCTAAGGGGGAGCTTTTTTGTTAAATCGAAAAATAACTAGTTCTTTATGAAAATTTATTTTAATTAATATAAATTATTGATATAAAACTAATTATTTTTTAATACATTTTACAAAGACTAGTAAATTGAATAATTAAATTAAGAAAAAATTGGAGTGAAGAATTATTATGATATCTATAAAAAATTTATCAAAAAATTATAAAAGTAAAAATGAAAAATTCACTGCTTTAGATGAAATAACATTGCTTTTTCCAAACAATGGTCTATTTTTTATCACAGGAGAATCAGGATCTGGTAAAAGCACGTTATTAAATATAATTGGAACTTTGGATGATTATGATTCAGGAGAGATTTTCATTGAAAATTTAAATATAAATAAATTATCCAAAAAACAAGTAGAATGTTTTCGACAAAATTATATTGGTTATGTTTTTCAACAATTTAATTTAATAGATGAATTATCAATTTATGATAATGTTAGTATATCCCAAGATTTAGCTAATACAAATGAATCTGAAATAAATGAATTATTAAAATTGCTTAAGTTAGATAAATTAAAAAACAAAAGAATTAATGAACTATCAGGTGGAGAACAACAAAGAGTGGCAATTGCACGAGCATTAATAAAGAAACCTAAAATATTATTATGCGATGAACCTACAGGTATGCTTGATGATGAAAACAGTAGATTGATATTTGAGATTTTTAAAAGAATCAGCAATAATACTTTGGTTATAGTTGTTACCCACAATATTAATCTTGCTTTTCAGTTTTCTAATAATATTATCAAACTTAAAAATGGTAAAATAATTGAAACAGTTAAAACTAATGAAAATGAAACTAGTAAAATAATAGAACTAGAAAAACCACGAAATTTAAATAAAGATAAAATTTTTAAAATCTCTTTTTCATGGATGTTTGTTAGGTTTAAAAGATTGTTTGTAATATGTTTCCTTTTTTTAATATTGACTGTATCATCAGTATTTTCACTATCATTTATTAATAGAAATAATGGAAAGCTGATTGTCAAAGCATTTTATAATAATGATACAAATTATTTAGCCTACTATAAGGAATATGTTTACGCTAATAGTGGTAATGATATAAACTCTAATCCTTTAATTGGCATGAATAATAATGATTTAATGTACTTTAAAAATAATTTAATAGATTTCAATGGTGATGTAGTGTATAACTATTTCGTAAGCAATTATGGAAAATTACTCGATAAAAATAACATTTATACTAAAAATTATGGTAAATCAAAAGGCTACAATACAAATAAAAATAATGGAATTGCAGTTATTAACCAAGAATTTATTAATAAATACGATATGTCTTTGTATGGTAATCTTCCATCTACGCCAGAAGAAGTCGTAATTACTAAATATGTATTTGAACAATACAAATTATCTGGATATTATGATTATTTTGAAAAACAATTCAAAATTATGATGATATGATTGGAAATTATATTACTTTAGAAGATTCAAAACTTAAAGTAACTAAAAACCTTAAAGTTGTTGGAATATTGGACACTAATTTAAATGAAGAAAGATATAAAAGATTATTGACTTCTAACGAAAATTATGAATTTATCCAACTTGAATGGGATATAATCTTAGAATATGGCTTACATAATATAGCGTACGTTAACGAAGAATTCATTAATTTAATATTAAATGATTTATCAATTAATCAAAGAATTGTTTTAGGAAATAAAATTCATAATGCTTGGGGGTTTGATGGTGCTATTTCTTTAGAGGATAATGAATTAGAAATCTATTATTCTAGCCAAGAAGAAATAAAAAACGGAATAATAGTGCCATATAACTTTAGTTTTGATGATAATGAAAGGTTATATGAAAATTTCGAACAAAGTATTAAAGAATTTGCAAAAAATCATTACCAAGAAATAAGAGATGATTTTATAGAAGATGGAAATTATGATAATTGGACGAGATATTATCTTTACATAAAGGGAAATACTCAAAATAAATATCATAGTGAATATGATTATAATTTTTTTAAGAAACAAGCAATTACCAATTATGTAAATATAATAAAAGATTATTATATGGATATGAATTATCTAAAAATATATTTGGATGATAAAGAATTGTTTGAGGAAATTAAGGTTGTTGGTTTTTATAATGTTGATGGAACTGGCAAAAAAGAAACAGCAAGCCCTATATGTGTTTCAAATGAATTATTTAATATTTTATATGATAAAATAAATTATAATAATAATCAATACAAATTTCTTGTCAAACCTATCAATGCTAGTTTTAAGAAAGAATTAAAAAATTATAATTTTTTAGATAAAAAAATTTATGATAAAAATATTCTTCCTAATGCTTACGACAATGAATATATTTTATATAAATTAGCTAATGAAAATTATGTATCTTTTAATAATATAAATAATACATTAACGCTCATTAATAAGATAATACTTATTGTTTCTATGGGTTTATTTATTATTTCATCAATTATTTTGTATTATCATTATAGTGAAATAATTCACCAAAAAGCAAAAAGTATAGGAATATTATACTCTTTAGGAATTAGTTTTTGGGATATATTCAAAATCTTTTTTATTCAGTTTGTTTTAACAATAACATTTGTATTTCTGATTAGTATTCCTATTCTAATCATGACATTTTTGTTAAATAAATATACATATAATGAATTGTATGTATTAATATCAATATTTAAAATAGATTGGTTTTCAGTAATTAGTTTATATGCTTTTTATTTAGTTTTTGGCTTAATAATAACTTATGTTATAGTAAAAAAACATGATAAAAGAAAACCAATTAAAACAATTTTATCTTTAACATAGTGAAATTTAAAAAAATTGTTTTTAAAAGTTAGATGATTAAATTTAATAGTTTTATGATATCGCTATATTAAAAGCTCTCTTAATTTGTGTAATGAGAAAATTAAGAGAGTTTTTTATTAACAAACCTGTTTTAATTGCAATAACAAAAATATTGATGTATACTATTTATATAGTTAAGATATAGGGTAATTTGTATTTTTCTCGAGGTATTTAGTAATGATTGATAAAATTGAAATAAAAGGTGCAAGAGTTCATAATTTAAAAAATATAGATGTAAATATTCCATTAAATAAAATTGTAGCCATTGCTGGTGTATCTGGTAGTGGAAAATCATCTCTAGCTTTAGGAGTACTTTATGCTGAAGGCTCAAGAAGATATTTGGAAGCATTATCTACTTACATGAGAAGAAGAATATCACAAGGTGAAAAAGCAAAAGTTGATAGTATTCTTCATGTTCCTAGTGCCGTTGCTCTTCATCAAAGACCTAATGTTCCAGGCATTCGTTCAACTTTTGGTACTTCAACGGAGCTTTTAAATTCGGTTCGTTTACTTTTTTCAAGATGTGGTAATTATCTATGTCCACATGGCCATTTACTAGAAGCTAGTTCAAAAGTTGCAAGAAATGAAATGCTTGAATGTCCAATATGTCATGCTAAATTTTTTGGTTTAGGAGCCGAAGAATATGCTTTCAACTCTAGTGGTGCATGTAGCGAGTGCCAAGGAACGGGTGTTGTTCAAATGGTTAATATGGATTCGTTAGTTCCTAATCAAAATTTAACTATTTTAGAAGGTGCTGTTGCTCCTTGGAATAGTTTAATGTGGTCATTAATGGTTGACGTTTGTAAAGAAATGGGAGTAAGAATTGATGTTCCTTTTAAAGATTTAACTTTAGAAGAAAAGAATATTGTTTATGATGGACCAATGGAAAAACGCCATATTTTTTATAAACCCAAAAATAAGGATAGTGTTAATGCCGGTGAATTAGATTTTACTTATTATAGTGCCAAGGCAACAGTTTTAAATGCTTTAAAAAAAGTAAAAGATGAAAAAAGCATGAGTAAAGTAGCAAAATTTTTAAAAACGGATATTTGTCCAAAATGCCATGGTTCAAGAATTAATGAAAGAGCGGCTTCAACTTTGCTTGGTGGAAAAAATTTAGTTCAAGTATGCGATATGAATTTGAAAGATTTGACCGTTTGGTTAAAAGATGTTGTAAATAATTTAAATGATGAAGTAAAGGAAATGGGACAAAATATTTTAGAAGAATTTTTGATAAATGCTAATAGTCTTTTATCTCTTGGTCTTGGCTATTTAACTTTATCAAGAGCAGCTAATACTTTATCCACTGGTGAACTTCAACGTGTTCAACTTGCTAGAACCGTAAGAAACAAAACGACAGGAGTATTGTATGTTTTAGATGAACCAAGTATTGGTCTTCATCCTGCTAATGTAGAGGGATTAATTAATATTATGAATGAGCTTATTAAAGATGGAAATTCTATTGTTTTAGTGGATCATGATACTAAAATATTAAATGTTGCCGATTATATGATTGAAATAGGGCCAGAAGCAGGTGAGAAAGGCGGATCAATTATTGCGAAAGGAACCATAGAAGAAATAATAAATAATCCTAATTCTATTATTGGGCCCTACCTTAGTAATAGTGTTAATGTTTTAACAAGGGAAAAAGCATTGAAAGAAAACATATTTGATGAAGGTATGTTAAGTATGAGTATTGATGCTATTCATACCGTAAAACCTTTAACTATCGAAATACCAAAATCTAAATTAACTGTTTTAACGGGTGTTTCCGGTAGTGGAAAAACAACACTTATTTTAGAATCACTTTATCCAGCTTTAAAGGCAAAACTTTCTAGTTTAACTATGCCAGCTCATATTAAAAGTTTAGACGCAAGTTGGGTCAAAAAAGTTGATTTAATTGATGCTACCCCTATTGGTAGTAATGTTAGAAGTACGGTAGCAACTTATTCGGGAATCTTTGATGATTTAAGAAAATTATATGGTAAAATAAGCAATAACTATACGGCTAGTGATTTTTCATATAATACGGGCAAATTAAAATGTCCAATTTGTGATGGCACCGGAATCATATCTATGGATGTTCAGTTTTTACCCGATGTTGAGATGACTTGTGATGATTGTAATGGAACAAGATATTCCCATGAAGTAGATCATATTTACTATAATGGTTATTCAATTAAAGATGTTATGAGTCTAACCATAAGTGAAGCTAAAGAAGTATTTAAAGAAAATAAAAAAATTAAAGAAAAACTACAAGTATTAATCGATTTAGGAATTGGTTATTTAACCTTAGGTGAAGCAACACCAGCCCTATCTGGCGGGGAAGCTCAAAGATTAAAACTAGCTTCGGAAATTGGAAAAGTCCAAGATGGTAGTATTTTTATCTTTGATGAACCATCTATTGGTCTTCATCCTAAAGATATTAATACTCTCCTTAAAGTTTTTCAAACTTTAATTTCTTTTAAGGCTACTATTATTGTTATTGAACATGATTTAGATATTATTAAAAATGCTGATTATATTATTGATATGGGCCCAGAGGGTGGTATCCTTGGTGGTAAAATCGTAGCTAAGGGAAGTGTAGAAGATATTAAGAATAATAAGGATAGTATTACCGGAAAATATTTATAAAATTTTAAAGAAAAATAGTGTTTTAAGACGTCCATTTTTTGGATTTACTTCAAGAACACTACTTTTTTTTAAAAGAAAGTAAATTTTTAATAATTTAAATAATATAATAAAAGTGATAAAAAATAAGATTAAAAGTTTTATTAATTACTAAATAGATTTCTTTATGATATAATCATTATATAAATAAACGTTTATTTAATGAGGTAATTCAAATGAAACAATTTAATGCTGAAAAACATAATGAGAAGAAAATAGAAATAATGGAAAAATAAACTTATGTGATGGTTCTTTCCTTTCCAACATTACGACAAATAATTTTAATGTTGAAACCGCACCTAATGGCATGTATAAATTACAAATAATAATTACTGATATTTTTGGTAATAAGTATTATTCTCTTCTTGCGTTAACAAAATTAACAGATGGAAGACAAGAAATATTAGAAATTAATTAAACGATTGAAAAAGGAAAATTAGCTTAATTTTCCTTTTTTGCAAGGCTTTTCAGTAGAAAAAGGACATAAAAAAATATATAATATTGATTGAGGTGAAAAACATGCAAAAAATATCAAAAATAGTAATGTCGTTTTTAATGATTTTTGTTTTCTTTTTTACTTTTTCTTGTAAAAAGGAACAACAAAAGAAAGAATATACAATAACATATTATAATGAAGAAACGGTAGTAGAAGAAAAAAAAGTAAAAGAAGGAGAAGAAATTCCTTTACCATCCCTAGAAAAAGAAGGCTATAATTTTCTTGGTTGGTATAAAGAAGATAAAACAAAAGTAACGGAAGGTAGTGTTGCTACTAGTGATTTAAAACTTTATGCTAACTTTTCATTACCACCTTTTTTAATGTTTAAAGTATCTGGAAAAATGGTTTTAGAACAAGGAGAAACTAGCAAACTTGTTGTTACTTTTGACGAAGGAAGCGAAAAAGGCAATGTAACTTATACATCAAGTGATGAAAAAGTTATCAATGTTGTAAGTAGTTCTAACAATGGTTGTGTAATTGAGGCCGGACTTATTGGTGAAGTCATGTTTGAAGTTAGTTCTAAAGTTGGAGAACCTGGTGATGATGTTTATTTAGAACATTCAACAAGATTTCAAATAAAAGTAGTTGGTGCTACTTATTCAATCGAATACGTTTTAACTGATGAAGAAAAGAAAAATGCACCAGATTTACCTACAAGCTATAGAACGGATGAACTTCCATTTTCTTTGCCAGTTCTAGAAAAAGAAGATTATATTTTCTTAGGCTGGAAGGAAGAATATGGTGATACTTGTTATACTTCCATTACTCTAGATTCTTATCTTAATGGTGATTTAGTATTATATCCTGTTTTCATCTATCCTTATTTATCACTTTCTACCTTAAATGATAAGGTAATTTTAGGAGTAGAAGAAGAAAATACAATTGTGGTAAATCCAATTGATGTACCCAATGAACTTTTAAAGGGTTATAATTTTACATCTTTAAATCCTGATGTTTTAAGTATTGATGATAAAGGAACTATTAAAGGTATTAAAGATGGATATGCTGAAGTTAAAGTAACTTTAAAAGAAAAGGAAAGAATTTCTACAACCATTGGTATTACAGTAAGTAGCACTTATCAAAAAGTTAATGATTTATTATCTTATTTTGCGAGTGTCGCTAAATCTAATACAATTGCCAAAAACATTGCGGTTGTCGGTTGGCAATTAGAATATAAGTATTTGTTAAAAAGTAGTATTATTGGTTATTTATTTGAAGATTATAACCAAATTGAAAATATTGCTCCAATTAGTAATGATAACCGTCCAGGTACCATTAAGAAAAAATATTATATATGCGTTCATGACACTGGTGATGCCGAATATACCGCAAAAGAGTGGAGCGATACGGTGTATAATGAATTCAACTTACAAAATAATAAAAAATATGAAGCAAGTTATCAATATGTAGTTGGTAATGATGGAATTTATCACAATATACCTGATAATGAAGTAGCTTATCACGCTGGTGATGGCACGCAAGTTGACTACGATTTACTTCCTAGTGGCGTAAAAGGTAGTGATGAACATCCTACAATTACAATTACAAGCGATGGATATTTTGCTGTAAACGGAGAAAAAACCGTTATTGTAGCTCCTAAAAACGGTAATACTATCTTAAAAACATCGGATATTAACGATGTTGGCATTAGATGTATTGTTAAAAATGGTGAATACTATTTAGGTAAAACTTGGTATAGTTCTGTTTACAAGAAAATTTCTAACCGTGGTGGTAATAATAATTCAATTGGTATTGAATCATGTATTAATAAAGGAACTAATATTTATTATACATGGCAAAAACTTGCTAAACTTGTCGCTAAATTATTAGATGAAAATGATTTAACAATAAATGATGTTGTCCCTCATCACTACTTTAGTGGTAAAAACTGTCCACAAACAATGAGAGGTGCTGGAATGTGGGATCATTTCCTATCTCTTGTTATGATTGAATATAATGTTTTACAATACTTAAAAGATGGTTATGAAGTGAAACTAGAAGTTTTAGATAATTCTTTTGTATCAAAAGAAGGATTAGTTTTATCACTTCCTCAAAAATCAACTTTAGTAAAATATAAAATTACCGTATCTAAAGATAATTTAGAAAATTCTATTATGCTTTCCGTAATGGTTCCCGGACTTAATACGATAAAATAAAAGGTGCAAATTGCACCTTTTTTTAGTCATTAATTTATTCATATTATTATATAAATATAGTGTAAGAAAGTTTTTCAAAATAGCTTACAAAAATAGGAAATTATCGACAAAATATTTAATGAAAACGTTGTATGAAAATATTGTTTTTGTCTAAAATGAAAAAATTAAGTTTGAAAACGCTTGCTAGGAAAATCAAAATGTGATATAATAAAAAAGTAAAATTTCAAGATGAAAAGGAGAAATTACATGAATTTGAGAAAAAGATTTTTCTTGTTATTAATGTCATTGTTCTTTATTCTTGGCTTAACTGCCTGCAATAGTGCAGACACTACAGTAAAAATTAGTCTTGACAAAGACGAATATACTGTAAGAGCTGGAGAAAAAGTAACAACTGATGTTAATGTTACTACTGGTTCAAAGTATACTGAATCTGAAATTAGAAAAGGTTTAGTATATAGTTCAAGCGATGAATCAGTTGCCAAATTTGTTAATGGTGAATTAATAGGTGTTGGCTATGGTGAAACTGAAATTAAGGTAGAATGGTCTGAAAAGGCTATTGTTTTTGATAGAGCAAAAGTTGTTGTTGGATTGGAAACATTACCTGAAATCGTTTATGCTGATGGCTTCAAGACTAAGATGTATAAAACAACTGAACAAAAACTTGATTATAAGTTATCATTTACTTCTAGTCATGTTAATGTGTCTTGGAAAGCTTTAAATCCTGAAATTGCATCATTAAGTGAAGGCGAAGAACCAACAATTACAGCGTTAGCTGTTGGTACTGCTAGATTTGTTGCAACTATAACTGATGGAGTTTTCACTGAAGAAAGAGAACTTACAATTGTAGTTGAAAGCAACACTTACACTATTAATTACGTTTTAGATGGCGGAACTAATAGTGAACTAAATCCAAGTGGTTATGACGTATTAAATTTACCTTTAGCTTTAGCTGAAGCTGTAAAAGAAAATTATACTTTCGTTGGCTGGTATAAAGAAGCTGCTTTCGTTAACAAAGTAACGGAAATTGAAGCTGGCACAACTGGAGATATTACTTTATATGCTAAGTTCGAAGCTGTTAAGTTTAATATTACTTATGATCTTGCTGGTGGTCTTAACGATAAGAACAATCCTCAACAATACACTGTTGAAGATGAATTTACTTTATCCCCTGCTACAAAAGAAGGTTATACTTTCGATGGTTGGTACAATGGTGAAGAAAAAGTTGAAAAGATTGAAAAAGGTACTGCTGGTGATTTAACTTTAACTGCTAAATATAGCTTAGTTAAATACAATATCACTTATGATTTTGCTGGTGGTGCATTTGATATCTATCGTTATCAAACAAGAGAAGAAATGGCTAGTGCTTTCTTAGCTGACTTTAATAAGTTTGCTGGAACTGAATATACTAACGTTGCTTCATTCTGGGCTGATAGCACTAATAGATCAAATTTCTTTAAAGATGAAAAGATGCATGCTAAATACTTATGGATGTTACAAGAAATTAGAGCTCTTTGTGCTAAACAAGGAATTGACTGTCAATATATTGATGGTGTAATTGCTGGTACATCTACAATTAGTTATGCTCTTCAAAATGTTGCTATTTATTTATTAGGTATTAATAACAAAATTTGGAATGAACAATACAAAGAAACTTATGGTGGACTTGCATCTAAATGGACTACAATCGATGCTACAAAAGCTGGATTACCATTAAAAGATGGTGCAGTTGTACCTAGCTATACTTACACTATTGAAAGTGAATTTGATCTTGCTACACCTACATTAAAAGGTTACAAGTTCGTTGGCTGGTATAATGGTGAAGAAAAAGTCGAAAAAATCGTTAAAGGTTTAACTGGCGATATTACTTTAACTGCTAAATGGGAAGTTGCAACTTACAATGTTACTTATGTATTAAATGATGGTGTATTACCTGAAGGTGTAACTTTAGTTACTACTTATAAGATGGGTGAAAGTTTCACTTTACCTACTTTAACTAAAGAAGCTACAAGATATGCAAGTTATACATTCCTTGGTTGGGGCTTAACTGAAGATGCTACGGAATTTGTTACTGGTGTAAGCGAAACAGATGCAGGTGATTTAACATTCTATGCAATCTTCGAAGAAACTGAAATTGAAGTTGTTTCTAAGATTAATTATGTATTAAATGAAGGTGTATTACCTGAAGGTGCAAAAACTGAATATACTGAAAGACAAGAATTCGTTTTACCTGTTCCAACTCGTAAAGGTTATAGATTCTTAGGTTGGACTTTAACTGAAGGTGGAACTGAATATGTTACGGTTATTTCAAATGAATCTCAAGGTGATGTAACTGTTTATGCTAACTGGGAAGAATTAACTGATGAATATAAGATTACTTATGTATTAAATGGTGGTTCTTGGACAAAGAATATTCCTGGTGAAGTTACTTATGAAGGTGAAGCTTTAACTTCTATCGCTACATCTGCTAATAGTGGTTTCTGGACAAATTACAAAGAACATTATTTCTTATTCAACAAAGAAACATTTGGTACTAATAATGCTTTATTCTCATTCCGTGTTGAATTAACAAAACAAGCTAATGGTACTTATACTGTTACTAAAGTTGCAAAATCAGGTGAAGGCGGATTCGAATTCACTGGTGATTATGTAATTTTAATCTCTGAATCTTGTGATAAATGGGCTGATTCTGCTACCTTCCGTGAAGCTGTTGCTGTTGGTCAAGTTGCTAAATTTACTGGTGATCCTGATAGTGGAACTGCTACAGTTGAATTATATGATGCTAGCAAAGTAACTGTTGTTGGCGGTGGTACTGAAGAAATTGCTCATGCTGATAAGTATGATGCTAATAAACTTCCTCTAGAACTTGCTAAACCTGTAAAAGAAGGTCAAGTATTCTTTGGTTGGTACTTAGAAGAAGATTTCTCTGGTAAGAAATTAACTTCTATTGAAGCTGGTACTACAGGCGATTTAACATTATATGCTCGTTTCGTTGATGAAGGTTATGTTGAACCTACATACAGCAAAATCAATTATGTATTAAATGATGGTAAATTTACTGAAGAAGTAGCTGACGTTTATGAAGAAGGTAAAGAATTTGTTTTACCAGTTCCTGTTCGTGAAGGCTATAAATTCCTTGGTTGGAGTCTAACTGAAGGTGGTACTGAATATGTAACTAGCTTAGCTGATAGCCAAACTGGTGAAGTTACAGTTTATGCTAACTGGGAAGAAAAAGAAGTTGAACCTACAATCACTGTTGGTGAAGGTGGACAATATGCTGCTTTAGATGATGCTATTAATGCTAGTAAAGATGGCGATGTAATCAAAATTCTTGCTGGTACTTACTCATTATCTGTTGCTTTAACTAAGTCATTAACATTCGTTGGTGAAGGTATGGATAAGACAATCATCAATGTTGCTAAAGATCAACCTGGTAACGTTAATGCTGATACAATCATTTTTGATAAAGTAACTCTACAAGGTGTTGGTGGTGGTGCTGGTGTTTCTGGTGTTTACTTCCAATCAAATACTAATGCTCATATCTTTACAGTTACAAATTCTCGTATCACAGCAATGAATACATTCATTAAGTTCCAAGCTGCTACAACTAATCCAATTGTTGCTACAATTGAAAACTGCGTAATTGATAATATTGGTCAATTCTTCGCATGGGTAACAAAAGGAATGGATGCAATTAATTTCTATGGTAACACTGTAGATGCTTCAACTTGTGGTGGTATTGCTAATACAGCTGCTGCATTATTACGTGTTCGTAGTGGTAGTGCTTATGTATATGGTAACGTATTTAATGGTTCAGTAATTGCTATTGATGGTTTATTCGAATCAGGTGCTGCTGCTAATGAAGTTGTTGTTAAATATAATGCATTCAATGATTGCAATACAATCGTTCATATTAATGATGGTAAATCTATTACATTCGATGAAAACTTATACGTTGTAGCTGGTTCAGCTTTAACTGCTGCTCCTGCAACTGTTGCTGGTAACGGTGTTACAGCTGATACAAAAGTACTTGCAACTGAAGAAGAAAGAGCTGCTTTATATAAGGCATTCAGAGAACAAGATAAGAATACTTACAAAATTAATTATGTATTAAATGGTGGAACTCTACCTGAAGGTGCTCCTACAACTTATGTTGCTGGTACTGAAGTAGTTCTTCCAACTCCTACTAAAGATCGTTATACTTTCCTTGGTTGGACTTTAAATGAAGGAAATGAATATGTTACTGTAATTTCTGCTAGCCAAACTGGTGATGTTACATTAACTGCCCATTTCACAAGAACAACATTAAAAGTTGGTGAAAACGAAGAATACAAAACTATCGCTGAAGCTTTAGCTAAGGCTGTTAGTGGTGATATTATTGAAGTTGCTAGTGGAACTTATGCTGATGCTGTTGATTTCAATGTTGAAAACATTACTGTTATTGGTCCAAATAAGGATATCTTAGGTAGATCAGAACGTAATGCTGAAGCTGTTTTAACTGGTGCTGTAAAAGTTAGTGCTGCTAACGTTACATTAAATGGTTTAAAATTTAGTGAAGGTGCTGGTATTGTTGTAGCTGCTGATTATTGTACAATTAGCAATGCTTATATTGATGCTACTCCTGTTACTTGTAATGGTCAAAACCGTAAAGCTCCAATCGTTGATGGTGCTGATATCTCTGATTTAACAGTTAAAGATTCATACATCAATGTTCCTGGTGATACATATTCTTATGCAACTGATTATATGGCATTTAACTATTGTGCTAATTTAACAGTTACTAATAACTATATTACTAACCAAGCTGTTAATTCAGGTGCTGGTTGTGATGGTTTAATGGTATATACTGCTAAAGGTAAATATGTTATTACTAATAATGAATTCCGTTATGCTACAACTGGTTGGTTAGTTCAAGTTGGATTTACTTCTGCTGATTTAACTGATGTATTATTTGTTGAAAATATTGTTGCTGGTCGTGATGATCTTCGTACATGTACAGTTGCTTTCCGTAATTTAGGTGAAAATGCTACTGTTAAAGTTTATGGAAATGAATTCTATAACGTTGAACCTTCAACATTCTATTTCAAAGGTTCTCATGCTGATGCACTTATCGATATTCAATATAACTATTTCGATGAAAAAACATCATTCAAACTTTCTGATACTGGTAGTGCTACAATTACTACTAATAACAATGCTTATACTGGTGGATTCCATTCTGCAAACCTTATCGGTGCTAATGATGAAGTTACTTATAAGACATTAGAAGAAGTAAAAGCTGCTTATGCTAAATATAAAGAAGATGAAGCTAAGAAAGTTTACTCTCCAATCATTTATGTATTAGATGGTGGTACCCTACCTAAGAGAAGCCAAACAACTTATGTTGAAGGTGTTGGTTATACTCTTCCTACTCCTACAAAAGAAGGATTTATCTTCCTTGGTTGGAGTTTAACTGAAGGTGGTACTGAATATGTTACAGAAATTTCTACAACGCAAACTGGTGGTGTTACTTTATACGCTAACTGGCAAACTGAAAATTTAGGTGATGTAAGTTTCGAATTAAATGGTGGTAACTGTGATGATTTAATCTCAAAATATCCTCAAGGTTATGTTACTAAATTACCAGTTCCAACAAAAGAAGGTTATATCTTCATGGGTTGGTATTTAAATGAAAAATTCGACGGCGAAGCTTATTTCGAAATTCCTGCGACTCTAACTGGTGAACTTAAATTCTATGCTTTATGGCAAATTGATTCTACATTTGAAGTAACTTATGTATTAAATGGTTCTAACTCATTATTTAAAGATCGTGCTGATCTAGTTAATCAATTCGTTGCTGACTTTAATGCATACTTTAGCAAGAAGATTACTGTTGGTAAGTTCTTTGATGCTTCATATGGATTACAAACTAATCAAATTAATGAATTCTTTACTACTTCAGATTATGCTACTAAATGGGGTTGGTTATACACATATTTAAGTGATCAACATTCTAAAGTTGAAGGTAATGAAAAATTCCCATCTTCATGGGTTGCTTATGAAAGAGCTGCTATTCACAACTTCTTAAATAAGGACCATTCAAGTAGCTATAGCTGTGATTTCTCTAGCTATGCTGTTGGTGAAGGATTCTGGGATTTAATCCAAAAAGAAGTAACTGTAAAAGATGCTAAAACAATTTTAGAAGCATATTATCCATTCCATACTTTCCTAGGATGGTATGACAATGCTGAATTTGCTGGTGAACCAGTTAAGACATTAACTGCTAATACAACATTATATGCTAAATGGGAAATGACTGAATTAACATTAACATATGTATTAAATAATGATGAAGCTAGTATGACTGCTACAGAAGTTAAATTTGATGCAAGCAAGACTGTTACTTTAGAAACTCCAACATTTAATTCTAAATATTGGAAGTTCGAAGGTTGGTATTCTGATCCTGATTTCGTTTATGGAATTGAAGAAATTGGTGAATGTCAATTAAGTAATGTTACTGTTTATGCTAAATGGACAGAAATTGCTGGTTATACAATTACTTATAACTTAAATGGTGGTTCTATCATCTACGATTCTCGTAAATCTTTAGTTGAAGCATTCATTAAAGATTACTCTGAAGTAATGGGTAAAGACTATAAGACTTCTGAAGATATTCCTACTGGTGCTTGGGTTGATATTGATTTCCATACATTCTATACAAAAGCTAATGCTGCTGGCGAAAACATGCGTACAAAATGGTTATGGCTTGCTGAATACTTATATGAATTATCAGTAAGAGATTTAGCTTCTAATAACTGTAACGTACTTGGCTTAAAAGCTTTAATCAACAATAGTGGTTATGCCGGTGATGCTATTTATGGACTTTCTTATGCATTCCGTGCTTTCTTAACTGGAAGCATTGTTAGACCTAATACTTCATATACTTCTGTAGACTTTAGAGTTTATGAAAATGCTAATGGTTTCTGGAATAAATTAAGTCAAGCTGAAAAGAAAGAATACCTAAACAATAAAGGTACTGTTGTATTACCTGAAGCTCATTTAGAAAACTATAAGTTTGAAGGTTGGTATGACAATGCTGAATTTACTGGTGAAAGAATTACAGAAGTTACTGATACAATCACACTATGGGCTAAATTCGTTGAAGCTAACCCTGTAACAGAAATTAAGATTACAAATGCCGTAACTGAACTTAAGAGATTTGAATTATATCAATTAACTTGGGAAGTTTTACCTGCTGAAGCTTTAATTAGAACCGTAACATTTGAATCAAGTGACCCTACAAAGGCTACTGTTGATGCTTCTGGTTTAATTAACACTCTTGGTGATGGTGAAGTAACAATTACAGTTAGATCATTATCTGCTAGCAAAGCTGTTGCTACAATGACATTTGTTGTATATTCTCCTGATCATTTTGATGTAAGTTATGAAACTGAATCATATGTTACAGCTGGTGAAACAATTAAACTTAATGCTAAATATGTTAAACGTGATGGTAGTATTTTAACTAATATTACTTGGTCAAGTTTAAATAGCGATATTGCTACAGTTGTTGATGGTGTTGTAACTGGTGTTAAAGCTGGTCTTGCAACCATCAGAGCTACTGTTGCCGATGGTGTATACTTCGATTTCGTAGTAACAGTATTAGATGAAAACTTAAGTGATGCAATTAAATTAATCGTATCTGCTAATGAAAGCAATGTCTTTACAAGATATGAATTAGGTATTGGTGCTGGTGGACCTGCTTATTATTGTGATATCTTCGGTAGTGTTTCTAAATTATTATTCAATGAAAAATTAGAAATCTTAACTACTTATGAAGCTGCTCAAGCTGCTAATAAACAAAACAATAGTGGTCAAAAAGACGAATTAGGAACTCAATTCATTACTGTTCACTATACTGGTAACATGGATGCAACTGCATACGCTTCAAGTAATGCTAACTACTTCGCAACTAACACATCTACATCAATTCATTACGTAACTGGTAGTGATAAAGGTGGTATCTATCGTGGTTACCATGTATTAAATAACGATTATATGGCTCACCATGCAGCTGATGGAACTGGTGTAGCATTTGAATGGTATAAGACTGGTGTTCTTGCTCCAGTTGATGGTAGTCCTGTAAAACCTGTTTGGGGTATTACAAGTAATTCTACATATTCAATTAATGGTATTGATACTGGTATTGAAATTCCTAAGCGTGATGATGGAATTGTTGTAACTGGTTTAACATTCACATTAAATGGTAAAGAATACAATTCTATTAACAAGATGGGTCTTCCTTGGAAGATTGTTGATGGTGAATACTACATGGGTAAAACTCACTGGGGTACTCAAATTGAAGGATTTGCTTTATGTAGCTATGGTGGAAACCGTAACTCTATAGGTATTGAATCAACAGTATGTCGTGGTTCTGACCTATGGCATGTATGGCAAAAAACTGCTCAACTTGTTGCTCAATTAATGTTAGATTACAACCTAGACATTAACCGTGTTGTTGGTCACCACTTCTATTCTGGTAAAGATTGTCCTCAACCATTACTAGAAAATGACTTAGAAATCTGGAATAAATTCATTGGTATGGTTGAATATGAATATGAATTATTAACAACTTACAAAGATTATGAATTTACTATGGAAGTTCTAGACGGCAGTGAAGTTTGTGCTAATACTGGTCGTGTTGCTCCAAATGGCGATGCTAAAGTAATCACATACAAAGTAACTGTTAAACATGGTGATACTGTAGAAACTATTACACTTGCAAGTGCAGTTAATGGTATTTATAGTGAAGGTGTAGTAACACATCCATCACTACAAAATAAAGGTATTGTTTTACAATAATCGATATTTATAAAAAAAGTGCTTATGGCCTTTCCTTTTATGGAGCTGTAAGCACCTTTTTCTTTTACTATGAATACAAATTAAATAATTTTTATATTTTAAAGTATTTTTGATATAAGCATAAAATTTTGTAAAATTGGTAAAAAGTGCTATAATAGTAACAGGTAAAAGGTGAAAAAAATGAATGACGAAACATATTTAAATACAATTAAAAAATTAGAAGAATTAAGAAGTAAAGGTGTAGTTGTCCCAACTAATGAAATGATTAAGACTAAAGAACAAATTGAAGGAATAAGAGTAGCTGGTGTTATTAATACTGGTATCTTAGATATGATGGAATTAAATATTCATGCTGGTATGTCAACCGAAGACATCAATACTTTAGTTCATAATTATACAATTAGCCATAGTGCCATTCCAGCTCCATTAAACTATGAAGGTTTTCCTAAAAGTGTTTGTGTATCGGTTAATGATGCTGTATGTCATGGTATTCCTTCTAAAAAAGAAATCTTGAAAGAAGGAGATATTGTTAACGTTGATGTAACGACAATTTATAAAGGTTACTTTGCGGATGCTTCAAGAATGTATATAATTGGTAAAGCTTCACCAAAAGCCGAAAAACTTGTTAGAGTTACTAAAGAATGTTTAACTCTTGCTTTTAAAGACTTAAAACCTTGGGTATCTCATTTAGGTGACATTGGTGGCATTATAAATAGACACGCTAAAGAAAATGGCTTTTCAGTTGTTAGAGAAATTGGCGGTCACGGAGTTGGTCTTGCTATGCATGAAGATCCTTTTGTTAGCCATGTTTCTAAATATGGAACGGGTATGTTACTAGTTCCAGGAATGGTATTTACCATTGAACCAATGGTAAATGAAGGAACAGCTAAGATTTATGAAGATATCAGTAATGGTTGGACCATTTATACTTGGGATGGAAAACTTTCTGCTCAATGGGAACACACTTTTGTAATGACCGAAGATGGTTGTGAAATTTTAACTCATTAAGGAAAAACAATTAATGAAACAAGAAAATGAAATAGCTAAAAAAGCAAGA
This sequence comes from uncultured Bacilli bacterium, assembly GCA_934098295.1. Classification (GTDB taxonomy): domain Bacteria; phylum Bacillota_I; class Bacilli_A; order ML615J-28; family CAG-313; genus UBA1737. The sequence continues at coordinate 166,154 of CAKONV010000001.1, read as the reverse complement.
GAGATAATATCAGAAATAAAAGAAGATGAACTAAAAACCAAAGAAGCAACTTCATTTAGCTTAAAAGTTGAAAGCTTGAACAATGTATTATCTGATTTTGCTCCTCTTGATAATCCTATTATTACCGAAGAATTTGCCAGCATATTAGATAATCACTATTTAAGCTTAAACAAAAACAAAAAAATCAAAATTTATATAAATGGATTAACAAATGATGAATTAGATGTTTTATCAAAAGCTAAAAAACATTATTATAAAGCTAGAATTTACAATGCCTATCAAGACTTAAAACATAATAATAATTCGGCCATATCCTTTATGGGAATTGGTATTGTTATCTTATGTATAATGATTACCTTATCTTCTCTTGATTATATTTCTTTTGATGATGTCATCAAAGAAGTATTAGACATTGTCGCTTGGGTATTTGTCTGGGAAGGTACGCAATTATTATTTATGGAGCGTCATAAATTAAGACAGCAATTAATTAAAGAAATTCGCTTACAAAATGCCATTTTTATTAACAAAAACGAGGAATAGTAGAAACTATTCCTCTTAAATTTGTAAAACAAAAAGGAGAATTCTATGAACAATGACTTAACCGAAGGAAAAGTATTAAAGGTCTTATTAAAATTTTTAATACCTTTTTTTTATAGCTAATCTTTTACAAGCTCTATATGGTGGTGTTGATATATTCGTTGTTGGTAGATTTAACACTTCATCAGCAACCTCGGCTGTAAATATTGGTAGCCAACTAATGCAGCTTATTAGCAGCTTTATAATTGGTTGTTCAATGGAAATTACGGTTATAATGGAAAAATACATTGGCAGTAAAGATTAAAATAACTCTTATAAAGCCTATAAAAGTGCCATTTTCTTATTTTTAATATTTGGCCTTCTTATAGGAATCCCCTTTATTATTTTATTTAACGTTATATCTTCAGTTATGCAGGCCTATGGTGATAGTAAAACCCCAATGTACACCGTTTTAATAGCTTGCATTTTTAATATTGCTTTTGATTTTCTTTTAGCTGGTGTCTTTAAACTATGGTTACGATTTTTGCTATAGCTACAACTTTAGCTCAAATGATAAGTTCTATAATCGGGTATATTCTATTAAAAAAGAAAAACTATTCTTTTAATAGAAACAGATGAAAAAATAAAACCATCTAAAACGGAAATGAAAAAAATCATATCCGTAGGCTTACCTATTGCCTTACAAGATATGTTAATTAGTGTATCTTTCATGATTTTAACATCTATTGCCAATCTTAGAAGCTTGGACTCTTCAGCAGCTGCAGGAGTAGTAGAAAATATAATCATGTTTATGTTTATTTTACCATCCTCCATGTTGTCAGCTCTATCTGCATTTACAGCTCAAAACTATGGAGCGGGAAAGATGGATCGAGCTAAAGAAACTTTAAGATGGGGAATAATTATTTGTGTATCTTTTGGCTCATTAATGTGTTTAATGTCCGAAATTATGCCAAATACTCTAGCAAGTATATTCTCAAAAGATGAAGAAGTAATAAAAGTCGCCTCAACTTATTTAAGATCATATTCTATTGATTGTATTTTAGTTGGTTTTACCTTCTGTATGAATGGATATTTATGTGGTATCAATAAATCTATTGTAACTTTCATTCATAACGTTATATCAATTTTTTTAGTAAGAATTATGGACACTTACCTATTCAGTAAGTATTTTAAAGACACAATGTTTCCCATGGGACTAGCTTCTCCCTTAGAATCAATGCTATAAATTATCATTCTTATCGCCTATTTTAAAATTTCTAGTAAAAATTAAGTAAAACGCTTGCATTAAAAATCGAATTGTTATATAATATTAGTGTCCTACATAATTATATATTCCGTATCAAAAAAATTCATGTAGGACTTCTTACTTTTTGTTTATATATAATTATTGGAAAATGCATGTCCATCCCGGGGCATGCATTTTTCAACTACTAAAATATTTCCAAAAATTTATTAGCTATGGGAGAAAAAACTTGATACTTGTTCCATATTAAATATAACTTATTTTCCAAGGTAGGATATAGATATTTAAAAACTAAATCATCATCAAACCCCTTATCAGTTAAATGTTCAAGACATAACATTAAACCAAGTCCCTCTTTAACAAAAATACTACCATTATAAGCTAAATTAGTGGTACCCGTAAAATTAAGTTTATCAACTTTTTTACCACACCATCTTGAAATGTCAACTTCAATCGATTGCTCTGAACAAATAAGTTCATAACCATATAAATCTTCAACCATTATTTTTTCTTTATTAGCTAGTTCATGATCTTTTCTCATTATAACACCCCATTTATTACTTCCGGGAAGTTCAATAAAGGAATATTTATCATGATTTGGCCTTTCCACTACAACCCCAAAATCAAGAAGACCTCGGTCAAGACGGTCAAGAACAACAAGTCTATCACCACTTATAATATGATATCTAAATAAAGGATATCTTTTTTTTAGTTCTTTAATTTTTTTGGCAACATAACTCATTAAATAACTTTCCGCACATCCTAAATAGACGTCACCACCTTGAAGATCAGACATTGTTTCAAATTCTTTTTTGGTTTTATCAATCATGTCAACAATATCTTCAGCTCTTTTTTTAAAAATTAAACCTTCCTCAGTTAAAAATACATTTCTACTGCCCCTTCTAAAAAGCTTTTTACCTAATTCCTCTTCAAGACTATTCATTTGTTTAGATAAAGCGGATTGAGAAACATGTAAAACCTCAGCAGCTTTGGTCATACTACCACATCTAGCAATTTCAATAAAATATCTTAAAACTCTTGTTTCCATTTTTTTTATTTTCCTTCCTTATTATATATAGTAATTATATCAAACTATGATATTCCTGTCAATCATATCACGATATAAGATATAAATATTTGTAATTTTGGGAAAATGTGTTAAAATATAAGTGAATAAGAAAATAATTGGTAAAAGAAAAAGAGGGAAAGTAAAAAAAATGAGTAAAGTATTAATTATAACTACTAGTTTAAGAAATAACAGTAATTCAGATATTTTAGCCTCATATTTAAAAAAAGGAGCAATAGATGCTGGTCATGAAGTAGAAGAAGTAAGCTTAAAAAACAAAACAATTAAATTTTGTATTGGTTGCTTAACCTGTCAAAAAACTGGTAAATGCGTATTAAAAGATGATACTGAAGAAATTCTAGAAAAAGTAAAGAATGCCGATATAATCGTTTTTGCAACACCAATCTATTATTATGAACTAAGTGGACAGCTAAAAACCTTACTAGATAGATTAAATCCATTATATAATACTTCTTATAACTTTAAAAAAATTTATGCCATCTTTACCGCGGCCGAAAATGAAAATGATACTTTCACTACCGCCTATAATGGCTTAAAAGGTTGGGTAGATTGTTTTTCTAACGCTACGTTAAAAGAATCAATCAATGCTGGTGCCCTAACGGGACCAAAAGAAGTAGAACAACAAAAAGATTTATTAAATAAAGCTTATAAATTAGGAGCAAGCCTATGAAATTATTAAAAATTAACATTATCTTAACCTTTATTTTTATCTTTGTTTTATTGTTAAATAGTTGTGGAAACACTACAAACGATAATCAAGATAACAATAACAATAATAACGAGAATAGTACCATCCTTGTTGCTTATTTTTCCGCAACTGGACATACTAAAAAACTAGCCGAAGAAGTTAGCAACCACTTTAATGCTACCCTATATGAAATAGAACCAAAAGAAAAATACACTTCCGCGGATTTAGATTATAGTAATAGCTCATCGAGATCAAGCATGGAAAATAGCAACGATGATGCAAGACCTGAAATTAAAACAAATGTATCAAACATCGAAAAATACGATACAATAATATTAGCTTACCCTATTTGGTGGGGAAAAGCTCCTAAAATCGTTTATACATTTTTAGAAAGTTATGACTTTTCTAACAAAACTATTGTTCCTTTTTGTACATCAGCATCTAGTCCCCTAGGTTCTAGTGCAACCCTTTTACACCCCTTAGTAGCAAATACTACTACTTGGATAGATGGCAAAAGATTCTCCTCATCAGCAAACCCAAATGAAGTTTGTAAATGGTTAGATAGTCTAAACTTAACAAAATAACTTAACAATTAATTCTTTTAGAAATATTTAATCTTAAAAAAGCAAGACAATAATTAATTTTCTCCTCATCTCGATCTTCTCAAACCTTTTTAATATAAAATAAAGATTAAATATATTTATGTAAAATATAATTATTATCTTGTCCCCAAAAAGCAACTGCTCAAATCCCCTTGAGCAGTTGCTTTTTTTTAATAAAAAACGATTATTATGCTTAAAAAAACATTAAAACTATAGACAAGAAAGAAAAATTTTGGTATAATATAGTTGTTAGATGAGAAAAGGGTAAGTTTCCTCAAAGTAGTTGAGTAATGTAATTTGTTTAATTTCTTTTATGCAAGTGGGAGAGATTAAGTAGAAAATCTTACAAATATTATTTTGATAAAATTAGACCTTGTAAAAAGAATTAGTCTATTTTCCTAAGGATGGACTGTATTTTTTTGTTGTGGTCTTTTTTTCTTTTCCTCTAATAAAAACTGTAATTTAAGGAGAAAGAAAAATGAAAATGTTAAGTTTAATTGAACACATCGATGAAGTGCAATCAAAAATTGATTATTACTTTAACAACAAAGATTTGCTTTTACAAGCATTTACTAGAAGTTCGTATTCCGCTCAATATGGCGGAGAAAACAATGAGGTCTTAGAATTTATTGGTGATAAGGTATTAGATTTCTATGTGGTAAAAATTATTGCAGAGGAGTTTGGTTTTTTAAAACATCAATCTGATTACTATGACAAAGAAAACGATAACGATGAATTTTGTATTGTTGCCCATAAAAATGAGTCTGATTTCACTCAATTAAAAAAAGAAATTGTATCTAATAAAACACTTGCAAAAAGAATTGATAAGTTTGGATTTGCCAAGTACTTGTACTTAGGTGATACTGATGTCAAAAATAATGTGGTTACTCAGGAAAAAGTAAAAGCGGATTTATTTGAAGCAATCTTAGGAGCTATTGCTATTGATTCAAATTGGAATCATGATAAAATTCAAAATTCAGTAGAAGTTATGCTACAAATAGAAAATTTCTTAGAGGATATTGATACCGAAGAAGAAAGACCTGACAAGTTCAAGTTTGAGAACGCTGTTACTACATTAAAGGAATTTGCAGAACATGGTAGATGTTCTATTCCTGAATATGATATATCAGACAACCAAGTTGAGATGAACGATGGTCGGTTCATGTGGAAATGCATTTGTATTATTAGAGACTGGAATATACAAGGAATTGCATATGCGACATCAAAGAAAGAAGCTAAAAGATACGCTGCGTATTTAGTTCTTTGTAAACATTTTAATTTGCCTGATGAATTTGATATAGATTAAGAATATGAATCAAGCCAATTTAACTTTGGTAATGATTATTATAATGAAAATTAGAAAAAGTAAATGAGGATGAATAAATTATGATAGCAACTAATAGATATGAAGATATGAGTGCTTTAGATGCGCTGAAATTTGCAAAAAATGGTAACCTATTATTACCAGATATTCAAAGAGAATATGTTTGGAAAATAGAAGAAATAGAAAAATTATTTGAATCAATAGCTGATGATTATCCTGTAGGGACATGTATTTTTTGGAAAACTAATAGAAAAACAATAAATGATGACAAACCCAATCTCTATTATTTTTTAAGAGACTATGTGAAAGATAAATCTAAAAATGCTAGAGTTCCAGAAATTTTAAGTGAAGAAGCCGATTATTATATTGTCTTAGATGGCCAACAAAGAATAACATCGTTAAATATCGCTTTGTATGGTTCATACAAATTCTATAAGGGTGGTCGAGGCAATGCTTATGATAATCCAAAATCATGGTTGACAAAAGAACTATATTATGATCTTGATTATTATAAAGATACCGAAATTGATGATGAAAATCCTAAAAAGAGGTTTGTATTTTTAACAGTAGAAGAAAGCAAAACTGGTAATTTTTATAAAGTTAAAAATATCTTGGCTTTTGATGAATTGTATAAGTTAATTGGAGACATGATATTAAAACAATTTGATGAAAAAGCCTCAGATGATTTAATTGTTCTTTTTCAAAGATTACATGATTCCTCTAGCAAAGGAATAATTCACTATTATTGCATTGCTGAAAACGATTATGATGAAGCCCTAGATATTTTTGTGAGAGTCAATTCAACTGGAAGAAAACTTGCAAAAACTGATTTATTATTCTCAACTTTGATAAATGATTGGAAAGATGGCAAGGAAAATATTGAAAATGTAATTGCTACAATGAATAGTAAAGGTGATGGATTTAATTTCACGAGGGATTATGTAATGAGACTTTGTTTGGTTTTAGTTGATGCAGATACAAACTTGAAAATCAATTCTTTGACTCAAACGACAATAGAGTCTATAAGAAGTAATTGGAATGCAATTAGTTATGCACTAGATAAGATGTCATCAATACTTGCTAAGATTGGTTTAAATAATGGAAATTTGACTTCTTATAATGCAACCATGCCAATAGCTTATTATTTGTTTAAAGGTGGTAAGTTGGAATCAGACAATGACATGAAAGAAGTAAGAAAGTTCTTGTCTGTATCAATGGCGAAGAGGTTGTTTGGTGTTGCAAGCAATAATGCATTAAATTCGACGAGAAATACATTAAAATCAATTAATTGTAAAAAAACTTCCTTTACATTGTCTTTATTTAATGATGTTACATTGACTGGCGGTCGTACCTTTAAAGTTGATGAAAAAATGGATATTGATTATTGGCTTGATAATTATGAAAAAGGTCAAAATACGTATATATTGTTGTCCCTTTTATATCCCAACTTAAAACTAAGTCAAGTTTCTTTCCATCAAGATCATTGCCATCCATACATTGAATTTGATAATAAAAATATTGCATCATTAGGATTGACACAAGAGAAAGTTGCTGATTGGCAAAAGAAAAGAAACTTATTACCTAACTTACAATTTTTAGAGGGTAGTGAAAATGAAAGTAAAAATAAAATGCCACTAAAACAATGGGTAGCTAATGGCAATGATTTTAAATATCATCCAGTAGGAATATCACTAGAACTAAAAGATTTTGATATATTCTTTGAAAAAAGACGTGAATTAATAAAAAAAGAATTAAAAGCAATTTTTGAAATATAAAATAGTTTTAATAAAACAAAATAATTAAAACATAAGAATTTTAAATTAACCATCAAAAGTTGAAGGTATTTTTAAAAATACATTAATTGCAACTAATTATAGGATTGTTGTTTATGCATATGTAGACACAATCCTTTTAATTTTAAGCAGATAGAATTTGTTGGAGTTAAATATATAATAGTTTGGTTTTAAATCCTTTTAGTTGAATTTAGGCTTTTTCAAGTTTTTTGGGGATTTTCGCAATCTATAAAAATTCATAAAAAATTATTTTTGGGGAGTCTGAAACAAAACATAAAAAGACATTATATTGATAGTAATAATTACTATTTTAATATAATGTCTTTTTTTATATTTGTATTTACCTTTTTGATATAATTTGGTTGTTAAAGCTATTATAAGGAGGCAAATACATGAATAATTTTAACATAAAAAATTTAATATTTCAAGAAAAAGATGTAGAAATAATAACTGATGAAATTAAAAAAATTAACGAAGTTGATTATTACATTATTACTACTGTAAATTAAAAAGACTTTAAATTACCAATAATATGCCCAAGATGTGGTTCAAAAGCTAATTTTGAACGAAAGGATTATTATTTTAGGTCTATCAGGAAATTAAAAATACATAATATTAATGTAATTATTAGATATAAGCAAGCTAGGTTAAGATGCAAGGAGTGTAAAAAAGGAATAAATGAAATACTTGATTTTGTTAAACCAAGTTCTAGGACAACAATTAAATTAGATAAAGAGATACATGAGCAATTAAGTTTAGGAAGTTCTATGACACAAGTATCAATAAATACAGGAGTATCGATAACTACGGTTGAAAATAAAATTATAAATAATGTTGAAGTTAATAGAAGTAAATTAACAGAATGTTTATGTTTTGATGAGTTTAGTGGTCCAGCATTTTTCTCAAAATATGCATTTATTATAGTTGATCCATATAAAAGTGAAATTATTGATATAGTTCCAAGTAATAAACAAAATTATCTATTTAATTATTTTAAAAAAATACCATTAGAAGAAAGAGAAAATGTAAAATATATAATAACAGATTTAACAAACAATTATAAAGCGGCAATAAAATACTTCTTTCCTAAGGCTATTCACATAGCGGATAGATATCATTGGATAAGAATAGTAATAGATGCGGTCCAAGATTTAAGAATAAAAACGATGAGGTTTCACTTAAATGTGGCGTATAATATCGCAAAAACCTATGCAAAGGATGAAGCTGCTATTGAGAGGGCGGCTAAAGAAAGTGATGATTATAAAATATACTATATATTAAAAAGAAATTATAAATTATTAAGTTACAACACATTTGATAATAATTATGAAACATATTTATCAAATTTAGGAAAAATGTATAATAAAAAAACGCCTTATACTAATCAAGAATTATTAGAATTTATTTTGAATCATGATAAAGATTTAGAAGAGACATATTCATTTCTTCAAAAATTTTATAAAATAGCTTATACTGCATTATCTTGTCCCTAAAAAGCAAGTGTCAAAATCATTGAACAGTTGATTTGCTAAAATTTATGAAATTTAAAATACATAAATATATTAATATAATCATAAAATATAATAAAAGTGATAAAATCACTTGCAAACATATTTAAAAGGTGGTATAATTAATATGGATAGCTTTATAAGTGAAAAAAACACGAAGGAGATAAAAATGTTACTAAATTTTAGAGTTAGGAATGTGCTTTCATTTAAAGAATTACAAGAGTTTTCGTTTGTTGCAGGAAAAAGTATTAGGATGAAAGAAAGAGTTAGGGAAACAAATAATATGAATGTTTTAAAGTTTTCAGCCGTGTATGGTGCTAATGCTGCTGGAAAAAGCAATTTTGTACATGCGTTAGAGTTAATGAAAAAGATTGTTTATATGCCTCTTCCCAATTATGAACTCGAATATTATTATAAGTTTCAAGATGTAAACAAAATGGAAACGAGTTATTTTGAAGTTACAATTTTAATAAATGATAATATCTATTCATATGGATTCGAATGTGATTTAAAAAGAAGCACAATTACTAATGAATGGCTGTGTAAAATTCAAAACAATGATGAAAAAATAATTTTTGAGCGTAATAATAGTGACATTGTTTATGGAAATCATTTTTCAAAAGAGATAAAGAAAAAACTTGAGCAGTATACGTTAGATTTTAAAAATAAGAATAATATGTTACTATTAAAATTTTTAAATACTGATAAAGAATCCCTTTACGAATATGAAAAAACTAATATTTTAAAAGAAATATATCATTGGTTTTTTAAAGGATTAAATATTGCTGGTCCTAATTCATTGATAACAAGTATAGATAATTTTAAAATTGAAGGTAAAATTTGTGAATTATCTAATTTTATTAAGTGTTTTGATACAGGTGTTGAAAGAATAATAGGAAAAAATATAGATGCAAAAGATTTAACTTATCGGTTAAAAAATGATGAAGAAGCATTTGTAAACAAAATTTTATCAGATGTCAAAGATTATTCACTTAGTAGTTTAAGAACTTTAGAAAATGCAGAAACAATTACCAATATGATTAGATTATATGATGATTTATATTTGATTACCGTATCTAAAACTGGTGATATATCCGTACAAACAGTAATATTTGTTCATAAGGACGTAAATGAAAAAGAATATGAAATGGGGTTCATGAATGAGTCAGATGGGACAAAACGAATAATTGAATTAGCAGGAGTTTTGTTGAATGATGACATAGATAAACTATTTGTTGTTGATGAATTGGATAGATGTCTTCATCCACAATTAACTTGTAAGTTTATTGAATTATTTTTAAAAAATGCAGAAAAGAAAAATAACAATAATCAACTGCTTGTAACAACACATGAATCAAGGTTATTGGATCAAGATTTATTAAGAAGAGATGAGGTATGGTTTGTTTCTAAAAAAGATAATGCATCAACACTATATTCATTAGAAGAATATAATGTTAGATTTGACAAAAAAATTGATAAAGCATACATGGAAGGAAGATATGGAGGAGTTCCAATATTTGATCAAGTATTATTGGAAAAAATGATGAGAGATGAGAATAAAGAACAATGTAGGTAGTAGAAAAAGTAATGTAAGAGAAGTTAAAAGTAAATATTTATTATTCTTTGAAGGAGAAAAGACTGAAGAAATATATTTTACAGAATTAATCTCTCATAATGAATCATTAATAACTAATATTTATTATTATTTACGCGATGATGATAAAAAAGGTTGATCTAATCCTGAAAAAATGTTAGAACTAATTGAACCAATTGTTGAGAAAAAGGAAAAAGCCAAATTTACATATGAAACTGCTGAAGGAACAATCATTGAATATATTAGGAATAATATTACTAGCATTTCTGTAGATAATATTAAAGAAGCTTATAATGACAGTTTATCCAAAGTACAAGTAAATTTAAAGGATGAGTTTGATACAAATACTTTTAAAAAAATTATAGGCATAACAATTAAAGAATTGGAAAACAAATATTCCATTATTGGAGAAAGTGTTGATTTGAAACACTTAATAAAATACATAAATGAGTCTACAACATATGACCCAAAAGTGGATAAAATTTATTTGATAGTGGATAGAGATAAAAAAAGCTTTACCCAAAAACAATATAAAAATGTTTTGTCAAAAACTAAACAATACAACATCGATTTAATAGTTACAAATCCTTGTTTTGAATTTTGGCTTTTATTGCACTTTGATGATTGTTTAAAAATCGACAAAGGACTTTTACTATCCAATGACAAAACAAGCACAGGCAATACATTTGTCTTTAATAAATTAAGAGAATATGATAGTAATTACATGAAAAACAATTTTGATAAGAAGATGTACTTTGAAAAGTCAGATACAGCGATTGATAATTCAAAACAATATCAAAATGATGTTGAAAAACTTATTAATGAAGTGGGAACAAATATTGTACCATTGATTCAGATGATTTTAGATAAATCTGAATGACAAAATAAAATAATAAATTAAAATAAGCGTAACATTAGACTGTTTATATAGTTTTAATGTTACACTTATTTTTTAGTGATGCTTGTTATAAATATTATTTATGGATTCATAATATAAAATGAAAGAATGTTTGTTTTGCTTATCGTTATTTTTTAACTTCAAATACTCCTTTTTTAGTTCATTCCAAAAGCATGAATAATTATTTTTAAGCCATAATAATTTTTTATTATTATCTTTAGATATGCTTCTGATGTTCCAAATATAATTATTTTCTTTTTTATTAAATTTTGCAAAATAATGATAGCTTAAATCTTTATTTGAATAGCATATAATACTAAAGTCACAGCCTACAAGAACTTTGCTATTTTTTTTAGAAACACTTTTAATTGTAATAACAGATTTTGAGTTTTCAATTTTATTAAATTTGCTATTTTTTATAGCCTTTTGAAATGCTTGAAAAAAATGTTCTCTTATTACTGGGTCTGTTTTTTGATTGATGTTTGCAATTAAATTATAATCAAAATCGTATCCAGTATTACCATCTTTAATTCTCGTTATAAGATGTCTACTCCCACTTCCAACAAGTTTAAATTGAAACGTTATCTTAGGCTTTTCCTCTCTTAAAATTTTTTGCACTTTTCTAATTATAAGCTCTATTTCTTCTCTAAAAGGCTTATACTCTTTTTTTGACACTAATTCATACATAAAACATAACTCCTTTCTCTATGCACAAATCTCCCAAACCGTCCATTCATAGCTGGTAAAACTTTGAATCTTTGTATTATATATTAAAAAAAATAATTTGTCAATTAATTAGCACCTATGATTTAATTGATTGGCGATAATTTTTTTAATAAAAAATAAAAACACTCTTACTACACATTTTGTAGCAAGAGTGTTTTTTGCCTAAAAATCTCTACTTTTTTGAACAATCATAAACTAAGTACATTATACCTCAAAACATAAACTTTTTCAACATATTAACATATTTTTTTCTTTTTGTTTTGAAACTAAAAAATTGCTACTTTAAAATAAAAAAGTAGAGATTTTTATTCCCTATTTTTGAGAACATATTTTTATGAATTATATGTTTATTTGCTTAACAAAAAGGAGTGCTTATGGAAAAATGTTCGTTTTTTAAGACTACCCCATTATATAAAGAATTTTCTTTACTTTCGGCTATTAGTAGAGATAAACACATTACTCAAAGAGATATCGCAAGTAAAATGAATGTTTCTGTTGCTATGGTTAATTTTTATTTAGATGAGTATGAAGAAAAAGGCTTAATTAAAAGAGTATACCATGGAACCAAAAGTATTGATTATTTTGTTACGGATAAGGGAGAAGAAAGAAGAAAGGAATTATCAATTAGATATTTAGAATCAGCACTTGATGTATACAATGAGGCTAAACTTTCTTGTAATGTAATATTTAAAAAATTAAGAATAAAGAATTTTAAGAAAGTATTATTTTATGGTGCTGGTGAGGTATGTGAAATGTTATTATCAGTATTAAATAGTGACCAATCAATTGATTTAGATGTTATTGCAGTAATAGATGATGATAATAAAAAGATAGGTAAAAAGATATTAGATAAAGATATTATATCTTTAAGTGAAGTAAATAACTTAAGCTATGATGGTATTTTAATATCTACCTATACACATACTGATACTATTTATCAAAAATTAATAGAACAAAATATTGATAAAGAAAAAATTGTTAGTTTCTTTTAAAGGTATAAAAAATGAAAGAGAAACAACAAAAAATAGAAGAAAAATGCGTGATTTGTAAGAAAAACACAGGTTATACATTTGATATAGACATTAATAAAAGGCAATTTTATGTAATTGGCTGTGGCCAATTATGTGAAAAGTGTTACAAGGAACTATATAAATCTAAAGATAAAACCGAGGTATAATATGCTATCTGAAAATATTAATTTAAAAAACAACGTAAATGAAGAAGTTGAAGTTGGATACTATAAGTTAAAATTTAGTCAAAAAATTTATATCTTTTTTAAAACTATTGTGGAATGGCTTATTACTTTAATTGCTTGTATTATTCTTTTACCATTATGGTTAATATTGTTCATTGTTATAAAAATTGATTCTAAAGGCCCTGCCATTTTTAAGCACTATAGAGTAGGAAAAAATGGGAAAGTATTTAAATGTTGCAAGTGGCGAAGTATGATGGTTAAAGCACCTGAAAATGTAGCTAGTAGAGATTTTGATGATGCTGATGTTTACATTACAAAAGTAGGTAAATTTATCAGAAAAACATCTATTGATGAACTTGCACAGTTGTTTAATGTCTTAACTTTTAAAATGTCTCTAATAGGTTATAGACCTCTTGTACCTAATGAATCAGACATTGATATGCTTAGAAAAGAAAATGGTATTTATCAGCTAAAACCAGGTATTACTGGTTGGGCTCAAGTAAATGGAAGAGATTTAGTTAGCCCTGAACATAAAGTAGAACTAGATAGATATTATTTAGAACATATTTCTTTATGGTTAGATATCAAAATATTTTTTTTAACAATAAAGAAAATAATTAAAAGATCAGATATTAAAGAAGGAAAAATTGAAGAAGACGAGAAAAAGGAAACAGCGTAATATGAATAAACTTTTAATTGTTGGTGCTGGTGGTTTAGGTAGAATGACTATGGAATCAGCAAGAACAAAATATGAATGCTACTTTATTGATGATAACATTTCAAAAGATACTTTTATTTGTGATACAAAAGTAGTAGGAAAAATTAGTGATTTAGAAAAATTAAGAAGTGAATATGAAAATTTAATTGTTTCAATTGGAAACAACCAAATAAGAGAAAACATAACTAACTATGCTATTGAATTAGGTTACAAAATGCCTAACATATTTAATGAAACAGCATACATTAGTCCTTATGCTAAGTTTGGTTATGGATGTATAGTATTAAGTAATGCATCAATACAAAATGGTGCTGTATTACATAATGGTGTCGTAATTACGGCTAATGTTGAAATTCATCATGATTGTGAACTTGATGACTATTCACTAGTTTATTCTAATTCAACAATTAGAACAAATGCTTATGTAGGTAAAAGAGTAAAAATTGAAAGTAATATAAGCATAAAAAACAATGAAAGAGTAGTTTAAATAATTATTCCAAAAAGAAGGAAGATATAATATGAAAATTATAGTAGTGTCAACATCTGCCAAATTGTTAATAAGGTTTAAGTTGCATTTAATGCTTGAATTTAAAAAAAACAATTTTGAAGTAATTGCTGTTGGCAACGATTTAGATGATAAGTGGAGCAAGGAATTCGATAAATATTCAATTAAGTACATATATTTGCCCCTTGCTAAAAATGGTTTAAATCCATTTAAAGATATAGCTTATTATAAACAATTACGAAATTTGTTTGAACAAGAAAAACCTGATATTGTATTTAGCTATTTTGCTAAACCAATAGTGTATGGCAACATAGCAGCCAAAAAAGCGAAAGTTAATAATATATATTCTATGATTTGTGGATTAGGCTCTGTATGTATTGGAAAAGGATTGAAAATGAGTATTATAAGAGCTGTTTTATTCCATCAATACAGGAAAGCTCTAAAAGTAACAAAAAAGATTTTCTTTCAAAATAACGATGATTTACAGTATATGGTTGGTAAAAAATTAATTAAAAGTAAAGAAAATTGTGTAGTTGTAAATGGCTCAGGTGTTGATTTAAATGAATATACATATATGGAATTACCATTAAAACCAACGTTTTTATTTGTAGGAAGATTAATTAAAGATAAAGGAATACTAGAATTTTTAAGTGCTTCAGAACAATTAAAAAAAGAATATGAAAATATTAAAATAATTGTTGTGGGGCCAGTAGATACTAATCCCACAGCAATAAGCAGTGAACATTTAAAATATTATGTTAAAAATAAAATAATAGATTATTATGGGGAACTTGAAGATGTAAAGCCTGCTATTAAAGAGAGTGCCATTTTGGTATTGCCATCATATAGAGAAGGAACTCCACGTAGTGTACTTGAAGCTATGGCAATGGGAAGAATTATTTTAACTACAAATGCTCCAGGATGTAAAGAAACAGTTAGAAATGGATACAATGGTTTTTTAGTTGAGTCCAAAAACATTACTCAATTATACGAAAAAATGAAAGATATTGTTATAAATTATGAAAATTATAAATTTATGGGGATGAATAGCAGAAAATATGCAGAGGAAAAATTTTCTGTGGAAGAAGTAGACAAAAAAATTATAAATAATATATTGGAGAGGTAAAAATATGAAACTTTATGAAAAAATTTTAAAAAAGGAAGAAAAAATTGCGTTAGTCGGATTGGGATATGTTGGAATGCCCATTGCTGTAGAATTTGCAAAACATTGTGATGTAATTGGATTTGATATTAACAAAGCAAAAATTGATTTATACAAAAATGGAATAGATCCAACTAGAGAAGTTGGTGACGAAGTCATTAAAGGTTCTACCGTAGAATGGACTAGTGATGAATCAAAATTAAAAGAAGCTAAATTTATAATTGTTGCAGTACCAACACCAGTTAACAAAGATACTACACCTGATTTATCACCAGTTGAGGGTTCTAGTGAAATAGTTGGTAGAAATTTAACAAAAGGAAGTATAGTAGTGTATGAATCTACAGTTTATCCGGGTGTTACTGAAGAAACATGTGTACCTATTTTAGAAAGAGAATCTGGATTGAAATGTGGTATTGATTTTAAAGTTGGTTATTCACCTGAGAGAATAAATCCAGGAGATAAAGTTCATAGATTGACAACAATAAAGAAAATAGTTTCTGGAATGGATGAAGAATCTTTAGATGAGATTGCAAATGTTTATTCTATCGTTGTAGCTGCTGGTGTACATAGAGCAGAATCTATTAAGGTGGCAGAAGCAGCAAAAGTAATTGAAAATTCTCAAAGAGATATAAACATTGCATTTATGAATGAATTATCTATAATATTTAATAAAATGGGAATAGACACACAAGAAGTATTAAAAGCCGCAGGTACAAAATGGAATTTTTTAAATTTTAGACCAGGATTAGTTGGCGGACATTGTATTGGTATTGATCCATATTATTTAACTTACAGAGCAGAGGAATTTGGATATCATTCTCAAATCATTTTAGCAGGTAGAAAGTTAAATGATGATATGGGAAAGTATGTTGCAGAAAATGTTGTAAAAAAATTGATTTCTGTAGAAGGCCCAGTAAAAAAAGCTAGAGTTGGTGTTTTAGGAATAACGTTTAAAGAAGATTGCCCAGATGCAAGAAATTCTAAGGTTGATGATATTATAAAAGAACTAAATGAATATGGTATTGAACCAATAATTTGTGATCCCGTTGCTGACAAGGCTGATGCAGAAAAATTTTATAATATTAAATTACATGATATAAGTGATTTAAATAATTTAGATGCACTTGTAATTGCCGTTGCCCATAAAGAATTTAAAGAACTATCTATAGATGATTTAGATAAGATGTTTAAGACAATGGATAATAAGAAAAAAGTAATCATTGACGTTAAAGGAATAGAAAATCGTCAAGAAATGCTAGCAAAAGGATATACTTACTGGAGATTATAATTTTGTAATTAGAAAGGAACTATTATGAGCTTTGAAAATGTTAATTTTCCAAAAGAAACAATATTTTTAGTAACTGGTGGAGCTGGATTTATTGGCTCAAATCTTTGTGAGGCTATTTTAAATAAAGGTTGTAAAGTTAGATGTTTAGACAACTTTTCTACAGGTAAAAGAGAAAATATTGAAGGTTTATTGCAAAATGCAAACTTTACATTGATAGAAGGAGACATTAGAAATTTAGAAACATGTATTGAAGCTACAAAAAATGTAGATTATGTATTAAATCAAGCAGCATGGGGAAGTGTACCTAGAAGTATCGCAATGCCATTATTATATGAAGAAATTAATATTAGGGGAACGCTAAATATGCTAGAGGCCTCTAGACAAAATAAGGTAAAAAAATTCGTTTATGCGTCAAGTTCTTCAGTATATGGCGATGAACCTAATTTACCAAAAGTTGAGGGAAGAGAGGGAAATCTATTATCACCATATGCATTAACAAAAAGAGTAGATGAGGAGTATGCAAAATTATACACAAAATTGTATGGATTGGATACCATAGGGCTAAGATATTTTAATGTCTTTGGAAGAAGACAAGATCCTTTAGGATTTTATGCTGCTGTTATTCCTAAGTTTGTAAAGCAAATTATGAAAGGTGAACAACCGATTATTAATGGTGATGGAAAACATTCTAGAGATTTTACTTACATAGATAATGTAATAGAAGCAAATTTAAAAGCATGTTTATCACAAAAAGAAGCATCTGGTGAAGCGTACAATATTGCTTATGGTGGTAGAGTGTATATGACTGACTTATATAACACAGTAGCAAAATTATTAAATAGTGACATAAAACCACAATATGGACCAGATAGACCTGGTGATATTAAACATTCTAATGCTGACATAAGTAAAGCTAGAAAATTATTAGGGTATAATCCTAGCTATTCATTTGAAGATGGAATCAAATTATGTGTAGAATGGTATAGGAATAATTTATGATAAATAATGTTGTTTACATAGGTGGTTTTGACCTGCCAGATAAAAATGCTGCAGGTATAAGGGTGACAAATATTGGTCGCATATTTGAAAATATTGGTTATAACCCAATATTTTTATCATATAAAAATAAAAAAGTTATTGACTACAAATACAAAATTATCTATGTGGATGTAAATAATTATTATATTTGTTCTTTTAAAAAAATTATAAAACAAATTGAACAAATTGAAAATATTAAATATATTGTCACATATAATTTACCTTCATTATTATTATTAAAGTTGATTAAATATTCTAAAAAAAATCAAATTAGAATTTTGGGTGATATAACTGAATGGTATGGAAGTCAAGGAAATAATCTTTTTCAAAAAGCATTAAAGGGTATTGATAGCTTTGTAAGGATGAGAATATTAAATAAAAAAATGGATGGTATCATCGCTATAAGTAAATTTTTATATAATTATTACTCAAAATATACTAATACAGTGTTAATTCCACCATTATATGACATATGTGAAATAGTAAAAACTGAAAATGTTATAACTAACAAAATTAAATTAATATATGCTGGACAAGTTGGTCGTAAAAAAGAAAGAGTAGATAAAATTATTGATGCTATAAAGAAAGTTAATGATTTAGGAAAATTAAAAATTGAATTAAATATATACGGAATAAGTAAAGAAAGTTATGAGAAAATTTATAATACTAAATTTGATGATAATTTTGTAAAATTTTATGGTAAAGTTTCTAATAGTGTTTGTAAAGAAGCAATCTTAAATTCTAATTTTAGTATAATAATTAGAGATAATAATCGCGTGACAATGGCAGGATTCCCTACAAAATTTGTTGAAAGTATTTCATTAGGAGTCCCTGTTATTTCAAATGCATATAGTAATGTTTCTGATTATATTAACGATAATGGCATTTTAATTGATATGAACAGCTTGGCAAATGAATTAAATGAAAAGTTACTAGAAATTCAAGGGAAAAACTTTGTTGCTAAAAATGATACATTTTTGTATAAAAATTATATTAATCAATTTAATGAATTTTTGAAAGAAATAGGAAGCAATGATGACTAATAAAAGAAATTATAATGGCTTATTTGCACTAATGTTTATTTATTTAGAATTTACAATAATTGTATTTTTATTTAAGTACATTAATGTTATTGACAATATGTTTATTACGTTCATTTATGTTGAAATCAATTATTTTTGCTTATTTCTTGGCTATATTAGCGGTAAAAATAAAAAATTTCATAATAATGAAATAGTTTCCACAAGAAAAATTGACAAACTTTTATTAATTTTATCTATTTTGAATATAATAATATGTTATTATAATTTGATGCATTATTATACTAGTTTGTCACAAGTATTGTATTTTTTTAGGCATCCAGGAGAAGCATATTCTTATATAAAGCATATTAGGAATAATGATCTATTGATAACTCATGCTTTGGATAAATATCTTGGCGTTATTATGAATATAGCTTCTAATGTTAAAGTTATTGTTCCATTGCTTTTGATATATTATTGGAAAAACTCTTCTATGTTAAGTAAATTTTCTTCAATCATATCAATTGTATTTTATATAATCTATTCTTTTTTAATTGGTGCTATGATAAATATTGGAATTATTTTTATGTTTATTATACCAACAATGTTTATACGTTTATATAGAAGTAATAATAAAAAATTAAAAACTTATATCACTGTTATTTCTTTAATTACAATAACCTTAATAATTTATTTTTTAGGTGACCGAAATTACTACGTTGGTGACGATAAAATGATGTCAGGTGTAGTAGGAATAGTTGATTATTTAACACAAGGCTATTATGGATTATCTTTGTCCCTTAAAGTTAATTCAAACTCTTTTACTGGATTTCAAAGTATATTTAGGGGACTTTCGACAGTTTTAAGTCCTATATTTGGCATAGAAAATAAGTTTTCATTATCATTATTATATAGAACTGAAATGGAATATGGATGGCCAGCTTTACAAAAGTGGTCAACTATTTTTCCATGGTTGGCATCAGATATTAGTTTTTTGCCGATACCGTTTATATTTTTTGTAATAGGATATTTATTTAGAGTTGTTTGGAAAAATTGTTTATTTGAAAACTATAATGTGTCTTCATTAATGGTTTTAGGTATTTTATCAATTTTAATTTTTATGATACCTGCTAATAATCAAATTTTTCATACATTTTCAAATGCAATTTTAACTATTTTTGTAATTGTTCAATTCATCATTACAAAAAAAACAACTAGAAAAAATTGTTAATAGCATTCATTTATAATTAAGAAAGAAAGGAATTGTTTAAAAATATTTAAACAATAGTAGTTTATGAGTATTTTTAAAGATAAAGTATTATTAATAACAGGAGGAACAGGATCATTTGGTAATGCTGTTCTTCATAGGTTTTTAACTAGTGATATAAGGGAAATAAGAATTGTTTCAAGAGATGAAAAGAAACAAGATGATATGAGACATAATTTTCAAGTTAAGTATCCTGAATATATCAGTAAAGTTAAATTTTATATTGGTGATGTAAGAGATTATAATTCAATTGTTGGTGCATTTCGTGGTGTTGATTATGTTTTTCATGCAGCAGCATTAAAACAAGTACCATCATGTGAGTTTTATCCAATGGAAGCAGTTAAAACAAATGTATTAGGATCAAATAATGTAATTACTGCATGTGTAGAAAATCGCATTAAGAAAGCCATTTTCTTATCTACAGATAAAGCAGCATATCCAATTAATGCAATGGGAATGACAAAAGCATTAATGGAAAAGAATGTTATCGCAAGAAGTAGACAAATGGAAAAAGGTGACCCTGTATTATGTTTAACTAGATATGGTAATGTTATGGCATCACGTGGATCAGTAATTCCTCTATTTTGTGATCAAATAGAAGAAGGTAAAAAGCTAACAATTACTAATCCAGAAATGACAAGATTTATGATGACATTAGAAGATGCTGTTGATTTAGTATTATATGCCTTTGAACATGGTGAACAAGGAGATTTATTTGTTCAAAAAGCCCCAGCAGCTACAATTGAAACATTAGCTAAAGCCGTATTAGAATTAAAACATTCAAATGTAGGTTACCAAGTAATAGGAACAAGACATGGTGAAAAACTATATGAAGTTTTAGTTACAACTGAAGAAATGTTAAGAGCTGAATCACTTCCAGGATTCTATAGAATTCATGCGGATAATAGAACTTTAAACTATGATAATTATTTTAGTAAAGGTGATAAAGCATTAGAAACAATTGAACAATATCATTCACATAACACTAAGAGATTAGATGTTGAAGGTATGAAAGAATTATTAATGAAACTACCTTTATTTAATAAAGATGTGGAAGACTATTTACCAAAATAAAAAATAAGAAAGAACTATTAATATGAATATTTTAGTTACTGGTTCAAAGGGATTTATAGGAAAAAATCTTGTTGCAACTTTGAAAAATATAAGGAATTTAAAAGATCAAAGTAGACCAAATATTAAAATTGAAAATGTATTTGAATATGATATTGATTCAACAATTGAGTCTTTGGATGAATACTGTAAAAAAGCTGATTTTGTTTTTAATTTAGTTGGAGTAAATAGATCTAATAATAAAAGTGAATTTACGAAGAGTAATTATGACTTTTGTGAAATTTTATTAGATTTTTTACAAAAAAATAATAATAAATGTCCAGTAATGCTTGCATCATCTGTTCAAGCAAGTCTATCAGGAAAATATGCAAATAGCGATTATGGTAAATCGAAATTAGCTGCCGAAAAACTATTCTTTAGATATAGTTATTTAAATGATGTTAAAGTGCTAATTTATAGATTTCCTAATGTATTTGGAAAATGGTGCTTACCTAATTATAATAGCATAGTTACAACATTTTGTTATAATATCGCAAATGATTTTCCTATTACTCTAAATGATAGAAGTACTGTTTTAGAACTACTTTACATTGATGATTTAATTAATGAAATGCTTGATGCTTTGGAATCTAAAGAACATCATTGCGAGTATATAGGAAACGAAGTGTACCAAAGAGATGATGGTGAATATTCATATGTTCCAGTAACACATAGAATAACTTTAGGAGAAATTGTTGATTATTTATATGAGTTTAAAGAACAACCTAAAACATTGTTAATACCATTTATTCCTAAAAATTCTTTTAAAAAGAAATTATATTCAACATATTTATCATATTTACCTAAAGAAAAAATAGCATATGAATTAAAAATGAATGTTGATGAAAGAGGAAGTTTTACAGAACTTTTAAAATCAATAAACATTGGACAAGTTAGTGTAAATGTGTCTAAACCAGGAGTTATTAAAGGTAATCATTGGCATAATACAAAGTGGGAATTCTTTATGGTTGTATCGGGACATGCATTAATTCAAGAACGTAACATTTATAGTGATGAAGTAATTAATATAGAAGTAGATGGTGATCATATGAAAGCTGTTCATATCTTACCTGGATATACGCATAATATCATTAACCTAAGTAAAACTGATAATTTAGTAACAGTAATGTGGGCTAATGAATTATTTGATAAAGAATATCCAGATACATTTTTTGAAGTAGTAGAAAATAATAGAGATAATTAATTATTGATTATTATTTAGATGATATTATAATTTTTATTATATAAAAAAATTAGTAAATATAAAGAGGAATTTTATGATTAAAGTTATGTTACATACAATTTTATTAGGCAATACTGGTGGACCAAATGTTTCCATGAAAAACATTGCTTCAAGTTCTTTAAACAATAAATATCAATTTTCTTGGTTGCATCAGCGCAAGAAAGCGAATGGTTTAAATGATAAAGAACTATTAAATGATATGATTGAACAAATAGATTTAGAAAAACCAGATATAGTTCACATCTCTGGATTGCAAATAGCAGGGTTCTACGCAGTTAAAGCATGTGTACATTCTAAAACTAAACCGACGATTATTTTAACTGTTAGAGGAAGCTCAACTGAAGCTTTGAAATTTAATTTTATAAAAAAAATTATCATGAAATATGTTGTAGAAAAGTATACGTTAAGAAAATCAAATTATGTTTATACAGTATGTCATAATCCTCAATCTTTAGATTTAGTAAAAAAATATTCAAAAAATTATATTGGATGCATTTATAATTTTCCACCTACAATTTTAAATATGAAAAATAATATTGATAGAAAAAGTCTAGATGTTGATCAAAGCACATTGTTAATTTCAGTATGTTCTAGAATGGTATACGATAAAGGAATATCATTTATATTAGAAATTATTAGAAATACCCCTAACTATATAAAGTTTATTTTTATAGGGGATGGACCTTATGTTCAATATATAAATGATAAATTTAAGGATGAATTAGAATCTAAGAAAATCATTTTAATTGGAAAAACTAGTAATTCAATAGAATACATAAGTTTATCTGATATATTTTTATTTCCATCGTTACATGAAAATTTGCCAAATGTTTTGTTAGAAGCATGTTCATTGGGAAAACCAATAATTGCAACTGATGTTGGTGGAAATTGTGAAATTGTTGAAAATAATTTTAATGGATTATTAATCGAACCATTTAATGAAAAAGCAATTTTCAAAGCAATAAATTTCTTTGATACTAATAGAGATAAAATCAAAGAATTTGGAGAAAATTCTAAATTAGTAATTGCAAATAAGTTTAATCATACTATAATAGAAAAAGAAATAGATGATTTATATTGTAGGTGTATACATGAGAAAGAAAAATGCATTTAAGAACGTAATTATTGCTATTTTATATAGAATTTTAACTGTTGTATCAGGCTTTCTAATATCGAAAATAATATTAACAAGTTTTGGGTCTGGAATTAATGGATTTATTTCATCATGTAAACAATTAATTAGTTATTTAGTGCTATTGGAAATGGGAATAACTGGTTCATCAACTTATTCTTTATATGGACCATTATACAATAATGATATAAAGAAAACTAATAAAATATTATATCTAGTAAAAAAATCATTTATAAAAACAGGAATAGTATTTATATTTTTTTCACTTATAATTTCTGTGTTTTATGCCTTTTATGCTCGTAGTAATGGAATCAACTATTTTATAGCATTTTCATTATTTTTGATTTTATCAAGTACTACGGCATTAGACTTTTTATTTTTGTCAAAATTTAAGGTTTTATTTGTTGCATCTCAAAAAGAATATATAGTTAATATAGCCAATATTATATATACAATATTTTATATTATATTTATTGTCATTGCAAATCATTTTTCGTTAAATATTGTTATTATTGAAAGTATGGCAATTGTGGCTTATTTCATAAAATTTACCTACTTAGGACTTGAATATCAGAAAAAATTTAGTAAAGAATATTCATTTTCAGATGATAAAAATGATTCGGATGTAGTATTATTGCAAAAAAATGATGTTATGATTCATGAAATATGTTGGCTTGTCTTATCATCGTTTAGTTTGATTGTCATAAATTTTATGTATGGATTAAATGATACAAGTGTATATGCAGTTTATTATATGATAATTGGCAATTTGCAAGCTTTGTTAGCGGTCTTTTATAGTGCTGTTTTGTCAGGATTTGGTAGTTTGTTAGCCAAAAAAATGTATGATAAATTTAGAGACACGTACGAAGTGTTTGAAATAATGTTTAGTTTTTTAACAAATATAATATTTATTTGCTGTTATATATTGATAATTCCTTTTATAAAAATATATACAAAAAACATAACTGATTACAATTATATTAATGAATTATTAGCAATTACAATGATATTTAAAAATTATCTAAATTCAATGAGAATTCCATCTTCAGTTATAATTTCTTCCAGTGGTGGATTTTTAAAAACAAAAAAATATGCATTAATTTCGGTAGCTATATGTGTTATTTTATCTATTTCATTGGGATTTGTAAAAATGGAATTGATCATGATAGGATCAGCAATAGCATATATTTTTAGAATTGTAACAAATATCTATTATGCAAAAAATAATATTTCCTGCTATAATTACAAGGAAAGTCTTAAAACTATGATAGTATCTTTTTTAACAATGGTTATTATGTGTTTTACATTAAAAATTTGTGTACATGTTAATGTTGTAAGTTACTTTCAATGGTTTGCATTTGCTGTTATAGTCTTTATAATTGTCTCAATAATTAACTTCTTAGTATTAATTATTTATTCACCAAAAACATTGAAGTTTATTAAATCCTTTTTTACTAAAAACAAAGATTTGAATTAACTTCTAATGTTTTATAAAGTAAAAAACAATTCAGCAATCGTTTTCAAGTGTTAATATGTAGTATTAAAGATAAAAGTTTGATATAATATGAATACAAAAAAGTAAATAGAGGTAGCAATGTAAATTAGTAATATACAGAGCAGGCATGCTATGAAGTATATGAAAGGTAACCATTGCCGAACGATTTTTTTAGGCATAAGAAAATCGTGGGATTATAGGAAATACTTATAATACTCCTACGTTTTAAGTAGAGGCGCTAATTTATTATATTAAATGTTTTTTAATTTGAAAATTAGTGAAAGCGCCTTTGGGTGCTTTTTTATTTTTTTGAAAATTTGAAAGGAAAAAATAAAAATGAAAAAATTATTTTTAATGTTCGCACTAATTTTCATTGGTGCATATTTAACAAGTTGTGGAAGTGTAAAGTTTAATGAAAAGAGTGGTAAGATCATTATTGGGTTAGAATGTGACTATGCTCCTTTTAATTGGACAGAAATGGAAAAGAGTGATACTAATTATCCTATTGATAATGTTAAAGGAGCTTATGCTGAAGGATATGATGTACAAATGGCTAAAATGATTGCTGATAGTTTAGGATATGAATTAGTAATTAAAAAAATTGAATGGGATGGATTAATTCCAGCTTTATCAAGTGGAGCTATTGATATGATTATTGCTGGTATGAGTCCTACTGAGGAAAGAAAACTAAAAATTGATTTTAGTGATGCTTATTATGAGTCAACTCATGTTTTGTTAGGATTATCAACTAGTAGTTATTTAGATGCCAAGAAATATAGTGATTTATCAGGTGCTAAAGTTGTTGGTCAAAAGAATACTATTTACGATGAAATTGCTAGTGAAATATGTAATAAGAATACTAACTGCAAATATTTAACAGCATTAGAATCGGTTCCTCTAATTGTTACAGCTATTAAATCAGGCGTTGCTGATTTAACCGTTCTAGAAGAACCTGTAGCAAAAGGATTAGTTGCTGCTGATTCAAATCTTTCATATTTTAAATTAGATGAAACATTTACTTTAAGTGAAGAAGATAAGATTGTATCTATAGGTTTAAGAAAAGTTGATAAGAATTTAAAGAATAAAATTAATGAAGCTTTAGGAAAAATTTCTTCATCAAAAAGATTAGAAATGATGAGTGAAGCTGTAGAAAGAAACGCTTAAATTTATGTATAAGATAATTTTAGAAAACTATGGTGAATTAATTTTACAAGGTGTTGGGGTAACTTTATTGTTATCCCTCCTAGGTACAATTTTTGGTTTAATCATTGCCCTTTTATTTGGTAGTATTTTAAGTAAAAAGGATAGTCCTTTTGATAGTAAATTAATAAGAATTAAAAATAAAATATTGAAAACAATTATTAAAGTTTATGTTAATGTGTTTAGAGGTACACCAATGATTGTTCAAGCTGTTTTATTCTATTACTCATTTTATCAAATGGGTATTAGATGGAGTCCACTTGTAGCTGGGTTATTTACAGTAACTTTAAATACCTCTGCATATCTTTCTGAAGTTGTAAGAAGTGGTATTGAAAGTGTTTCTAAAGATCAAACAGAGGGTGGTCTTTCCATTGGTTTAAGTAATTTTCAAGTATTTAGATTAATAATACTTCCTCAAGCCTTAAAAAATTCTATGGCATCTATTGGTAATGAATTAATCGTAAATGTAAAGGATACGTCTGTTTTAAGTGTAATTATGGTTGTTGATTTATTTAATGCTTGTAAAACAGCGGCTGGAAAATATGGATCATTTACCGAAAGCATGTTAATTGCTGCTGCAATCTATTTATTTCTAACGATGTTTTTAACATTTATTTTATCAAAAATAGAAAAACGTTTAGGAGCCCCTTTAAAGCCCTTAACAAGTTCTAACTAGAGGTAAAAACATATGAGCATATTAAGATTAGAACACATTCATCAAGAATTTGATGGAAAAACCGTTTTAGAAGATATTAATTTAAACGTTGAAAATGGTGAAATTATTACTATAATTGGTCCCTCTGGAAGTGGTAAAAGTACTCTTCTTAGATCAATTAATCTACTTAATAAACCAACTAGTGGTAGTATTTATTTTCATGATGAACCAATATTTAAAAATGTAAAAAAACATAAAATCTATAGAGAAAAAATTGGAATGGTATTTCAAGGCTTTAACCTATATAATAACTACAATGTCATTGATAATTGTACATTAGGACCAAGAACAATCCTAAAAGAAAGCAAAGAAGAAGCAAACCAAAAAGCTAATAAATATCTTGAAATGGTAGGACTTCTTGATAAAGCTAAGGCTAATGTAAATACATTATCAGGTGGTCAAAAACAACGCGTAGCCATTGCAAGAAGTTTATGTATGGACCCTGAAGTAATTTTATTTGATGAACCTACATCAGCATTAGACCCCTTAATGGTAGATGAAGTATTAAATGTAATTAAGAAACTAAAAGACTTAAATAAAACCTTAATAGTGGTTACTCATGAAATGAGTTTCGCTAAAGATGTATCAACAAGAGTAATTTTTATGGATGAAGGTAGAATCATTGAAGAAGGAACACCTAAGGAAATATTCGAAAATCCAAAATCAGAAAAAACAAGAAAGTTCTTAAAAAGATATTTATCAAATATTAGTGAATAATAAAATCTATAAAAGATTTTATTATTCACTTTTTATCAAAATTTAAAATAAAAGATTAAATTACTGGAAAACATTATCTAAAAGGTATATAATTATTGTAGAAATTTAAACTATTTGTTAATTTCTTATTTTTTTAAGTCATTTGTTCGTTTATTAAACAAATATTGTTAACAAAAGACGAAACTTATTTTTTTAAATCATTTGTTCGTTTATTAAACAAAAAGGAGTAATATGAATAATCTTGATTTTTTCTATCCCACTACATTATATAAAGAATATAAATTACTAATATCTTTATCAAAAAATCCCAAAGTTACTCAACGTGAATTATCAGAAGAAGTAGATTTATCACTTGCTAGTGTAAACATATATTTAGAAAGATTTATAAAAGATGGACTCGTTGAAAAAAAACAAGATGGAAGTAAAAATTATAAATATGTTGTTACTGATCTTGGAAATAAAAAGAAAGAAAATTTAAGCATTGGCTATTTAAAATCGGCTTTAAAAGCTTTTAATGAAGCTAAAGTGAATTGTAATTTCTTCTTTAATAAAATACGTGAAAAAGGATTTAAAAATATTTTATTTTATGGAGCAGGTGAAGTATGTGAAATGTTACTACTTACATTAAATGACTCTAAAGAAAAAGATATAAATGTTTTAGCAGTTATAGATGATGATATTAAAAAAATAGGTAGAAATTTAAAGGGAAAAGATATCATATCAATAGATGATATTGATTGTTATAGGTATGATGGAATAGTTATAACTACATATCAATATGAAAAATGTTTATTTGAAAAATTAATTGAATTGAATATTAGAAAGGATAAAATAATTACTTTTTTTGATTAAAAAGTTAATTAAGATTTTTTTAAATATGAAAAAATATAAAATAGGTTATACAACTGGAGTATTTGATTTATTCCACATAGGGCATTTAAATATTTTAGAAAAAGCAAAAGAACAATGTGATTATTTAATTGTTGGTGTTTCAACTGATGAATTAGTTCAAAATTATAAACATAAAACACCAGTTATACCATTTGAGCAAAGAATTAAAATAGTTGAAGCCATTAAGTACGTTGATAAAGTGGTTCCACAAGTATCTTTAGATAAAGAAATAGCTTATGAAAAATATAAGTTTAATGCCATATTTCATGGAGATGATTGGAAAAATAGTGATTTGTATAATAAGATGGAAAAAGAACTTTCAAAACATGGTGTTGATATAGTTTATATTAAACATACTGATGGTGTTTCCTCTACGATAATTAGAGATAAAATGGAGAAACATAATGCCAATTAATATTTTAGATGATTACTCTAATTGCTGTGGTTGCGCTGGTTGTGCAGATATATGTCCAAAAAAATGTATAGAAATGAAAGATGATTTCTATGGAGTTCACCCAGTTATAAATTTTGAAAAATGTATTGACTGTAATAAATGTGTTACTGTTTGTCCAATGAACAAATTTCCAAAATTTAATGATGGCTTTTTCCAAAAACTATATTCCGTAGTTGGTAATAAAAATGATGTATTTAATGGAAGTTCAGGAGGAGCCTTTGGAATAATAGCTAGTTATTTTCAAAAAAAAGGGTATTACATTTGTGGTGCAATGTTTGATGAAAAGCTTAAAGTAAGGCATCGATTATATGAACCTAATGAAAATATTTCTGCATTAAAGAAATCAAAATATGTTCAATCTAATACATTAGGAATATATTCAAGTATAAAAAAATTATTGGATGACAATAAAAAGGTTGTTTTTACAGGTACACCATGTCAAGTGTCGGCACTTAGAAACTATTTAAATAAGGATTATGAAAATTTGTTTTGTATTGACATTATTTGTCACGGAGTACCATCACAAAAAATCTTTGATGAATATATTTTAAATTTACAAACTAGTAAAAAAATTAACATTTCAAAATTTTCCTTTAGAGATAAAAATAATAAATATCATCATCCATATGGATTTACTTATACATATAATGATGGTATTAAAATTAAAGAATATCATGATATTTATCTAAATTCCACATATTTTATGGCATATGAAAATCATTCGATTTTTAGGGAGAGTTGCTATTCATGTAAATATGCTAAGATAGAAAGATACTCAGATATAACACTTGGAGATTTTTGGGGAATCGAAAAATATGATAAGAACTTAGATAGTAATAAGGGCGTTTCAATGGTTATAGTAAATACTAAAAAAGGATTACGATTGTTTAATGCTTTAAATTTAAAAGCTAAAGAATATTCTGTTGAAATTGGAAGACAAAATAATGAATGTTTAAATAACCCTGCTGTAAAACCGATAAATTATTATGATATAAAAAAATCAATGTTATTAGAAGGCTATCAAATTACGGCAAAAAAATATTTTAGAGATAATCGTAAATTTTTGAAATTATTGTATTATTCACTTCCATTATGGATAAGAAAAATTATTAGAAGGTCTATGTAATATGTATAAATTTATGAGAGATAATTTAGAAGATACTTGGGGATTTTTAAAATTACAGGATAAAATATTGGAAATTGCAGTTTACGCTGATAATATATGTACTCAAAATAATATACAATATTGCTTGATGGGTGGATCAGCTTTAGGAGCAATTAGACATAAGGGTTTTATACCTTGGGATGATGATTTGGATTTTTTTATGACTCCAGATAATTATAAAAAATTTAAAATGGCATTTGAGAAAAATGGAGATAAAAGCAAATTCTCAATTCAAGAATTTGGAAAATGCGATGATATGTGTAGTATTGCAAAAATTAGAATGAATGATACTGCTTATATAGAAGATTCACTTAAAGAATATGATATTAATCATGGAATTTATATTGACATATTTATGCTTCATAATGCACCAAATAATATTTTTGCTAGATATCATCAATACATTTGGTCTAAATATTTGGTCGTTAAAGGAGCAAGCAATAGAGGCGTTTTTGATAGGTATTCTTTTCCTATTAGAGTTATTTTAAAGTTTATGAGAATATTTCCTAAACGTTTTTTAATGAAATATGCATTTAAACAGGTTTATAAATATGATAATAAAAAGACTAAGTATTGTTGCAATTATTTAGGAAGAGCAAAATTTAAGAAAGGCACATATTTGGCTAAGTGGTTTTCGGAAACAAAGCGATTACCATTTGAAAAGGTTGAATTGAATTGTCCAATTGGTTTAGAAGAATTCATGAAACAAAGATTTGGAGACTATATGAAGATTCCACCAATTGATACTATAAAGAGATTACAGCATGCATCAATATGGGATACTAAAAATAGTTATAAAATTTACTTAAAAAATTTTGATGAAACAAAAAAAATTGAAAATATTATTTAGTTTGGAGGAGATTAAATTATGAAACCATTTGAAAAAAAAGTTTATTTATCATCACCAACTATGCATGGCGATGAATTGAAATATATGACTGAGGCATATCAAACAAACTGGATGTCTACAGTTGGAAAAAATATTGATGAAGTAGAAAGAATAGTAGCAGAAAAAATCGGTGTTAAGTATGCAGTCGGTTTATCTTCAGGAACTAGTGCACTTCATTTATGTATGATTTTAGCTGGCATTAAAAAAGGAGATTATGTTTTTTGTTCTGATATGACATTTGATGCAACAGTAAATCCTGTTGTATATCAAGGCGGAATTCCTATTTTTATTGATTCCGAAAGAGATACTTGGAATATAGATCCAAAGGCTTTGGAAAAAGCTTTTGAAATGTACCCTAATGTTAAACATGTTGTTGTTGCAAATTTGTATGGAACTCCTGGTAAAATGGATGAAATTAAAGAGATATGTGTAAAACATAATGCAATATTAATAGAAGATGCAGCTGAAAGTTTTGGTGCAACATATAAGGGCATTGAAACTGGTTCATTTGGAGATTTGAACATTATTTCATTTAATGGTAATAAAATAATAACAGGATCTTGTGGTGGAATGTTATTAACAAATTCACTTGAACAAGCCAACCATGCTAGAAAATTATCTACTCAAGCAAGAGAAAATGCTCCATGGTATCAACATGAGGAAATAGGATACAATTATAGAATGAGCAACGTTGTAGCTGGCGTTATAAGGGGTCAATTGCCTCATTTACATGAGCATATTTCTCAAAAAAAAGCAATATATATGCGTTATAAGGAAGGATTAAAAGATTTACCAGTAACAATGAATCCATATCTAGAAGACATTAGTGAACCTAATTTTTGGCTTTCGTGCTTACTTATAAATAAAGAGGCAATGTGTAAACAAGTTAGAAGTGATACTCAAGCTTGTTATGTTCATGAATCTGGTAAAAGTTGTCCTACAGAAATACTTGAAACTCTTGCTTCTTACAATGCAGAAGGCAGACCGATTTGGAAACCAATGCATTTACAACCAATATATAGAATGAATCCTTTTATAACAGTTAGTGGAAGTGGTAGAGCTAGAACTAATGCATATATTGCTGGTGATATAGATGTCGTAAATGAGGACATCTTTAATCGTGGTTTATGTTTACCATCTGATAATAAAATGACACCAGAAGAACAAGATAAGATTATTGAAATTATAAAGGAATGTTTTAAGTAATGAAATGGTATTATATATTACTAATTGTTTCTTTAGCAATAATAATATTTTTGACTTTATCAATTCTTTTATATAGAAAAGTATTTAAAAGAATCTATGATATCGTATTATCACTGATAGCTATAATTATATTATCACCGTTCTTTTTAATATTTACACCCATTAATGCTATTGCTATGAAGGGAAATCCATTTTTTTGTCAATATAGACCTGGTAAAAAAAATAAAAACGGGAAGTGTAAAATATTTAAATTAATAAAATATCGTTCTATGACTAATGAAAAAGATAAAAATGGTAATTTATTACCAGATGATAAGCGCTTAACAAAATTTGGAAAATTTTTGCGTTCAACATCATTAGATGAATTACCAGAGTTATTTAATATTTTTATCGGTGATATGTCGATTGTTGGCCCAAGACCACAATTAATTAAAGATATGGCTTTTTTTAGTGATAACGTAATGCATAGACAAGATATTAGACCTGGTCTTACAGGACTTGCCCAAGTAAATGGAAGAAATAACATTACCTGGGAAGAAAAATTTAATTTTGATTTAAATTATGTAAGTAATTATAATTTGTTTTTAGATATTAAGATAATATTAAAAACTATTCTTAAAGTATTTAAAAGAAGTGATATAAATAGGGATGGAACTGTTAGCGATATAGATTACGGCGATTGGTTGTTGAAAAATAAAAAAATAACCAAAGAATATTATGAAAATTGTGTTAATGATATTTAGGAGTGTATTTATATGATTGATTTTAGTGTTTCGATGTGTGTTTATGGAAAAGACAATCCTGTTTGGTTTAAAGATGCTGTAAATAGCATTATCAATCAAACAGTTAAACCTAAAGAAATTGTATTAGTAGTTGATGGCCCTGTTCCTAGCGAACTTAATGAAATAATAAATGTTTATGAAAATAATAATTTATTTCATGTAATTAGATTAAAAGAAAATCAAGGTCATGGTAATGCTAGAAGAATAGGACTTGAAAATTGCAAATACGAGTATGTTGCACTTATGGATGCAGATGATATCTCTGTTAATGATAGATTTGAAAAGGAATTAGAAATGTTCAAAAATGATAATTCTTTAACAATTGTAGGATCAAACATAACAGAATTTATCGAAAGTATTAGTAATACAGTTGGAATAAGAGAAGTACCTACAAATGATTTTGAAATAAAAAAGTATATGAAAAAAAGATGTCCGATGAATCAAGTTACTGTTATTTTTAAAAAAACAGCAATTGAAGAAGTTGGTGGTTATATTGATTGGTACTGTGAAGAAGATTATTATCTTTGGCTAAGACTAGCTATGAATAATTATAAATTTGCTAATGTCCCTGAATCGTTAGTCTTTGTAAGAGTTGGAAAAGAAATGTACAATAGGCGTGGTGGCATTAAGTATTTTAAAAGCGAAAAAAAATTGCAAAAGTTTATGCTTAAAAATAAAATAATTAACATATTTACGTATTGTTCAAACGTTATTAAAAGATTCATACTTCAAGTTTGTTTACCAAACAAACTTAGAGGATACATATTTAAAAAATTTGCAAGAAAGTAAAAATTAAAATGAAAGTATTAATAATTAGTCACTTACCTATTTCAAATATGACGAACATGGGAAAAACTTTTTTGTCACTTTTTTCTTTTTTTGATAAAAACGAATTATGTAATTTTTATATATATCCGACAATTCCAAATCTTGATGCATGTTCATCATATTTTAGAATGACTGATGAAGAAATATTAAAGTCATATGTTAAACGTAGGAATATTGGAAAAATAGTCACTTATGATTCAACATCGAAATTATTTGAAAATGAAAAAAATGAAAAATTATACAGAAATCCAAAAAATAAAAAAGCAGTTAGATGTATATTTAGAGATTTAATGTGGAAATTTTCTAATTGGTACGTAAAAAAGCTTAAAAATTGGATCAATATTGAAAAACCAAATTTAATATTTTTAGCTCCTGGTAATCAAAAGTTTATATATGAAATTGCAATTAAAATTTCAAAAAAATATGATTTACCAATAGTTACTTATATATGCGATGACTATTATTTTATGAATAGCGGAAAGACTTTTGCATCCATTGTTTATCATAATTTATTAAAACGTGAAATAGAAAAAACCTTGAAAATGTCTAAATTTTTCATAGGAATAAGCCAAGAAATTAGTAATTCCTATGAAAAAGAATTTGATATAAAAAGTTACACTATAATGACGGGAACAAATTATTGCATATCAAATGAGATTCATAATTATAAAAATGCAAAAAAAATTAATTATTTTGGAAATATTAGATGCAATAGATATTTATCAATTTTTGATATAGGATTAGCATTGGATGAAATTAACAAAACATTAAAAACGAAATATGAACTTCATTTGTATATTAGTGAAAAAGATGAGAACATTTTAAAAAAATTAAAATCATGTTCAAGTATCGTAATACATGATTACTTATATGGCCCAAAATTTAAAGAAACTTTTTTCAAATCGGAAATATTACTTCATGTGGAAGCTTTTGATACGGAAAGTATTGATAGAGTAAAATATTCTGTATCTACAAAAATTTCGGATTCATTAGCTAGTGGTATACCATTGTTTGCATATGGACCATCAGTGGTTTCATCTATTAATCACTTAATTAGAAATGAATGTGCCTATGTATGTGTTGATAAAACAAAATTGGTTGATAGCTTAAAAGATTTTTTTAATAATTATGATTTAAGAAATCATTATTCTTTAAATGGATTAAATACAGCAAAAAAATATCATGATTCCCAAAAAAACAGTAAATTTATTTATAAAATTTTACAAGATATGACAAGTAAAGAAGGTGAAAAAAATGAAAATTCTTCAAATTAATAATTTATATGGAACAGGTAGTACAGGAAAAATTACGGAATGTATTCATGAAAGCCTTCTTAATGATAATTATGAATCTATTGTTATATATGGCAGAGGTAAAAAAATTAAACAAAAAGGAATATATAAAGTTGGAAATGAATTATATTCAAAGTTTAATCATTTTATTTGTAATATAACAGGTTTAATGTATGGATTTTGTTTTTTTAACACAAATAAAATAATTTCAATAATTAGAAATGAAAGCCCAGATGTAGTTCATTTACAATGTATTAATGGGTATTTTGTAAACATTTATAGATTATTAAATTTTTTAAAAAAGAATAATATTAAGACTGTATTAACACTACATGCAGAATTTATGTATACTGGAAATTGTGGCCATGCTTTAGAATGTGACAAATGGTTAAGTGGATGTGGAAGATGTCCTAAATTAAAAGAAAAAACTGGTTCATATTTTCTAGATAACACAAAATTGTCATGGAAAAAAATGAATAATGCTTTTAAAAATTTTGACAAAAATTTAACGATAGTTAGTGTGTCGCCTTGGCTTATGGGAAGGGCAAAAATGTCACCACTTTTAAAAGATAAACATCATGAAGTAATATTAAATGGATTAGATACTGATATTTTTCATTATTACCAAGATGCTGAATCCATAAAAAAGAAATTGAATATAGAAAATAAAAAAGTGATTTTTCACGCAACGCCATCTTTTGATAATGATGACAAAAACATTAAAGGTGGTTATTATGTATTGAAATTAGCAGAAATGTTTTTAAATAACGATGATGTTATTTTTGTTGTAGCAGGACCACATCCAAGTAATCTAATCGTACCTAAAAATGTAATTTTATTGGGGAAAATCACTGATCAAAAATACTTAGCAAGACTATATTCTATGTCAGATGTTACAGTTTTAACAAGTAAAAGGGAAACATTTTCAATGATTGTTGCGGAAAGTTTATGTTGTGGCACACCTATAGTTGGTTTTAAAGCTGGTGCTCCAGAACTTATAGCTATAAATGAATATAGCGATTTTGTTGAATATGGCGATGTTTATAATCTTTATAAATTAATAAATGATAATTTTAATAAAGGCAAAAATAAGTTAACTATCTCTGAAAATTCAATAACCAAATACAATAAAAATAATATGTATTACCAATACAAATTAACATATGATAAAAAATAAAATTGATTTAATATAAAATTAGAGAGGGTGACAAAATGTATATTCATGTCTTGTATATAGTATATGTCGTGATTTTATATGTAATAGAAAATCTCATACTTAAAAAAAATAATCATAAATTATTTATTATTGGTTCAATTTTGGGTATTGTTTTAATTCAAGGTTTAAGAGCTGATACTGTTGGTATAGATTTAACTGCATATTTGCCAGCGTATGAAAAAGTAAGAAAAATTAACATTTTTTCGGATGAATTTAAGAACTTTGAAAGAGGATATATCATATTTTCAGGAATATTTAGTAAATTAAGAGTTAATAAACAGATTTATTTAACTATTGTTTCTTTCTTATCTATAACTCCTATTTATCTAATGATATATAGAAATTCGAAAAGCCCGTTAGTTTCAATTTTAATATTTATATTATTTGTATTTTATATATTTACTTTTTCTGGTCTAAGGCAATCGTTGGCACTTGGAATGACATGCTTTTCGTTAAAATATATTAAGGAGAAAAAAATTATAAAATTTTGCTTAGTAGTTTTATTAGCCTCAACATTTCATTTAAGTGCTTTAGTATTTTTACTTGCATATCCAATGTATTATGCCAAACTAGACTCAAAATACTTATTTTTTATTATATTTGCTTTTGTAATATGTTTATTATTTAGAAATCAAATATTTGTTTTTTTGTCAAAATTGTATAAAGGTGAAGAAATAAACATTGAAGAAACAAATGCATATATGACTTTAATAGTATTTGCAGGAATAGTTTTATTATCATATATATTTGATTCTAAAAAATATAGTAAAACAAGTAGTATAAGAAATTTAATGGTCATTGCGACATTTCTTCAAATTTTTTCTAGTGTTAGTAACGTAGCAATGCGTGCTGGTATGTATTATTCAATATATATTACAATTTTAATACCTAATCTTATTGAAGAACAAAGTGATAAAAAAATTAAATATGTAGCTTATCCTATTGTTATAATTATTTTTTCTTATACTTTTATAAAAAATATGATGAGTAATTATTTAAATGTCGCTGATTATAGCTTTTTTTGGAATAAGTAAAATAACTATAAAATATAGAAAATTGGAGAAGTTTATGCCTAAAGTATATTATATTGGTTTTTTTGATACTGAATTTAATATTGAAGAAGATAGAAACTATGTGTTATCTGCAACTAATAAAATGAGATATATTGCTGATAGTATTAATAAATTAAATACTGATGTTGAGTTTATATCATGCTCTGCTAGTAAGAACAATAGAAGTTGTTGTAAAAAAAGATATAAAATTAATGAAAATCAATTTGTACAATTGTTTTTTTCTTTAAAAGCAACATCAAAGATTTTAAGATTTATAAATAGATTTCTTATTAAATTTCAAATGAAAAAATATATAAGAAAAAATATCAAAAAAGATGATACAATTATTGTATATCATTCATTAGCGATAATGAAATTATATTCAACTTTTAAAAAATATACTGATAATTTTATTATTGAAGTTGAAGAGATTTATTCTGATGTATTAAATAACCAAAAGCTAAGAAAAAAAGAATTAAAAAAATTGTCAATAGCAGATAAATATTTATTTGCAACAGAATTATTGAATGATTTAGTAAATATAAATAATAAAAAGTATGCAGTTTGTTATGGTAGATATAAAGTAGAAAAAAAATTTGATAAAAAATGGAATGATAATAAAATTCATTGTGTTTATTCTGGAACATTTGATTCGAGAAAAGGGGGATGCCTTGCTGCAATTAATGCTGCAAAGTATTTAAACCAATCGTATTTTGTTCACATACTTGGAAGAGGTAGTGACAATGAAATTAGCACAATTAATAATATGATAAACAATATTAATAAAGAAAAAGGTTATAAAATAGTAGGCTATGATGGATATAAATCTGGAGATGAATATAATGAGTATCTTCAAAAATGTCAAATAGGACTTAGCACACAAATTCCTGATGGAGTGTATAATGACACATCATTTCCATCAAAAATATTATCATATATGTGTAATGGATTGAACGTTGTCACAATAAACATAAAAGCGGTAAATAAATCAGCAATAAATGATTATGTAAATTTCTATTATGAACATAAACCAGAACTAATTGCAGCTGTGATAATTGATGCTAAGATTTATGATAGGTCAGAAATTTTAAAAAAAATTAGACAATTAGATGAAAAATTTATTGAACAAATGAAGAATATTTTATAAGTGCATTGATTTAAGTCTACAATAATCATAAATATTATATTTTCAATTAGTAAAAAATAATATTGTGTAGCAGATAATTTATGATTATGATACAGTGAATTGATGCAAACTGACAGGATAAAATAACTACTGAAATTTATAATATAAGGGTGTTATAAAAAATAAAATAAAAATAGAAAAAGGAATATTTATATGAGTAGAAAATTAGGCGTTTTACTATCATACGTTTTGATGATATTCGAAGTTTTATCGACATTATTATTAACTCCGTTTATTATTAAGACATTGGGGCAAGCAGAATATGGGGTTTATAAGTTAGTCGTTTCTATTAATGCTTATTTGCTTTTACTAGATTTGGGAATTGGTAATGCTGTAATACGTTATATTGCAAAATATAAAGCTGATAATAACGAAAAAAAAGAACAACAATTTTTAGCTGTGGCAAATATATTCTATATAATTATTGCATTTATCGCTATTATTGCTGGTGTTATATTAGTTATATTATTTCCATTAGTGTTTTCTAAGGGACTAACTAATGATGAAATTAAGTTGGGACAAACTCTTCTTGGAATAACAATGATTAATTCTGCAGTAACTCTTGGAACTACGACATATAATAATGTTTTAATTGCATATGAAAAATTTTTGGTATCAAGACTTGCTTCGATTATTCAAATAATTTTAAGAGTAGTTTTTACATTTATAGTTTTAATAGTTGGTTGGGGAAGTATTGGAATAGTGATAATAAACTTATTAATGACTTTTATATGTCGTACTTTTTTTGTTATTTATGTTACTAAAGTTATTAAGCTAAAACCTTTGTTTAAAGGAATTAATTTTTCATTTATTAAAGAAATTATTGTATACTCATCTTTGATTTTGTTACAAATGATAGCAACACAACTAAATTCTACAGTTGATCAAATTTTAATAGGTGCTTTGGTTACGTCGTCGTCAATTATTTTAGCAGTATATGGTGTCGGTTCTCAAATAGTTCAGTATTATCAAACTATAGGGTCTGCCTTTACAGGTGTTCTTATGCCTGGAGTTGTAAAGATGACTGAAAGTGGTGCTACAGCAAGTGATTTTGAAAGAGAAATGATAAGAATAGGTAGAATTATTTTTATAATTTTATCTATCATTTTCTGTGCTTTTGCTGTTAATGGACAAGAGTTTGTAATATTATGGGCCGGTAATGAAAATTCACAGGCGTATATTGTTACGATTATTTTGATGTTTGCATATTTATTCATTCTTACAGAATCCATAGGAACACAAATTTTGTGGGCAATGAATAAACATAAAGAACAATCTATATTAAAAATCATTATTGTGCTTTTAAATATTATTCTTACAATTTTATTAATAATGTGGAATCCATTAATAGGCGCAACAATAGGAACTTTTATTTCTTTATTTCTTGGTGATATTGTGGTTATGAATATAATATTTAAAAGAAAACTTAGGATTAGTTTAAAAAATTATTATTTGGGAATTTTTAGAGGAATTATTCCTTGCTTAATAATATCAACATTAATTGGTTTTGTATTAAAACAATTTTTACCTACAGGTTGGCTATGGTTGTGTTTAAAAGTATTTATAATGTTAATAGTATATGGTGTTACAATGTTATTGTTTGGTGCAAATTTATATGAAAAAGAACTTTTATATTCGATATTAAAAAAAATCAATTTAATTAAGAAAAATAAATAAATCATATTATTGTTTTATCTAAAAATTTTTAGAATCTATAATAGTGGATTTTATGATGTTTTCTGATATTAAAATATTAAATTAAAAAATCTATAACAAAATAGTTATTAAAAGAATAGTATAACATAATCTATTATGTTTAAAAATTAAAGAAAGGATTTAATATAAAATTATAAATTATATTATACAAGATTTTATATGAGTACGCTAACAAATAAAGTATTAGTTATTACTGGTGGAACAGGTTCTTTTGGTTCTACAGTATTAAAAAGATTTATAACCACGGATATTAAAGAAATCCGTATATTTTCAAGGGATGAGAAAAAGCAAGATGACTTACGTCATGAACTTCAAGTAACATACCCTAATGATTTTCAAAAAGTAAAATTTTATATAGGTGATGTTAGAAATATTGATTCTGTTAGAGAAGTTATGAAGGGTGCAGACCTTTGTTTTCATGCAGCAGCATTAAAACAAGTACCATCATGTGAATTCTTCCCAATGGAAGCTGTTAGAACAAACGTTATTGGAACCGATAATAGTTTAACAGCAGCAATTGATGCAGGTCTTGAAGCTGTTATCTGTTTGTCAACAGATAAAGCAGCATATCCAATTAATGCAATGGGCATTACTAAAGCCATTGAAGAGAAAGTTGCTGTTGCAAAAAGTCGTAACAGTGGTAAAACTAAAATATGTTGTACTAGATATGGAAATGTTATGTGTTCAAGGGGTTCAGTTATTCCACTTTGGATTGACCAAATTAGATCAGGAAATCCTGTAACATTAACAGAACCAAAAATGACAAGATTTATAATGTCATTAGAAGAAGCTGTTGATTTGGTATTATTCGCTTTTGAACATGGTGAAAATGGTGATATCTTAGTTCAAAAAGCTCCCGCTTGTACAATTGGTATGCAAGCTGAAGCAGTATGTGAAATGTTTGGCGGCAAAAAAG
Organism: uncultured Bacilli bacterium; assembly: GCA_934098295.1. Taxonomy (GTDB): domain Bacteria; phylum Bacillota_I; class Bacilli_A; order ML615J-28; family CAG-313; genus UBA1737. The sequence goes on along the minus strand of CAKONV010000001.1, from coordinate 124,754 downwards.
AAGATATTAAAATTATTGGAATTAGACATGGCGAAAAAATGTATGAAACACTTCTTACAAATGAAGAATGTGCTCATGCTGTCGATTTGGGTAATTTCTATAGAGTTCCAGCCGATAATCGTGGTTTAAATTATGATAAATATTTTAAAGATGGAAATAAAGAAAGAAATACACTTTCAGAGTTTAATTCAAATAACACTAGACAACTTTCAATACCAGAAATTAAAGAGGCAATGTATAAACTATCTTATATTAAAGAAAGATTAGCTGAAGAAAATAAATAATAACATAAAATTGCTTTTTAATTTTTGAATTATTAATAAAAATGTTTTTTCGAATGTTTAACTAAACTAAAACCAAATAAAGGTCCAGTTCAAAGTAAGATACTGGACTTTTAAGTTATTTATTGAAGTATTATGATAAATTGGACTTTTAATCATATTTTTTAAAAAAATATTACATAAAATAACATTTTTTTTGAAAATATGATATAATACAAGAAAACGCTAACAATTTTATGATTTAGTTGATTGAGGAAGGAGAATAATTGTGAATATAAAGTTGAGGGATAAAATATCAAAAGCAATAGATGGAGATTTTGTAGGTAATTATATTTTTACTGATGAGGAACTTCAAGAAATTTATGATGAAACTGAATCCATCTTGAAAAGAGTATTAAATGAATATGGCGGTGAGATTTCTAATGTAGATTATAGTTTGGTATTTGTAGCATTAGTTAATCTTGCTAAAGAATGGAATGTAGATGAAGAAAATGCTTTATTTGATCATTTTTACAAAAGATTATTAGGGAATATAAGTACTAAAAATACTGGAAAAGTTTATAAGCAAATAACAAAAATTATTTATAGTCTTTCGAAAGCAAATAGAATTTTTATGCTTAAGTCATATCAAAAGAAATACTATGCTACATTATGTAGTCACTCTTTTACACCGCTTAGTTCCATTAATTCGTTTTTTGATATGTGTTGGGAAATTTATTGCAATGATCTAGAGCAACAATATATTAGGAATGATTCTGTATTTGAATTAATTACACAAACTTTACATAATAAATTTACATGTTATGTTAATAATGAAGAAGATTTTGAAATTGGTAGCAAAATATATTCATTTAGAATTGGTATTAGGGGATTAGCTATTGATGAACCAGAATTAATGACTAGATTACTTGATGAAACAATATGTTGCATAAATTCTTTATTTAATAATGAACCTATTAAATTAGACACTTATTTGAAAAAATTAATTAATAATTGGTGGAAACAAAAAGAAATTAGTTTTGGATTAGAAAAAATAAGATTGCATGTTAATAAAAGTAGAATTATAACTGATTATTCACAAATTAAAGCGAAATATATTTTAGAAGATTCTATCCCTAAGCTAGTCATTCCATCTATAAGGTTGAAAAATAATTTTGATTACAACCCATACATTGAAATTACAATAAATGAACAAATCTATGAATGTATAGAACTTAAAATTAAAGGTTCGGGTATTTTAATGGCAACTGAATCAGTAGAATATATTTTGACTGAATTACCGCTTTATGGAAAAATTAATATTTCTATAGAAATAACTCATCGTGGTAATATAATTTATAATTCTGGAGATTCTTTATATCGTGAATTTATCCTTTTTAAAGATTCAAAAGAAATTATTTCTCAAGAATGCTTGCCAGGAATGTATTTTTTATACACTAATGATATAGGTTCAATGTTACAATATCCACAAGAAACTTATCAAAATGGAGATTATACATATAGTTTAGAATCGTACGATGGAGAGATATTACAAAGCAAAAATAGAACAGTATTTTTTGTTCTTGAAAAAATGAATCATGATATTTATTTTTTTGCTAAAGAAAAAAGCGATGTTATTTATAGATTAGAAAATGAAGAATATAAGGTGATAGATGGAGATTTATATATTGATGTTAATGATAGCATTGATGATAATGAGTATGGCGTTAGATATGAGGATTGTTCTTTTAAATTAAACATTTTTGCTTATGAAAAAATAAATGATAAACGTAGATATAACATTTCTTCAGTTCTAAAAGTTGGTGAACATAAACATATTACTATATTTGAGTATAAAAAAAATAAAATTATTTCTTGTATAAATATAATAAAGTTTAATAATATAAATGTCATATTTGATAAAGAATTGTACTATGGAATAAATGAAATTGGAACTGTATCATTTAAAACTGAAAAATATAATTTTCAACGACAATTTTTAACGAATGATAATGAAATATCAATTGCTTTTGAAAATGGTGAAATAATATTATTTCCGCCGGTCTTGAGATGGAAAATAGATAATGGAAATTGGAATATTCAATTCGTTGAAACAGGACTATGGTATAAAAATTTAGGAAATTCATCAATATTAACATTAGAAATTCCAAAAACAATGAATTGCGTTGTTGCTCTTACAAATAATGATATAGTGAAACCAAGTGAAAAAAAACTTGAATATAAAATTGGTGAAGCAATTTACTATTTAGCTGAGCACATAGATGTAACTAATGACTTTTTTCCATTATTTGTAAAAATAAATGAAAAACTTTATGGACTTATCGATATCTATTATAGAGAAGAATTTATTGCAGAACCACTTTATATCTTATCAAATAGTGAAAAAATTTTTTGGATTCCTAAAAATTACATTGGTGATAATAATTCAAGATTTAGACTAGATATTATAAGTAAAAAAGGCATTGTCTTTTCAAAAAAATTAACTACAAAGAATGAAACAATCGATGTTTCCAACATTGAGGATGGACACTATAAATATAAAATCACATTGTTACAAAATGATTTTATCAACAAGGAACGTGAGCTTTATTCTAAAGAATTTGTGCTTGGTGATGAAAAAAAGTTAAAATTTAAAAATAAGACATTACTTATTTCAAAAGTTATGTTATTTGATATGAATGATTTAAAATCATGTCGAACTATATATATAGAAAACATTAATTATCTTGGAGCAAAAGACTATTACGATTATTATTGTGGCAATTTATATATAATTGATAAATATGGTAAGAAAATTTATTTAAACAAAATGAAAAACGAAAAAAATGATTTTATACAGATAAACCCTATTCGTATTGAATTAAAAGATGAAAATTCATGCTATTTGGGATGTGGGTTAGATTTATTAGATACTGAATTTGAATACGATAGTGAGTTTAATCTCAATTGTTATGATAAAATTACCGTTTGCCAAAATGAGTTTGGTAAAAAAACTAAAGGAATTAATTATTTTGTGTTTGAGGTGAAAGAAAATGTTTGATCCTATAATTGCATCAAAGAATATTAAAGAAGAATTTATAAGTTATATATTAACTACCTTTTCGTTTGCTGATAGTGGTCTAAGAAAACAATTTATAACTGAACTTAACGATATTATCTCGAATGGTCCATGGTTAGAAACAAATGACGTTTTTGAAAGTGGATTGACAATTAATAAATTAATAGATGAAGGTGTTCTCTCTAAATTGTATCGTGATTTAGAAGCAAAAAAGCCAAATGGTAAATTGTATAAAAGGTGTTTGCCAATTGATAGACCTCTTTATATTCACCAAGAACAAGCAATAAGGACTATCGTTAAAGGAAATAACGCGGTTATTTCAACAGGTACTGGTAGTGGAAAAACAAATTGTTTTTTAATACCAGTTTTAAATGAATTATTACAAGAAGAAGAAATGGGAACGTTAGGTCCGGGTGTTAGAGCTTTGTTCATATATCCAATGAATGCACTTGCAAACGACCAAATGAAAAACATTAGAAAGATACTTATGTACTATCCCAATATTACATTTGGTGTCTACAATGGTGGAACGGAAAATAGTGAAGAAGATGCTATTTCAGTTTATGAAGCAATGTTTTCTAATGATCCAATACCTGAACTTCGACATAGATTAAAAAATGAATTATTATCAAGAGAAGAAATGAAAAAAAATCCTCCTAATATTTTGTTTACTAATTATGCTATGTTGGAACACCTACTTTTTAGACCCAAAGATGATTCTTTGTTCAGCCAATCTGATTTCAGATTTGTAGTTCTTGATGAAGCCCATGTATATTCAGGTGCTACTGGTATTGAAACTGCAATTCTTTTAAGAAGACTTAGAGCAAGAATTTCATACAAAAGGGAACCTCAGTTTATACTTACAAGTGCTACTCTCGGAAGCAATAATTCATTTGATGATGATATTATTGAATTTGCAACTAATCTTTGTGGCGTTGAGTTTAAAAAAGAAAATATAATAAGGGCAAAAAGGGAACAATTTATAAGCACAAAAGATACTAAGTCATACCCTATAAACTTAATTAGAGAATTGGCTGATGAGCGAAATATTGTGTCTCAAGTTTTGACAAAATATGGTATTGAATTTGATAGATTATTGGATGAAAATGAACTTATATATAATTTTTTATATTCATCTAGTCTTTATAATACTTTTAGAACTAACATAAAAAAGGTAACAGATTTTAATGATATAGCGAACATTTTAAATTTAGATTTTACTACAACCACGGCATTTATTTCTCTTTGTACGAGGGCACAAAAAAATGGAAAATCATTGGTTGATGCTAGATATCATTTCTTTGTTCGAAGTTTGGAAGGATGTTTTTTAACATTAAGTCCTGAAAAAAAACTTTTTTTAACTAGACAAAAAACTCAGTTTATAAATAATCAGGTGTACTCTGTTTTTGAGATAGCTCTTTGCGATGAGTGCGGCAAATTTGCTATTGTTGGAAAAATAGAATCAAATCATTTAGTACAGGCTAATAAACTTGATGAAAAAGTGGCATATTATTTTTTAGCTGATGAAGAAAATGATGAAATTGATGATGATGAAGATGAAAATAGTAAACTAGAACATTATTATTTATGTCCACATTGTGGAGCAATTGTGTCAGAAGGACAAATTAAAAATTTTCCATGTGACTGTGGAAAAAATGATTATGTAAAAGTTGTCAAAGCTAGGGATTTGTCTTTAGGGGCTAGATGTGGTAATTGTCATAGGGGAACGTACAAAAGGCTATATTTAGGAAATGATGCTGCGACATCTGTACTAGCGACATCATTATATGAGGAACTGCCTGAATCAAAGTTTGAAGTAGATGAAGAAAATGATAAAAACTCTAAAAATTTTCTTGTTAAAGCAACTTTAAGCAATAAGAAAAAAGAAACTAGAATAGGTAGGCAATTTTTGGCCTTTTCTGATAGTAGACAAGAAGCTGCTAAATTTGCATGCTATTTAAAACGAAGTTATGACGAATTCTTACGTCGTAGAGGCATTTACCAAATTATAAAAGAACAAGAAAATACAATTCTTTCATCACAATGTACTATTTCCGAATTTGTAACAAAATTAGCGACATATTTTGCAAATAAAAAAAGTTTTGCATCATCAAATAATGATATTTCTAATTTGACGAATGCCAGTTCTAAAAATGCATGGGTGGCAATGTTGAATGAATTAGCGCGCTTTAATTCAACAACCTCACTAACTTCCTTAGGAGTATTACAATTTCATTACTTGGGTAACAATAATGAAATTGTTAATGAAGTTGCAAAAAAATATAAAATTTCTTTTGATTCTGCAAAGAATTTACTTGATTTGTTGATTTTTGAAATAGTAAAAATGGGCGCAATTTGTACTGATAATGATACTGATATTGATGATAATGATAGAGACTATATTTTCTATACGCCTTCGCAAAGATTTGTTACAAAATCACAAAATTATAATAATAAAAAAAGTACAATTTCTGAATGGTATCCAAAGAATAAAATTAAAGACAATAATCATTTTTATAAAACAAATAGACTTTATTATGTAATGAAATTTCTTAATGTAAATGAAACTGAAGCTGCAAAGTTTTTAGAAGAATATTTTGAATATTTAACATATTTTGATAATGATTATCATCTTATTGATAAAAATCATGATGGTAATTATGTTTTACCAGCAAAAAATTTTCAAATTAAAATTGCTGGAGATGCTTCGGTAAAATGGTATAGATGTACAAAATGTGGAAAGATATCACAATTTAACATAAACGGTTTATGCATAGTTACAAGATGTAATCAAAAAGTTGAACAAGTAGATCCACGTGACTTAAATAAGGATAATCATTTTGCTAAATTATATTTTAGTAAAAGAATGGCACCTCTTTTTATTAAAGAGCATACAGCACAGTTAAGTAAAAAAGAAAGTGCCGAATATCAAGAACAGTTTATAAAAAAAGAAATTAATGCACTCTCTTGTTCAACAACTTTTGAGATGGGTGTAGATGTAGGCGATTTAGAAACTGTCTTTTTACGAGATGTGCCACCACTTCCATCCAATTATGCACAAAGGGCTGGACGTGCTGGAAGAAGTGTAAACGCAGCTGCATATGCTTTAACATATGCAAAATTATCGTCGCATGACTTATCATTTTTTAAGGAGCCAGAAAAAATGATAAGTGGAATAATATTGCCTCCGCTATTTAAAATTAACAATGAAAAAATTGCTAGAAGACATATTTATGCTGTTGCATTAAGTATGTATTTTGCAAAATATCCAGAACAATATAATTATAATGATGCAGAAAAATTTATAAATGATCAAGGGTACAAAGGTTTTATAGAATGGATAAATACAAAACCTGAAATGTTAAAAAGCATGCTTGTTAGATCAATCCCAGGTGATGAAAATTTTCATAATAAATTAGGCATTAATAACTTTGAATGGATAGAAGAATTTAGTGGTTGCAATGGAGTGTTTACTATTCTTATTAGAGAATATGAAAATAATATAAAAATGTTCGATAATATTATAAATGAGTTTAAGAAAAAAAATGATTTAGAGAATGCTGCTAAATGTGTAAGAAAACTTACTAATTATAAAAATAATAAATTAATAGATTTTTTGGCAAGAGGAAATATTTTGCCAAGATACGGATTTCCGGTTGATACTGTAGAATTAGAACAAAATACAACTGCCGAGAATTTGAATAAATTAAGATTAAGTAGAGATTTACAAATGGCGATAGCGGAATATGCCCCATCATCTGAAGTGATAGCTGATGGGAAGATGTATACAAGTAGATATATTAAAAAATCTAATATAGGTAACAATAAGCAAGAGTGGCATACTGCTTATATAGGAATTTGTTGTAACAAAAATTGTCAAGCTGTAAATTATTCAATTACACCAGTACCAAGTGAGGGAATAAGGTGTTCATCTTGCAATGAAAAAATACCAAAACTTAGATTTAATGAAAGTATAGAACCAAGAAACGGATTTGTAACAGATAGAGTTGCTAAGGAAGTTCCACTTTCAAAACAAGAAAAAAATTATAGATCTGATGATTATTATATTGGTAATACTGAATCTAAAACAATTGATAAGCATATTTTTAAATTTAATAATATTGAAATTATTCTGGAATCTACAACAAATGATTCGCTAATGGTAAAATCATCGAACAATTTTTATGTATGCAGAAAATGTGGTTTTGCTTATGCAGAAGATGAAACAATTCCTAATGATAAAGAAGCTAATAAATCTATGAAAAATAAATTACATAAAATTGATACAGCAAAACAACATGAAAGCTTATTTGGTCAATATAATTGTGATTCTCAAAAACTATTTCGATATTCGTTACATCATACTTTTAATACAGATGTGGCCAAAATTAGTTTTGATTGTGATACATCTGATTACAAAACAATGATTTCTACTATGTATGCGATTTTATATGCCATTTCAAATGAATTAAATATAGAAAGAAAAGATATAAAAGCTTGTTTATCTTTGAAACTGGTAAATAATAAGCCGAGCTATTCAATTATAATTTACGATTCTGTTCCAGGTGGAGCAGGTCATTCAAGACGACTAGTAACACCTGACGGGAAAATGTTATACAAAATAATTATAGTAGCTTTAAAAAATATGGAAAAATGCGATTGTGATCCTTCTTGTTATAATTGTTTAAGAAGCTATGAAAATCAAAAAATACATGATCAATTGGATAGAAAACTTGCTGTAAAATTTTTAAGTCAATTTGTTGGAAATGTGGAAGTGGTTGATAACAAATATCAAGAGGAAAAAGTAGCTTAATTATATTTTGTATTAAAATAGTGTTATTAATTTTTACTTGGTTAAAATAATCCAATTTAAATAATGATTTTATGTGTTAACTTTTAAAAGCATTGAAAAAATAGTATATAAAAACCTGTTAGCTATTTTTAGCTAACAGGTTTAACTTAAGTTATGTAAGATAATTATTTATTATCATTTTTAACAACTGGTTCAAAGAATGTATCAGGATGATTTGGATTGAATATTTCATTACAAGTCATTACTGTTACTAAATCTTTGGTATCAGATAAGTTAATTATGTTATGAGTCCATCCTGGAATCATTGTTACTACTTCAATTTTTTCACCACTTACTTCAAATTCAATTAGTTCATTTGTGTTGATATTTCTTTCTTGAATTAAGGCATGACCAGATACAACAATAAAGTATTCCCATTTAGAATTATGCCAGTGATTTCCTTTGGTTATGCCGGGTTTAGAGATGTTGATTGATACTTGACCACAATCCATGGTGTGAACTAGTTCTGTGAAGCTACCTCTATTATCTACATTCATTTTTAATTCATATTTAAATTTATTAGTTGGTAAGTATGTAAGATATAGTGAATATAGTTTTTTCACAAAACTTCCTTCAGGCATTTTTGGCATCATTAAAGTTGTAGGTTGACTTTTAAATTCTTTTAAAAGATTGATGATTTCACCTAAAGTAACAGTATATGTAAGAGGAATGTAACAGTATTTTCCATCTTTTTGTTCGATGGCTTTTAAGCCATCGTAATTACAGTGATGTTCCCTACCTTCAAGTAGGTCAAACATACCTTCAACTAGATCGTCGATATAAAGAAGTTCAACAGTAGCGTTATAATCAGATACCATGTATTCTTCATCGTTAGCGATAGCCCAACAGAAGGTGCTAACAGCACTATTGTATTTTGGTTTCGAATGCCCCATTAGGTTTACAAAACGATAAATATAAATAGGTACATTGTATTTCTTTCCATATTCTTCTAAATATTTTTCACCTTCTAATTTGCTTTTTCCATAATCAGAAGTTCCATATCTACCAATTAGGCTAGCTTGAATAGAAGAAGACAACATAATGGGAGCTTTGTTGTTATATTTAATTAAATTATCTAATAATTTAGTTGTAAATCCAAAGTTTCCTTTATAGAAATCTTCAGGATTGGTTGGGCGATTAATACCAGCAAGATTAAAGATAAAGTCGCATTTTTGACAATATTCATCTAATCTATCTTCATCACCTAAATCATATTCATAAATTTCATCAATTTTTATATTTGGTCTTGTTTTATTAGTTCCATTTTGTAATGTTTTTAAGTTATTGCATAAGGCCGTGCCAACCATTCCTTTGGCACCAGTAACAAGTATATTCATTTTATTCACCTCTTTTATTTATTTTATAATATTATTATATCAAAATGTTTATTAAAAATCTATTGATTAACATAGCTTGTAATGTAAAAATTGTTTGGTAAAAAACTTATAAAAAATTAAGTAATTACTTAATATACTTTAAGTTTAATCAATAGATTTATTTGACAAAATATGATATAATCTTAGGTGTATTTTAGTAAAATTATTTTTATTGGAGGGATTAATAAATGGCACAATTTAAAAATAATGGAAAAATAAAATTATTAATTATTGTAGGGACAAGACCAGAAATTATTAGACTTGCAGCTGTAATAAAAAGAGCAAGAGAATATTTTGATGTAATTGTTGCCCATACTGGCCAAAATTATGATAAAAACTTAAATGATGTATTTTGGTCAGATTTTGAACTAGGTGGACCTGATGTATGGATGAATGTTGTTGGTGAAAACTTAGGTCAAACTTGTGGTAATGTAATTGCTAGAAGTTATGAACTAATGGTAGAAATTAAACCAGATGCTCTTTTAGTCTTAGGTGATACTAACTCATGTTTATCAGCAATATCTGCTAAAAGACTTCATATTCCAGTATTCCATATGGAAGCTGGTAATAGATGTAAAGATGAATGTTTACCAGAAGAAACTAATAGAAGAATTGTTGACATCATATCCGATGTAAACATGCCATACTCAGAATATGCAAGAAGATATTTAATTGAATGTGGATTGCCAAAAGAAAGAACATACGTAACAGGTTCCCCAATGGCTGAAGTATTACATATGAACTTAAGTAAAATTGAAAAATCAAATATCTTAGAAAGATTAAATCTTACTCCAAACAAGTATATATTATTATCAGCTCATAGAGAAGAAAACATTGATACCGAGAAAAATTTCTTATCACTATTTAATGCTATAAATTCTCTTGCTGAAAAATATGATATGCCAATCTTATATTCATGCCATCCACGCAGCAAAAAAAGATTAGAAGCAAGTGGATTTAAACTAGATAAGAGAGTAAGAATTAATGAGCCACTTGGATTTAATGATTACAACAATCTTCAAATGAATGCCCTAGCAATCGTATCCGATTCAGGTACATTACCAGAAGAATCAAGTTTCTATTTATCAATCGGTCATCCAATTGCTGCTGTATGTATTAGAACATCAACAGAACGACCTGAAGCCTTAGAAGCAGGGGACTTCATTCTAGCAGGAATTTCAACTAAAGAATTGTTACAAGCAACTGATATGGCTATCACCATGAAACAAAAAGGTGTGCTTGGTAAACCATGTCCAGACTATACTGATGAAACAGTATCTATGAAAGTTGTTAGAATCATTCAAGGATATGTTAATGTCGTAAATAAAATGGTTTGGAGAAAAGAAAATTAATAATAGAGGGGAAAAATAATATGGGAAACGATAATTGTATATATTTAAATGATATTTTTAATTTAACTGATGAAGAAATAGATAACTGTAAAATTAGCTTAAGTATTTCTGAAGGTAAAAATGGTCAGTTGTGCATAGACTCTTGGTTAAGGGATGAAACTAATCTTAGTAGTGGTTTTTGGCCATATTACGGAACACAAACTAATTTTAAAGTTGGTCAGTATTGCCTATGTTTTTATAGAATGGGATATTATGGAGATTATTACTTATTTGTTGGTAGTGGTAAGATTACGGAAATACCAAAAAAAGAGGATAATCTTCCCGCTAAATATACACCAATAGAACGCCTCCAAAAATATGTAGGAAGATTAGTAATTAAGGTTTCTAAAGGCAACACGATGGGAAGATACAACTTTAATTTAAGAAAATATCTAAATGAATGTGAAGTAGCTGAAATTAAGACAAATAAATACTCTTGTAATAAATTTCCTGGATATAAAAATGTGATATTATCATATGATGACTTGGAAAAAGCCATTTACTTATATCGTGGTTGGGAAGGATGCTTAAATAACAAAAAAGGGATTTATGCTATTGTTGATAAAGCCCCAGAAAATGAATATAGCGGGCTAGGTAGAATATACATTGGTAAAGCTTCTGGCGAAAATGGTATGCTATATCAAAGATGGAAAAATTATGCTGATAATCTTACAGGTGGTAATAAAGAACTTGAAAGAGTAAAAAAACTAAAAGGTGAAGATTATATCAAAAAATATTTTCAATGGTCTTTATTAGAAGATTTTGATGAAAGCTACTCTGATGACAAAATTTTAGAAAGAGAAAATCACTGGAAACAAGTTTTTAATTCAAGAAAAGAAGGATTAAACGATAATTAATAATATAAAATAAAAAACAAATTTATTGGAGTTAAAAAATGAATTACATTGAAAAAGTATTAAAAGAATTAAAAGAAAATAATCCTGGTGAAAAAGAATTTCATCAAGCTGCAACCGAAATTTTAACATCACTTAAACCATTAGTTGATCAAAAACCAGAGTATGAAAACTTAAGTTTATTAGAAAGATTTGTTGAACCTGAACGTGTTATTATGTTTAGAGTACCATGGGTTGATAAAAATGGTAAAGTTAGAGTAAATAAAGGCTATCGTATTGAATTTAATAGTGCTATTGGTCCTTATAAAGGTGGATTAAGATTTCATCCATCCGTAAATTTATCCATTTTAAAATTTTTAGCATTTGAACAAATCCTAAAAAATTCTCTTACAGGACTACCTATTGGTGGTGGCAAGGGTGGATCTGATTTTGACCCTAAAGGAAAAACTGATTTAGAAATAATGAACTTCTGCCAATCATTCATGAGAGAATTATATCGCCATATTGGTGAAGATACAGATGTACCAGCTGGTGACATCGGTGTTGGTGCTAGAGAAATTGGTTATCTATTTGGTGAATATAAGAAATTAACTAATAAACATACTTCCGTTCTTACGGGTAGAGGACTTAGCTATGGTGGTTCTTTAGTTAGAAAAGAAGCTACTGGATATGGTCTTATCTATATTTTAGAAGAAGCTATGAAAAAATATAATGATTCCCTTTTTGGTAAAACTGTAGTAATTTCTGGATCTGGTAATGTTGCGATATACGCATGTGAAAAAGCCTTATCACTTGGTGCTAAAGTTGTTGCAATGTCAGACTCTAATGGTTATATTTATGATGAAGATGGTATAAAAATTGACATCATCAAAGATATAAAGGAAAACAAAAGAGAAAGAATTAGCACATACTTAGATTATGTAAAAACGGCAAAATACTTTAACTCTTCTAAAGACATTTGGAGTATTAAATGTGACATTGCTCTACCTTGTGCTACTCAAAATGAAATAAATGAAGAATCAGCTAACTTGCTAATCAACAACGGCTGTAAATACGTTGCAGAAGGAGCTAACATGCCTTCTACCCTAGAAGCTATTAAAGTATACGAAAAAAGCAAAATCGTATTCTTACCTGCTAAAGCAGCTAACGCTGGTGGCGTTGCTGTAAGTGCCTTAGAAATGGCACAATCAAGTCAACGCTTATATTGGACTAAAGAAGAAGTAGACCAAAAACTAAAAAATATTATGATAACAATATTCCATAATATTGATAATGCTGCTAAAAAATATGGATATGAAAACAACTACTTACTTGGAGCTAACATCGCTGGTTTCGAAAAAGTTGCAACCGCAATGATAGAACAAGGAATAGTATAAAAATTAAAAACAAAAAAAACGAGAAAGAAAATGAAACAAAAAACTAAAAAAACTTATATACCTGCAACAATAGAAATATTCTATTTTACAAGTAGTGATATTATTACTGACTCTAGTACTGATACTGGCATTAACAATGAAAACTTAAAAAAATTCATCTATGATGATGAAGATAGTGAGGGATGGCACTAATGAAAAAATTATCCCTTGTTATTTGTATGATTATCTTAATAATTCCCTTAACACTAGTCATAGTGTTAAAGAATTATATTATTAAAGCTGATTCATTAACATCACCAGTTCTTAATATCGATGCTCATAACATCAGTTATAAAGAAAACATTGAATTACTTTACGCTATATCCTATGAAAACATTAGTGATGAAAATCTTGATAATGTAAAACTACTAGTTTGGAGAAATGTTACTAATGATTACACTATAAAAAATTATAGTGAAAAATATGATACTAAAGAAATATTAGATGGAAAACTAATATTTAGAGTAACAGGTAATTCCGTTAAAGACATCGACAAAAACATTTACGCAAGAGCCTATATTAATATTAATAATGAAGATTACTATTCAAAAGTAGAAAAATACAGCATTTTAGAATACTATCAAGTAGGAATAAACAACGAATCCTCTACAACTGATCAAATAGCATTATATAAATCATTTTTAGAGTATGCTACAAATGTCCAAAAAGTAATAGGTAAAAATACTACTACACCTTTTAATGGTAATTGGTACCGAGTAGATACTAGTGGCATAAAATTAAATGATGGTTTTAACCATGATTATTTATATGAAGGTACAGTACTATCACTTAATAGTAATGAAAGTGATACAAATCCATACTGGATTTGTAACAATAAATTATATAATGATTCTACTTTAAATCTTACAATAAGTGAAAATACTACCATTAATTATATTTCTAGTGCTAGTTATGCAACCATTACCTCTAATGAAAAAATGGTAAGTAGTAACTATAAAGATAATATATTCTTATTTAGTTATAATGAATATTCAACTAAGGCAGCATTTCAAAATGATTGTTACAAAATATGCTTAACTAAAGGTGAAGATAATTGTTACTCTATTGAAAATTATATTGGTGCTGGTTCAAAAACAGAGGTTAGTACTTGTGATTATGTAATTTGTATTCATTCGAATTATGAAAGTAGTTCTTCAATTTATAACCAAATGTTAAAAAATAAAAGAATTGTAATATATGATAATATTTTAGTTTTTTATAAAAACTAGGAAAAAATTAAATAACAACATACATGAAAAAAGTCAAAAAAAGTTTAAAATTAAACCTTTTTTGACTTTTTTTTAATTTTTTGTCAGAAAAAACAATTCTTTGCGGTATATATAAGTGTGAGGAGAAGAATGAAGATGAATTTTAAAACTAATGGACCATAGTGGTTTATATAGGAAAAAGGGTAATTATAGGGGATAAAAATTAATTAATTTAAGGAGATATAGCTTTATGTATTATACTGAAGAAAGAATAAATTTATATTCAAAAGGTTTAAGTGATTCCGAAAAAGAGCAATGTGAGCGTACCATTAGAATTTTTGAAAATCTTTTAAAAAAATATGGATTTTCAATGACAAAGAAAAATTTTGATGAAATTGATGAAGAAGATTTAAACTACAGATATCATATAAGAAAAGATAATTTAGAATTTACAGTATTTCTTCAAGGATCTTATGGTAATGGTACATGTGTAAAGAAAGATAGTGATGTTGACATTGCAATGATTTGTGAATCAACATTTATAGCACAATATCCAAATGGTAGAAATAGAACATCATATGGTTTTACTTCTAGTACGTTTAATATATTGGAATTTAAGCAAGATTTTTTTAATCATATAAAGAATTTAGGACACAATGTTAAGAATAAAAATAAATGTATCTTTATTGAAGGCATCAAACTAGTAATAAAGACATGGACATTGTTCCTTCACTAAGATATCGTAACTATGAAAATGATAGATATTGCGATCCAAATAATTACATTTATGGTGTTTTAATTAAAACAAATGATAACAGAGAAATTATAAATTATCCAGAACAATCAAGAATAAATAGTATTAAAAAGAATAAAGAAACTTCATATTATTATAAAAAAATTGTTAGAGTGCTAAAAAACATAAAAAATGATTTATTAGATGAATATAAGGAATATGAAGATTATATATCATCTTATGCGATAGAATGTTTAACATATAACGTTCCTAATAGTTATTTTAGTTCAAATAGTGGTGAGATTTCTATAAAACAAATAACTAATAATGTATTGTATTATTTACAAAATCATGAATTTATAAATTTTTACGAAACAAATGAGTTATTGAAAATATTTGAAAATCCCAATAATAAAATACAAAAATACAAAAGTTTTATTAGGCTGATGAAAAAAAGCTTGGAGTCTAGTTATGGAACAAAAGTTGCTTAAAATTTGTGTTTGGATTGTTATAATAGTTACTGCCATTTTTACTGTTTTAACTTACACTAGTGATTCATTGGCATTATTAAAAATATTATCTACAGTAGCTTCAATTTCTGAATTTTTAATTGTAAGTTATTGTAATTGTTTATGGAAGTTAATTAATTTTTTGGGGATTCCACGTATATACGGAGAATGGAAATGCAGCATTATTTATGAAGATAAAAAAACAAAAAAAGAATTACGCAAAGAAACGAAAGTATCTATTAGACAAAATGTTTTTAATGTTAGAGTAAATTTAGATAGTGATGAGACTAATAGTTACTCTATATTGGGTCGGATAGAAACAGAACATGATAGAAAATATCTAGTATACGTTTATAAAACCTCAACAAAAAAAGAGTTTAGAGAAAAAAATAGGGATCAGCTAGGTTCCGCAAAATTAATGATTAAAGATGTTAATAATTTGGAAGGTGAATATTGGACAAACAATTATACAAATGGAAGAATGCAACTAATAAAAAATAAGAAAAAGGAAAAAGAATAAATTTATAGATTTATTAGAAATTGAGAGGTAAATTAGAAAATATGGGTGATGATAAAAAAAATAATTGTGTAAGTTTATTTTTTGGTGCTGGGGCAGAAGCATGTTTTGGAATGATTAATGGTAGTGATTTTATAATAAAAAGTTTATTTTTTAGAAACAATAAAATGACCACTGGATTAAACAATGTTGGTGCGTATGATAAGTATAGAGAAGATTTTCTTTTTAAAAAAAACAGTAATGTATTTAAAGATATGATTTTTAGAACATTAAAAACAATTTATTTACTTGATGATAATAAAAACAAAAAAGACATAAATAATTTGGTTGCATATTATAATCAAAAAAGAAAAATAATAGAAGAAAATGTAAAAGACATAAAAGAAGAATATGTAAAAGAATTATTAATTCGAATTTTAAAAAACGATAGAATAGAAGATATAAGTAAAAATAAGATGGAAAAAGATGGAGAGAAGACTGATAAAGAAAAATTTGACAAATTGGTAGAAGAAATATATAGCGATATTGTAACCGATAATAGTGAAAATTCAAACAAAGATAAACAACATGTTGATAATGTAACCGATAATAGTAAAATACAGAATGAATTTATTAATGAACTTAAGAACAGCGATTTGGAATTTGCAGGATGTTTGGAACGTGATTTTGCAACGCTAATGGGATTAAATAAAAATGATAATTTTCGGTATAGCCGGTTATTTAATTATTATTGGTCGTCTTTTTTTTCAATAATTGATAAAATAATAGAGAAAGATGATGAATTAATAAAAAAATATGAATTAGATAAAGATAAACAAGATTACTATTTTAATGTATTTTCTAATTTAAAAGCAATTATAACTGAAATATATGATGAGAAGTTTCTTAAGAACTATGAAAATAATAAAAAAAATGATAATAATGACAATAATGAAAACAAAAATTATTATGAAATATTTTCTTCAAAAGATTTTGATAATTGGAAATTGCATTCGGTTATAACAACAAATTACACACCATTTATGGAGTTATATTTTGACAGAAAAGAGAATAATAATGGCAAATGCGATAATAAGCAAGATGAGCCCAAAAAATCAATTTATTTGTCGGGCAAATTATCTCTTTTTGAAAGAAGTAATGAAAATGAAGTATTTGATATACGAGATGAAAAGAAACTTAAACCAATTGATTATTTTCCATTTATTATGACACAATCACCAATTAAGCCAATAATTCATCCAAAACAAATAATAGAATACAATAACTTCTTAAAGGCTTTAGAATCATCAGAAATTTTGATTATTATAGGTTATAGTTTAACAAAGAATGATAACCACATTTGTTGTTTTTTAAAAGAGTATTATTTAAAAGGAAATACAATAATATATTGTAAATATGAAGAAGACGTTGTTAATGATGAAAAAATGTATTGTGATGAGGCTAAAGAAGAATGTTTAAAAAATCTAAATTTAGATAAATATGAAGATAAAAATAGATTTCACGTTATCATAAATACTGGTAATGCGGATGACTTGTTTGAAAATGTAAATTTAAAAATTAAAGAAATTTTTTCCAAAGAAGAAAAGCAAGCAGCATAGTAAGTAAAATAATAAAATTAACTAATCATAAAGGAAAACAAACTAATGATAGAACTAAAGAATATAAGGAAGGTATATAAAGCTAACAGTAGGAAAGAAGCGATTGCGTTAGATGATGTTAATCTTAAGTTTAGTAATAGGGGATTAGTGTTTGTTTTAGGACCATCGGGAAGTGGTAAAACAACTTTATTAAATTTATTAGGTGGATTAGATACTCCTAGTAGTGGGGATATTTTAATAGATGGGGAAGTGCTTAATAAAAAGGAAGGAGCTTTAGATGATTATAGGTCTAATTATGTAGGTTTTATTTTTCAAGATTACAATTTAATTGATACGATGAGTGTAAAAGATAATTTATCTTTGGTTTGTTTTAGTGATAATAAAGAAAACAATAATAAACGGATTAATGAAGTATTATCTTTAGTTGGATTAAATGGTTATTTAGATAGATATCCTTTTGAATTATCAGGGGGAGAAAGAAAAAGGGTATCGATTGCTAGAGCGTTATTAAAAGATTCATCGTTTATTTTAGCTGATGAACCAACGGGATCAATTAATTATGAGATGGCAATTGAAGTAATGGAGTGTTTAAAGAAAATATCCCTTAATAGACTGGTTGTCATTGTAACTCATAATGAAGAACTGGCAAAAAATTATGGAGACCGTATTATTAGATTATCAAGTGGTAAAGTAGTAAGTGATGAAAAAGAAATAGAAAATGAAGAAATTGATTCTTTAAAAGAAAAAAGAACTAGTGATTTGAGTTTCAATATGAAACTAAAATTATCATTAGATAGTCTTTTTACTAATAAAATAGATTTTATTCTTAGTTTTTTAGTGCTTTTCTTATGTTTTATATCATTATCCATTATGTTATTTGTTGTTGATTATTCTAGAGTTGATTTAGATGTCAAAAACTTAAAATCAAGTAAAGATATAGATTTTTTTTCTTTAAAAGAATATGATATCTATCATGATAATAACATTAATTATTCATTATTTTCTTTAATAACGGAAAAATATCCAGATTTAAATTATATAAAGAATGGTGTTATAAAGTCATCAAATGATATAAAAAATTTTGGATTAGAATTTATAGGGGATTATCAAGAATTAGATGAAGATAGTGTATATACTTTTGTTTATTACATTGATAATGCTATAAGTGGTGGTTATTTGTTTTATGATGCAAATCAAACAAAAAAAGTTGAATATGAACAAAATAAAGAAATTGAATATGAAAAACTAATTGGTACTTATTTATTATTAGAAAATGATTCTTTAGTTAAAATCTCAGGTATTATTAAAGATATAGCTAATTTTAATTTGTTGACAACATCAAAAAATGATGCCAAAAATAATTACAAAAGAATCTTTATGGAGTCGCTTTCTTTCTTTTATTTGGAAAACTCTAAATATGAAACATTTTATAGAGGTACTGGTTTTTCCGTCATAAGTAGCATTATAAGTGATAAAATGTCTATTAACATTAACGATATTCCAATTGCTCAAAAATTTGATTTTCTGTATAGTTATGATGGTTTTGATCCTTTATCAACTAATAAAGAAAGAATGCTTCTTATAACTGATAATAAAATAAAAAGATTAAAAAGTGATAAAACCGATAATTTAGCTAACTTAAATGATGATGAAATTTATATTTCTTTAAATTTATATAATAAAATCTTTGGTGAACTTAATAGCTTTAATGACTATATAGAAGGTAATACTTTTAATGAATATAAAATTATTAATTATCCCCAACATATAAATGAAAAAGTAAGCTTTAAAATCAAAAGATTTGAAAAAGATGAATATCCAATGACCAAAGACTTTATTATAAAAGGAATAATAGTTAATAAGGATGATGCTTATTATTCTTCCATCGTTTCTTTAAGTAGAAACAATTATAATAATTTTTATGATGCTATTAATAACATTAAAATTTATATCAAAAAAGATAAAAGCTTAAATACAAAAGAATTTGTAAAAGACTTAAATGAATATTCAGTAGTACCTAAACAAATTGCAACATCAGAATTAGATTATGTTGAAAGTGGATTATTAGAAACAAGAAAATTTTCTTTACCATTTTTTATTATATTATCAATTACTTCATGTTTGATAATATATAATTTTATCAATAGAACTATCAAAAAGGATGAAATTAAAATTGGTATATTAAAAGGTTTAGGAATAAAAAACAAAAACATTATAAGTACTTACTATTTACTTACAATTATAATTTCTATTTTGATGATAATACTTGCGGCATCTACAACTTTCTTAACATTAAAAATTGTCAATTTTATATCAACCAAAGATACTTATAAATATTTATATCTTATTTATTATAAATGGTGGTATACATTTGTCATTATTTCGGTAGTCATGTTTATGAATTTATTTACCGCAACATTTATTATCTTAAAATTAAGAAAAATGAAAGTAGTTAAAATGATTAAAAATAGGGAATGTTAAAAAAACAAAATAATTTAATAATTTTTTTAGAGAGAGGGAGGCGTAATTTAAATTTTATTCAAAATTAAAATTATGCTATAAAATATATGAAGATTGCAAAAATATTTTTATTTTTAATTACACTTAGTTTATTTTTTATTTTTACAAGAAGTAAATATGCTTTGTCAGCATCATCTAGTAATAATTTACATACAAATACTAAAATATATAGTTCAAATAATAATGATTATTTTTATGGATGTAATGATTATGCAGATTATGTTGATATACAACCAAGTATTACAGTGTTAACACACGGATTTGGTTCAAGGGGATATTTTTGGAGTAATAATCCTACAATAAATGATGGCAAGAGTTTTGCTTTAAATGAATCATCATTAGTATATAAAATTTTTGAAAGATTAGGTGGTGATGCTACACTATATATTGCTAAGAGCAATTGTAAAATAATTGATAGTCCAGGAGTAGGTGCTGCATCAAATAACATTTACAATTTTTCACTTATTAAGTATAATTCTTTAGATTATCTTGAATCTAATGGTGGACATCCAACAGAAATGATTGATGATGTTAGTAAACATATTATTATAGTTTTTGATAGTAATCTTAGTGGGGAATCAAACAATGTTGTTTATAAAGAATTTGAATATATTATTGATACAATTTCTTTTCAATACAAACAAATGTCTGGATATTTACCAAGACTAAATTTGGTTGGTCATAGTAGAGGCGGAATAACAAATATAATGTATGCTAGTGATCATCCATATAATGTTGCCTCTATTTATAGTATTGGTACTCCATATAATGGTTCAAAGTTAGGGAGAATTGAAGCATTATTAGGTCTCTTGGGGTATACTGATGGAAATGGTAATATTGTTAATGAAGGTGTAAAATCAATTATGAATAATGCCGAAATGAAAGGAATTCGTGACAAATTGAATGCAGCATTTAAATCAGATGTAAATATGAATGTTGTTACATATGGCTCAATGACGTCTATGGGATTATTGAAAAGATTAATAAGTGATTTACAAACTAACCCTAAATATCAACAAAAATATGGTGCTTTAATAGATAAATATATTGGTACTATAAAAACGATTGTTAATATTGCCGATATGAACCCAACACTTGCTGAAAGTTGTGTTAAAAAAATTGCTGATTTATCTGAATATACTGAAAGATGGGGAATAAATTTATATAAAGCTGTTTTAAATGTATCAAAGGTAAATATTGAAGGCGATTTGACAACAGAAGAAGTTAATGATATAATAAGCTTGATGAATATTTTTAATAATGAATTTGTTATTATGGATGATTTATTTATTGATCTTGATTCACAATTTGGTTATGGATTTGATGATGATATTGAATATAATGGATTTAAAAGATATGTAAAACTATTTGTTGGTAGTGATTATAGTGAAAATAGGGCTGATTGTAGTCAGCCAGGAATTACGCATAATTTAGAAATTATGAATCCATCAATTATTAACAATATTTCTTCATCAATAATGTTAGGATATCCAAATTATACACCAACATTATTGAACTTTAATTATGAAAGTATTTCTAACATTGGAACAGGAAAAGCTTTTAGTTTAAAAAATGTTTTTTCAAGTAAGTTAATTTTGAATGCAGAAAATGCTAAAATTACCGTTTACAAATACGATTCAAATAACGCATTACAAAAAATTGCTGAAACTCATAATAGTTATGAATTTAAGTATAAAGCATTAGAACAATATTTATTTTTAATTGAAGATGTAGGTGATACTTCTGTTTCTCTTAACATTATAAATAATTTGGTTGTTGGTAATAATAACAATTATCTCGAACAAGGCGATAAAGAAGTATATAATGTTATTGTTGATAAGTCTGGATATTATTTAATTTCAATTAATAATACAGATGTTGTTTATAGTGATGATACTCTCTTTAAAAATACTAATTTTGAATATATTTATTTGAGAAAAGATATTGTAAAAAAGTTGTATGTAAAAAACACTAAAAATGTTTTTTCATATTTTTGCATAAAAATTTATGATCCATCAGATATTACGTTAGATGATCAAATTTCTATAGATAAAAACAAAAAGGTGTTAAAATTTACAAATCAATTTGAATTTAGTGTATCTTATAAATTAGAGATGACATGGTCTACAGGTATAGAGTATGCAACTATTTATAGTGAATATAATGTTCCAATTTCCTCCGTAGAAACAAAAAATTATGAAAAAAATTATACTTTTACATTGCGGAGTGGTCAAAGTTGTTATATAATTTTTTCTTCAAATAATTCAAATATAAAGGCATGCGTTTATATTAATGAACGTCAATTAAGGTGGAAAATAAATGATACAGTGTATGATTCTGTAAAAATATTATTACCACGTGGCAATAATTATGATATTCAATTATTGATTGTTTCTAGTGATGGCTATGTTGAATATTTATCAACATATATAATAACTTCAAGTAACAACTTCACTTTATCAAATGATATTCTTATTATTTATGATGATGCAATGATTGGTTATGATATCAATATTTATCCTACTAAAGCACCGGATTTTATGCTTACCATAGAAATAGGTTTAAACAATAATGATCTTGAATGGATAGAAGAAAATGGTGATGAATTTTATCTTAGTTGGGAAGATATTAAAAAATTTGAAAATGTAATTGTGACAATATCGAATAATAAACACACTAATGCGAAACTTACACAAGATTATTCTGGTGTTAATATTGGGAAGTTTGATTTGACAAATATTTTGCCAAAATCTATAGGATGTAGTACTATTCATGTGGTAAGTTTTTCATTAAACGGCCATGAATATGTAAATGGAGAAAATATTACAATTTCAGATTATGTTGTAAATAATTTATTTGCATCTGGAACTGGGTCGTTTACAGATAATTTTATAATTACTTGTAGAAGGCATTTAAACAATATTAGATATGCAGCATCTGAGTACTTAGAAGATGGAGAAACAAAATATTATATTCAAAGCGATTTTTTAATTATGAATAATATTAAAGTTTTAAATTGGGAACCAATTGATGTTGCAATGTTAAGTGGTACGATAAAAGGAATTGATTCCAATATCGAAATAAAAAACATGATAATTGAAGAAACAAAAAGTGATAAGCATGTTGGCTTTATTAGAAAATTATCTGGTGGAACAATTGAAAACTTAAAATTTGTTGATAGTAGTATCAAAATAAAATATTCTGACAATGATAAATATACATATGTTGGCACAGTAGCTGGTTCTAGTGTTGATGGGACAATAAAAAATTGTAGTGTAGAGGAAAATTGTGAAATTATCACTGCTGGATGCACAAATGACGATGAAAAACCAATCAAAAATATATTTGTAGGTGGTATATGTGGCTTAGGAAATAGAATTATTGATTGCAGCAGTGGGCTAACTATTAATTCATTTGGTAATATAGGTGGAGTTTGTGGTTACATATTTGGTGGTGCGGTTGTTAGATGTAAAACCTCTGCAAAAATCACTCTTTTTCACGATAATGTTGCATTAAAGGATGATAGTGATAACAAATCTATAGGCGGATTAATTGGCATAGCATATAGTACGAATATTGTTGATATAACATATGAAAAATTAGAAATAAAATATGAGAGTAATGGAAAATCTACAGACAAAAAATTGGCACCTCGTATGGGATTATATATTGGCACCGCTGTAAAACTTAAGGTTAATGGATCGTTGGTAACTGAAAATAATAAGAATACCGAATTTGAAAAATTTGGAATTGTTGATACTGGTGAATTAGTTAAAGTAGATAATATTTTGTTCATAACAAAAGCCTATGACCAAAAAAAATATACAGTCTATGTTTATGGAAAGTTAGATTAATAAATTAAAAAATAAAGGATGAAAAACTAATGATAAAATTAAATAATGTAAGTAAAATATATGAAACCAAAAGGAAAATTAGTGTTAATGCCTTAAACGATATTAATTTAGAATTTAATAGTAGAGGGTTAGTATTTATTTTAGGACCTTCAGGAAGTGGTAAAACAACTTTATTAAATTTAATTGGAGGATTAGATTCACCTAGTAGTGGCGATATACTAATCGATGGTGAGAAACGAAAAGAGAATGATAAAAGTTTAGAAGATTTTAGATCTAAATATGTTAGTATTGTTTTTCAAGAATCTAATTTAATTCAAAGTATGAATGTAAAAGCTAATCTATCATTAGTTTGTTTTGACAAAAACAGTTCTAAAGTTAATGAACGTATTAATGAAGCTTTATCTATAGTTGGATTAAGTAATTATTTAAATAGATATCCTTTTGAACTATCAGGTGGAGAAGAAGAGCGAATAGCCATTGCGAGAGCGTTATTAAAAGATTCGTCGTTTATTTTAGCCGATGAACCAACGGGATCATTAAATAAAGAAATGGCAATTGAAGTAATGGAGTGTTTAAAGAAAATATCCCTTAATAGACTGGTTATTGTTGTAACTCATAATGAAGAACTGGCAAAAAATTATGGAGACCGTATTATTAGATTATCAAGTGGTAAAGTAGTAAGTGATGAAAAAGAAATAGAACTAAAGGATAATTACCCTATTAAAGAAAAAGAACATAAATCAAATAGTTTAACTTTTTCTAAAAAATTTAAACTAGCCCTAAATTGTTTATTTGCATCTCAAGTTGATACCTTTATTAGTTTTTTAATCGTTTTTGTATCTTTAATAACCTTAATTGTTATTTTTTCAATATCTAATTATTCAAGAGGATGGATTGATGGAAAAAATTTAGCTGTGCTAGATGATGTACATTATATTAGCATTTTTGAATCAGAAGATGGAGTAGATGGAAAAGGCGGCATTAGAAAACCAAAACTAGAAAAAATTTTAGAGAAATTTCCAGAGCTAGAATATATAAATAATAATATTATTGATTCAAGTTTAGATGCAATCAAGATGGGGTTTAAATTTGTTACATCATATCAAGAACTTGATGAAAGAAGCGTTTATTTATATAAAGAAGTAATTGATTATCTTATAAAAACTAAAAGCATTTATAAAGATTTTGAACTTAAAACACAAATTTTAACTAGCGATAATTCAAACTATGAAGAATTAGTCGGTACCTATTGGGTTGAATGTGGGGAACCAATAAAAATTAATGGTATATTCGATGTTGATTTTAAAAGTAATCCTGATGATACATGTATTACTACTGAAGCTTACTATTTATGTACAAAAGATTCAGTAATCAAAAGACCTAATGCGAGTAAACTTAATAGACCTATAGAATTTAATTTTAATCATTATAGCCATCGTCTTTCTGGTATGATTTTTGCAAATGATGTAAAAATTGACTTAAATAAATATTCGACAATTTCAATTAGGAATGAAAAATTATTTCATAACCACGAATACAATGGTATTACAACTGATAATCATGTTTTTATGACTAAGGATGAAATTAAACAAATAAATGAAGATGTAAATAGTCCTTTATATAGTAGGTTTTTAGCAAATTACAACGAAGTTTATTTATCCCTTAAAATGTATAATATTATTTTTAAAGAAAATCATGATTATGCATATTATTTTAAAGATATTGGTGTTGACCCTATTACACAAACACCTGAATATGCTATTCTTAACACCCCAAGTCATTTGAATGAAAAAATAACTCTTGAAATTAGTGACAATGATCTAAAAGGTGTTAAAATTAAAGAAGATTTCATTGTTAAAGGCATATTTGCTGATGCATCAGCTTTAGAAAGTGGAAAAACAATGTTTGATAATTTCTATTTTAATAGTGCTTTTTGTAGTAAATTGGAAGATTTTTCTGAATATCGGAATATAATTATTAAAAAAGATTCAATCAAAGATTATAAAAAATTTTCCAATTTGTGCAGCAAAATTGGCCATTGTTTACAATATACTAGTTCTAGGGTTCCCTACAACGAAAAAACAATGAAAAATGATGAAAGTATTGGCTTTTACGAAACATCTCTTTTTTTATTTTTTAGATTACGTAGTATTAGAATATTAACAGTTCTTTTAGCATTAATTGTATTTTTCTATATATTCGGTTTTGTAAATAGAATAATAAATAGAAAACAAAAAGAAATAGGCATTTTAAAAGCTAGTGGTATTTTAAATAAAGATATTTTATTAACATATTATTTACTAGTAGTTAGTGTTTCTATATTTATGGTATTATTAGCAACACCAATTTCAATGCAAATTGTCAAAGCCATAAATTTTGCATTAATTAAAAAAATTAGACCTGAAATAATTTTTATATACTATAAGTGGTGGTACTTATTATTAAGTTTTGTATTCATTATATTTGTCAATCTATTCAGTGCTTTCTTAAAATTAAATAAAATCAAAAAGATGAAAGTAGCTGATCTTATTAGAAAAAAGAAATAGTTAAAATCAACAAATTATTTTTAAAATAATGTATAATCTAATTACATTATTTTAAAATATAAGGATGAGATTAAAAATGATTCAAAAAATTGGAATAATTGGAGGGGGATCCTGGGGGACTGCTATTTCATCGGTTTTAACAACAAACGCTAAAAATGTTCAAATTTGGGACCGAAACAAAGAATTAGTTAATGATATCAATAATTTGCATATTAATACTAAATATTTTGCTGATTTTATTTTGGACAATAAAATTACCGCAACATCAGATATTTTTAAAGTCATACAAGATGCTGACATTTTAGTCCTTGCTGTTCCTTCTACTATAATAAAAGAAATACTAGAACAAATCAAAGACAAAATAAATCAAAAAACCATTATCGTCAACTTAGCTAAAGGCTTTGACTTTAAAAGTGGTAAAACTTTATCATATTTAATTGAAGAAACTTTAAAACCTAATTTTAAAGACCAAATCGTAACTTTAGTAGGACCATCATTTGCGAGTGAAGTAATGGAAAGGCAGTTTACAACTGTTTGTGTAACTTCTACAAACCTAGCATGTGCTAAAAAAGTTCAACAAACATTTTCCACTGATTATTTTAGAGTTTACACCAACGAAGATGTCGTTGGTACTGAATGTTGCGCAGCTTTAAAAAATGTCATTGCGATAGCTTGTGGTATTGTTGAAGGTGTAGGACTAAAAAATAATATCCGTGCTGGAGTTATCACTAGAGGCATGAACGAAATAAGAAGATTTGTTAAATTTTATGGTGGCAAAGAAGCTACTTGTTTGGGACTAGCTGGATATGGTGATCTAATCTTAACTTGCACTAGTAATACTTCAAGAAACTATTCTGCTGGCATTGCTATTGGAAAATATGGATATGATGCTTTCCTAAAAAACAATAAAAAAACTGTAGAAGGCTTAACAGCTTGCAAAATTGTTCATAAAATAGCGGAAACCAATAAAATCTATGCCCCAATCATTGATGCTGTTTATAACATAATCACTTTTAATTCTGAACCCCTTGATGAAATAAAAAGATTAATGAGAAATGAATTAAAAAATGAATAAAAAAATCATATTAATTTAGTTATATAATTTTTTCAAAATAGCTTACGCATGATTTTTATTAAAACTATTTACAAATGTAAAAATTATTTACTAAAATGTAATTGCTCAATTTGCTAACATGTTTTTGCTAGCTGGACTGGCCTAAAGGGCCCTGGTCCACCGAATGGCGGAGAATTACCCCGCCGCTTTTTTTATTTATTATTCTTTTTATAGTTGCAACTACCAATTGACACATTGAATGGTAGCGAGTGTTGGCTTGCAAATATAAAATATGTTAAAATATAATTGCAATATTTAATTAATATGAGAAGTTAATATATCAAATGAATTTAATTCATCAATAAAAGCAAATAATGATATTACTAACAACTAATAAGGATGGAAGATATGCTAATTAGATTTAAAGTAGAAAACTATAAAAATTTTAAAGAACCAATTGTTTTAGATTTTTCTAATGTCTATGATTATAAATTTAATAATCAATGTATAAAAGATGATTTGTTAACGAAAGTTGTAATTTATGGTATCAATGGAATAGGTAAAAGTAATTTTGGATTAGCTTTATTTGATATAGTATATCTTCTTACCGATAAAAATACCAATCAAAGCCAATATGATGAAATGACTTTTTTAAATGCTGATTCAAATAAAAATGTTGCAACATTTGAATATGTTTTTAAAAATCAAAATGACATCATAAAGTATACGTATAAAAAGAAGTCACCCTAAGAACTTACATATGAAGAATTAAACATAAATAATGAAATTATTTATATTTATGACTTCACTAATAAAAAATTTATCAAATCAAATTTAAATAAAATAAATGCTGAAACTATAAATCTAGAATATTTTGAAAAAAATTTTGCTGTTTTAAGATATATTGCCAATAATACAATTCAACCAACTAATTCTTATATTAAATTTATTATGAATTTCGTTTCCCATATGCTTTTATTTAAACCAAATAAAGATAATGAATATATTGGCTTAAAAAAAGAAAATTACTTGCTTGATTAATGGATTGCTGAAAATAATCTAACAGTTGAATTTCAAAAATTTATAAAAAAATTGACAGGAATTGAAGTTAATTTAGTAAACAGTAGAACTTTCTTTTCCTACTAAACAAAAATTTTTAGTGGAAAGGCACAAAAATAAGATATTTCCTTTTTTTCAAACAGCATCAAATGGTTATAAATCGCTAGAACAATTATTTTTTTGGTACAACCATTTTAACGATGTATCAGTCTTGTTCATGGATGAATTTGATGCATTTTATCATTTTGATCTAGCACAAAATGTTTTAAAATATATTAGTAGTTATAACAATATTCAAGTTATATTAACAACAAATAATTCTATTCTTGCCTCAAATACCATTTTAAGGCCAGATTGTTATTATATTCTAAAAGATGGCAAATTAACATCTTTTACAAATAGTGTAAAACGAGAAATTAGAGAAGAACATAATTTAGAAAAAATGCTTAGAAACAAAGAATTTGATAGCTAAAAACTATTTACATACAGGTAGTGTTCAAAAAATAATTACTTAATGTTATTATTAATAAAAAAGCAGATAAAAAATGAACACCAAAAAATGAACATTTTTTTATGAAATTTGAACATAAATTTGCATGATAATTAAAGTAGTGATATAATGAAACTGCAAGCTTGTATAAATAAAAAAATTAAGGAGAATAAACAAATGAGATTAAAAGAAAAATTAACTATATTAATGGAAGAAAATAACATTGCAACCCAAAGTGATCTACTTCGTAAGATACATGAAGAACTAAACGAGGAAGATGTAGATGGCAAAGTCAAAAAACAAAAACCTAACTTTAGCCAAATGCTAGAAGGCAATAGAAAATTAAATAAAGACTATTATATACCACTAGAAAAAATTTTTGATATTAGAATTGCCGAATTATTAGATGATAGTAAAGACTTAAAGTATCATTATGTTAATAAAGGGATAAGATGGGCAGCAGCTAGTGATGATGTTGAAGAGTTTCGAAGACTATGTAACGAAGATAACCCCACTTTTTATCAAAAAGTAATAAAATCTAAGGATGAATTCGGTAAAGACATTATTGATTATATTATTGAGTTTAAAGCTATTAATGGCTTTAAATATTTAATTAACAATCAAAAATTAAAATATTCTACTGCTTTTGGTGGTTATAATTTAAACTTCAGTAATATTACAATTTACTTTTCGGTTACAATAAAGAAATTATTAGAATTATCTAAAATGTTATTAGAAAATGGTGATATTCATACATTTAATACTTTTTTTAATACCTATCAATTATTGTGTGATTTTGATAGATTTTTCAATAATATTTATCTAAATAAAGATTTTTTAAATGGTATTATTGAAAATGAGAAAATATTTAATTCAATGTTTTCATGTAAAGAATTAACATTAAATGAAGCTAACCATACTAAAAAAATGGGAAATGAAACATTTTTATACATAAATCCGATATTAAATAATTTACTTAATGTTTGTTTTGAACAAAACAACAGAATAGAAATTAATAAAATTTTAGAATATGGTTTAAAAATGAATAAAATAGTTTTTGATACCATTAAAGAAAAAGTAAATAGTAGAATTGATGATATAAAAATTGAAAAAACAGGAGAAGTATTAGTTAACGATTCTTGTTATGGTTCAGTAATTGTGATAACAGATGTAATTGATCCTAAGATTTTTTATAATAAAACTACAAAAGATTTGATTGAAGATATTAGAACAATGAACGAAAGTTTTAAATTTAGTAATACTTTAGATTATTTTAGTGAAATAGAAAATAAAAATGAAATAATTATAGACAGTGAAGGTAAAATTATAAAGAAACACTCAGGTAATGAATGTGAATATAAAATATATAAAGAATTTGAAAATGATAATACTTTGCCTTTACCAAGGTATGTTGATTCTTATAAAGGCGTTGATAGATTTTATAAGTATGAAGGAACTGTAGTTAAAAATAATCTTACAGATGACCAAATTATAAAAATAGTTGAATTTTTAGTTAAATTTAAAAATTTGTCTAAAGAAAAATTTAATGGCGAAGTCTATGCTCAAGGAAAACTTGATTTATGTGATTTTTATTTTGATGATAATGGAAATCTTTCTCAAGTCGTTAACTTTGAAAATACTTATGTTGGTGATGAATATGATGATATTATTCTTTTCTTAATTAAACATTCGGGTATCTTTAATATTATATTTAATGAAATTGAAAGAAAACGAATTTTAGAAAAAATAAATCTTATAATTAACAGTTATACAAATGATGAAAAAGAAAAAATGTTGATAGTAGATAAAATCTTACCCTATATAAATAAAAAAATAGAAAATATTGATAAAAATAATAAAAGCAATATTTACATTTATCGTGAATTTTTAAATGCTCAATCCTTTATTTGTTTTTTTATAAATGATATAAAAGAAAATCTTAAAGAAAAGGTCAGTGAATAATTATGAAAAGTTTGAAAAAAATTAATTATGCTTTATTCATATCAATTTTTATCTTAAATTTTATTCCTACCATTTATACTACTTTAAGAGTTTATTTAATTGGCAATCTACCTGATGCTTACGCTTTTTCCATTGCTGGAGAACTTTCATGGGTTAGTTTAATCTATGAAATATTTCAAGAAGGTATCATTTTACCATTATTCTATTTTATTGGTAAAGCTATTGACAATAAAGAACAACTAAATAATAAAATTCGGACGGGATTACTAGTTACTATATTAATATATTTAGTAATATCTATAATCGTAATTATTTTTGTTAAACCAATGTTACACTTAATGGCAACCAATAAAGATATAATTGATAGCTCAGCCACATACATAAGATTAGAATCAATAGCTAACATTTTTGGTGTAGTTTATACTTTTATTTTAGTTGTTTTTGAAGTTTTAAAGAAAACTAAATATTTATATATTATTCTTTTAACTAAATTAATTCTATCCATTGTTTTCGATTTATTTTTAGTATCTAATCTTTCTTTTTCTTTAAAATTAGGAATAAATGGTATTGCGGTTAGTAATATTATTTCATCTATTGTTTTAATTTTTGTATCAATATTATTACTTTATAAAGAAAATATTAAAATTTTTGAAAAAACAAAACTTGATTTTTCTTGGTTTAAAGAATTAGAAAAAAAAGCGAGTTTATCTGCACTTGAATCTTTTGTTAGAAACTTATTTTATATGGTGATGATATTAAGAATGGTCAATAGCGTAAATGAACAAGGTGTTTATTGGGTAGCAAATAACTTTATTTGGGGCTGGTTATTACTTCCTGTAATTTCTTTAGGAGAAGTTATAAAAAGTGATTGTGGTAGAAATAAGGAAGCAATTAAAGAAAATAGTATTGGATATTTATTATTTACATTGATTATTATAATTATTTGGTTTCTATTGATTCCTACCTATAAATTTTTCATGAAAAATGTTTTACAATATAGTGATGTAGATAAATTATTTAAATTAGTTATGATTTTAATTGGATTTTATGCTGTATATGCCTTACAAAATGTCTTTGATTCAATTTTTTATGGAATTGGTAAAATAAATTATATGATTTTTGAAACCATAATAGATAACTTTATTTACTACGGAACGGCTTTTATATTGTACAAATTAAATATATGGGTGCCATCACTTGAAAATATCGCATTACTATTTGGATTTGGTATGTTATTTGATGGAGTTGTATCAACAATTGCTTATTTATACCTATTAAAAAAAGAAAAAATTAAATTAGAGGTAAACTAAATTGGGAGATTTGTTTAAAAAATATTTATGGGAAAAGGTATAAAATCAAAAAACTGTTAAAGAGTTAGAAAAATTAATATCTATAAAAATTTTTGGTTGATAAATATTTTTTCCAAACAAAAAAAATGTTTAAAATACTTGAATGGAGAAAGAATAACTGATATAATATTGATGTATAATATATGTAAGAATAGGAGGTAGCGGATGTTTGCATTATTGAAGATAAAAGTATCGGGTTTTAGAATGTTATCAGATGATTTTACGTTAGATTTTTTAACTAGAGCTAGAGTTAATAATGAGGATATTGAAGAGTGCAATGATGATAGCGAAATTATTAAAATAGATGAAAACCTCTATACTTATAACTTAATAGCTTTTACTGGTAGTAATTCATCAGGAAAATCAACAACTTTAGATTTGGTTAAAAATGTGCTAGTATTAATGAAAACTGGTAGATGGCTTTACAGAAAAAATGATTTTAGTAAAGAAGAAATTAAACTTCATATTGAATTCTATTTAGATGGTGTTATTTACATTTATGATATGATAATTTTGCCTATTGAGGAATTACCAGAAGGGCAAATTATATCACCATTTTGTAAGATTACTGATGAAATAACAAAATTTGCTGAATATGATAGAAAGTGTGGTAAACATTATTTAACTTCTTTGAAATTTTCCATAGATAATTACGCTACAGGAATCGATGATACATCTAAGTTAATATTTTTATGTAAGGACAAATCAAATGGTTATTATTTACCGGAATTCTCAAAAAATGGTGTCATTGTCAATGGGCTGTTTTTTGAAAGCTTAAATTTTTTTGGTGAAGAATTAACCAAAGAAATAATTAGGCTATTAGATGATAGTATCGAGTATATTCATTTTTCAGGAACTGATTTGGTCGTTTTTAAAAGATTTAACAATAAAGAATTAACTGTCACTAAAAAGGAAATGTTAGAACTTTTGTCTAATGGTACAATTAAAGGCATAGATTTATTTATAAGAACTGCAATGCTTTTAAAAACTGGTGGTGTAATGATAATAGATGAAATAGAGAATTGTTTCCATAAAAATTTGGTTAACAATTTGCTGTTTCTAATAACGGATAAATCACTAAACAAAAAAAATGCACAAATCATGTTTAGTACCCATTACGTTGAAATTTTGGATATTTTTGATAGAAGAGATAATATTTTTATACTTCATAAAGTTAATAATGAAATTAATATAGAAAATTTATATGACAATTATGAATTTAGAACAGAAATTTTAAAAAGCAAAAAATTTAATAACAATACATTTAACACATTATTAAACTATGATCAATTGATGAAAGTTAAGAGGTTATTAAAAAATGAAATATATAATAATGACTGAAGGAACTTGTGAAAAAGCTTTAATTGATGTTTTAATAAAAAAAGGAATTTTTAACATTCCAAATGAATCATTATTATATGAAGAAGTTTTTCATGCGAGACAAATTAATGGTAAACTATTGGAAAAAATTTATCAATTACCACATCAAGAAACTATTTCAATCATTAGAATCGGTGATTTATTGACTGATGAATTAGAGATTCCCAATGAGCTTAAAAATAGAGTTGAGGAAAATTTAAAAATTTGTATTAAACCTGAGTTTGAAATTTTGCATTTAATTTATGAAGGCAAAATTGATGAATATATAGGAAAGTATAAAAGTTCAAAGAAGGCTTCTGAATATTTATATCAAATTGATAAAAAATATCAAAAAACATATAAATATAATTATACCTTTTTTGATTCTCTTTCAAATGAAGAAATTAGAAATTTAATTAAAAATTACTCATTGAAAAGAAAGCACGTACATGAAAAAGATGAAGAATTGTTAGAAAAATTAATAAATTAGGAGGAATTTTATGTCTACATGGCCTAGAGATTTGTATACTGGACCAGGTGGTGGAATGTACACTGGACCAGGTGGTGGAATGTATACGGGACCAGGTGGTGGTGCATATACAGGACCGGGTGGTGGATTATATACAGGACCGGGTGGTGGATTATATACGGGACCAGGTGGTGGATTATACACAGGACCAGGTGGTGGATTGTATACAGGGCCAGGTGGTGGTTTATATGCAGGACCAGGTGGTGGATTGTATACAGGATTAGGTGGTGGATTGTATACGGGACCAGGTGGTGGGTTATACAACGGTCCAACCTCAAATCATTATAATAACAATTGGCCCCCAATCCCAATTTTAGTAAAAGAATTAAGAAAACGAAATATGAATCGATATGCAGATTTAATTGAAAAAAGTTTTGGTTTGAAATAGAATTAATTTCATTATTTGATTTTTGCAAATTATATAAAAAAATAATATTCCAGTTTTTTTGTTTTTGAAAAGTTTGTGGTATTTTAAAGAGAAGAAAAGATAATAAGGTTAGTTGAGTTAAAATTTTAAAATTAAATTATGACTTTTTATTTATTTAAAACTTGAAAATGCTTAAATTATTTTTATATGCATGAAAATCTCAAAATATTTAAGATTATGATATACTAATTATAAAGTTTGTATAGAAAGAGGTATTATTAATATGATTGATAATTTTTTAACAAATAATTTTACTTCTACAAAGAAGAGAATAATGATTAAGAGTTTAATCAGTTTGGGTATTATTGCAATGGCAGTTGTATCACCAATGATTTTCCATATGGCTTTTGGAGCATCTAGTGGTGTTAAGTTCTTACCAATGTACTTACCAGTTTTACTTGGTGGTATTATTCTAGGTGTAAAGTATGGGGTTGCTGTTGGTGTTTTATCACCACTTGTTAGTTATTTAATTACTTCTTTATATGGTTCACCAATGCCAGCTTTAGCACGTTTACCTTTTATGATGGTAGAACTTGGTGTTTTTGGCCTTGTTAGTGGTATGTTTGCTAATAAGATTTTCAAGAATAGTTTATATATTATTCCTACTGTTGTTTTAGCTTTTGTTATTGGTAGAGGAAGTTTCTTAGGGTTAGTTGCTTTATTTGGTAAATATACTAATCTTTCTTTTGATATGGTGTTAAAACAAGTATTAGCTGGATATCTTGGTATGTTAATTTTATTTACTGTTTGTCCACTTATTAGTTTACTATTAAAAAAACTTTTAAAGAGTGCTAAGTAAAATGACTAATTTAGAAAAAGCTAAAAATAACTTAGGTGAACATAAAATTTCTATTGTTAGTTCTAACCTTAGTTTAACAAGCGATTTAAGAGGCGTAATGCCTATTATTGATTTTATTAATAAAGGTTATGATTTATCAGGTGCTAGTGTGGCTGATTTAGTGGTTGGTAAAGCGGCTGCTATGTTATTTATTAAAGCCGGCATTAAAGATGTTGATACGATTATTATTTCTAAACCAGCTTTAAAGGTTTTAGAAGAACATCATATAACCGTTAAATATGAAAAACTAGTAGACAATATTATTAATAGAGATAAAACGGGACTATGTCCATTTGAAAGTTTAGTTTTAGATGTTGACGATGTCTTAATTGCTTATAAGTTAATCGTAGAAAAAATAGAAAGTTTTAAGAAAAAATAATGGTATAAAAAATGAATAATTTAAAAGAAAAAAGCCTTAAGAAATTAGAAGAAATGTTATCTTCTTTAGAAGAAGAATACCAAAAATATGCTTCCATGTCCTTAAACCTTAATATGTCAAGAGGGAAACCTTGTAGTGAACAATTAGATTTATCAATGGGCATGATGGATGTTTTATCGAGTAAAGATAACTTATTATGCGAAGATGGCATTGATTGTAGAAACTATGGCATATTAGGCGGTATTGAAGAAGCTAAAAGATTATTAGCGGAAATTATTGAAGTAGATCCTAAGAATATAATTATTTGTGGAAATTCTAGTTTAAATGTTATGTTTGACTGTATTAGTACCGCTTATACACATGGTATTTTAGGAAGCGTTCCTTGGTGTAAGTTAAAAGAAGTAAAGTTTTTATGTCCAGTCCCTGGTTATGATCGCCATTTTGCGATAACGGAATATTTTGGTATTAAAATGATTAACATTCCTTTACTTGATGATGGTCCTGATATGGATTTAGTAGAAAAATATTGTTCTACCGATGAAAGCATTAAAGGTATTTGGTGTGTTCCTAAGTACTCTAATCCTACGGGTATTACCTATAGTGATGAATGCGTAAGGCGATTTGCTAGATTAAAGCCTAAAGCTAAAGATTTTAGAATTTATTGGGATAATGCTTATTCTGTACATCATTTGTATGAAAATAATCAAGACTTTTTATTAGAAATCTTAGATGAGGCTAAAAAAGCTGGAAATCCTGATTTAGTTTATAAATTTACTTCAACTTCCAAAATTAGTTTTCCTGGTTCTGGACTTGCTGCTATCGCAAGTTCACCAAACAATATTTTAGATATTAAAGAAAGATTAAGAATTGAAACAATTGGCTATGATAAAGTAAACCAATTACGACATGTACGTTTTTTTAAAAACTTAGAAGGTGTAAAAAAACAAATGAAATTACATGCCGATATTCTTCGTCCTAAGTTTTTACTTGTTGACCAAATTTTAACTATGGAATTAGGAGATAATTACGGTACTTGGACTAAACCTCATGGTGGTTACTTTATTTCTTTTAATACTTTACCAAATCTTGCTAAAAAAGTCGTAAAAGAATGTAAAACTTTAGGTGTTCAATTAACGGAAGCCGGAGCAACTTATCCCTATCACCATGATGAATTAGACACAAATATTAGAATTGCTCCATCTTATCCTAGCCTGGATGAATTAAATCTTGCAACGCATGTCTTTACAACCGTTGTAAAAAAAGAAACAATAAAAAAGCTGATAAAAGAAAAAAAAGAAGACCTTAAAAAGTAAGAAATGAAAATAAAAAACATTTCTTACTTTTTTATTTTCACCTTTTTTCTTGAAAAAAAGGCAAAGATATGGTATTATATCATTAAATAAACACAAAAATGAAAGGTAAAGGTTAAAAATGATAAGAAAAGAAATAGCCCTTTTAGTTTCCTATTTAAAAAATGAACCAACATTTGATGCCGATGGTATTGATCTTTCTTATCTATTAAAACTTGGTGTAGATCATTCCCTTATTCCTATTGTTTATGAAGCAATTTTATTTTATAATGTTAAAATAGATGAAAAATTAAAAGAAAAGTTAGAAAAAAAATATCGTAAATGTGTATATAAAGAAGCCATTCAAGAATTAGAAAAGAAACAAATTTTAGATTCTTTTTCTTTAGCACAAATTAAATGTATGCCTCTAAAAGGCTCCATCTTAAAATATCTTTATAAATCTCCAGTTCTTAGAACAATGAATGATTTAGATATTTTAATTGATTATAAACAAAAGAAAAAAGCCTATAATATTTTAAAAGATTTAGGATATAGTGGTCCTGACAAAACTGATCATCATGATTCTTTTCAAAAACTACCGATTATGGATGTAGAACTTCATAAAAGACTCGTACCCGAAAGAGATAAAATAATTTATCAATACTATAATAAAATATGGAATAAATTAATAGAAACAAGTGATAAATATATTTATAAAATGAGCGATGAGGATTTTTATATCTATTTTATTGTCCATTTAGCTAAACACTATAAAGAAGGTGGATGCGGTCTAAGATATTTATTTGATTGTTATATTTATTTATCTAACTTTACAAATTTAAATTTTGATTATATCAATCAAGAAATGGAAAAATTAAATTTAAGTACTTTTGAAAAAAACTTTAAAAATTTAAGTTTTGATCTTTTTGATGGCCAAAATTTGTCTACCTTAGAAAATGATATGTTATCTTATATTATTGATAGTAAAACCCATGGAACAATTGACCATGCTCAAGCTGTTTTAGTAGAAACCGAAAATGGTAAAAAAACGCATAAGGTAAAATACTTAATGAAAAGGGTCTTTCCCAGCACAGAATTTATGAAGAATAAATATGATATTTTAAATCATCTTCCATTCCTTTTACCATTTATGTATATCCACCGGTTCAATATGGCTTTGTTTAGACATAAGGGTCTAATTAAAGATGAATTTAATAATTTAAATAATTTTGATGTAAAAAAAGCCGAAAAAATTAAAGAATTACACAAAAAAAGTGGACTTTAGAAATTAAATTATTATATTTGTTGTCAATTAAAATATAAATATGGTATAATAATAGGTGATATTATAATTTTTTGAGGAAAGAGAAGAGAGAATAAGAAATAATGAGTGATAGGATACAATTTTTAAAACAAAATCACAATGCATCACGTATTGCGGAAGAATGTGAGAATAGATATTATTGTTACTACATAACTAATGAAATCGTTGAAAAGGTACAGGAGAAGAACGAGACTGCTTTTGAACTGTTGTTTTATTGCTATGTAGGTGTAATTTACAGGCTTGCATATAGAATGGTAAAAAATGAACTTGATGCGGATGATTGTGTACAATTAGTGTTTTCTAAATTACTTAATAACATTTATAGTTATAATAAAAATATAGCTAGTTTTTATACTTGGTTTATGGAACTTGCAACCAATGTTATCATCAACTATTGTGTCAGCAAAAATCGTCATGCTAAACACATTGATTCTAGCACTGATGCTACATCGTGTTCTTTTGTTCCAAGTAATGAAGAAGATTTATTATTTGAAATGGAAATCATTGAACTAATTGGCGAGTTTAATTATGGTATTATCTATAGTCATTTAATTTACAAGACTAGTTTTGCTGATTTAGCGAAAAAATATAATATGAGCGAAAGAACTATTAGAAGAGTATACGATAAAAATGTTGATATTATTCGTGCTAACTTTTCTGATCGTTATGTTATTAGTTCTAAACGTAAAAAATAAAAAGCCGAAAGGCTTTTTTTATCTAAGAGGAGGTGTTAATCTTGAAGGTAAAAGTTATTAAAGATGAAACTTTACCAATTGATACAGTTATTATTAATTGTAATACAATTAATGATAATGTTAACGAAGTAATAAATATCTTAGAAAACTACGATAATAAAATTGTTGGCAAGATTAACAACGAAAAGTATTTTTTGCAGTTATCAGATATTTTTTACTTTGAAGCTGTCGATAATAAAGTTTTTGCCTATACCGAAAAAGAAGTATATGAAATTAACTATAAAATATTAGAATTAATCGATAAATTAAGAGACACTTCCTTTATTCAAACTTCAAGAACGATTATCTTAAATATTGATAAAATAGATCATATGTCATCCCTTATTAATGGAAGAATCTTAGCCGTATTATTAAATAAGGAAAAACAAATTATTACGCGCGCTTATGCGTTAGATTTTAAAAATAAATTAGCTAGGAGGTAAGAAAATGAAAAACACTCAAATATTTTTATATTTAAAACGCTACTTTAGTTTCGTTTTATGTTTATTTGCGATATACATGGGTTGTTACGTTGTAATTACACATTTTGTTTTTGGCAATTATAATTTACCAATTACTTATATTAGTTATATTTTTGTTATATCTTTAATTACATCCTTAATTTTACTAATTATTTTAAGAATTAATAAACTATCATTTATTGGCCAAATTGTTTTAATATACATTACGATTACGATTTCCATTTATTTTGTTGGCTTTTTAACTAAATGTTTTAAAAATGATGCAACTTTTTGGATTTCATCCTTAGTTATTAATCTAATTGGACTTGTTATTTTATTGTTGGTAATGTTAATTAAAAACTATTTAGAAAATAAGAAACTAAATGATACATTAAAAGACTATAAGGAGAAGATCAAAAAATGAAAAAGATATTGATGATTTTAATATTTATCTTTTGTTTTTTTCTTAATATTAATTCCTTAAAAGCTTTAGATTTAGAAGATGCAATAGATAATGATGAAACCGAAAAAGAACCAACCTTAGAAATTGATGACAGCATTATTGTTAATATCGATTATTTTCCATCTGTTACTTTTAAAGATGAGTGCTTAATTAATTTTGTTTGGGAAACAAGATCAAAAATGGAAAATTTAGTTATTAAAGTCTATTCACCCCAAGATGAATCCTATATTATTGTTTTTGATATGGCTTGGTATTTAAATGGTGAAATGGAAAAACATAATGTTAACTTTAAAGTTATTTATGAACCAAATAATTTAAAAGAAGAAATTAGTGATGAAGATACAAAAAGTTACTGTAAATATGAGGTAAGATTCCACTTAACTTCCACTAATCTTGGCGTTATTAAATTAATCTTTGAATATGACTCCAAAGAAAAGAATTATAGTAATACTTTCTTTATCCCCAATATTGTTAATCCCCAGATTAAAATAATTTCTGGTAAAGATAAAACTTATTCAACTTCTACCCATAATTCTATTATCATCGCCATTTTAGCGGCAATTGCTAGTGTAATTGGTACCATTGTTACCGTCATTAGTTCTAGTTATAAACGTATTGAAGATGAAACTGGAGATGAAGAATAAATGAGTGTATATGGTGCTTATTTAGAAGATTATCATTACATCAAAGTTATTATTCCCATTGATGTAAGTTTTAAAGATCTTTATTTGGTTAGTGGTGAAAGGTTAGAAAAATTGAATATTTATAAAAGTGACACTTTTGATAAAGAACGTTCTTTATATACTTCTGTTTTAGGTTATATCGCTTTAAATAAAGATTATTATGTTGTTATAAACGAAGATTTGAAATACCACCTATCTTTAGGCAAAATTACCAAAACAAAAAGATTTGATCAAGAAAATTATGTAACAGAACCCCTTGGCGTCTTTTTTACGACCAAAGAAACCATTTTTAAAGTATGGTCTCCAGTTGCTAAAGAAATTTATTTAGTGTTAGATAATCAAAAATACAAGATGGAATATACTAAAAAAGGTGTCTATGTAGTTAAAATTAAAGGCAACATGGAGAAAAAAACTTATCACTATAGTGTGAGAGTTAATGAAACTTTTATTGATACTTTAGATCCCTATTCTAAAGCCTATACTCCTAATTTTAAAGACAGCATTGTTGTAAATTTAAACAATACTTATCAACCAAAGTATGATTACCGAAAAGTTGAGGACTTTAATTATGTTGATAATGTTATTTTAGAATTCAGCATTCGTGATTTGACCTCATTTTATAATTTAGGAACCTTTAAAGATGCTACTTTATCCGTAGATAAAGATTATGGACTTGGTTATATTAAAGAAATCGGTTATACCCATTTGCAAGTTTTACCCGTGTTTGGTTTTGGCGGCGTTGATGAAATTACTAAAACTTCTTATAATTGGGGTTATAATCCAGTTTTGTATCAATCTATATCAAATTATCTATCAAATACTACTGACCCTTATGATGGTATCAATTCTTTCAAAGAATTTGTTGATACTTGTCATTCTCTAAATTTAGGGGTTAACATGGATGTCGTTTTTAACCATGTTTATGATGTTAAAACTTTTAGCATGGGAATTTTAGTTCCTGGATATATTTATTTAACTGATGAACAAGGTTTCTTAACTTCATCATCAGGTTGTGGTAATGATTTAAATACTAAAAAATTAATGGTAAGACGTTTAATTATTGATACGTTAAAATACTTTCAAGAAGAATTTAAGATTGATGGATTCCGTTTCGATTTAATGAATTTCATTGATGTTGAAACTTTGAACACTAGTTATCAAGCTTTAAAAAGAGTAAACAATCAAACCTTTGTTTATGGTGAAGGTTGGTCAATGCCTACGCTTTTAAATAAAGAAGAACAAGGAAAAAGTGAAAATTTCTTCCTTTTACCTACTTTTGCCTTTTTTAATGACTATTTCAGAAATTTTTTAAAGTCATCCTATGATTTAAAACGATTAGGCTTTTCTATGGGTGGCACTTACTCAAAAGATGACATTTATACAGCTCTTACCGGTTTTTGTGTAAAAGAAGAACGTTGGTCTAGTCCAACCTTTTCCATAAATTATGCTGAATGTCATGACAATATGACTTTATATGATGTTTTAAAACAACAAAAAGGAAACTTAAGTGAAAAAGAAATAATAGATTATACAATCCTAGCTCTTGGTGTTATCGCCTTAAGTGAAGGAATTCCTTTTTATCATTTGGGTATGGAATTTTGTATGAGCAAAAAAGGCGTTGATAATTCTTATAACTTAGGTGATAGTTACAATATGGTTGATTGGAGTAGAAAAGAAAAATATCAAGAAATTATCGATACTTTAAAGAATTTTTTAAACTTAAGAAAAAAATATGACTTCTTTAGATTAAGAAGTCATGAAGAAATTGAAAAAAAAGTAAGTATGGATAAATCAATGGCAAGTGTTGCCATAAGATACTTAAGTAATGATGAAAATACCTATTTAGTCGTTTATAAAAATGATTATTTAGAAGAAACTAGATACTTTGCACCCGAAACCAAAATCATATTTGATGGTCGAAAAGAATTAAGAGAAAAAATAGATATGTATAAATTTACTCGTCCTGGTATTTATATGTTTAAAAAATAAGCTATATGTGAATTAATCACATATAGCTTATTTTTAATGGTCTCTTTCATTAATAACATCAATAATTTTATTAGACATGATTTTAGTAAGAGGAATAAGGGTAGAAATAAGAGTCATTACAATGACAAATACCGCAAGATATAGAGGAGTTCTGTAAGTGAATGTATACATGTATAAAATAATTTTATGATATTCATCCATAATACCACTATTATAAAGCGGAATTAATTTCATTGATAAAAAGATACTTACAAAATAAGATAAGAAAATCACGAGTCCAGTTTGAAATATAAATATAAAGGCAACTTTACCACTATTTAAACCAATTGAACGTAAAATTCCAATTTCTTTTTTTGAATCAACAATTTCAATACTGATAATTGTCCACATAATAGCCATTGTAAAAGCTGCAAAAATGAATAAACCAACTTTAGAAGCAAGATCAATAAAAGGATCGACAACATAAGAGTCAATATCACTTCGGTATGCCCAAACATTCAAAATATAACCAGCTTTGTAACTTCTATTAAATAATTCATAAGCTTTTAAAGAATTATTAGGAAGTTCAACTAATATTTTTTCATCGACTTCTTTAAAGTTATAATAAATATTTTGAAATTCATTTTTTGTAACACCAGCTAAAGGAATATTGTAAATATCACCAGCATTGCCATAATCAGCCGTAACACCTACAATGGTATATTCTTTTTCATAAGTAGCATTAGAAGTGGAATTAGTTAGGCTTAAAGTGATTTTAGTACCATTGATTGTATTCCACCAAGATCTGTAAAGTTCTAAGGTTTCATCTCTTGTATCCCAATCATAAAGAGCATCATTACTAGCTACTTTTGACCAACTAATATTGAATAAAGGTGTTAACCATTCGATAGGAACGACAATTTCATCATCAGTTAAAGGAAGTCTACCAAATTCCTCATTATACCATTTACCAATTCTAAAAGTCTCAATATTTAATTCTTGATAGGTAGTACCAAAAGAGAATTGTTGATTATTAGAAGGGTAAGAAATCGGGTTAGAAGTTGATAAACTACTAGTTAGACTAACTTTCCAATTAGCTAAAGATTGTCTACTAGAAAAGCGATTACTGAAAAGAATATTTTTTGCGACATCAATTTTTTCAATATTAAAACAAGTCTCTGGTAAGATGACACTATTCATCATCAAAAAATCATTTGTATAAGCATAGTTTTCTTTATCACTAACTTTAACTGTTTCAATATTTGCAAACTTACTCCAATGTTCATAATTAGTTTTAATAATACCAACAACGATATAATTAGTGTCTTGACCTAAATCAAGTCGTAAATTTAAAAAATCATCGACGGTTTCTCTATAAGGATATAATTTAAAATATTTAAAAGCGGCAACTAAGTAATCAGTAATTAATATTTCTTTCTTTTCTTCATTAGGTAGTCTTCCCGCAATTAAATCATAATTATTGGTTGGATCGTACTTTATTAAAGCGTTAATATAGCCCGTATAAAAGTAATTAGCATTTTCTTCTTCTAAAAAAGCATAAGGAATTTTAACATAACTGTATTCATGAATGGTAATATCACTGATATTATCTTTAATGGTTTGATAGTTTCTTCCCTTTAAAGAAGTGCTTAAATATTTGTTGTAAATATTTTCTTTAATACTTTTCTTCGAGGTTGGTACATGTTCATAGATTTCGGTATAACGATAACCATTTTCAATCATGGTATAAACATTTTCTCTTAATTTTTCTCCATTTAATTCAATAGTGAAAGATAAAAAAGTTAAAGACAAAGAGCAAATAATTAACATTACAAGATAGCGAAATTTCTTTTTC
Source organism: uncultured Bacilli bacterium (assembly GCA_934098295.1). Lineage (GTDB taxonomy): Bacteria > Bacillota_I > Bacilli_A > ML615J-28 > CAG-313 > UBA1737. The sequence goes on along the minus strand of CAKONV010000001.1, from coordinate 79,819 downwards.
CACATATTTTTAAGAGCTAATTTTAGGCAAGTCTTAAGAGGAACTCGAGCACTCTTTAAAACAAGTTTGGAAGTTGTTTTATTATTGGGCATTTGTTACCTCCTTTAAAGAATCACCATCAGGGGAAATTCTTACAATCATATCAGCATAAGCTAGGGCTGACTCCTCATCATGCGTAACAATAATAATTAAACAAGAAGAAGATAATTTCTTAAAAAGATTGAAGATATTAGCACTGGTTTCAGAATCAAGATTCCCTGTTGGTTCATCAGCAATAATTAACTTTGGATCTTTTATTAAAGCTCTCGCTATCGCAATACGTTGTTTTTGTCCACCTGATAATTGGTTTACTTTTCTTTTTTCTAATCCTTTTAAATCGACATCTTCAATAATTTGTTCAAATTTTTTATTTATTTGTTTTGATGAATATCCTTGAATTTCTAGTGGTAAGGTAATATTTTCTTTTAAAGATAAATCTTTTAAGATATTATATTCTTGGAAAACAAAACCTAAATAACTATTAAGGTAGTTGGTTCTTTCTTTTTTAGAAAAACTTTTTAATTCCCTATCTTCAATATAAATCTCACCCTCATCAGGTAAATCAAGACCTCCAAGTAAATTAAGAAGGGTACTTTTACCACTTCCAGAAGGACCTAAGATAAAAGCAAGACCTTTATCAGGAAAAGTTACGGAAAGATTTCTAATCGCATGAATTCTTTCACCACCGGTTTGATAGTATTTATTTACATTTTTTAAAGTAATCATTTAGTCCTCCTTAAGATACCTTGATAACATCAATCGGTTTCTTTCGTGAAAGGGAAAGAAGTGGTGATACGATGGCAATAAAAGGAGTAAGATAAGCGATACCAATAATAGCTAAAACTCCTAGGAAGGTATTCTTTAGAATCTTGAAGTCAATTAAAGCGGTAGCATTAAAGCTTGAATCAATTACAAATAAGAAAATTGAAGAACCGATTAAGCCAATCAAACAAGCAACAGTACTTATAATTAAAACTTGGAATAAATAGATAAGAGCAATCTTAAAGCCATTCATACCTAAAGACATATAAATACCAATATCACGGGTACTATTTTTAATATTAATGATAATAAAGTTAAAAATCATTAGGACACTAAACAAACCAAAGGTAAAGAATAGGGCCGCAAATAAATAAATATTATCATTGATAAAGTCATCAACTAATTGTAATTTCACGAAACTTGGATTGTTAATAGCAATGTCATTATCTAATAAGTTACGATAAATATTACTATTAATCGTTGGATTATCATTAATGATAGTGGTTAAAAAACCACCTTCAACATAAGAACAACGAACAAAACGATTATATAAAGTATCTTCATTTAAAGTTGGAGTATAAACAATTAGTTCATCAGAATCAATAATTCCACTAATCGTAGCCTCAATTGAAGTAGGAATTCTTCTTACACCACAGAAGTAATAAGTATAAGTTATTTTATCAGTTGTGCTTCCAAGTAAGGTATTATTGCTACCTTGGACAAATTCAATACTATTGACATTTAAATTTAATACTTTTTCTAAGAAACCTCTAGATACCGCAATTTGAGTAATTTCATTTTCTTTTGGTTTTAAAGGATAATTACCAGCAAGTAAAGTATCAGATGATTTTACACAAGTAAATTTGACATCGTTAAATTCGGTATTTTTCTTTTTATCTCGATAAATAATATCATCGTAATAGTAACTTAAACCATTACCAGAAAAACAATTTTCATAAACACCAGATTCCATAAATAATGAGTTATAAATAGCTAAGTTATCAGTATAACTAGCTTTATATTTAGAATCTTTTTCTAGAGTTCCTTTTTCATTTAAGAAACTAAAATTATTAAAATTAGTTTCAATAACACCGGCAACTCTTACTGGATAAGTACAACCAGGAATCATGATGGCTTTACCAATAACGCTATCAGCAGTTACCTTTTCACCAAAATAATTAAAAGTTGAAAGCGAGTTAACTAAATAGTCGGTAATATAACAATAAGAAGAACTATTTTTTACTGATGCTGAATACAAGTTTTCATAAACATTCTGAAAAGAACTCTTCAAGTCATTATCACTTTTATAAATAGTAATATTTTCAATATTATTTTTATAGAAATCATTTAAATTTTCATAAGTACTATTTTTATTATCATCAATAGGAATACTAACTTTCATACTACTATAACTAGTCATTAAATCGGTTCCCTCATTTTTGAATAATTTTTTAGCTTGACTCAAATCATAAGTGAAAAAACCAGTCGTTTTGACCGTATCATGGTAATTATATTTAGTGCTTAGGCTAATAACAAAATTATCATAGTCTTTTTGGAAATTAGCATATTCTTCCGTCGTGTTAGCAAGAAATAAATTAACAACACTACCAGCAAAAATTAAACTTAAAGAAAACAAGATCATAATAAAAATGAAACGAACTTTGTTTAGTAAGAAATTACGCCAAGCTAGTTTTAAGGATACACTCGCTTTAGGAGCAATGGGTTTAATTTGATGGGTCGTTACTAAATTATCTTTTAAATTTTCTTGATGGATGATTTCATCATCGATGATGGCACCATCCTTAATAGTTATTTTTCGATCACCATATCTAGAAGCTAGATATTTATCATGAGTAACAATTAGAACAAGTTTATCTTTGGATAAATCTTTTAAAATATCCATAACAATATCACGGTTTTTACCATCAAGGTTACCAGTAGGTTCATCAGCAATGATAATTTTAGGATTCTTTATTAGAGCTCTTGCGATGGCTACTCTTTGTCTTTCACCACCCGATAATTCATTAATACGTCTTTTTTCTTTACCTTTTAGGCCAACTTTTTCAATAATGTCTAAGATTTCTTGATGATGTTCTTTAACATTTAATTGTTGCAATTCTAAAGATAAAGCAATATTTTCAAAAACAGTTAAGCCTTTAATAACATTAAATTCTTGAAATATAAAACCAATGTAAGTATTTCGGTAACCATTGTAATCTTTTCTTTTAAAATTAGCGGTATCAAGATTTACTTCCTTAACGCTACCATCATCATTTTTAACTAAGTCAGTGATGGTAAGAGTGCCACTATCGTAATTGTCAATACCACCAATAACATTTAGAAGGGTAGATTTACCACTACCACTTTTACCGACAATATAGACCATTCCTTGATCAGGTAGGGTTAAATTGATATCTTTTAAGGCATGAAATTTGCCTAATGAGGAAGTATAATATTTATTAATATTTGTAAGTTTAATCATTTTTAGCCTCCTTAGTAGATGATTTTATCATAAATAGGATCTAATAAATAAGAAGCAGTAATTAAAATTACTTCTCGATTACTAGTATCATCTAAAACGGTTGAACTAGTAATTGTTATTAAACCAAATTTATTGGAATAATTAATGCGAGCTTTGGTTAAAAAACCAAGATAATAATCACTATATTTTAAATCATCTAATTCATAAGGCTTTTTAGCAGCATTTTCCGCAATGTAAGTAGAAGAAGCACCATCTAGATATTGATCATTAAATTTATAAATCCAATCGGGAACAATTTCTTTAATGGTATTATCTTCACTTGTTTCTTTTTTTATGATATCCCATTTAACATCATAAAAATTATTCTCATAAGGACGTTCGGTGTAATCTTTTCGCGAATAACATATTTGCCAACTTGTCCCATTACAAGTAATTCCCGTTCTAAAGATAATGCTATCATCAATTTTAACAATATCACCAATCCAATATTGTCCCGGTGAAATGGAATGAGCTTTATCATTACCATAACTAAATCCTGTCACATTTTTAATAGCTGTAAGATAATCAGCATGGCCTAGAGTATCAATTATGATATATTCTTTTAAATAAGCAGTGCTACCTTGTTGGCAAGCATATCCAGCAATAACAGCATAGCCAGATGAAAAATTAGAGGCGTAAGGAACACTAATTTCGCCTTTTACTTCATATTGGCGTTCAGAATAAGTATAAGAAAAGTTATAATTCAAGAATTGGCCTTTGGTATTTACATATTTATATTTAACACCACTAATGTTTTTACTTCCAACTTTAATACCATTAGTATTAATAATAGTACAAGTAATATCACTACTTTCATTACCAACACGGGCCCAACCATCATAGAAGAAGTCAGCAAAATCAAAATCAAAATCGTTAAATAATAATTCATGATTTAAATCTAAATAATTATATTTTAAATTATCTAAATATTTAACATCAATAATAGTACTTGTTGGATTTCCTTTTTCATCAACATCATAAATAGGAATCTCTTCCCTTTTAGCAACAATGGCATAATCATTTTGATAATGACTAGCATAATCAAAAGCTAATTCGGTAGGAGTAAAAGTATTATCGGTATCATTATAAACCAAAAATCCATATTTTAATCCATCAGTAATAACTAAATTATTTTGATAGAAAGAACTAACAGAAAAGATATTATCCGTAAAAGTATAAAGAGTTTTACCGGTTGTATCAATAATAAAGTAATTACCATCCTTAATTACGACACATTTTTCTTCCCTAATTGGGTATACTTTATTATAGATAGGTTCAATTATCTCTTTTCCGGTGTTTTCAATAACCCCATAAAGATTATTTTTCTTAACAATTATGTATTTAGCAAATTCATCGCTAATTTCATCATATTTGGAAAGTGAATAGGTTTGTTTATTTGCGTTAATTAGATAAGGAACATTATTTTGGTAGACAATGGCGATAGCATCATCTAAATAAGGCTCATTATTCTTTTTACAACTAGTAATCATAATTGTTAAAAGAGCAATTACAAAGAAAATAAACAATTTTTTAAAACAAAATATAAATTTAATTCTTGTTGTCATTTTTACCACCTCTTAGTTATCTATTATATCAAAATCGGAAAACCTTTACAAACAAATAACTTTAATAAATTAGAAAGGAGTTTTCATGAAACTTATTATTCTTGTTATTAGTCCATCTGATTCCGTTAAGGTAAACAATTATCTTCATAAAGCTCCCGTTTTTTACCTAAAAATAGCCAGCATTGGTGGGATTGTTTCTAATGGAACTTATACTTATTTAATAAAAGTAATGGATGAATCATGTGCCGAAGTTGTAAAAAGATTAGGTTCACTATGTAAAACTAGAAAAGTTGAATATAGTAGTGAAAGTGTTGAATTTGGTTTTTTCCAAAATATTTCTACATCCCAAAAAATGGGAGGTTGTGTTATGTTTGTTTTACCACTTGAACAATTTATTAAAAATTAAAAAGAAAATAAGAATTTAAGGACTTTGAAGATCTTTAAATTCTTATTTTTTATTAATAATTTTAATTTTCATTTTGAAGACTTTGATACATTTTTATAGCTAGGGCGGTTTTCATATCCGTTATCATACCATTTTCAATCATTTGAATAGCTTTTTTTAACGGAAAATAATATATTTCAATCTTTTCATCATCATCCGCCTTTAAGTATTTTTCACTTAAATCAAGAGCTAAAAAGATACTTACACATTCATCAGTAAACCCAGGAGAAGGATAAAAACTACCTAACATTTTTAAATTGTTAGAAGTAAAACCTGTTTCTTCACTAAGCTCCCTTAATGCCGCTTCCTTTAAACTTTCCCCCTCATCAACCATTCCCGCCGGAATTTCTAACATCATTGTTTTGGTGGCACTTCTAAATTGTTTAACAAAAATAATTTTGTCATCTTTAACCGCAAGGAGGGCAACTCCTTTTTTATGTTCAACAATTTCTCTAAAAGCAAGATTAGAATCTTCTAATTCAACGAGATTTCTTTTTAGGTTCAAAATGGCTCCCTTATAAAGGGGAATCTCTTTAATTATTTTTTCTTTCATATAATTTACCAAAGAAATAGTCAAAAATAATTGTTGATTCGTTAGATTTTATGCGTTCAGGATGCCACTGAACTCCAAGAAGAGGTAAGTTTTTATGTTCAATTGCTTCAATTGTATCCGCATTTTTATATAATATCACAAAATCATTAGGAACATCTTTTACCGCTTGATGATGATAACTATTAACTAAGAAGTGGTCACCTAACTTTTTAGCCACTCCAAAATTATTAACTTTATCGACATAATGAAGATGTTCATCTTCTAAAGGATGAGAAACCTTATCATGAACTAAGTCTTGATACAAACTACCATTTAAGAAAGCGGCTAAATCTTGAATGCCCCTACAAATTCCTAGTAATGGTTTTTTACTCTCTACAGCGTGATTAACAATTTCAAAATCCATTTCATCAATTACTTTGTTAATACCCTTAGATAAACCCAAATCGTTAGTTTCATGATAGTATTTTGGATCTAAATCATCGCCACCAATTAACAAGAAACCATCACAAAAGTTTAATAAAGTAGTAAGTGTAGAAGAAGGTGTAAGAATCAAAGAAACAATATCATCTCTTTTTAACATATTAGTATATTGGGTAGATACTCTTAAAAAATCTTGGGTCTCATTGGACCACATGCGCGGACTAATGCCTATTACAAATTTATTATCAATCATGTTTTCCCTCTATTTATTATAATTTATATTTAAAGTAATTAAATTATACCTTAAAAGGAAAAAAATTACAAGTAAAATATCTTTTAGATTAATTTTGCATATTAATAGAAATGAATAGAAAAAATTGGTATAATATTAGCGAAAATTATTGTGGATTTTTCCGTGCATGGTCATCTTTTCGCCACACAGTTATTTTAACTGTGGGGCTTTTTTTTGCCCAAAACTAAAAATCCTCAAGAAAAGGAGAAAAATATATGGATCAAACATTTATGGAAAAAAAGCCAATAGTTCCTTTAGTAGTAAAAATGTCTCTACCAATTGTCGTATCAATGATTATTACTGCTCTTTATAATATTGTCGATAGTTATTTTGTAGCCAAGATTAGTGAAGATGCCATGACCGCCTTATCTTTAGTATTCCCATTACAAAACATTACCAATGCGGCCGGGATTGGTTTTGGTGTCGGTGTTAATGCGGCTGTATCTTTTTATATGGGAGCTAGAAGAAATGATTCGGCTTCAAGAAGTGCTGTTTTAGGTATTATTTATAGTATTTTACATGGTATTATCTTAGGACTTATTTGTATTTTTTCAATAAAACCATTTTTATCTTTTTTTACTGATAACTCGGTAATTACCAAATATGGATTGGATTATTTTTATATTGTTATGGCTTTTTCCCCAGCTTTAACATTAAGCATGTGTTTGGAAAAAATAATTCAATCGACGGGTAAAATGAAAACAACGATGATTTGTATGCTTGTTGGGGCGGTTTCTAATATTATTCTTGATCCTATTTTTATCTTTGGTTATTTAGGAATGCCAACAATGGGAGTAAAAGGAGCAGCTTTAGCGACTGGTATCGGTCAAGTTTTATCATTAATAAGTTATTATGTGGTTTTTAGAAAAGTAAAATTACCAGTTAAATTAAAATTAGGCCATAAAAATGAAGACAAAATTACTTATCGGTTGTATTTGGTAGGAATTCCAGCAACTTTAAATTTAGCATTACCATCATTTATGATAACCGCTTTAAATTCAATCTTAAGTGCATTTTCTACTAGTTATGTTTTAATACTTGGTGTTTATTATAAACTTCAAACTTTTATTTATTTTAGTATTAGCGGTATCGTTCAAGGAATTAGACCATTAGTTGGTTATAACTATGGGGCTAGAAAGAAAAATCGAGTTATGGGAATTTTTAAAGTAACCCTTTTGGCAAGCATTTTTATTATGATTATTGGTACCATTCTTTGTATGGTAATCCCTGATAAATTAATTAATTTATTTACCGATAATTCAGAAACCATTGTTTTAGGCAAAACATGTTTAAGAATTATTAGTTTAGGTTTTATCATTTCTGCTCTTTCGGTTGTTATAAGTGGCGTTTTTGAGGGATTAGGAATGGGCATATCATCTTTAATTATATCGCTTATTCGCTATTTACTTATTATTTTTGTCGCCTTCATAATGTCAAAATTAATTGGTGTAAAGGGAGTATGGTGGTCATTTCCAATTACAGAAGTAATAGCATCTTTAGTTTCGGTAATTATTTTTCTTAAATCTTTTGTTTTAAAAAATGATGATATTGAAGATATCGAATTATAAGTGTAATTGTCCTTATTATATATAAATAAGAAAATAAAAAATATAAATGAATTTTATTTGCTAAAATATGCGGATTATGTTAAAATATAATTGCTAAATTAAGCTATTAACAAGAATATAAGGAGATATAAAAGGAATAGCAACATAGGTATATAGTTATGATGCTATTCTTTTGTTTAATATAGTAATGAAAAAAAACGAAAAGAAAAATAAAAAAACTGTTCCTATAAAAGAAATTGTTCGCTATAATCCTCATTATGAAGAAGGATTAAATGATGAACAAGTAAGAAGTAGAAAAGAAGAAGGATTATCCAACCGTATTATCAAAAAGAGTGGTAAATCTTATGTACAAATTGTCGTTAAAAATCTTTGTACGTTGTTCAATTTTATTTATGTTGTTATTTTTATTTTATTAGTTACGCGTCCAACTTCGCCAGAACATCCGCGTTCAATAATGGATTATACCTTTGTTTTAGTCGTTGTAATTAATATTTTAATCGGTACTATTCAAGAAATTAAATCTAAAATTACCATTAATAAATTACAATTAATATCAACACCAACCGTTAAAGTTGTAAGAAATAAAGAAAAAGTTAATGTTGATGTTGGTGATGTTGTACTAGATGATATTGTTTGTCTATCACCAGGTAAAGAAATTACAACCGATAGTATTTTAGTATCAGGTGAACTAGAAGTTAACGAATCGCAATTAACCGGTGAATCCGTTCCTATTCATAAAACCGTTGGTGACACTTTGTATTCCGGTAGCTTTGTTGTTTCTGGTAATTGTTACTGTCAAGTTACCGCCGTTGGTGAAAATAATGCGATTGAAAAATTATCGGCGGAAGCTAAACAATATAAACAACCAAATTCCCAAATTTTAAACAGTTTACGAAAAATGATTAAAGTTATTACGGTTTTCCTAGTTTTAACAGGTGTTTTGATGATACTACAAAACTATAATTTCTATGGTTTTAAAGATTCCGAAGAAGGTAGTGTTGGTTATTTTATTTATAATAAAATTTATTTAGGCTTTTTAAAACATATTTTTCCTAATGCTTCTAACGATTGGTACAATACGATTAGCCCTACTTGTACGGCCCTACTAGGAATGATTCCTGCCGGTCTTTTAATGATGACCTCAGGAGCACTAGTGCTAGGTGTTATTAGACTATCTAAACATCAAACTTTAGTACAAGATATCTATTGTGTTGAAATGCTAGCTCGCGTTGATGTATTATGTCTAGATAAAACTGGTACTATTACCGATGGTAGTATGACGGTAATTGATTGTATTGATTTACAAAAAAATAAATATCCTATTAAAGATTTAATTTCATCCATGAATGCCAGCTTAGAAGAAACTAATTCGACGGCTCAAGCTTTAGAAAAATATTTTGGTAAGTCGAATATTTATACACCAAAAGAAATTATTCCTTTCTCATCAGATCGTAAATATAGTGCTGTCCGTTTTGATAAAGGTTTATTTATGTTAGGGGCTCCTGAATTTGTTTTGAAATCAAATTTTGAAAAATATGAAACTTTAGTAAATGAAAATGCCAATAAAGGGTATCGTGTACTATGTCTTGCCGTTAGTGATGAAGAAACTAAGAGTGGAAGAAGCTCAAAAACAATTAAACCAATTGCTTTTATTTTAATTGAAGATCAAATTCGTGAAGATGCTTTTGATACAATTAGATACTTTAGAGAAAGCGGTGTAGAAGTTAAAGTAATTTCCGGTGATAATCCGGTTACAGTTTCCGAAGTGGCTAAAAGAGTAGCTATTGCCGGTGCAGAAGATTATATTAGTTTAGATGGTTTATCTGATGAAGATGTTTATAATATTGCTGATAAATATACGGTTTTTGGGCGTGTTAAACCAAATCAAAAACAAATTATTGTTAAAGCCTTAAAAGCCAAAGGCAAAACTGTGGCAATGACTGGTGATGGTGTTAATGACATCTTAGCTTTAAAAGAGGCTGATTGTAGTATTGCGATGGCATCAGGTAGTGATGCTGTTCGTACAGTTGCTCAACTTGTCCTTTTAGATTCTTCCTTTTCATCGATGCCAAGAGTTGTGGCCGAAGGAAGAAGAGCTATCAATAACGTTCAACAAATTTCCATGCTTTTCTTAGTAAAAACATTCTTTATTATCACTTTAGCCGTTTTAACCGTTTTAGGTTTCTTCAAGGCTACTTCAGGGGATGGATCTTTCCCATTCAATAAACCAACTCAGCTTTTAATGCTGGAATTATTTGTAATTGGAATTCCATCAACATTCTTAACAATTCAACCAAATACTAATCGTGTTTCCGGTAATTTCTTATGGAATGTTCTTCAAAAGTCATTACCAGGGGTTGTTGCCATTGTATTATCGGTTATTGTTACTTATCTTTTGTGTTCACTTTGTGGCTTTGGAGTTTCAACAACCAAAACAATTGTTGTAATTACCACAACTTTTATTGGACTAATGATTTTATATTTAGCGTGTCGTCCATTTACTTGGAAAAAGGTTGTTTTATTTGTTAGTATGACTTTCATATGTACCTTTATTTCCATTGTTTCCATGATTGATGTTGAATATTCAAATCCAATCCTTTCTTTAATTCATAAAAATTTTGCGTTAAGTCCTTTGTTCTTTAAAAATACGCATATTAATAGTGATGGTATTGTTTGTATGGCTTATGATTTAACACCTCTATTCTTAGTTACGGGTTTAGTTGCGTTCTCATTTATTATTATGAGTGTATGTAGTTATGTGATTGATTTATTTAATAAACTTTCCTTAGCTAGAAAACTTGATAAAATGAAAAAAGATATTGTTGAATCTAAAGAAGATGATCGTAAAAGAGACAAAATTAAACCAACAGTCATGAAAAGTGAAGAAAAATAAAAACTATTTAACCTTAACTCCTTTAAGAGGAATTAAGGTTTTTATTTTGCCTATACCAAAAATATTATTTTACATACAATAAAGTGACGATGAAAGAAGGAATAAAATGAGTGTTTTAGAACTAAATGGAGTTTCCAAAACTTTTCATAGTAAAAAAAGTTCTTTAGAAGTTATAAAAAATGTTAGTTTAAAGGTTGAAGAAAATGAAATAGTGTGTTTAGTTGGGCCCTCAGGAGGGGGAAAATCAACTATTCTTAATATGATTGCAGGTTTAATTCTTCCTGATCAAGGAATTATTAAAAAAAGTGGTAAAATTGGTTATATGTTTCAACATGATTTATTGTTTGAATGGCGTACAATCAAAAAAAATTTGACCTTAGGACTAGAACTTGATCATAAAATTACCAAAGATGATGAAGAAAAAGTAATTAACTATTTAAAAAAATATGATTTATTGGATTTCATTAATTCCCATCCATCCGAATTATCTGGCGGTATGCGTCAACGTATTGCTTTGATTAGAACCCTTTTAATAAACCCTAATTTATTGTTATTAGATGAACCATTTTCTGCTCTTGATGCTCAAACAAGAATTAAAATTAGTGATGATATTTATAAAATGATTAAAAATGAACATTTAAGTGCAATTCTTGTAACTCATGATATTGCCGAAGCAATTAGTCTTGGTGACCGAGTAATTGTGCTAACTAAAAGACCAGCTAGTGTTTATAAGGAATACAAGCTCAATTTTAAAGAAGTTTCTCCGTTAAAAAAACGTAGTGAAGTTATCTTTAATTCATATTTTAGTATGATTTGGAGAGATTTGTGTGAACAATAGAAATGATTATTTAAAAAAATTAAAAAAGATTAAAATTAAAATAATTGTGGCACAAATTAGTATTCTTGTTTGTTTTTTTCTGATTTGGGAACTTTTAGGTAAAAAGGGATTAATAAATACTTTTTTATTTAGTTATCCTAGTGATATTGGAAAATTATTTGTTGACTATCTAATAGATGGAACCCTTTTTAAACATATAGGAATTTCTGTTGCAGAAACAATGTTAGGTCTTTTAATTGGTATGGGAGTAGGCTTATTAATTGCGATAATTATTTGGTGGAATGAAACCTTTAGTAGAATAATTGATCCTTATTTAGTTGTTTTAAATGCTCTACCAAAAACGGCTTTAGCCCCTATAATAATCATTTGGGTAGGAGCAGGAATGAAAGGAATTGTCTGCGTAGCCATTTCCATTTCTTTAGTTCTTACCATTATGTCAGCATCACAATATTTTAAAAACGTAGATTTAGAAAAAATATTAATGCTAAAAAGCTTAGGAGCAACCAAATTTCAGATTTTAACTAAACTTATTATTCCCGCTAATATTCTTAATCTCATTAGTTTAGTGAAAATAAATATTGGTATGAGTTGGGTCGGCGTTATTGTTGGTGAATTTATTATATCTAAAGAGGGAATTGGATATTTGATAATGTATGGCAGTCAAATTTTTAAAATGTCATTGGTAATGATGGGTGTGTTAGTCTTAAGTGTTTTATCTTTCTTAATGTATGAAGTCGTCAATATTATTGAATTAATAGGAAGAAAGAATGAGAAAAAGTGAAAATTAGAAAGTATTTAATAATTTTATTGATTTTTTTAGGAATGTTTTCTTTAGGTAGTTGTAAAAACCAACCAAAAAAAGAAAAAATTAAATTAGCAGAGGTTGCTCATAGCGTTTTCTATGCCCCTCAATATGTGGCCATTGAATTAGGATATTTTGAAGAAGAAGGCTTAAACATTGAATTGATTAATGCTAATGGTGCTGATAAAGTTACGGCAGCTTTGTTATCAGGAGAAGTACAGATTGGTTTACAAGGACCAGAACCTACAATCTATTTATATAACAACAATTCTAAAGATTATTTAATTAATTTTGCTCAAGTAACATCTACCGATGGTTCCTTTATTTTTGGAAGAGAACCGATTGAGAATTTCGATATAACAATGTTAAAAGGAAAAAGTATTTTAGGTGGAAGAGCTGGTGGCGTTCCCGAAATGACACTAGAATATGTAATTAAACAGGCAGGATTAACCGTTAGTAACAATGAGCTTACCCAAGATGTTAATGTTAGGACTGATGTTGCTTTTGCCGCAATGGCTGGTTCCTTTTTAAATGGTGAAGGTGACTTCACAACGTTATTTGAACCTACCGCATCAGAAATGGTAGCAAGTGGAAAATTATACTTGTTAGCTAGTGTAGGAGAACTTGCCGGAGATATTACTTATACAGCTTACTCATGTAATACTAAGTATTTTGAAAATAATAAGGAAACATTAAAAAAATTTATGAGAGCTCTTTATAGAGGTCAACAATATGTATGGAATCATTCCGATACTAATGTTGCTACGGTTATAAAAAAACAATTTAAAGATACAGATCTTGCTACTTTAACTAGTGTAGTAAAAAGATATCGAGACATAAATGCATGGTGTAAAAATCCAATTTTTAGTGAAAATGGTTTTAAAAGACTTCAAGACATTATGATTGAAGCCGGAGAACTTAAAAACTATGTTGAATTTGAGAAATTAGTAGATACATCACTTGCCACCGAAATTGTAAAAAAATAATTTTATGTATAATTCACATAAGTAGATTTTTGTAGGAAAATATGGTATACTATACATAGCTTTTTTAAAAAGGATTGAAAAATGAAACATTATTTTATATATAATCCCGCTGCCGGTGATGGTGTGTTAGGGAAAAAATTCTTAGAAGAATTTAATGAATTAAAAGAAAAAACTAACTTTGAATTATTTCTTCATGTCACAAGCTCAGCTGGGGATGCGACAAGCTATGTTGAAAAAATTGCATCCGAGAATAGTGAAGATGTTTGTATCTATGCTTGTGGCGGAGATGGAACCATGAATGAAGTTATTAATGGCTGTATGGATTATCCTAACTTAATTTTTGGAATTATTCCTACGGGTTCTTGTAATGATTTCTTAAAAATATTTAAAGGATATGATTTCTTATCATTAGATGCTCAACTTAAAGGAACAATTAAACCAATTGATGTATTAAAAGTTGATGATCACTATTGTTTAAACGTTGCTAATATTGGCTTTGATGCTAAAGTTAACTATGATCAAATCCAAGCTCGTTCAAAGTGTAAGACAATTAAAGGCGCTTACAACTATGCAATCATTAAAAACCTTTTTCATAATAAACCTGATTATGTTGTAGTTAAGAGTGATGATAAAGAAATTTATCGTGGCAAGGCTTTACTTATGGCTTTTGGTAATGGTGGTTATTATGGCGGTGGTTATAATTGTGCTCCAAGAGCGGTGATTGATGATGGATTAACCGATTTGCTAATTGTTAAAAAAGTGCCATTAATTAGATTTTTAACTTTAATAAAAAAGTATAAACAAGGAAAATTAAATTTTGATCCTAAGTATAAGAATATCTTAATTAATGATCGCGCTTCAAAATTTGAAGTTTCTTCACCTAATTTACTTACTGTTTGTTTAGATGGAGAGACAATTCATTTAAAGAAAATTACTATTGAAAATTTGAAACAAAAAATTCGCTTTATATTTCCCAAAATGAAACAAACTATTTGACAAAAACTGTCAGATAGTTTTTTAAACAAAATTAGTTGTTAAAAAGTTCTTTTTTAAAAATCTTAATCATATTAATTATTAGGTGATAAGAATGAAAAAGAAATTATTAATGCTTACTTTAAGTATAATATTACTATTCTTTAGCGTTAATAAAAAAAGTATTAAAGCGGTTAAAATTGATAATATACCAGGTGATGCTCCACCTTTAAATATTAAAGCCAAGGCAGCGATATTGATGGAAGTAACGACTAAACAGGTGCTATTATCATATAATACCGATCAAATTATGCCACCGGCTTCCATGACTAAAGTTATGACTATGAAATTAGTTTTAGATGCGATAAGAGATAATAAAATAACTATGGATACCATTGTTGAAACGAGCGAACATGCTTCTAGCATGGGTGGGTCACAGATTTTTTTAGCTCCATATGAAAAAATGAAGGTAAAAGATTTATTCAAAAGTATGGTTATTGCTTCCGCGAATGATGCTGCTGTAAGTTTAGCTGAGGCTGTTAGCGGTAGTGAAGAAAATTTTGTTAAACTAATGAATCATACAGCTTTAACAATAGGTTGTAAAAATACGAATTTTACCAATGCTACGGGGCTTCCTGACTCTCAGCATCATACCACTTGTTATGATATGGCTTTAATGGCATCATTTCTTTTAGAAGAGTATGAGAATGAAATTATCCCCTATACATCTAGTTATGAAGGATATGTAAGAGAAGATACTTCCAATCCTTTTTGGTTAGTTAATACTAATAAATTAATTAAAAATGGTGTTGTCGATGGACTTAAAACTGGATGGACAGAAGAAGCTGGCTATTGTCTTACGGCTACTATGAAAAAAGATGGCATGCGACTGGTTAGTGTGGTTATGGGCGAACAAAACACCAAAATAAGAAATTCGGATACAATGAGTATACTATCTAATGGTTATTCATTATATGAATTAAAAGTATTAAAGCCCAAAGGCTCAGTAATTACTAAAAACATCGATTACTTGGTAACGCCATCTACTTATGAAATTGTTAATACTTTAGATATAACCAAAGTAACTACCAAAGGTGAAAAAGAAAAACAATATGATGAAAAAATATTTATTGATTATGAAAAAATAAGAATCGGTGAAGATATAATTATTGGTAGAATAGAAATGTATGAAAATGGCAATTTGATTGGTAGTTCACCGTTAGCTTTGAGAAATAAAGTACATAAAACAACATTTATTGAACTGTTAAAAAAATTGATTAAAACGATTTTTTAAAATAAAAAATTTTAGATTTAAACTATTTAAATTCTAAAAAGCTAATTATTGATTATTTTACTAAGCATGCTTTTTTAAAAAGATTAGGTTATTAAATTTTAATATTATAAAAGTAACTAATAGATTTTTTCTATTGGTTATTTTTTGTCTTATTCTGTAAAAAACCTTGCGCAAAGTTATAAAATTTGTTACACTTATAGAGGAAGGAGATAAGGGAAAATGAGTTTATCAATACAAATGGAAATAAAAAGAAATTGCCTTACAATAAGACTTTCGGGAGAACTTGATCAATCCAATGTTGGAAGTTTGAAAAAAAGAGTAGCAGAAATAGTTAAAAAATATTCAATTGTAAATTTGGTTTTCAACTTTAAAGATTTGGAATTTATGGATAGTACAGGAATCGGCTTTATTGTTGGAAGATATGCGGAAGTAAAAAGAAAAGGGGGAACCATTGTTATTTGTTCAATGAACCCAACAATTGAAAAGATTTTTAATTTATCAGGTTTAAAACGAATTTGTAAGGTAGCAAATAGTGAAAAAGGAATAGAACGTTTATTGGAGGTTATATCATGAATAATGAATTAATAATTAGTTTTCCGGCAAAAATTCAAAATGTACAGTTATCAAGAACCTTGTTATTAGGTTTTTTAGTAGATTTAGATTTACCACTTACGTTAATAAATGAACTTAAAACGGCTTTATCGGAGGCTGTTACTAATGCGATTGTTCATGGTTATAATTCCGATGAAAAAAAGATGGTCGATTTAAGATTAGCTTATGATGATGATACCATTTATATGGATGTTATTGACAAAGGTATTGGGATAAAAGATATTGATGCTGCTAGAGAACCGCTATACTCAACAAAATTAGATGAAGAACGGGCTGGTCTTGGCTTTACAATAATGGAAGTATTTACCGATTCATTAAAAGTAGAATCGACACCAATGGTAGGAACAAAAGTATTAATGAAAAAAAATTATGGAAAATGATGAAGAATTTCTTTTAATAAAATATGAAAAATATATTAAGAAAATTGTTCACCGTTTTAAAGTATCACCATATGATGAAGATGATTTGTATCAAGCGGGGTTAATGGGCTTTATTCAAGCTATTAGACATTATGATAAAAATAAGAATGTAAAACTTACAACTTTTGCGTTCAAATATGTTTATGGAGCTATTTATAAAGAGTATGAAAAAATTAATCCTTATGGAAAGAAAATATACAATGAAATACGTGCTTTTATAAAATTAAACAATAATTTAACAAGTGATGAAATAATAAGTAAATTAAAAATAAGTAAAGAAACTTTTTTTATCGCTTTATCAGAAAGCGATAAAATAACTTATTTAGAAGATGATGTTGTTGATAATCTAATTGATAATGAGAAAAAGGAGTTGAATAGTTTAACAGAAGATGAAATGTTAATTTATAAATATTATGTTTTACATAAGCTTTCCCAAAGTGAAATTGCCAAGTTAATGAATACTTCCCAATCAACAATTTCTAGAAAAATTAAAAATTTGAAGAAAAAATATAAGAAGTAAAAAGTATATAATTTCCTTAATTTGTTAATAATAAAAAAAAGGAGAAATATATGCGAAATAAAACTTATAATGTTGTTCTTGAAAAACAAAAGATTAAGCGTCCTATTTTAAAAAATGTCTTAAGAGCATTTTATGTAGGGGGCTTAATAGGTCTAATAGGCCAATTTCTTTTGTGGTTTTATAATAAAAAGTTAGGTATAGAAATGAAAAATGCTCAAACTTTGATGGCAATGACCTTAGTGGCGGTAGCATCCCTTTTAACGGGTTTTGGTATTTTTGATATAATTGGCGAATATGCTGGAGCTGGTACTTACATTCCCATTACTGGTTTTGCCAATTCCGTTTCCTCATCAGCCTTAGAAAGTAAAAGTGAAGGCCTAATTTTAGGGGTTCTTATGAATATGTTTAAATTGGCGGGGGCTGTTATTGCGACAGGAATTATTAGTTCATTTGTGGTGGGATTAATAGCCTTTTTAGTGCGAGGCGTATTATGAAAAAAGTTGGTAAAAATAGTATCATATTTGATGATGTGTATTTACTTAGTACCGGTACTTGTTGCGGATATAAAGAACATTTAGGACCATTAGGATCTTATTTTGATAAATATTATAAAGATCCTTATTGTGATGAAAAAAGTTTTGAACAAGGAGAAATTAAACTTTTAAAAGATGCTATAAAAATCGCCTTAGCTAAAGTATCATACAGCCCTAATATGATTGATTGTTATGTGGGTGGCGATTTAAATAATCAAATTGCGGTAACTTCCTATACTTTAAAAGATTTTAATATTCCCTATTTAGGAGTATATTCGGCTTGTTCAACATTAACGGAAAGTATCATTGTCGCATCGCTACTTTTGTCAAGTGGTTTTGGTGAAAATATTTTATTTGGAAGTAGTAGCCATAATGAAACTAGTGAAAGACAATTTCGAAACCCAACGGAATATGGCGGTCAAAAATCGAACACTTTAACTTCAACAGCTACAGGTGCTGGCTGTGGTATCTTAAGTAAAAAAGTAGCTGATGTGAAAGTTACTAAAGCTACCATTGGCGTACCAGTTGAATCACCAATTAAAGATGCATCAGATATGGGTAGAGCCATGGCCCCCGCCGCTGTTGATACTTTAAGGCATTTTTTAGATGATTTTAAAATGGATGTTGATGATTTGGATTTAATTGTAACTGGCGATTTATCAGCTTATGGTTCAATTTCTTTTTTAAAAATCTTAAATGGTTTTGGTATTAATCTAAAAGACAACTATCGAGATTCAGGATTATTATTATATGATACTAAAAAACAAAATGTTTATGCCGGTGGAAGTGGTGCTGGTTGCGTTACTTTAGTAACTTTAGGATATTTAAATAAATTATTATTAGAAGGTAAAATTAAAAAAGTCTTAATTATTGCTACGGGAGCTCTTTTAAACCCTATTATGGTAGCTCAAAAATTAAATATTCCTTCAATTGCCCATGCCGTTATGTTAGAAGGAGGGGTGCGATGATTTATTTGTATGCCTTTTTAATTGCTGGTGCTTTCTGTGCAGTAGCCCAGTTAATAATGGATTATTTTCATTTACTACCTATTCATTTAATTTTATTATATGTAATTTTAGGTTCACTATTAGAATTTTTTGGTTTGTATGATGTTTTAATTGAATTTGCAGGGGCCGGGGCGCTGGTTCCAATTGCCAATTTTGGTCATAGCTTGACTCATGCGGCTGTTCAAAGTGCCTTAGAAGAAGGCTGGTTGGGCCTTTTTACGGGTGTTTTTAATCTATCTTCATCGGGTATATCTTTTGCAGTGTTCATGGGATTTATCGTATCAATAATATTTAAACCGCGTGGTTAAAATTTATGTTCAATGAAATATTGGAAAAACTTCATAGTGGCCTTTCTATCGATGTAAAATATCGAATAATTAGTTTGCAATCAAAAAAAATTGGCTTTATCTTTTTAGATTTTTTAACTTCATCAACTTTAGTTAATGACATAATTTTTAGTATAGTTTCCTATCCAGTAACTGTTGTCAATGCTAATAATTTATTAACCCATTTAATGATTAACACGGTTACTAAATCTCGTGATATTAATCAAGTTATGGAAGCTATTTTAAAAGGAGAAATGGGAATATTTATTGAAGACGATGATGAAGTAATCATTGTTGACACCAAAAAATATCCTGGTAGAGCAATTGGCGAACCAGATTCGGAAAAGGTGGTAAGAGGAAGTAGGGATGGTTTTACCGAAACTTTAAGTACTAATATTGGGCTTGTAAGAAGAAGAATTGCTAGTGAAGATTTGATTGTGGAAGGATATGAAATAGGAAAAAGTAGCAAAACAAAAGTTGCATTAATATACTTGAAAAACCGCATTCATGACCTTGATTTAAAAGATATAAGAAAGAGATTAGAAACGGTTGATACTTTAGAATTAACTATGAGTGATAAAGCATTAGAAGAACATATTACTGGTAACCCTTATTCACCATATCCTTTAGTAAAATATACGGAACGACCGGATACTTTCTCCTCCCATTTATATCAAGGAATGTTTGGCATTTTAGTTGATACATCGCCATCAGCCCTTCTTGGACCGGTAAGTATTTTTGATCATCTTCAACACGCTGAAGAGTTTAGACAAACAATTATTGCAGGATCATATTTAAGGTTCATTCGTTTCTTTGGTATAATAATTGGCTTTTTATCCCTGCCAGTGTGGTTTCTACTTCTTGCTATGGGAAAAGTTAGTATAGATATGAGCTTTAATAAAGCTTTTTTACAATTAATTTTAATTGAATTAACAATTGAAGTATTAAGAATGGCATCTATTCATACACCTTCGGCTCTTTCTACTTCAATGGGCTTAATAGCTGGTTTGGTTGTTGGTAATATGGCCGTAGAAATAGGTATTGTTAATCAGAAAATTGTTTTCCTTGGATGTATATCGGCCCTATCTAGTTATATTACGCCTAGTTATGAATTGAGTATTGCGAATAAAATGGCTAATATTGTTTTATTAGCGCTAATATATTTCTTTAAACTACCGGGTTTTATTATAGGTATGTTAAGTTTAATTGTTTATCTTGCAACTTTAAAAAGCTTTAGAAGACATTATTTATATCCATTATTACCATTTAATCTAAAAGCTTTCTTTAAACAGATTTTTAGAAAGCCATATATAAAAAATGAAAAGTCTTGAAATTCAAGACTTTTTTTGGTATACTATAGTTATATATAAATAAAATATCAATAATAAATTAGAAAGGAAAACAAGAATATGTCAAAAATTAATATTTTTGCCTTAGGAGGGTTAGGCGAAAACGGAAAAAATATGTATATTGTTGAAGTTGATAGTAAAATATTTATTCTTGATGCCGGAATGAAATATCCAGATATTGATATGTATGGTGTTGATGGTGTTATTCCTAACATTGATTATCTTATCGAACATAAAAATAATATTGAAGGAATTTTCGTTTCTCATGGACATGAAGATCATATTGGAGCTACAACTTATTTACTAAAAAAATTATCTACGCGCGTTTATGGTACCCACTTTACAATTAGTATCATTGAAAGTATGTTAATAGAAAATAAAATGAACGTTAGTGATTATAAATTATATCGAATTAATGCTAATAAAGTTTTAACTTTCGGTAATGTTAGTGTTAGTTTCTTTAATACTACGCATAGCATTCCTGAATCAATTGGTATTTGTATATCAACTCACGATGGAAATATCGTTTATAGTACTGACTTTAATTTTGGTGCTTCAGCTAATGGAACTTATCAAACAACCTTTGATAAAATCACTGATCTTGGCAAATCTAAAGTATTAGCCCTACTTACAGAAAGCATCAATGCGGGAGCAATTGGAAGAATTACTAATGATTCCGTTTTAGAGTATAATTATAATGGTATTTTAAATCAAGACTATAAAAGAATTATTGTTGGTGCATTTTCTACGGATTTAATTAGAATTCAAAAGATTATTGATTTGAGTGTGGCCGCTTCTCGTAAAATTGGTATTATTAGTTCAAATAATGAATTAATAATTGATGTGGCTATTAAATCTAACTATTTAAGAATTCCCCCAGCATGTTATATTGATTATCAAAAAATTGCTAATAGTCCAAATGGAAAAGAAGAAATTGCGAAAATGGAAAATGTTGTTTTAATAGTTACGGGTTATCGTAATGAACCTTATAATGCGTTAGTTCATATGGCTATTGGTGAAGACACAAGCATAAAATTAAATCCTTTTGATAAAGTAATCTTAATGTGTCCACCGGTTCCAGGAACGGAAAGAACAACAACGGAGGCAATAAATACCCTTTGTAAATATGATACCGATTTAACAATCTTTGATAAAGGGGTGCTTAGAAGTGCACATGCTTCTCCCGAAGATTTAAAAATGATGTATGCCATGGTAAAACCTGAATACATTATTCCCATTAAAGGTGAATATCGCCACATGTATGAACAATCGTTAGTGGCTAAAGAAGCTGGTTTTGATCAAAATCATATTATTTTAAAAGATAATGGCGAAGTAATTAGTTTCGTTAATGGAAAATTAGTTGAAAATGAAACAAAGATTAAGACTGGTGATATTTTTATTGATGGTAGTAGCGTTGGTGTTGTTGATAAAACGGTAATTGAAGAAAGAACTACCCTAGCTGAGGAAGGAGTTATCTTTATTTATGGTACCGTTGATTTAAGAAGTAGAAAGCTTGTAGGTAAGATTTCCCTTTCTACAAGAGGATTATCATATTCTTTCAGTGAAGAAGAACTTACGGCTTCTTTAGGTGGTTTGATGGAACGCATAATTAATAATGCTTTAGTTAAAAAGAGTTGGTCCTTAGATAGTGTAACTAACCTTCTTGCTGGTGAACTTCAAAAATATGTCGTTAGATACTTACATCATCGACCTATCATTGTTCCTGTAATTTTAGAAATAAAATAGAAAAGAATAAAAGTGACTATGATTGAATTAAAAAATATATCAAAGTATTATAACAATGGTGAAGTAACTTCAGTTGGATTAAGAAATATTAATCTAAAACTTTCCAAAGGTGAAATTGTCGCCATAACCGGTGAAAGTGGTAGTGGTAAATCAACTCTATTAAATGTTATAACAAGACTTGATAATTTTGATGATGGTGAACTTTATTATAAGGGCAATGAAACCTCTTATTTTTCTACTCTTGATAGTGATGATTTTAGAAAAAATAAAGTAGGTTTCATTTTTCAAAACTATAATGTCATTGGTTCTTACACGGTTTTAAAAAATGTAATGTTACCATTAATTCTAAAAGGAAAAAGTAATAAGGAGGCTCTTATAGAAGCTAAAGATCTTATTGCTAAAGTTGGCATCAGCCATCGCATAAAATCAAGAGCGAGTAAACTATCATTAGGTGAAACTCAAAGATTAGGTATTGCGAGAGCCTTGGCAAGTGATTGTGAAATCTTAGCTTGTGATGAACCAACGGGAAATCTTGATTCTATATCAGCTAGCAATATAATTAATTTAATAAAAGCAGCCGCTAAAGATAAACTTGTTTTAATTGTAACTCACAATTTTAAAGAAGTTGAAGGTATTGTAACGAGAAAAATAAAAATGGCTGATGGTGAAATAATCGAAGATCTTATTTATTCAAAGTATAATGATGATGAAAATAACAAAAAGTTAAATTTGGATTATGTACCTTTAAAAAAACAAATTTGTTTTCAGGTAGCTAAAGAAAATGTTATCTATACACCGAAAAAAACTCTTTTTACGAGTATGATTTTTCTTTTATTTAGCGTTTTTCTCCTTTTAGCTTTATCATTTATTGATTTAACTATTTCATCATTTGGTTCTAATGTTGATTATTACAATTATATGCCTAATCATTTATTTGTCTATAATCATAAATTAGATGTAATTGATCCTTCCCTTTTAGAAGATAATAATTTTGATTATATCATTAATAATTTTTCTACCTTTAAAGGTACTAATTGTGCAATAAATGAAGATTATGTTTATCTTTTTTATACTGAACATGTAAATTCCTATAAAATAATCGATGGTAGACTACCAAACGATGAGAATGAATTTATTTTAGTATTTCCTAGAAATGATTCTTTTTCAATTAAATCATTTAAAAAACATTTAGGATATAACCTAAGTGTTATGGATATTAATAGTAATAGTATGGAATTACCATATAAGTTAGTAGGAATAGCCATTAATAATGATGGCAGTGAATCAGTGTTTGCTACAGGCTGTAAAAAATTAGGTAATACTCTTGATTTGTTGAACTTAAATTTATCTATTCAAGTAAATAATGAAAAATTAGACTTTGATGCTAACTATTTGCTATCTTCATCGAACTTAAAAGTAAGAATGCCCAAAAAATATAAAAATAGTAATACGAAAGTAACTGTTCAAAATAGCTATGATTTTGATAATGTGGTAATTGAATATGGTGATTATGATGATGTTAGTGTTGATATTGGTGTTTTTTCTACCAATTATCTAAAACCTTATTTTGCTAGCATAAATTCTACTTCCCCATCATCAGATATAAAAAAGTTAAAGGAATTAGGATTTGATGTTACTTATCCTTATAATGATGCTACCGCTAATAATGGTGTTGCTCAAACCATTATAAAAATATTTATCGTTATAATGGTTTTCTTTAATTTGTGGTTAATTATTTTCATTACTTTTGCCATTCTATCGAAAATTTATCAATCTAAAAACAAAGATTATAATATTTTAAGAGTATTAGGGGTTACTAAAAAAGATATGCGATGGATTGTAATTTATGAAGTATTAATAATTGTTATATCTTCAACTATCTTAAGCCTTGTTCTTTTTCCATTCCTTAATAAATTCTTTTTTAATAGTGTTTTAAAACTGACAATTAATAATGTTATCACTTTGTTAATTTCGATGTTATTCTTAGGACTAATTCTAGCATCTTATTTTAACAAAAGATTATTCAAATTTACCGTTAGAAAAAGTATGAGGGCTTTGAACAATGATTAAGATTAAGGAATTAAATAAATACTATAATCAGGGAAAACAAAATGAAATTCATGTTCTAAATAATATCAATTTGACCCTTCCTTCCTTAGGTTTTATTACTATTTTAGGTCCCTCTGGTAGTGGTAAGACAACCCTATTAAATGTTTTAGGGGGACTAGACAAAATGGATAGTGGTAGTATTAGTTATGATAATGAAGTTTTTACGAAAGATAATTTAAAAAATCTTGACAAACTGAGAAGAGAAAAAATAGGATACGTTTTTCAAAATTATTTGTTAGATGAATTTTCAACAGTTTATGAAAATTTACAAGAAGCCTTAAATATTATTGGCATTTATGATCATGAAGAACAGAGAAAACGCATAGAATGTGTCTTAAATATGGTTAATTTACTTAAATTTGAGAAGAAAAAAGTTCGTTCTTTATCTGGTGGTCAAATGCAAAGAGTATCCATTGCTAGGGCGTTACTAAAAAATTCCTCTATTATCATTGCGGATGAACCAACGGGAAACTTAGATAGTGAAAATACCATAATGGTTATGGATATTTTAAAGAAATTAAGCCAAAAGCTTTTAGTGCTCCTTGTTACTCATGAAGAAGATATGGCTAATTGTTATAGCGACCGCATTATTGAAATCAAAGATGGAAGAATCGTCAATGATTTTGTAAATGAAAATCAAAATAATATTAATATTAAAGATGGAACAACCATATATTTAAAGGATTTAACTAAAGAAACCTTTGATAATCTTTCTTATAAAGTTAATCTTTATCACGATGATTCTATTAAGGATGCAAAATTTGATTTAGTTTTCAAAAATAACACCATTTATATTTCTTCTAACCAAAAAATTGTAAACATTAAAGAATCAAGTATAAAATTAAAAGAAGAACATTATGTCAAAAAAGATATAAATCTTTTAGAAGATGTTTTTACTCCTTCTTGGAACAATGATTTAAAAAATAAAAAGAAACCATCTTTATTAAAAAGAATAAAAACTAGTTTCTTAAAAACAAAATATTTAGGCAAAAAAGAAATAATATTTAATATTGTTTTCTTATTGCTAGGATTAATTTTTGGTTTTACAATGTTTACGATGGTAAGTTATAATAATCCTTCTTTAGATGAATATCATAACGATAAAGATTACTATGTCTTAACTAATCCTGAAAATAAATACATTGATAAATATAACTTTTATCCAGAATTTGATAGGAATGTGTTATATGATGCTTATCAAGATAACATTGTTTCTGATATTATTTTGTCTAAGTATAGTTCTAGTTATGTTAATTATAAGCCCAATTTTGCATCTAACAAAAACATTTTTGTTAATTATTATATTTATGTAGATAATTTAAAATATCCCCTTATATCGGGGAAAAGAGCTAGTCAAAACGAGGTTGTAATTACATCGTTATTAGCTGATTATTTAATAAAAAAATTTAATTTGAAAGACTATGGTGATGTTATCCAAAGTAATTTAAATTTAAATGTTTACGAAACAGGATATGGGGAATTAACAAAAAAGATTGTTGGTGTTTGTAAAGGCGATTTCTATGGAGTGCTTTTTAATGATGCTGATTATTACTTAGGAGATGATATAAAAAATTATCAAGCAGGTGGCTTTGGCTTAAAAGATTATATAGATTATGATATTGTTTCGGGTAGTAATATTACAAGCGATACTGATATTATTGTAAATATAGCTTACAAGGATGATAGTAATCTTTCCCTTGGTAATGAGTTTCTTATCGATGGTCAAACTTATACGATTGTTGGTTATTATTCATCCTCTAGTGATTATAGTTTAATTGGTAGTTCGAAGAATTTATGTTCGTATTATTATAATAATGGCGTTTTTTATAAAAGAATACTTGATTATCAAAAAATTTATATTGCTCCTACTTTATATGAATTAACATCTGGTAAACTTCCTGATAGTGGAGAGTGTATCGTTGCTAATACTAGCCCTTTAAATATTAATGATGCTTATGAGGGATTAAAGGTCGTTGGTACTTATAATCTTTTAACAATTGATTCAAATAATAGTTATGATGGATTAGTTATTACTTCTAAACTTGATTATTTAAAAAACATGGGCGATATGGTTCCCATTACCTTTAGTATTTATTCGGAAAAAGAAGCTAAAGATTATTTTAATAAGTTTGGTTATGAACTCATTTCTTTAGAAAAATATCAAGTAAATCAAAAACTAATGGAATCTAAATCGGAACAATATGTCAATATAGCGATTGTTACTTTTTTAATAGTTACGATGATTTTGTATACTTATTTTGCTTCACGAAGTAAAATGTTAGGAGAAATTAGCCAAATTGGTAGAAAACGTTCTTTAGGAGAGAGTAAAATTAGTATTATTAGATCTTATGTATCAGATGTTTTTGTAAGGACTTCCATCACCTCGGTTATAGGTTTCCTTCTTTCTTGTGGTGTTAGTTTTTACATTAGATCCATGATATCTACGGATAATTTTGCATTTAGTATAATTATTACTTCTATTATTTTAGGAATTTTAATCGTTTATGCTATCTGTATTTTTGTTGGTATTTTACCAGTTATCTCTTTATTAAGATTAACTCCGGCTAAAATTAATTCTAAATATGATATTTAATTAGGTTATAAAAAAGACTCTTTATCCATATAATAATGGTATAAGGAGCCTTTTTATAATGAGTTTTGAATATTATTCTTTAGATAACAAAGAAAAAGAATTTTTAAATGAAAGTAAAGAATTAATGGAAAGATATCCATTAAAATGGTTTGCTTTTATGAATATTGTTTTTAATAAAAAAGTATCATATATAAAAGATACTACGTTAATTATTCAACTTTTAGAATTAAAAAAAGAAGATGCTCCTATTGTTTTTTTCTTCTTAAAAAAGTATTTAACTAATTCATCAATAGAAAAAATTATCTATAAAAAAGAATTTATCATTGCTTCTTTTCATTCTAATTTTATTGCTTCCTTTTTTAAAATAGATAAAAGATGGTTAGCAATTCCTTACTATGTGATGTTTTCTAATTATTTTTGTCCTTGCTATTTTGATATAAATCCGAATTTTAATTATCATCTTTTAACAATTAAATTAGATGACAAGATTGTTACTTTAGATTTAGAAACGAGAAAAAAAGAAATGGATAAACATTATCCTTTAAAATTAAATTTAATAACGGATAAGGATTTAAATTTAAAGTTTGATTTTGATATGATAAAACTAGTTAACTCTCTAATGGATAAGGTGTATCCGTTGGGGAGTTATTATACATGTTTATAGTGTTTTACTTTCGAAAAAGTAAAAATCATGGTATAATAATTGTAATGAAAGTATAAAAAGGTGTAACTTGTGAACAATAAAATTATTTGGACATTTGATGATATTTTGATAGAACAAAAGATTATTGGACCACTTAATCAAAATTTAGAATTAATATCAAAAGAATTAGGGGTAGAAATTTCGCATACCTATAATCAATTATCAATTCCTTATGAAACTAAAAAAGAGGATCTTATTGGAACATTACTAACAATCTTAACATCTTTAGAAAAAGATAATATTAAATGGGGAACAAAAGATTTATATCATATTATCTTTGAATTAACAAAAAATGAAGATGTTAGTAAAACTAAAGATATGATTATAAATTTTTATCATAATAAACCATTAATTCTTAATACATATGATGGCAGTAGAATTTATGCGAAAACACTTATCCAAAAACTTTATATTGAAGAATTAGAAAAAAATAGTATTCTTTTTGCGACAGGACCTGCTGGAACCGGAAAAACTTATTTAGCTGTTGCCTATGCCGTTAATAAATTAAAAAAGAATGAAATTAAAAAAATTATTATTACCCGCCCAGCTGTCGAAGCGGGAGAAAAGTTAGGATTTCTTCCTGGTGATTTAAAAGAAAAAGTAGATCCTTATTTAATTCCTATTTATGATGCCCTTAATGATTTTTTAGGTAAAGAAACCGTTGAAAAATTAGTTGAGAAGGGAGTAATTGAAATAGCTCCTTTAGCTTATATGCGTGGCAGAACCTTAGATCATGCGATTGTAATCTTAGATGAGGCTCAAAATACCACTAGCAATCAAATGAAAATGTTTATAACAAGACTAGGATTTGATTCGAAAATGATTATAACTGGTGATATGAGCCAAGTTGATTTACAAAAAAATGAAACAAGTGGTTTGTTTGAAGCTACCCATTTATTAAAAAATATTAAAGGTATTGATCAAATTAAGTTTGGTAAATACGATGTGATGCGCCACCCATTGGTTAGTAAAATAATAGAAAGATATGAAGAGGCTAAAAAATAATGATTCGTTATAATATTTTTGATGAAAAAAAACTCTTTGATTTTGACATTGATTCATTAATTAAAGACCTTTTAACGATTATTAGTAAAGAAGAGCATGTTGAAGATTCCCATGTGGTAAGCTTTATTTTAGTTAATAACGATGAAATTCATAAAATAAACAAAGAATACCGAAATATTGATCGACCAACGGATGTCATTAGTTTTGCTGCTATTGATTCTGTTCCAGATCGTAGTTTACCATTCGAATTAGGCGATATTTATATTAGTGTCGATAAGGTAAAAGAACAAGCAAAAGAATACGGACATAGTGAAAAAAGGGAATTTTCTTTTTTAGTTACTCATGGTATGCTCCATCTATTGGGTTATGATCATATGAAAAGTGAAGATGAGAAAATAATGTTTTCTCATCAGGACCATATTTTAGAAATAGCAAAAATAACAAGAAGGGAAAAATAAAAAAATGAGTTTTAGTATTGATGAAAAATATAATTTAGCAATTGAAGCAAGAAAGAATAGTTATAGTCCTTATTCATCATTTGCGGTTGGTGCCGTCCTTTTATTTAAAAATGGCGATGTTGTTAAAGGTTGTAATATCGAAAATGCTTCTTTTGGCCTTACTAATTGTGCCGAAAGAACAGCTATTTTTAGTGCCATTTCCTTAGGATATAATTTAAAAGATGTTGAAGAGGTTGTAATCATTGCCGATTCTCCACGTCCAGTATCACCTTGTGGTGCTTGTCGCCAAGTCTTTTTTGAATTTCTAGATGTTAAAACCAAGGTTACATTATTTAACTTAAAAAAAGAAAGAAAAGAAACAACTGTAGAAGAGCTTTTGCCATACTCTTTTGTTGAAGAGGATATGAAATAATGAATGAGTCATTTAAATCAGGTTTTGTGGCTATTGTTGGTCGTCCTAATGTTGGTAAAAGTACATTACTGAATAATTTTTTAGGATTAAAAATGGCCATTGTTACGCCTAAAGCCCAAACCACAAGAAATAAAATTCAAGGTATTTACACAACCGATACAGAACAAATTATATTTATTGATACTCCTGGCATTCATAAAGCCAAAAATGAATTAGGAAATGTAATGAATGAATTCGCATATGAATCCTTTGATGGTGCGGATTTAATACTAATGCTAGTAGATGGAACTTCACCTCTCGGTGAAGGCGATAAATTTATAATTGAACAATTATCTAAAGTTAAGGTTCCTGTTTATTTAGTCATTAATAAAGTAGATTTAGTTAAAAATGAAGAAACTTTAAAAGACAATATTAAAACATATAAAGAAGCTTATCCTTTTAAAGGTGGTATAACAATTTCGGCCTCCGAAGGATTTAACGTTGAAAAATTAAAGAAAATGATTATTGATGTTCTTCCTTTAGGACCAGAATATTATCCTGCTGATCAATTATTAGATAAAAGTGTTCGTTTTGTTGTTTCCGAAATCATTCGCGAAAAAATATTATTGCTTACTAAAGAAGAAGTACCACATAGTGTGGCGGTAACTGTTGAAAGTTTTAAGCCTAATAACAAAAACGAAGATATGATTGATATTCGAGCTGATATCATTGTTGAAAGGCCTAGCCAAAAAAAGATAATTATCGGTAAAAATGGCGAAATGATAAAAAAAATAGGTACATTATCAAGAATTGATATTGTTAAATTTTTAGATAAGAAAGTATATTTGGACCTTTTTGTAAAGGTAGAAAGCGATTGGCGCAATAATAAAACTTACTTAAAGGAATTTGGATATAAAATTGAAAAATAACTAACAATTATAACCAATTTTTTGTTAGAATTTTACATTCTAATAATTAGTATAAATTAACAATATTAAGTCATCCTAATTATAAAAGGAGTGATTTAATCTTGCAGAAAAATGTTAAAATTAAAAAATTATGGAATAACTTTAAAAAATCTGGTAAAATTGAAGATTTTTTATCTTATTCAACTTTAAAAAGGAATCAAAATAAAGATGAAGGAAGTTCTAAAAAGTGAAGGATTAATCATTCGTTTAATTGATTACAAAGAAAATGCCGTGATTGCTACGGTTTTAACAAAAGAAGGAAAAGAATCAATAATTATTAGGGGGGCTAAAAAGATGGTAACTACTACTCATCGCTTAGCTTCCCTTCTTACACTTATTTCTTATACCAAAACCTCTACAACCCCTTTAGCAACATTAATAGAAGGAGTTGTGATAAATAATTATACGACTATTAAATCAGATTTAATAAAATATAATACGGTTTTAGTTATGCTAGAAAAATTAAATTTTTTCTTAGATGAAATTAATACTAATAAATTTTTATATCCATTTATGATATCATTATTAGAAGCATATCAAAAAAGTTCATTTAATACAGCTTATTTAACCATTTTTGAAATTAAACTTTTGTATTTATTAGGAGTTAGTCCCATACTAAATAAATGTATTGTTTGTGGTGATAATTTAAAAGTTGGTAATTTATCAATTAAAAGTGGAGGACTAATATGTCCTAGATGTGCTTTAAAAACTAAATATGATTTATCAAGCAACGATTCGTTAATTTATAAAGAAGCGTATTATACAAAATTAAAAGATGTTGATGAAAAATTATTAGCTGTTTTAGAACAAAATAATAACATCAGTAATTTTATTGATGAATATTATAACTATTATTTGGACTTTTCGTCGAAGACAAAGAAAATATTAAAAAAAATAGGATAGAAGATGAGGAAATACTATGGAAAACAAATATATACAAATAATTCTTACAAATGGAAAAAAAATTAATTGCGAGTTGTTAGACTCTTTTGCTCCTTTAAGCACAGCAGCTTTTAGAGAACTTGTTTCTAAACACTATTATGATGGAACAATTTTTCATCGTATCATTAGTAACTTTATGGTTCAAACCGGCGGGTATAAGGTTGAAAATCAAACATTAAAAGAACTCGGAGAAGCTCCTACAATTAAAGGTGAATTTGCTAGCAATGGATTTACTCAAAATACCCTTCATCATGAATTAGGAGTTCTATCAATGGCTAGAACTAATGATCCCAATTCAGCTACTTCTCAATTTTTTATTTGTGCAGCTCCTTGTGATTGGTTAGATGGGTCTTATGCCGCTTTTGGTAGAGTTACTGATGAAGAAAGTAAACAAGTAATCTTGGATTTATCAAATGTGGAAACCGCAAGATTATCACCAATGTTTGCAGATTTTCCTTGTGAACTAATTGGAATCGAAACAATTAAGATGGGCGATGAGGTATTTAAACAATGAAAAAATACTTAGCTATAATCATTGTTATCTTTACTAGTTTTTTAGTAGGTAGTTGTTCAAATAAGTTTGATAAAAATGATACCAAAAATATCTATGTTCAAATTGTTTTAACTAATAATGATAAAATCAATTTACAATTATACTATGATAAAGCACCGGTAACTGTAGCTAATTTTATTGATTACGCTATGGATGGTTTTTATGAAGGTACTATTTTTCATCGTGTTATTAGCGACTTTATGATTCAGGGGGGAGGATTTAGCGAATCAAAGAAGAAATTAACATTTAAAGAAACAAAAGATCCAATTTTTGGTGAATTTTCAAGTAATGGCTATTTGGAAAATACGATTTCTCATGAACCAGGTGTTATATCAATGGCTAGAAGTACTAGCTACAACTCCGCTACTTCTCAATTTTTTATTTGTGCAGCAACTTGTAACTGGTTAGATGGTTCATATGCTGCTTTTGGTAAAGTTACCGATGAAAAAAGTTTAAATGTTGTAATTAAATTATCAAATGTAAAAACAACGACCTATGATGATAATGACATATCATTAGAAAATTATCCTACCGATATTATTAAAATAAAAAAAGTTAAGCTAAAAAATAAGAGGTTTTAAATGCAAGATTTTATTTATTATAGTCCTACTAAAATATATTTTGGCCCTTCTTATTTAGATCAAATTGGTAAAATTATAAATGAATACGGCTATAAAAATATTTTATTAGTTTATGGATCCACTTCCGCCATAAAAAGTGGACTGTTAAGTAAGTTAGAAAATTTAATAAGTGCAGAAGGTATAAAAGTAACTCTTTTAGGAAAAGTAAAACCCAATCCAAGTTTAAAAAAAGTAGAAGAAGGATTAGCTATTGCGAAAGATAAAAATATTGATTTTATTTTAGCGGTTGGGGGCGGTAGTGTTATTGATACGGCTAAAGCAATCGCTTGTGGATTTTATTATGATGGTCCCGTTTGGGATTTTTCTATCCATAAAGTAACTCCTAAAAATGCTTTAAAAATAGGAACGGTGCTTACGCATAGTGCCGCTGGATCCGAGTTAAGCAATTCCTGTGTTATAACCAATGAAGATTTAAAAATTAAGTCAGGTTTTAATTCAGATATAATTAGACCGTTATTTAGTTTTTTAAATCCCGTTTTGACTTATACTTTAACGCCTTATCAAACTGCTTGTGGCATTGTTGATATGATAATGCATACTTTAGAAAGATTTCTAACCGATGTTGATAATCTATATTTCGAAGAAGAAATAGCTTTAGGATTAATTAAATCAGTTATGAAAAGTGCCGCAATTTTAAAAAATAATTCTACTGATTACAATGCAAGAGCTAATTTAATGATAGCATCAAGTTTTTCTCATAATGGTTTAACGGGAGTTGGTGGTAAGTTTTATTTTACAGTTCATAAGTTAGAACATGAATTATCGGGATTATATGATAATATTTCTCATGGTGAAGGCCTTGCCGTATTATTTCCTGCTTGGGCTATGACAGTTTATCAATATTTACCACATAAATTTGCAGTTTTTGCAAGAAGCGTTTTTAATGTTTGTGAACAAGATGATTTAAAGGCAAGTAAACTAGGCATTGAAAAAATACAAAATTATTTTACATCTTTAGGAATGCATCAAAGACTAAGAGATTTAGGTGTAAAAATAGATGATTTAGTTTTTATGGCTAATAGATTAACTGAAAATAATCAAACAAGTGTTAATGGTTTTGTCAAATTAGATTTTGAAAAAGTTTTAACGATATTCAAACTTTCTTATTAAGCATATATTTTCTAGCATTTTTTTGTTAAATTATCAAATAATAAGTCAAAATCTTTATTTACAGGGTTAAACACTTGATAAAAATGTAAAATTGTTGTATAATAATAACGATTATTCAGGAGGAATTAAAAATGCGTATTAATATTTTACTTAAATGTACTGAATGCGGCGAAGAAAATTATTTATCAGAAAAGAATAAACGTAATACTCCCGATCGTTTAGAACAAAAGAAATATTGTCCACGTTGCAAGAAAGTAACAATTCACAAAGAAAAGGTTAAAAGATAATCTTTGTAAATTAAACCCCTACTTGGGGTTTTTTCTTTTTTTATATGCCCTTTTTCTATCTTTTTTTTATTTTATAAGTAGTTTAATTAATTATAGGAAATGAGGATAAGGAAAATGCCAAAGACCAAAAAAGAAGCTAATAGTAAAAAAATCCCCAAAAATTTATTTTATTATGAAATTATTGGTATTATTTTAACAATTTTTTCTTTTTTCGCTTTAGCTAGATTAGGAAAATTTGGCTTTTATTTATGCTTAATTCTTAAATTGTTATTTGGAGATTGGTATTTTTTATTTATTTTTTTAGGAATTATCGTTGGTTTATATTTTTTACTAAAACATCAGAAACTTCCTATCACTTCCTTATCTTTTTTAGGCTATTTATTAATTTTTATTTCTTTAACCGTTTTATCACATTTCTCAATGCATGATTATGTGATTCAGTATAGTGAATCATATTTTTCCACCACCGCAAGTTTGTATTTCGATTATTTTAAAACGGGTGCCCTTACCTCTATCGTTGGTGGAGGCCTAATCGGTATGGTTTTATTTTATTTGTTTTATTATCTTTTAGCTAAACCAGGAATTATTATTATTTGTATTGGCATGATTTTAACAGGGATTTGTTTCCTATCAAAAAAGACTTTTATTGATTATGTCAATTTTTTTAAAAATGGTTTTCAAAAATTACTTGTTTTTATTAGAAATAGAGTCAAAAAGCTTAAAACTAATGTAGAAAAAATAAATAATGAATATAATAGTTCAAATAACAAGAAAAAATTACCTAAACAATTAATTTGTGAAGAAGTCACTAATACTTTTAAATACGAAAATGAAGTTATTGTTGAAGAACTTGTCACGAAAATAAAAAAAGCCTTAAATAATTTATGTTTGTTTCATTATGAAGTAAGTAAAATGATAACCCCCAATCTTTATGTTTTTAAGATTAAAAGTTTTTTAAAAATAAATATAACATCGCTTGAAAATGAATTAAAAACAACTTTAAATATTCCTTTTCTTATAAAAATGGATATGATTACCAATGATATTTTTATTGAAGTAAATAATTATAATTTATATCAACTTTCTTTATATGATTTAAAAGAATACTTTAAAACGGATGCGATTGTTTTATCAGTAGACGACCGTAATAATCCCGTATATTTAGAAAAAGAGAATAATCGCGTTCTCATTTTTTCTAAAGATTTAAATTTCTTTATCAACTATTTATTTCAATCTTTATTTAATAAAAACACTTGTGTCACACTAGTTGATTTTAGTTTGAAACTAGGAAAATTTGAAGCTTATGTTGACACCTTTTATAATGATTTCTCTTACATTGATGAGCTGATTAAAACCCTTGAAGATGAAAAAACAACTTACAATAATCAAATGGCAATATTTATTAATATTAGTAGTAATGTTAGTAATTTACAATCATATTTACAAAAAATACGTTATATTATGGAAATAACCAAAGAAAAAAATTTTTTATTTGTCGTTCAAATTGAAAAATTCATCGATACAGATAGTTACTTTTATGATTCATTTAATTATTTAATTGATGCATCAATAGAAGATAGAGAGGTTTTATCATTGTTTGGCTTTTCTTCTCCCCTTGGTTTAATGTTAGGAAAAGAAGCACTTTTGAAAAATGATGATTTAGTAGTAAGAATTGCCTCAATAATTGTAAAAGAAAAAGAAGTAAGTAAACTGTAAAAAAGACCTAAAGCTCTATTTAGAGCTTTAGGCCTTTTTATTATTTTTAGCATTTTTTTTAAATTCTTCAATTTGCATATACCTATTATAAAGACTAATTTCCGACTTTGAAGTTGGTTTAGGCTGATAATATTTAACCCCAATTAAAGAATCAGGTAAGTATTGTTGGTATACCCAAGAATTTGGATAATCATGAGGATATAAGTAGGGCTTTTGGGAAGGGTCAAAAGAATAAGTATTCTTTAGATGAATTGGTAAATTACCACTTTTGCCATTTTCGATGTCAGTCATAGCTTTGTCAATTGCAAGATAAGCAGAATTAGATTTGGGAGAAAGTGCCATTTCGATAACAACAACACTCAATGGAAGTTTTGCTTCAGGATTGCCTAGTTCTTTAGCAGCATCAACGGCTGCTTTTACTCTTACCCCAATTCCAGGATTAGCTAATCCAATATCTTCATAAGCAATGGCTAGAAGTCTTCTACCAAGACTATCAAAATCACCAGCAATGATTAATTTAGAAAGATAATGAAGAGAAGCATCAACATCACTTCCCCGAATTGACTTTTGTAAGCCACTTAAAGTGTCATAATAACTATCAGTCGATCCATCGATGGAAACATTAGCTTTTTGACAAGTAGCAATCGCTTCATCAAGGGTGATGTGATCAGAAGAAATATTGACTAAAGTTTCAAATGAATTAATAAGAGTTCTAATTTCTCCATTAGAGATATTAATTATATAGTCATAAACTTCTTTATCGATTAGTTTATTATTGCCAATTAATTGATAAGCTTTGTCAAGAATTTTTTGTAAATCGCCTTTTTGTAAATCATTAAGTTTATAAATTAGGCAACGGGAACGAATGGCTGGATTAATAGAATGATAAGGATTATTGGTGGTAAGACCAATCATTATGATGGTACCATCTTCAACAAATGGTAATAAATAATCTTGAATGTCTTTTTTCATTCGATGAATTTCATCGATGATGACAATAGAGTTATTTACAAATCGAGATTCATTCATTATTTGTTTTAAAGCATCCTTATTATCCGTAGAGGCATTGAAACGATGCCATGGATAGCCAGTTTCTTTACAAGTACTTTCGGCAATTGTTGTTTTTCCACAGCCGGGATTTCCATAAAGAATAAAAGAACGCAAACTGTTATTTTTTATCATTCTTGTGATGACGCCGTTTTCACCAACTAAACGGTCTTGACCTACAATGTCACTAAATTTAGTAGGTCTCATTAAGTATGCTAATGGTTTCATATTTATTTTCCTTATATAACGCTAAATAATAGTTAATTTAATTTGTATTACTATTATACCTAAATTTTATAAAATTTGCAAGGTATAAGTATTTGGTTAAGAAAAGCCCCTTAAATAGTAATTATTTTGTTTACTTTTAAGCAATTTTTCAGTTATATTTTAGATATAAAATGACAGAATGTGGTATAATATTTTCTAGATAAAAACAAAATTATAAATAAATGAGGTATTTATGGGTAAAATATTAATAGTTGATGATGAAGTTCATATTAGAGATTTAATCGCTAAATA
This sequence comes from uncultured Bacilli bacterium, assembly GCA_934098295.1. Classification (GTDB taxonomy): domain Bacteria; phylum Bacillota_I; class Bacilli_A; order ML615J-28; family CAG-313; genus UBA1737. Next base: position 42,315 of record CAKONV010000001.1, on the reverse strand, counting down.
TGCGAAATTTGATGGATTAGAACTTGATGAAGCGGAAAATGGTATTCAAGCTATTGATAAAGTTAAAAACAATGGCTTTGATTTGGTTGTTATGGATATAATGATGCCCGAACTTGATGGTTTTTCAGCTGTCAAAGAAATTAGAAAATTTTCTTCGGTTCCTGTTATTATGCTATCAGCTAGAAGTGAAGAATATGATAAATTATACGGATTTGATTTAGGTATTGATGATTATGTTACTAAACCATTTTCTCCTAAAGAACTAATTATGCGTATTCATGCGGTTATGGCTAGATACAAAGCTCATGATGAAAAAAAGGTTGACGATAAGGATATTTGGGAATATGGTGCTTTAAAAATAGATTTAAGTGCTCATATTGTCTATATTAATAATATTCGTACGGAATTAACCCCTAAGGAATATGAACTGCTTGTATATTTGGCTAAAAACGCTAATATTGCGGTTACGAGAGAACAATTGTTAGAACATGTTTGGGGATACGATTATTATGGTGATGATCGTACGCTTGACACGCATATGAAATCATTAAGGAAGAAAATTGGCGACTGTTCCGATTACATTATTACACTTAGAAGGGTAGGATACCGTTTTGAAACTCGAAAAGATTAAGCTTAAATGGAAAATATTTGCTTATATTTTAATTTTTGCTTCCTTAATTGTTGCTGTCTTTTGTTTCTTTCAAATCTTTATGTTGGAAACATTTTATAAGAAAAATAAAATATCAGCAATTGATTCTTTAGTGGATAGAATTTCTAATATTGTTTCGGAAAAATCTCTTGACGAAGATAGTACTATAAAAGAATTAACAAGTATTTCTTCAGAATCAGAAATAGGCATTTATTTATTTAACACAACTAATGGTGAAGAATTAAAACTAAACTTTTTTGGACCTAATCATGATTATTTTCGTTCGCCTAATGTGGTTAAAGAGGTCATTGAAAAAGGGAAGATGCTTGGCACTCAAAAATTCTTTATTTCTTTTTCTACCTCAATTCCTGCTCCGGTTGGTGTTGGTAATGGTCCGATTGTTAATTCTAAAGTAATTGATACCTCGGATTCTTCAATTATTTGTGGCAAATTTGTAAAATTAAAAGTGGGAACATCGGCGCTATTAGTTCTTGATGCTAGACTTACACCAGTAACACCTGCCGTTGTTACTATGAAACAACAGCTATTTATCATTACCATTATCGTAATTCTTTTAAGTATTGTTGTTGCTTTACTAATTTCTAGTATCATTTCTAAACCTATAAAAAAGATGAATGATACTGCTAAACTTTTAGCCAAAGGTAGAAGAGATATAACTTTTTCTGGTAAAGGTTTTTCAGAAATAACCGAATTAAATCATACTTTAAACTATGCGGTTGCGGAACTAAATAAAACCGATACTTTACAAAAGGAACTATTAGCTAACATTTCTCATGATTTAAAAACCCCACTTACATTAATTAGTGGCTATGCGGAAATGATGAAAGATATACCAGAAGAAAATACTAATGAAAATTTACAACTAATTGTTGATGAAGCTAATAGATTAAATGTTTTAGTTAATGATTTATTAAATTTATCAAGATTACAAGCCAAAACTGAAACATTCAATATTGAAACTTATAATTTTACAGCTTCAGTTCGTTCAATAGTTGATCGAGAACAAAAGTTTTTTGAAAAGAATAATTTTGTGTTTACTTTTGAATATGATAAAGAAGTGAAAATTAAAGCTGATGAGCATAAGATAAGCCAAGTCATTTATAATTTTATTAATAATGCCATTAATTACAGTGGAACATCACTAAATATTGAAGTAAAACAAAAAATAGAAGGTGAAATGGTAAAATTAGAAGTAATTGACCATGGAATTGGTATCAAAAATGATGAATTGGATGTAATATGGAATAGATATTATCGTGTTGATAAAGGCCATAAGAGAAGTAGCCAAGGAAGTGGATTAGGTTTATCAATTGTAAAAGAAATATTGGAATATCATAATTTTACTTATGGTGTAACTTCTAAAGAGGGTGAAGGTAGCTGTTTTTGGTTTGTAGCGCCAATTGAGAAAAATTAATACTAAATTAATATAAATTTATATAATATATTATATTAAGGAAAGAAGGATAAAATAATGAGAAAAAATAAATTTTTAACTATTTTGATTTTTTTAGGTTGTTGCTTGTTAGTTACTGGTTGTTTTAAATCTAAAAATAATGTTACTAATGAAATAACCAACAAAGTAACTAATGAAATTACCCAAAAAACAACAATATATGATATTACTGATAATATTAATACTCTTGAAGATGCTGTTAAAACTTGTGTCAAGGCAGTACAATCATCGGTAATTGGTATTACCTTAAAGGTAAAAACTACTTCTAAGATTAATGGTGAAAAAGTAACTTTTGAAGATATGGAAAGTATTGGTAGTGGTGTAATTTATAAACGTGTTGAAAATAAAACTGGTGATAAGATAACTTCTTATACATATTATGCTTATACTAATGCTCATGTTGTTATTAGTGAAGAAGAAGGAGATCATGTTACTTACGCTTATCTAGGTGAATATGAAACGGAAATTCCTTTAACAATTTTAGGATATGATCAAAAAATTGATTTAGCTTGTGTAAAATTTGATTCTTATTATTATATTGAACCAGTAAAAATTGGCAACAGTAAAGATTTATCTAAAGGCAATTTTGTTATTGCGATTGGTAGCCCTGATGGCTATGACTATTATGGTTCTGCAACTTTTGGAATTGTTAGCAATCTAGGACGTTACATTTCCTTTGATACCGATAATGATGGTACTAATGATTATGTCGGTGAATATATTCAAACCGATGCCGCTATAAATCCTGGAAATTCTGGTGGTGGCTTGTTTACAATTGATGGTAAATTAATTGGTATAAATTCTATTAAATTAACTTCGGTAAAAATTGATAATATGGGGTTTGCTCTTCCAATTAATCTTGTTAAAATAGCTGTTGAAGATTATTTAGAACAAGGTAAAACGATTGTTAGACCGCGTTTAGGAGTAACTTGCGTGGCTGTTAAAAATATTAATTCAACTTTTATGATTCAACATAATTTAACTTCACTACCAAATATTTATTTTGATGAAACTCCTTATGGTGTTTATGTTGAAAACATCAGTAGCGGTGGTAGTTTGTCTAATTGTGGAATTTCTAAAGGCGATATTATTTTAACATTTGATGGTAACAAATTGTATGACAATTCCGATATTAGTGGAAGATTAAATGCTCTAGATCAGTATACAATTGGTTCTAAAGTGGAGATTACGTATTATTCTAGTAAAAGTGAAAAGATTGAAACAGTTACAATTACCTTAAAATCAGGAGAATAGAAGGAGTTTTTATGGCAAGTGGTCATGTTATATTTCATATTGATATGAATAGCTTTTTTGCTAGTTGTGAGGTTGCTGAAAATCCAGAATTAAAAGGTTCATGCGTGATAATAGCTAGGGAATCATTAGATCAAAAAGGAATTGTTTTGGCAGCTACTTATGAGGCTAAAAGTTTTGGTGTAAAAACAACTATGCCTTTATATGAGGCCAAAAAGTTATGTCCCAATGCGATTATAATTGAACCACACATGGAAATTTATAGTGAATATTCAAGAAGATTCTTCGATTATTTTTTAAAAGTAACGCCGTTAGTGGAACCAGCTAGTATTGATGAAGGATATTTAGATGTTACGGATTGTTGTAGTAATAATGAATATTTGGAACTTGCTCATAAAATTCAAGATGACATTTTAAGTTTATTTGGGCTTCCTTGTAGTATTGGTATTGCTCCTAATAAGTTTCTTGCAAAAATGGCATCCGATATGAAAAAGCCTTTAGGAATAACAATTTTAAGAAAAAGAGATGTAGAGAAACTCCTTTGGCCTCTTGAAATAGAAGATATGTATGGTGCAGGTAAAAAAACTTGTGAAGTTCTTCATAGTTTAAATATTTCTAAAATTGGCGATATTTTAAAATTTAAAGATTTAGGTTTATTAAATCAATTGTTAGGGGAAAATACTACCAAAGAACTCCTTAATCATGCCTTAGGAAATGGTGATAATATTGTTGATCCAACAAAAGCTTCTAGTATATCTAGTGTTAGTAATTCTTCGACTTTCGATCATGATGAATATGATTTAAATAAAATCTTAATGTTGATGAAAGTTTTATCCAATTCGGTTTCTATGCGCCTTGAAAGTTATGGCTTAAGGGGAACAACATTTTCATTACAATTAAGGTATAATAATTTTAAGACTTATTCAAAATCCATTACGATATCACAACCAACAAATAATAGTTATAAAATGTATCAAATATTTAAAGAACTATTTGATGATATCTATAATGTTGATTTGGCCGTTCGTTTAGTAGGGGTGGCAGCGAGCAAACTTGTTAAAGTTCAAGAAGAATCTAAGCAATTATCAATTTTTGATTCTTTGGAAAAGGAAGATCAAGATTTTGAAGTTTCAAAACTTATAAATTATATAAATAATGAATTAGGAAGTACAATTTTAAAAAAAGGAATTAAAGAAACACCCAAAGACCGACTTCATGTTGATAAATTTATGAAGTAGTATGGGTAAAAAACTTGCTTTTTGTTATTTATTTTAGTATAATAGTGTTAGATTTAATATCTTTTTTCGATGAGGAATCTGACAAATTCGGAGAAAACGAGATTCATTACGCGTTAAGTAAGTAAGTGAGAGTGGTAAATCCAAACCAAGGTGGTATCGCGCAAGACTATATGTTTTTGCGTCCTTGGGGTTAAGGTTGCACTCTTTTTTTATTAAGTAAATTTATGAGGAGAAAACAAAATGAAAGTTAGCAAAATTAAAGGTACTTTAGATTATTTTGGCAACAACATTGAAAAGTATCGTTATATTGAAGATACAGCTAGAAAGATTAGTAAAGAATTTGGTTATGAGGAAATTCAAACACCAGTTTTTGAAGCTACAGAAGTTTTTGCCAGGGGTGTAGGAGAAGGTACAGATATTGTTAATAAGGAAATGTATACTTTCTTAGATCGTAGTAATAAGTCAATTACCTTGCGTCCAGAAGGAACAGCTGGGGTTTCAAGAGCTTATGTTGAAAATAAAATGTATGCCAATCAAGGATTAACAAAACTATTTTATTTTGAACAAATGTTTCGATGTGAACGTCCTCAAGCTGGTAGATATCGCCAATTTACACAATTTGGCATCGAAGCCTTAGGAACAAGTTCCGCTTATTTAGATGCGGATGTTATTTATTTTGGTTATTGTTTCTTACACCGCTTAGGAATTGATAAAGTAAAAGTAAAAATAAATACTTTGGGTAGTAGTGATGGTCGTAAAAAATATGAAGAAGCATTAAAAGAATATTTTAGTCTTCACATTTCTGATATGTGTGAAGATTGCAAAACGCGTCTACAAAAAAATCCTTTAAGAATATTAGATTGTAAAGTTGATGCGAAAAATCCTATTATGGATAATGCTCCCAAAATTATGGATTATTTAAATGAAGAAGATCAAGCTTATTTTAAGAAGGTTTTGACTTGCTTAGATGCCTTAGGAGTAAAATATGAAGTTGATCAAAAATTAGTTAGAGGTTTAGATTATTACAATAACACGGTATTTGAATTTATTTATGATGATGAAAATTCATTTATTAATAATTTAGCAATTTTGGCTGGTGGAAGATATAATGGTTTAGCTAAGGCATTTGATGGTCCTGATACTCAAGCTATTGGTTTTGCAAGTGGTGTAGAACGTTTAATGCTTGTTTTAGATGAATTAAATCTTTTTAAGACTTCACAAGTTAAAAGTGATATTGTTGTTATTAATATTGGAGAAGATACTAAATTAAAAGCTTTAGAACTTGTCTCTTATTTAAGAAAAGCTGGTAAGAGTGTGGAAATGGATTATGTATCATCATCACTTAAACCCCAATTTAAGCTTGCTGATCGACTAGGTGCTCCCTATTTAATAATAATTGGGGAAGAAGAAGTATTAAATGGTACTTTTAAATTGAAGAATACTACCTTAAAAACGGAATCTATCTGTAAAATAGAAAAATTAAATGAAGTATTTAATATTGAAGGAGAAAAATATGCGTACAAAAAATAATGGTGAATTAAGAATTAATAATGTTGGAGAAAAAGTCACTCTTTGTGGTTGGTGTAACAAAAAAAGAGATTTAGGGGGACTAATTTTCATTGATTTAAGAGATCGTTGGGGAATCACTCAAATTACTGTAAATCCTAACAATCCTAATTATGAAAAAGCTTTAAACGTTAAAAATGAATATGTTTTAAAAGTTGAGGGTACAGTTTTAGAAAGAGAAAATAAAAATTCGACCATCCCAACTGGTGATATCGAAGTTGTTGCGGAAGAATTAACCATTTTGAGCACGGCTGAACAACCACCAATGTTGATTCAAGATAATACCGATGCTTTAGAAGATACTCGTATGAAATATCGTTACTTAGATTTAAGACGTCCTCATATGCAAAAAAATCTAATAATGCGTCATAAAGCCACAATCGCTATTCGTAATTATTTTGATTCTTTAGATTTTATTGAAGTTGAAACTCCTGTGTTTGGAAAATCAACTCCTGAAGGAGCTCGTGACTTCTTAGTTCCATCTCGTGTTCATCATGGAAGTTTTTATGCTTTACCACAAAGCCCTCAATTATATAAACAATTACTTATGGTAGCTGGCTTTGAAAGATATTTCCAAATTGTAAAATGTTTCCGTGATGAAGATTTACGTGCTGATCGTCAACTTGAATTTACTCAAGTCGATGTAGAAATGAGCTTTGTTGATGAAATTGATGTTCAAAATGTTACTGAAGGATTGTTAAAGAAAGTTTGGAAAGATGTCTTAGATATGGATATTGTAACCCCATTTAAACGTATGACTTGGGATGATGCTATGAATTATTATGGTTCTGATAAGCCTGATACTCGTTTTGAAATGTTACTACAAGATCTTTCTTCGTGGGCTTCTAAGACCGAATGTGGCTTTTTTAAAGCTGCTATTGAAAAAGGTGGCAAAGTTAAAGCTATAGTTGTTAAAAATGCTGCTGAAAAATATTCACGTAAAGAAATTGATCGTTTAACATTACTTGCTAAAAAATTCCATGCTTCTGGTCTTGCTTGGTTAAAACTTGAAAAGGGTAATTTTACAGGTAGTATTGTTAAATTCTTAAGCGATGAAAATAAAGAAGAATTGGTAAAGACTCTTTCATTAACTGATGATGATTTAGTATTATTAGTTGCCGATGAATTAATGAACTGCAATACGGCTTTAGGTGCTGTTCGTTTACAAGTAGCTAAGGAGTTAAATTTAATCGATATGGATAAATTTAATTTCTTATGGGTAGTTGATTGGCCACTTTTCGAATGGAGTGAAGAAGAAAACCGTTATGTTGCTGCTCATCATCCATTTACATCCCCTAAAGATGGTGATGAAGATCGTCTTTTGACTGATCCTGCTTCTTGCCACGCTAAGGCTTATGATATTGTATTAAATGGTTATGAACTTGGTGGTGGTTCTATACGTATTCACGACCAAAACATTCAAGCTAAAATGTTTAAAGCTATTGGCTTAGGTGAAGAAGAGATTAATAACAAATTTGGCTATTTTGTTAATGCTCTTCGTTATGGTACTCCTCCTCATGGTGGTTTGGCTATCGGTTTAGATCGTCTTGCGATGTTAATTACTAAAAATAATAATTTAAGAGAAGTAATTGCCTTTCCAAAGGCCGCTAGTGCTAAGTGTCCAATGAGTGGTGCTCCAACCGAAGTAACAAAAGAACAATTAGAAGAACTTGGCATTGCTGTAGTTGATTACGAAAAAGAAGAAAATTAATTAATTTTTAATGAAAGGTTTAAAAAAATAATGAAAAGTAAAAATTATATTTCTTGGGATGATTATTTTATGGGTGTGGCTATGTTGTCGGCCATGCGTAGTAAAGACCCTAACACTAAAGTAGGAGCTTGCATTGTTAATCAAAACAAACGTATTATAGGTATAGGTTATAATGGTTTTCCTTGTGGATGTAGTGATGATACTTTTCCTTGGTCAAGAGAAGGAAATTTTCTAGATACTAAATATCCTTATGTTGTCCATGCCGAACCTAATGCTATTTTAAACTCTACCTCATCTTTAGAAGGTGCTACTTTGTACGTTACTTTATTTCCTTGTAATGAGTGTGCTAAATTAATAATTCAAAGTGGCATCAAAGAAATTGTTTATGGATTAAATAAATATGAAGATAGTGATGCGGTAAAAGCATCTAATAAAATGTTTGAAGCTGCTGGTATCAAGCTTAGAAAGCTAGATGTAAAACCACTTGAATTGAAATTATGAAAAAATTCTTTAAAAAATTTAAATTTTTAATTATTAGTGCCCTTGTTGTTCCGATGATTTTTATCATTTTAGGAGTAGTTCCTACAGGCTATGATTTGTATGTTCCAGCTACGGTAGATGATATTAAAGAAGTTTATGAATTTGATAATTACGATAATAGTAATGTGAATGTTTATTCGGTATCAATATTGTGTTATTACAAAATATCTGTTTTGACATTAATTGAAGCGAAAATGAATCCTTTTGCGGTTTTAGATGAACACAATGATTTTGTAAACACAAGTATCAATTATCAATATAGCTCTGGTACTATTCAAAAAAATGTTAGTTTGACTAATGCATTAATTGCTGGCTTTAAAAAAAGTGAAAAAGATATTAATTATAAATTTCATGGTGATATTATCCACAGTATTTATGGCCAAACACAATCGCCTTTCAAAATCGGTGATATTATTATCGAATGTGAAGGATATGAAATAACGGAAGATTTAAATGTTACTCAAGCATTAGTTAAAAAATTTGGTACTAAAAAACAAGCAGATGGCAATTATTATGTTAATTTAAACCTAAATGATAAGTATGAATTTAAAGTCTTAAGAAATAGAGAAGAAGTAACAATCGAAGCAAGTACATTTTTGTATGAAGTTGATAATATTAAAATCCCTATTTTAGGTATTAGTACTTATCCGTATTATACGGTTCTTTCAAGTTCTATAAAATATCATATTACAGCGCCTTCATCATTTGGTCCTTCAGCTGGTTTGATGCAATCATTATATATTTATGATGTATTATCAAATTCTTCATTAACGAAAAATTTGAAAATTGTGGGAACGGGAACCGTTGATGTTAATGGTAATGCTGGTGCTATTGGTGGTGTTAAAGCCAAAGTAGTGGCTGCTTATCTTTCCGGTGCGGATATTTTCTTTGTACCTTCTGCAAATTATGAAGAAGCTTTAGAAATGCACGATAAATTAAATATAAAGATGAAACTCGTTGAAGTAAAAAATTTAGATGATGCCATTAACTATCTTAAAAAATATCAAAATGGCAGCATAGAATCGAGGGTTTAAATGAGCAAAGAAAATTATAGTTTAACAGTTATGAACTATTTTTCCGAAATTGATAAGAAAAATAAAAGATTAGCAAGTGTAATTAGCACTGTCATAGGAATATTATTTGCGGTTGCTATAACTATTATTTTTGTTCCCCTATTTATGCAATTTATTTTCGTTAAACACGTATGCATTATTTTAATTGCCATAGTCAGTTTTAGCGCCTATGTTTTATTATGCATGATGAGTTCTCTATATTACGTTGTTTTAAATAATATTTCCAATCTTAATGCTGACATTTCTTTTTCTAAGTTATTTTGCTCATATTTGATTAATCCTTTTAGCATGGGCTTACTAGTTATTGTTATTTTAGTGTTTAGTTTTGGACTGTATTTCTTTTTATGGTGAGGTGTCTTATGAAAAAGAAAATCATTAATTATTTAATAATTATGGGAATAGCTGCTTTATTAGTAGGATTTGATCAATTAACAAAATACTTAGCTTCAAATAGTGATATTTTAATAAATGGCGGAAAAATTACTTTAATAAAAAATGTTATTTCTTTAAGATTAACATACAATACTGGAGCTGCTTTTAGTATGCTTTCGGGAAAGAAAATATTTTTAGTTTCTGTAAGTTTACTTGCTAGTATTGGCGTATCCGTGCTGTTATATTTTTATCGCGATTTTAAGAAAAATCCATTACTTACGATTGCTTTAATTTTAATATTAGCAGGAACTGTTGGTAATTTTATTGACCGTGCTTTTTATAAAAAAGGTGTTATCGATTTTTTCTATTTAGAATTTATTGATTTTGCAATCTTTAATGTTGCCGATAGTTTTCTAACCGTTGGGGCTATTTTGCTTGTTATTTATATTATTTTCTTTTATAGAAAAAATGAACAAAAAACCTTAGAAGAAGACAAACAATTGGAAAAGGAGAAAGATGAAAATGCTTAAAGAAATAGTTGTAGAGAATCTTGACGAAGAATTAAGAGTCGATAAATATTTGCCAGATAAACTAGAAGATATTTCTAGAAGCGAACTAAAGAAATTTTTTGAAGAAGGTAAAGTGAGAGTTAACGATAAAGTTGTTAAACCTAGTTTCAAAGTTAAAAACGGTGACATTATTAATGTTGAAAAACGTAATGATCGTTCTATTGATTTAGAAAAAGAAGATATACCAATTGAAATCGTTTATGAAGATGATGATTTAATTGTTGTAAATAAACCATCAGGAATGGTAGTTCATCCTGCAGCTGGTCATCATAACGGTACTTTAGTTAATGCTTTATTACATCATTGTGATTCTTTATCCGATTATGGAGGATCTACTAGAGCAGGAATTGTGCACCGTATTGATAAAGATACTTCTGGACTTCTTGTTGCTTGTAAAAATAATAAAACTCATCGTAATTTAGCTGAACAATTTAAAAATAAGGAAACGACTACTCGTTTGTATTATGCTATAGTAACTGGTAATATTGCTCATAACTTAGGAAAAATAAATGCACCTATAGGAAGAGATCCTAATAATAGACAAAAAATGGCTGTTGTGGAAGATGGTAAAGAAGCTGTCACTAACTTTAAAGTTTTGGAAAGATTTCGTGATTTTACACTAATAGAGTGTAAACTAGAAACGGGAAGAACTCATCAAATTAGAGTTCACATGGCTTATATTGGCCATCCAGTTTTGAATGATCCTTTATATGGTGTTAGAAAACAGACAACGCCATTTGGACAATATTTACATGCTAAAACATTAGGATTTGTACATCCTACAACTGGTAAATATATGGAATTTGATTCGGAATTACCTAAAGAATTTAAAGAAAAACTAGAAGAATTAAGAGAAAATTAAAAACAGAGACTATTTTTTAGTCTCTGTTTTTTTAGCAATTATTTAAATTTCCAACTTTAGATTTTGGTAGAGGATTCGAAAGAAAATATTCTTTGATTCTTTCGGTATTAGCAAATTTTAATTTGGCAACGTTGGCAAGTTTATCCCAACCATAATTTTTAACGAAAAGAATGGCAGTGCGATCAACTTCTTTGCCAGCACCTTTTAAAAATTCGATACCATATTCATTAGAAAGTTTTGTTACTTCTCTTAAAAAGGCAACTCTAGCAAGTACACTAGCAGCTGCTATTGCAATGTGTGCTTTTTCTCCTTTTGGAATTAAAGTAACATTCTTTACTACATTTTTTTGATTTTCTAAGTAGGCAAGGTAATTTTTTTTCGGTGTAAACTCGTCAATTAGAATAGCGTCATACTTTACATTTTCAATCTTTTTTAGTATACTATTTATAACTTTATTATGTAAATAAGCTTTTAGAAAGTTTAAATTAGTATATTTAGCTGGTAATTTATTGATTCTTTCTGGTTCAAGCATCATTATGGAATGAGGAATTAATTTTGCAATTTTTATTGCGAGTGGAATCATTTGTTTATCAGTAAGAAGCTTAGAGTCTTTAACACCTAATTTCTTTAAACTATCAATTAAATTATTAGGTACATATGTTGCACAAACAACAATGGGACCAAAATAATCACCAGTTCCTACCTCATCACTACCAATAGCTGATAATTGGCTATATGTGTTAGTGATGTTTTCTTCGATTTTTTCTTCAGGTAGATTAAATTGTTTTGCCCAATAATTATATTCTCTAGCCTCTTGTTCACCTTGAAATAAAACAACATTTGTTTTGTAAAAGGTGATGGTCGCCGCTGGAAGTTTTGCTCTAGCGATGATGTAGTTACTAGTATTATAAGTAAGATAGCCACTATAATGAGAAATCATTTTTTGGATTTGTTCCTCAGTAGCTTTAATCTTATGAGTCGTATTAATGCGCGTTTCTAGCATATTTGATTGCTTCCTCCAACATTATTATATCAAATTAATGCTAATTAACGCAAATAATTTATATTTTTTTATTTAATAGGAGTTTATTATATGTCTAATCAAGACAAATATTTTAACAATAAGTTAGAAATCGATGAAATTTTTAAGAGATTAGCTACTTACGCTATTTTAGAAGATACCATAAATTATATTCAGGAATTGCCAGAAATAAAAGAAAAAAGAAAAATAGAAGAAGAGTTAAATAAGGTAAATGAGGCTCGTAACATATGTTTAAGATATGAAAGATGTCCTATTTATCTTACCCTTCCTTATGGTCGTCTTTTGGATAAAGCTTGTAAAGATGGCATTCTTTCTGGTAAAGAATTGTATGAAACATTATTGCTGTTTACAAGTATCAGAGCTTCAAATCGTCTTTTAGATACGCTAACAAAAGATAATTTTGCGTGTTCTCAATACAAAGAAAAAGTAAATGAATTGGTAATTATTGAATATTTAGAAAATAAACTTCGTAGTTCTATTAGTGAAGATGGATATATTTTAGATGATGCTACCAAAGAATTAAAAAAGATTCGTAATCGTTTGAAAGGTATTGATGAGCGCATTAAAAGTAAATTACAAGAAATTATTTCTCAAAAAAGCAAAATTTTAGCTGACAATGTCGTTGTTATTAGAAATGATCGGTATTGTTTAGCTGTAAAATCTGAATATAAAAATTCATTTGATGGTATTCTACAAGATGTCTCTTCTAGTAACATGACTTCTTATATGGAACCATCTGCTGTCGCAAGTTTAAGTAATGAAAAAGATACTTTAAGAAATTTGGAAAAAGAAGAAATGGAAAAAATTTTAAGGATGTTATCTAATAGTATTAAGGGTGAGGTAACCATTCTTGAACGTAACTATGAAATTTTTAAAGAATTAGATTTAACATTTTCAAAGGCTCTTTTGGCAATTTCTTATGATGGTACAGCTCCTAGAATTAATGACAAGGGAATCTTAAGTTTGAAAAATGCCAGACATCCTTTGTTAAAAGTAGAAAAAGTAATTCCTAATAACGTTAGTTTTGGTCGTGATACATTAGGTATTGTCATTACAGGACCTAATACTGGTGGTAAAACCGTTTTATTAAAAACGATTGGCCTTCTTTCCTTGATGATAAAATATGGTTTATTAATACCAGCTGATGAAGATAGTGATGTAATGATTTATGACCATATTTTATGTGATATCGGTGATGATCAAAGCATTTATGATAATCTTTCTACATTTTCTTCACATATGAAAAAAATGGTTGGTATTGTCAACTTAGTAACACCCAAATCACTAGCTTTGTTTGATGAAATTGGGGCAGGAACGGATCCTTTAGAAGGTTCATCAATTGCGATAGCTGTTCTTGAGTATTTTCTAAAAAACAATATTTCTTTTGTAACAACAACTCATTATGCTGAATTAAAAACCTTTGCCTATACTACTAAAGGTGTAGTTAACGCTTCTATGGAATTTAATAATGATACACAAATGCCTACTTATCGCTTGGTTGTAGGTAAAAGTGGTTCTAGTAATGCATTTAATATTGCCAAAAGATTAGGATTAAAAAAAGAAATTATTGATGAAGCTGTAACTTTCATGAACAAATCTTCATCATCTGTTCTTGATACTATTAAAATAATGGAGGAGAAAAGTTTAGAGATTTCTAATCTTGAAAAAGAATTAACAATTGAAAAGAAAAAATTAGAAGAAAAGGAAAATGAATATAATAACAAACTTAAGGAAATAGATACTAAAAAAGATCAAATTTATAATGATGCTTCAAAACGGGCTGAACAAAAAATTTCTAAAGTTGTTTTAGAGGCTCAAACAATATTAGAAGAAGCCAAAAAAGTATCAACTAAAGATTCAAAACTTCATGAGATTATTGCGGCTAAACATAATTTAGATTCTTTTACAGAAAAGCCAATGTTTGAAAAAAGAAAGAAGAAAAAAATCCAACAAACAAAAAAACTAGAAGTTGGAGATAGAGTCTTTTTACCTAATTACGAACAATATGGTAATATTACAAGAATTAGAAAGAATGGAACTTATGATATTGCTTTTGGTAATATGAACGTAAATTTAACTAGAAATGATATTGAATATACAACGGATAAACCCGTTGAAGAAAGTAATTTTTCTTACGTTTCTGGAGGTGAAAGTAGAAAGGCCGTAAAACTAAGTCTAGACTTAAGAGGGGCAAGATATACGGATGCTTTAGATTTGATTGATAAATATATTGATGAATTAGTAGTTAATAATATTAAACAAGCTACAATTATTCATGGCTTTGGAACAGGCACAATTAGAGAATTAGTTCAAGATTATTGTCGTAAATCCAAATACATTAAAGAATTTCACTACGGTGGTGAAGGTGAAGGTGGATTTGGCGTAACGGTAATAACTTTAAAATAATTTCTTTAACTTGATTTTGAAAGGAAAAAATAAAATGGAACTTACTAACAGTAATGATTTAGAAAAACTCATCAATGAAAATTCTGTTCTAATAATTGAATTTTATTCGACATGGTGTCCACCTTGCAAAATGGTTAGGCCTTTAGTTGCCGAATATATTTTGGAACACGAAGATGATTTGATTGTTTCTGTTAATACGGATGTTTTCAATGATTTGGCTAAAAAATATCATATTTCGACAGTACCAACTTTTTTTTGTTATAAAGATGGTGAATTGGTCGATAGTTTTGAAGGCCATATAGAATATGAAGATTTAGAAGAAGAATTTAATCGCTTAAAAACACGCTAATCTCTTTTTAAGATAAAGTAAAATAAAAAATACCTATTTGATGACATTTTATTTTTAAATGTGGTATACTTTAGTTGTAAGGAGACGTGATAGAATGAAATTAGAAGAAAAGAAACAATATGTGGAGACAAATCTAAAATATTTGCCAGCCGAAGAGAAAAAATCATATGATTTTAACTTTGCATGTGTGTTTACAAAAAATTCTGTGGGTATGGAAAGTGGAAATACGGCTAAGCTTGAAGAAGTCGTTTCGGTTATTAGAGGTACTTCAAACCATCTCGATGAAAGTTTAAAACGTTCAATTTATAATCATTATTCAAGTTATTTAAAAATGCTTGATCATTTGCAAGCAACAAAAGGAGTATTAACAGAGGAAGATTTAAAGGATATTCATTCATCTTTGGTGTATGGAGTAATTGAGGGTGGTTTATACCGTAATGTTAACATTAGAATTAATGGCTCACATTATATTCCTTGTGATCATGTTAAGGTATATGATCGTATGAAAAAATATTTTGCAGAATTAAATAATATGCAACCAGATTTAGATAAAGCTTGTTATGCTCATTTACAATTGGCTAAAATACATCCATTTTTAGATGGTAATGGTCGTTTATCGCGTTTAATTTTAAATTATGTGTTAATTTCTTTAGGCTATTTACCTATTCAAATACCTGCTAAAAGAAGGGAAGAGTATTTTGAAACTTTGGAAGCATATAAAGTTGAAAAAACTATGGAACCATTTAAGAAGTTATTAATTGAATTGTTAAATAATGAATATGATCGCTTAATAGAATTAATTGAACCCTTTGTAAAATAAAAATATTTCATATTACTTTATAAATTAGCATTTTTTTGATATAATATATGTAGATAAAGGATAATGTAAGATATATTATGAATAACAAAATAGAAATTATTAGTTATAAACATAATGGAGAATTACACCGCGTGTGGCAATATGCATACATAGTTAGACAAACTAGTGATATGATTGTCGTTATTAATGATAAAACCAAAGTTTTAGATGGTGATAAGCGCCAATGGCGTACAAAAGAACCAGCCGTTTGTTATTTCTTTAAAAACTGTTGGTATAATATTGTCTGCATGTTACGTAATAATTCCATTTATTATTATTGTAATCTTAGCTCCCCTTTCGTTAAAGATGCTGAGGGTATAAAGTATATTGATTATGATTTAGATGTAAAAGTTTTTCCAAGTGGTGATAAGATAATTCTTGACCGTGATGAGTTTGAATTTAACCAAGGCGACTATAAATATTCTAGTAAACTTGTCGCCATAGTTGAAAAAGAGATGAAAAATCTTTTAGAACGCATTGACAACAAACAATTACCATTTTACCCTGAGGTTGTTTTAAAAGATTATGAAATTTATTTAAATTTAAAACAACAGCTTTCTCACAAACATAAGAATGAGAAAAATACTAAATAGTAAAGATATTAATGTATTTATAAAAAGCACATTAAAGATGTTAAACAACTTTAGTGTGTTTTTTTGTTTTCCCCCTTTATACAAACAGATGTATTAACTTCCATAAAATTTAACTAAATTAGTTGAAAAAAGTAAAAATTAACAAAACGTTTGCATTATTTATTTTATTATGTTATAATTAAAATGCAATCGTAATTCCTAAGTTTGCATGGGGACATTTTTAAAAAACATTTGTTAAGCAGAAACCAGCTCTCTTTAGGAAAAGAGAGCATTTTTTGATTATATAATCAAATGTTTTTGAAACTTCAATAGATTCTTAGAATTAAAAAATTAATAAATAATTTTAATAGAAAAAAATTATACAAAATTTTTACATTACCTAAAAAAGTTTTCAAAATTAATATTAAAATATATATTTATTAGTATTTTATTGTAATAAATGCAAAATTCACATAAAATAACAACTAAAATAATTTAAAGTTTGATTAATCTGTTACTATTATAGAAGGGGGAGACAATATGATAACTTTGTTAAAATTTCATTTATTTATCTAATTAGTCAAGTATATCTTTTTGTTTGACCATGTGATTTAAATTAATTACTACAATTATATTGTTTAAAACACAAAAATTTAATAATTAAAAAACATTCTAAGTAATAATTATTTTTCTTTAATCTTTACTAGTGAGTTACATAAATTGATACTAACAAATTTATTTTAGTTGTAACTTATTGAAATATTTAAATTAGAATGAATAAAAAGGAGTAATATGAAATTAATTAAGACTAAATATTATGTTGAAGAATACGATAAATATGGGGATTATATTATATTTAATACGCTTAATCAGCAATATTTGAAAATTTATAAAAAAGATTTTCCGTTATTTATAAACATTTTTAAAAATAATGTAATAGATTATGACTATAATAACAAAATTATTAGGCAATTGTATGATAAGAAATTTTATGTAGAAGAATGTGAAGACTTGTCAAAAATTGTAAATTTAAAATTAAATACACATATTTATTCACAAGATTGGTTATACATAACAATACTTCCTACAAATTATTGTAATTTTAGGTGCATTTATTGTTATGAAACACCTAAACCGCAAACTATGAATGTTGAAACAGAAAATGCAATTATTAGTTTTCTAGATAAAAATATAAAATATTATAAATATATTCGGTTGAATTGGTTTGGAGGTGAGCCATTACTCGAAAAAGAAAGAGTTGTCAGAATGACTGAAAAAATTAATGTTTTATGCAAAAAATATGGAAAACCACTTATTGGTTTAATATCAACAAATGGTTACGAGCTTGATTTGGAGACATTTAAAAAATTAATTAGTAATAGAATTTTATCTTATCAAATATGTTTAGATGGTAACACGATATCACACAACCATCAGAGACCACATTATAGAAATAATGATTCATATGAGAAGATTTTATATAATTTAATTCAAATAAAGCAAAATATTAGGTCTTCCACATTTAAAATTGGCATTCGTGCAAATATGACACCACTAGTAGAAAAATATTTAAATGAACATTTAGATACAATGTCACAATATTTTGCCAATGATAAAAGGTTTAATGTATATTTTCAAGGTGTACGTAATTGGGGAGGAGAACGTATTAAAGAAAGTGATGTTGAAATTATTTCAAATGAAGAAGAATATTATAAAAAATGGTATGATATAGCTTTTGAAAAAGGTTTTTATTCTGCTGAAAGTTTAGAATTTGCACCAATTTATGGTTTGTGCGAAGCTAATCTTAAAAATGGTTTTTTAATTAATTATGATGGAATTATACAAAAATGTTCATTGGCTTCGTACAATCATTTATATAAAGATATGAATGATATAGGATATATTGAAAAA
This sequence comes from uncultured Bacilli bacterium, assembly GCA_934098295.1. Classification (GTDB taxonomy): domain Bacteria; phylum Bacillota_I; class Bacilli_A; order ML615J-28; family CAG-313; genus UBA1737. The sequence continues at coordinate 23,871 of CAKONV010000001.1, read as the reverse complement.
AATGGAAAAATGGTAATTGATCAAGTGAAACTCAGTAAGTGGATTGTTAAGAATAGTACCAATGAAAAGTGTTATGATTGCTATATATATCCTCTATGTTGTGGAGGGACTTGTCCTTATATGAATAATATAAGAAAAATTACTACTTGTTTACCGATAAAAGAAATGCTAAAAGCTCATTTAAGATGTAAATCTTTAAGAAATGAAATAGACATTTTGGAGGTTTAAGATGAAAAATGATATAGAATCAATTATAATAAAAGTATTAAATGAAAATGGTATAGAAGTTGAAAATGCAAATGCTATTTTGGATTTTGATTCATTAACATTTATCTCCATTATAGTGTGTTTAGAAGAAGAATTAAATATAGTTATTCCAGATAACTTATTAACTATAGACAATTTTTTAACCATGCAAATGTATTTAGATAATATAAATAAATTGATAAAGGAGCAAAAAAATGAAAATTAAAAAAATTAAATTAATTAAAAAAAGTAAACAAACAATAAAATTTTATGGAGCAACAAAAGGTAATGAAAGTTGTTGTAATGGTGATCAAGGATGTTGTTTAAATTAAATAAAAAAACTAAAAAACTAAAAATATTTTCACTTAGAAAAAATAAAGAGCAATTTTTATCTTTATATACTATAAAAATTGCTGATAGTGTAGGTTCTGAAAATTGTTGTAATGGATCATTCGCATGTTGTGGAGCTAATAAATGTGGATAATATTGAATCTTTTGAATATGACATTGTAGTGATAGATAGTGGTTTTAACTCATTATTTAAAACTAAAGGAATTTCTATAACAAAACATAAAGATAAAATTTTGATATCTAAAAAATTTAAAGATGAAATAGGTCATGGTACAGCAATTAATTCTATCATTAATAAGGAAGTTCCGCTTAGCAAAATATTTAATATAAAAATTTATGAAGGTAAAAAAGTTAATCCAGATTTATTATTGTATGCACTAAAGTATGTGTATGATAATATTAGGTGTAAAATAGTTAATATTAGTTTAGGTATAAATTATTATAATAATTTAACCGATTTATATAAAATTTGTTCATTATTGACAGAAAAAAAAGTTATTTTGGTTTCCGCATTTGATAATAATGGCATTGTTTCTTATCCTGCAGCATTTGATAATGTAATTGGTGTTGACGCATCAAGTGCTGATCTAAAAGTGTATGAATATGATTTTGTCGAAAATAGTATAGTCAATGTAATAGGATCAATAAGAGAACAGAAGATTAAATGTAATAATGATAAATATGAAATTGTTTCTGGTTTTAGTTTTATAACGCCTTATATAACACTTAAAGTGCTATCTATTATAAATCAAAACGGTTATAAACTCTCAATTGATGAAATAATGGCTAAATTAAAAGAAAGTTCAAAAAAAATAATAACTTTTAATAACTTAGATTTAAACGGCAAACAACTCAATTTTTTAATTAAAAAAGCAATAACTTTTCCATTTAATAAAGAAATATTTCCATTAATAAGATTTAAAAATAGATTAAAATTTGAAGTAGCGTTTTATGATGTAAAATATTTAGGTCATATTGGAAAAATGGCTAGCGAAATTTTTCCTGATATAGATTATAATGATAAAATATTAAATTATGAATCTATTGATTGGAATAGTGATTTTGATACTATAATATTAGGGCATGTTAATGAACTATCAACAATTATTAAATTTGATTTTTTGAACTATTTTATAGAAAAAGCCATTATGTTTCGAAAAAATATCTTTTGTTTTTTTAAAGTAGATGACCGTTATATAACCAAAATGAAAAATGAAGGATTGAAATTATATTTCCCTTCTGTTGGAAACGACTATACGATTAATAATTTTGGAAAATTGTATGAAATTTCAACTCCAGTAGTAGGAATTTTTGGTACTGGTCAAAGACAGGGTAAGTACACATTAATGTTAAAATTAATGGAATTATTTGAAAGCAGTGGATATAAAGTTAATTCTTTAGGTACTGAACCTAATGGTGAATTATTAGGTATTAATTATGTATACCCAATTGGTTATGAAAAAACTGTATCGTTGCAAGGATATAATTCAATTTCATATATTAATTTATTAATGAAAAAAATGGAATTAAATAATCCAGATTTAATTTTTGTTGCATCGCAGTCACAAAGTGTGCCATTGATGAGTGGAGCATTAAAATTTTATCCGATTTTTCAATATGAGTTTTTATTAGGAACGGCGCCTGATTGTTTTATATTATCAGTCACAATAAATGATGAAATTAAATATGTTTCAAGAACTATTAAATATTTAGAAAGCATATTTAATTCTAAAATAGTTTGCATTGCATTATTTCCATATTACAATTATGAAAAATGGAGTGTATATGGAAATAACACAAAAAAAGCCTCAAATAAAATAATCAACATGTATATTAATAAAATAAAATTACTTACGCGAAAACCATGCTTTGATGTTACTAATAAAAAGTCAATAATAAGAATCAGTAAAAATATAGTCAACTTTTTTAGAGAGTGATAAATATGTATAAAATTAAGCGAAGTATTACTTTTTTAATAAAAATATGCAATCAAACTGAAAAGTGGTTATTGACACTATTATTTGTGTCTATTTTAACTAGTGCTTTTTCTCCATTAATTATATCATTATTTTCAAAAACTATAGTTGATGATATATACTATAATAATGGTGAATTTTGTTGGAAAATAATGTTTATATTTTTGATAATTTATCTTTTTACTTCAAGTATTACTATTATACTTGATGGAATAATTAGCAATAAAAAAGAGCATATAATAAAAAAACAATATATGATTTTTGCTGAAAAAATAATGAACATGGATTTGGAATATATTGATGATTATGAAATATCTTTAAAAAAAGAAAAAGCAAGGAAAGTAATTACATGGAATTCAAAAAATGTAGATGGAATTAAAAATTCTTTGGGTGGAATATTCGAATCTATTATTAAAATTATTTATTGTAGTGTGTTTTTGTCATTTTTAAACATTTATGTGATCATTATTATAGCTGTTTGTGTTATTTTTCGAATATTAAATGATTTTTTAACAAAAAAGAATGAAAGAAACTTATATGAACAGTCTATTTTTATTAATCAAGAACAAAATGAACTAAATAAAATTTTGAGTAATGTGTTAGCATTAAAAAAAAGTAAAATTAATAAGTTTAATCTGTTTTTATATAAAAAATATTTAGAAAATTTGAATTTTGAAAATAAATATAATTTAAAGGTTTCTCAGCTTTACTTAAGAAAACAAATGTTTGATGAAATATTGAATTTTATTCAAAAAATATTTGTATATTTAATTGTGGTTATAAAATTATTTAAAATTGATAATAGTTTATTGTTAGGAGATTTTATTTTTTATATATCTATCACTTTTTTACTTTCTTCATCTTGTTCATCATTTTTTTATTTTTTACTGGGATTAAATGATAATGCTAAATATGTAAATGATTTTATAGATTTTATTGAGCAACCTAATAAGATGAAAAAAAATGGAACAAAAAAATTTGATGTGAATTCTAATTTTGAATTTGAATTTGTAAATGTTTATTTTAGGTATAATAATTCAAATGATTATGCTTTAAAAAATATTAATCTTAGAATAAAAAGTGGTGATTCAATTTATTTAGTTGGATTAAATGGTTCTGGTAAGACAACATTAATAAAATTGCTATTGCGACTTTATGAACCAACTAAGGGGAAAATTTTATTAAATGGAATTAATATTAATGAAATTGATTATAATTTATATATTTCAATATTTGCACCAGTTTTTCAAGATTTCAACATATATAATTTTCAAATATGTGAAAATATTGCAATGAAAAATAATAAATTTATCGAAGATAATAGTAAAATTAATTTACTTATGAAAAATATAGATTTATATGATGCAATTTATTCACTTGATAAAAATATACATACAATAATAGGTACTGGTTATTATGAAAATAGTGTAGAATTGTCGACTGGTCAATCACAAAAAGTTGCTATTTGCCGCTCTGCCTTTAAATCTAATAAAATTGCTGTTCTTGATGAGCCATATTCTAATCTTTCAATAATAGATGAGATAAACGTATGTAATAAAATAATTAATAATATTAACTATGATGTCGTTATTATGATCTCACATCGATTTAATGCCATAAATAAATTGTCTAGAATAGTTGTAATTAAAGATGGAAAAATTATTGAAACTGGAACATTTAAGGAATTAATTGATAATAAAAAATACTTTTATGATTTGTATATGCAGCAAGAGAAGGAGATATGTAATGTTTAAGAAAAATAATAAAATTTTTATGCAATATTTATTGTTCATTAATAAAAAAATTATTAGTAATAAAAAAATATTGATTTTATCAACAATGAAAATCATTCTTGGTTCCCTCGCTACATTGATAATACCTATTTTAAATAAAATTATAATTGATAATTATATAAATAATACCTTTGCAATCATTGAAAATATTATTTTGCTAATTACTATTGAATTTTTTATTCATATTATCATAGATGTGTTATCTTATAAAGAAAAAAAATATATACTTAATGAGAGAAAAATAGAATTATCACAAATAATTGAAAAGTATGTGAATGCTGATAATGATACTATTAATGATGAATATATAAACAAATTTAATAGATCAAAAAATTTTATTATGGAATATGGTATTACTAATGCTTATAATAAATACATAAATGTTTTTCAAAACATTATTACTATAATAGGTTTAATTTTTTTGCTAGATTTTTTTTCTTTAATTATTATTTGTTTTGTATTGATGGTTGCAATTCTTAATGTGTTAATAAAAAATAAACTTAATATTGGTATATATTATGAAAAGTCTACACTAACACCAATAACTAGAAAATTATTTTATATGTTTGGAATCATGTGGGATAATCAATTTGCAAAAGAAATTAGACAATATAAAGCTGAATACTGGTTTAAAACTGAAACTGAAGAAATTATTGAAAAAGGTGAAAAAGTAAATAAAAATATATTTAAAAAAAATTGCAAATTAGATTATATTGATAATATTATTTATATATTTCAGTTAGGGTTGATTTATGCATTTATAACTATTATTACAATCAATAATATTATAAATGTAAATAAATTTACACTGTATATATCTACAATTACATCATTTACTTTATGCCTGAAAGCTATTTTGTGGTCCATTACTGGATTATTAAATAATTCTTTATATTTTAAAGACTATAGTTCTTTTATGAAAATGTCTAAACAAAGTTCTAAAAAATATATAGTAAATGAAATAATGAATATAGAGTTTAAAAATGTATCATTTAGATATTCTGATTCAAAGGAAAATATAATAAATAATTTATCACTATTTATTTCAAGAGGTGAGTCATTAACAATAGTTGGTAAAAATGGCATTGGTAAAAGTACCATTATTAAATTATTATTGAGATTTTTAAAGCCTACATCAGGGTATATTTTGATAAATCACAAGAATTTAAATGATATCGATTTGAATAGTTACTATGAAAAACTATCTTGTCTTTTCCAAAACGATATATTACTTCCATATGCTTTAAAAGACAATATTTCAGCATTTGATTTTAATAAGAATAGAGCAACACATGTTGCAGAAAAAGTATTATTTATGGATGTCATGAAAAAACGCAATATGAATTTTTTTGATAGTTATTCAACTAAACTTGATGAGAATGGCGTAAACTTTTCAGGCGGAGAAATTCAGCAGTTATTATTAACGAGAGTATTATACAAAAATAGTGAATTACTTGTTTTGGATGAACCATCTTCAAATTTATCACAATTAGTTGAAAATGAATTTTACCATTCATTACTAGAAAAAAAGAAAAATAACATTATAATTATGGTATCACATCGTTTGGGATTTTGTGATTATTCGGATAAAATTTTGGTTTTAGGTGAAAATAAGAGTTATGAGTTAGGTAGTCAAATAGAATTATTAAATTTGAGAGGTTTATATTATTTAATGTATAGAAAGTATTATAATATTAAAAAAAATTAAAATTATGACAACATTATTTAAATAATAAAATATGGGGTGTTAATGTGAAAATATTAAATGTTGATTATCAGATAGGTAAGTATTCAGTTGAAGTAAATAATTGTATAGACTATAATATTGCTGGTATTAGTAGTTATTATGAAAAAGACTTTTTTGAATTATATTGTAGTTTTTGGGGATTATTTTCAAATTTTTTAAGTTATAATCAAAATTGTGTAAGATTAAAAATTTTAAATTTATTTGGGCTAAGTCTTCAAAATCATCAAATTTTGGATTCAGATAATCTAATTTCGATAATACAAGAAAAAATAGATCTTGAGAATCCTATCATTATTAATGTACCAAATTCTGTTTTATTTTATTCCATAATGTATAAAAATCCTAATATTAAAAGAGTTAACCACTCTTTTATTATTAATGGATACGACGATTCAAAAAAAATATTTTATATAAGAGAAAATAGTATAAATACCAGCGTGTTAAGTACTTTGACACCTTCTCAACCATTTTCAGAATACTATTTAACATATGATATGCTGATGGATATTTACATTCAAACAATAAATGTACTAGATGATAAAAAAGAAATTGATAGTTTTTTTCAATTTATGACTTTTAAGAAAAATGTTGATATGCATGAAATTATATTAAAATTTATAAATTGTTGTATAACTTTTTTTATTTCTAACAAAGATTTATTATGTACTGAAATTACAAAAATATTAAATACTAAAAAGTATGACAGTTTATATTTTAATGAACAATTTAGAAGAACGACCATTCATTCTTTTAAACCAACTTTTGAGGTTATAAAAAAAATATTACCTTTTGAATACATTTCAGATTTTATGAAACTTACTAATGATTATTTAAGGTTTAGAGAGAAAATAGTTAATACACTTGCAAAATATGCACTTAAAGGTATAAAAATAAATGATAATTATTTAAAAAAAATATTAATAGACCTTAATAGTTACAATAAAAAAATAGGATTATTTTGTAAAAAAAACATTCATAAGAAAAATATGTATTATAATAAAAATAAAGTTATTTATGAAAATATAATCGTTACTGCTGATAGTGAATACACAAATGTTAGTAAGACTTTTTTTGCAAATAATGTTCTTTTTGAACAAAAGGTTAATAATAATCTTAATTTTTGGATGAGTAATGCAGAAACTAAAAGACATTGGATAAAATTTTACTTTAATAAAAAAGTTCATATAAATAAAATTATAATTGAACATCGTGCTAATATAAAACACATTACAAAAGACTATAAACTTTTAATTTCGCAAGATGGTGCAAAATGGGTATCAATTATAAATGTCAAAAATAATAATGAAGTACATACCGAGTATAATTTTAAAACAAAACTTAATTTCGTTTTTTTTAAAATAATCATAGAAAAACCAAATAATGGAATTGATAATTTTGCAAGAATATCTAGAGTTAGTTTTTTATCGGAAAATTGTTAATATATGCATATATTAAATAAATGTTCTAAACAAAATTTTACTTTTTATATTATTTTAAAAAAATATAAAAATTTTCACTTTATATTTAAATAACAAAATGATAAATTACTTCATTTATAAAATCTTTTTGTGATATTTTCTATTCTTTTTACATAATCTTAAATAGAAGGAGTGGAATAAAAAATGAGTAATAATAGTATTCAGGATGTTGTAAAAAGAACTAGCGGCGAATTGTATTTTGGGGTGGTAGGGTCAGTGAGAAGTGGTAAGAGCACCTTTATTCGTCGTTTTATGGAATTGAAGGTTTTGCCACATATTAATGATAAAGATGTTTATAAACATTTGCTAGATGAGCTTCCTCAAAGTGGCGAAGGAAGAAGTATTATGACGGTAGAACCAAAATTTGTACCAAGTACACAAATTAAGGTTTCTTTAGATAAAGATATAAGTTTTCAAACTCGACTTGTCGATTGTGTAGGATACGTAATCCCTTCATCAAATGGGTATTTAAATGCAGATGGTAGTGAACGAATTGTTCAAACGCCATGGTTTACAGATGGAATACCATTTAATGAGGCTGCTAGTATTGGCACTAAAAAAGTCATTGAAAATCATGCTAATATTGGTATTGTAATCTCAAGTGATGGGTCTTTTGGTGAATTTAAGAGAGAAGAATATGAAATAATTGAAGAAAAAATTATTGATGAATTAAAAGCTCTTAATAAACCATTTATTTTAATTATTAATACATCAGTACCAAATGATGATGCTACGAAAAAGTTAGTAGAAACATTAAAAGTAAAATATAATAATGCTGTTGTCGCTGTTGATGTTAAAAATATGACTGAAGATGATGTTGATGATATTTTAAAAGAGGTACTTAATGAATTTGAAATTGCTGAATTGTCAATTAAAGTACCAAACTGGATTGAAGTCTTAGATGATGATGTAACCTATAAGAGAAATTTTAAAGATTTAGTAAATAATACTACCGCTAGTTATCGTAAATTAAAAGATGTTTTTAAAATTCAAGATGATTTAAAAGCAAGTGAGTTATTTGAAACAGTCGATGTTGAAAATATTGATCCATCAACGGGTACTGTCGAAATTAACTTAGGTTGTAGTGATGATTTATATAATCAAATTTTAGAAGAAATTATCGGTGAACCAATTACCAATAAGGGTGAGTTCATGAAACAAATGCAGTCTTATCAAAAAGCTAAAAAATTATTAGATTATTTTGGTTCTGCCTTAACAACAGTAAAAGAAAGAGGCTACGATATTGCGGTTCCTAAAATTTCTGATATGGAGTTAGATAAGCCAGAATTAATTAAACAAGGAAATCGTTATGGAATAAAACTTAAAGCCATTGCACCATCAATAGTTTTAACGGAAGTAAAAATCGAATCAACATTTGAGCCAATTATTGGTTCTAAACCTCAAGCAGAAGCTTTAATTAATCATATGTTAGAAAAAAGTGAAAATAATATTGATGAATTGTGGAATAGTGAAATATTTGGTCGTAAATTATGTGATGTAATTTGTGATGGCATATATGCCAAAACACGAGGTGTAAGCGATGCAACGCTTACTAAATTTAAAGAATCGTTAGAAAAAGTAATTAATCACGGTAATGGTGGTATTATCGCCATTATGATTTAAAAAAATTAAAGAACATCTCATTAAATTGGGATGTTTTTTATATAATAGTGGAATATTTTTTGTTCATAAATGCTTTTTTAAATTTTCTTATAAATGAAATTTGTTGACAAATTTATAAATTTAATATAAAATATAGGCAAACGAAGAGGTATCATATGATTTTATATTTAAAACCTTATTTTTCATCAAGACCATGGCATGGTACATTATTATCAAAAATATATGAATGTCCACAAGATACTGGAGAGGCATGGATTTGTTCAGGTTATCATGAAAAAAGTTCAATAATTAGCAATGGTGAATATCAAGGCTTGTCTTTAGAAGCATTCTTTAATGAACATAAAAGCGATTTTTTTCATATGGAAAATGAAAAAGAATTTCCGATTTTAATGAAAATAATTGATGCAGATGAAGATTTATCCGTTCAAGTTCACCCTGATAATGACTACGCTAAAACCCACCATAATGCCAACGGTAAATTTGAATCATGGTATTTTTTACCTGGTAATAAAACTAGTAAAGTAGTGGTTGGTTTAAAGTGCCAAACAAAAGAAGAGTTAAAAAAAATAATTGATGAAAAACGCATAATGGCAACATTAAACTATGAAAATATTCAAAGTGGCTCATATCTTTCCATTAAACCAGGAACTGTTCACGCTCTAAAAGGTGGTTCACTAGTTTTAGAGACTCAACAACCAAGTGATATAACTTATCGACTTTATGATTATGATCGAAAGCCACTTAGAGAACTTCATATTAATGATTCTTTAAATGTGATTGATTTTGAAAATAAAGCTGGTATCAAAGATTTTAGTAAAAATGCTAGTGAAGAAAACAAGTATTTTCTATTTGAAAAAATGGCTATTGAAACATCTAAACAAATAATTACCAATAATAATGTTCAAATTGTATACATAATAAATGGTAGTGGTAAAATTAACGGTAATATAATTAGTAAGTATAATACACTGTTATTAATCGGTGAAAAAATAGTTACTTTAGAAGGAGAAATGGAAGTAGCATTAGTTACTCCTAAAAACAAATAATTATGTGTAAGTATTATTTAGGTATTGATGGTGGTGGTACTAAAACCGCTTTTACAGTAATCGATGATGAATCCCATGTTGTATATGAAAAAACGTCAGGGCCTTCTAGTATTGATACTGTTGACTATCTAGTAACAAAAGCCACTATTATTACCGCCCTTAATGATATAAAATACCCATTAACGGGTATTTTTGCCGGTATTGGTGGAGTAATAAGTGAAGAAGATAAAAATGAAATTGAAGATATTTTAGCAACTTCAAAAACATTAATAAACCCTAAAATGGTTAAAGCTGATAATGATGTTATTAATGCTCTTTATGGAAGTTTAAATGGTGAAGATGGTATCGTTATTATTGCTGGAACGGGTTCGGTTGCTTATGGGAAAAAAGCGGGAAAAACCTTTAGGAGTGGTGGCTATGGCTATCAAGAAGGTGATTTGGGAAGTGCTTATGATTTGGGGCATAAAGCCCTTCAACATTTAGGTAAAGTATTAGATAAAAGAGAAAAGATGAGTATGCTTGCCCAAAACTTGATGAAGGCTATAGAAGTTTATGATACGATTTCCTTTACAAAATATGTTGTATCATCTTCTAGAACAATGGTAGCATCTCTTGCTAAAATTGTTACTTCCACAAATGATTTAGTTTCCAAAAGAATAATAATTAAGGCTACTAAAGAAGTGGCTTTAATGGTTAAAGCCGTTTTTAAAACGTTAAAATTTGACAGTAAAGTTAAATATTCAATTATAGGATCTTTAGGAAATGCTGATGGTATTTATAAAGAAAATTTGTTGAAAAATATTAATAAAATCTCCCCTAATTTAGAATATACTCCTAAAATTAATGAAGCTTCATTAGGTTCAGCTTTAGTTGCAAAATCATTATTTTAAATTAGATACAATAAAAATTAAATTAAAGGAGCAAAAGAGATGATTGGAAAAGCCTTTGATCGAATGGTTGCTATTGAAGATGTAGCAACTAAGACTGAAAAGAAAATAATTGATCGTTTAATGAAATTAAATAGAGAAGAACTTATATACTATTCAATAACGGAACTTGCTGCCTCAATTAATGTAGCTGAGGCCACAATTATTCGATTTGTTAGAAAATTAGGATATACGGGATTTCAAGATTTTAAACTTTCAATTAGTAAAGAAATGGGAACTATTGAAACGGATAAAACAAGTATTACTCAAAATATTGCCTTAAGAATGACTGATGCCATTAATGAGACTTATAAAAGTTTAGATTATGAACTATGTAAAAAAATTGCTAAATTGATAATTAATGCTAGGAAAATTGGGGCTTTTGGTGTTGGTAATTCTTACATTGCCGCTGTTGAAATTGGTAATGTTTTAGCTAGAATTGGAATTAATATTTTAACAACATCTGATCCGCATTTACAAGCTATGATTACAGGTAATATGAATAGTGAAGATGTTATTATATTATTTTCTGTTTCTGGTAGTACCAAAGATATTTTGGATGTTGCCGATATTGCTAAAAAGAATGGTGTCACCATCGTTGTAATTACCTGTTATGATAAATCTCCGTTAGCAAAAGAAACTGATTTAGTTTTATATTCAACAAGAAGAGAAGCGGCCTATGAAGGTGGATCTCTTTCAACAGTTGTTTCTATATCATTTATAATTGACTGTTTGTATAATGCTATCTATGAAGAACTTGGTTCAACGGCTAGAGAAAGAGCTTTGGCTGCAGCTAGTTCAGTTGCTAATAAATCTATTTAGGAGGCTATATGCTTGAAAAACAAATAGAACGATTAATCAATAAGATGTTTAATTTGATTAATGTATATGATAAATATGTGATTAAAGAAGAAATTGAAATAAATGAAGTACTATTAGATGGTAAAAAAATTAATAAAGGAGAAATTTGGGGGAAAGACTTTGGATATGGCACTTTTTCCTTTAAGGTTCCACATCTAAAAAATGAGGAATATTATTTATTTTGTTTAACTGGTGCTGTTGAACATTTAGTAAGCATTAATAATAAAAAAATGGGGATGCTTGATTATGTTCCTCATGCTATGGATCCATCATCGAGAATTCATAAATATCTCTATTTAGAAAATGTCAAAGAAAATGATTTGATTGAGGTGGAAGCTTATTATTCACACCCCATTCCTGGTACTTTTCCCTATCATTCCAAATCAACTTTTTCGTTAGATGATTTATATGAAAATAGGCCTTATCAATATATTTCTTTAGTAACCTTTGATGAAAATTTAAAATTATTAATCAATAAAATGCTTTATTTAAAACAATTATATCTTTCTACGGATTGTTATGCTAAAAAGAACTATTTGATTAATATTTATGAAGATTTGTTTAAAGTTTTATCTTTAAAGGATGAAAGACCCGAAAGTGAAAGTGTTGAAAAAGCCCTTTTAATAATTGATAAATCCTTAGAAAAATATGATGATGTTAAACCTTATGTGGGTCTTATTGGCCATAGTCATTTGGATACGGCTTGGCTGTGGAAAATTGAAGAAACTCATCATAAATTATTAAGAACAGTGGCTAATGCGGTAACATTATTACACAAATATCCCGATTATAAATTCTTTATATCTTCGGTATTATACTTAGAATGGCTAAAAGAAGATGATTATTCGTTATATTTAGAAGTTATCAATCTAATGAAAGAAAATAGAATTGAAGTAAATGGTGCAACTTGGGTGGAATTTGATTCTAATTTAATTGGTAATGAAGCGCTTTGTAGACAATTTTTAAAAGGAAAGTTATATTTAAAAAAATACGCTAATAAAAATGCTGATACATTCTTTTTACCAGACACTTTTGGTTATAGTGCCTCTCTTCCTCAAGTTTTAAAACAAAGTGGTGTAAAATACTTTTTAACAACGAAACTTAGTTGGAATGATACGAACACTTTCCCTTATGATACTTTTAAATGGGTAGGTATTGATGGAAGTTCTGTAAATGTTCATTTTAACACTATTCATAGTTATGTTGATATTGAAACAGTAGAAAAACGTTTAAAGAATGTAATTGATAAAGTACACACTACGGATGTTTTAATTGCTTACGGATTTGGAGATGGTGGTGGTGGCCCTTCTAAAGATATGGTAGAAAGAGCTATTATGACAACACATAAATATAATAAGGCGGTAATTGAACATACGACTATATCTTCTTTTATGGAACGCATCAGTGAAAAACAATTACCTATCTATTTTGGCGAACTATATTTAGAATTACATCGAGGAACTTTTACAAGTATTCATGAAATAAAAAAACAACACGCTAAATTGAGTGTTGCTCTTCACAATGCCGAACTTTATAGTGTCATTTCTAATGATAAAAATATTAAGAAAATAACGGATGAAGCATATGATGTTTTAATGTTAAATGAGTTTCATGATATTTTACCTGGAACCTGCATTAAAGAGGTAAATGATGAAGCCATCAAACAAATGAAAGAAACGATTGAAAGAGTAGAAAACATTTATACAGATACTAGTCTATTTAATCCTTTATTTATTGAGCGAATGAGCTATGTAGATGATAACAAAGGAATAAGTTACATTGATTTTGATGGCCATCTTAAACATTTATCGCTCTATAAATTTTCATCTTTAGATTATGGAAAAGAAATTGAAGAAGAAAAAAATCAATTATTCTTTGATGGCATTAATTTTAAAACACCAATATATAGTGGTAAAATCGAAAAAGGCATTATAAAATCTTTAGTTTATGATGGCCATGAATTAGTTGGTGAAGGCTTTAATATCTTAAAAGGTTGTGTAAACATCCCTTATATTTATGATAATTGGGATATAGATCGTGATTATAAATTAAAAGAACAAGAATTTGATTTTGTTTCTTTAGAATTAGTGAACATTGAAAAAAGTGCGTTAATATTAAGAACTCACAACCAATTTAAAAATTCCTACCTAATAACAGATATTTATTTTTATCAAAATTCACCATTGATCGAATTTAAAAACAAATTAGTAATTAATGATGATCATCTATTAATTAGATCCTATTTTGATACTAACATTTTTAGTGATCATTATACAAGTGATATTCAATTTGGATTACTAAAAAGAAATACATATCCTTCAAGTTTTGAAGATGAAGCTAAATTTGAGGTATGTTCTCATAAATTTGTGGATCTATCTGATCAATCTTATGGCGTAACTATCTTCAAAAAAGACCTTTATGGTACATCTTGTGATGAGTCTACTTTAGGTTTGACTGTACACAAGGGAGGTACCCATCCTGATGAAATATCAGAAAAAGGTGTTCATTATTTTGAATACGCTTTATGTGGACATCACGATGGCTTGAACATGAAGATAATAGATGAGGCATATAAATACAATTATCCTATTATTTCATTAAAAAAACAGGATTTAAGTAAAATTGTATCAATCGTAGATAATAACTCTGTTATTATTGAAACAATTAAGTGGGCTGAAGATGATGGCATTATTGTTAGAATGTATGAATCTCTTGGTCAAACTTCAAAAATTGAATTAAAATTTAATCGTGGATATGATGTAAGAATTGTGAATTTATTAGAAGAAGAACAAGAACATGTTGGTAAAACGGAAGAATTAACGTTAGAATTTAGGCCATTTATGATTAAAACCATTCTTTTAAAATAAATTTAAGCAGTAATAGATACTTTTAATAAGTTGCTATTACTGCTTTTTTAATGTTTATTTTTTTTAAGTATAATCTAAATAATTTTAAAAATGAAAATTATTTTCTTTTTTAATTAAAAAAATGAAAATAATTTGACAAATTATATATTTAGTGATAAAATATAGTCAGTTACAATTATGAGGTGAAAAGATAAAATGAGTGAATTAAAAAGAGGTTTAATAGTATCTTGTCAAGCTGTTAAAGGAGAACCTTTATATGGCTATAATATAATGGATTTATTCGCATTAGCCGCTAAAGAAGGGGGAGCTTGCGGTATTAGATGTTTAATAGATGATATAGATGCTATTAAAAAAAGAGTAGATTTGCCGATAATCGGTTTAGTAAAAGAAACTTACCCAGATAGTCAAATTTACATTACACCGACTAAAGAAGATGTTGAACGTTTAAGTAAAACGAAATGTGATGTTTTATGTATGGATGCGACTTTAAGAAAACGTCCTGGTAATCTAACTCTAGAAGAACTATATAATTATGCAAGAAGTATTGCACCAGATAAATATTTAATGGCTGATGTTGCTACGATTGAAGATGCTATAAATGCCGATAAACTTGGATTTGATTATATTTCAACTACTATGAGAGGATATACAGATGATACTAAAAATGTAGTATTACCAGATATTTCTTTTGTTAAAGAAGTGAAATCTAAAACTAAACACGCTAAAATAATTGCAGAAGGTGGATTTTTTGAAGCTGGTCAAATGGAATTAGTATCCAAAGTTAATCCTTACGCCGTTGTGGTAGGATCTGCTATAACAAGACCAAAAGTAATAACAGAACATTTATTAAAATCATTGGAGTTAACTAATGAATAATATATTATATTTGCCTTTAGATGAAAGACCATGTAACTATTATTTTCCCTTAAAACTTTTAAATGGAAATCCAAAGTATAACTTGCTTACACCTAATAAAAATGTTTTGGGAAAGAAAAAAAATCCTTCTAAGTTTGAAGAAATAAAAAAATTTTTATTGGAAAATGCAAAAAATGCGAAAATAGCGGTAATCTCATTAGATCAACTATTATATGGAGGAATTGTTCCCTCTCGTCTTCATCACTTATCATATGAAGAAATAAAAATGCGGCTTTCTTTACTAAAAGAAATAAAAAAAATTAACAAAAATTTAATTTTATATTGTTTTGTTTTAATAATGCGCTGTCCTGCTTATTCATCTAGTGATGAAGAACCAGACTATTACAAAATATGTGGTAAAGAAATTTATGAATTTGGCGTAAAAATGGATAAAGGAGAAGAAATTCCTTTAACAATAAAAGAAAAAGTTGCCCCTTATTTAGATGATTATTTAAAAAGACGTAAGACTAATTTTGATATCATTTTAGATGTATTAAAAATGACTGATACAATTGATTTTTTATGTATTCCTCAAGATGATTCTTCACCATTTGGTTTTACAACGATGGATAAAAGAAAAATATTTAAAGAAATAGAAGATAATAATTATGATGTTTTAATTTATCCTGGCGCTGATGAAGTTGGTATGAGCTTAATCTCAAGAAGTATTAACACATTAGAAAATGATAGTAAGATGATATATGTAGATTATATGTATCAGGAATCCCAAAATTTAGTACCAGCATATGAAAACGTTTCCCTAAAAGATACAGTTTTTAAACAAATTATAGTTTCTGGTAATAAGTTAACAACTATACCTGAAAAAGCTGATATTATTCTATTTGCAAACTATGATAAGTATCAACAATTGGAAGCGAGTAAGAAAGAAAAAAGCATCTTAGATATAGATGTCGCAATTAAACAAGTGGAAAGAATTAAAAATACGATAAAAAAAGAAAAAACAATTGGATTAGTTGACAAGTATTATGTAAATGGCGGAAATTTAAAATATTTACAACTTTTAAGTAAAGAAATTGATATATTTTCTTTAGATGCTTATGCAGGATGGAATACTTCTTCAAATTCTTTAGGAACTGTGATTGCGGCAACTACTATATCATCATATTTTAAAAATATTCCTAGTCTTAAGATGTTTTTAGCAGAAAGATTGTATGATGATTGCTTGTATCAAGGTGAAGAACGCTTTAGAATTACCAATTATGAATTGCCAAAGTTAGGATATAATTATTTTGATGTTAAAAAAGAAAAAGGAGAAGTGGCAAATTTAATTGCTCAATCATTGACATTATCTGCAAAAACTAATTTACCAGTGTTGAATCAAAGATATGAAATTAAAAACTTAACTATGCCATGGCATCGAATGTTTGAAATCTTTTTGGAGTTAAAATATGTCAAAGATTAAAAATATATTATTATTAGTAGTTGTAATTGGTTTGCTTGCTATTAGTAGTTGTATGGAGGATAATAATATGAATAATGATAATGAAACAAAAGAAAAAATTGCGGTAGGAATCTGGCATCGACCTAATGTTTTAGGCACGGAAACTAACTTAGAAGGTATCAAAAATACTTTAGATTCATTTCAAAAATGCGGAATTAATATTGTTTATTTAGAAACCGTTTATCATGGTATGGCAATTTATAAATCTAATTATTTACCTTATTATACTTCTTTGAGTAAATATCAATATGATGGTTATCGTGACTATTTATCAGCATTTGTCAGTGAGGCCAAAAAAAGAAATATTGAAGTTCATGCTTGGGTAGAAGATTTTTACATTGGTATCAGTGAAAGTACTATTACTAAAAACCATAAAGAGTGGCTGTTATTGACTGATACCGGTAGTAGTAGGCAATATGAAGGAAATGGTTACATATTTCTAGATCCAGCTAATAGTGAGGTAACTTCTTTTTTAATTAATGTATACAAAGAATTATTAGAAAATAATCAAGATCTAGCTGGATTAAATTTAGATTATATTAGATATCCTGTTTCTAGTTTAGACAAAGACACTGGTTATACCGATATAGCTAAAGAAGAATTCTTAAAAGAATTAAATATTGAGCAGACAAATGAAATAAATTTTAAAGATATCGTAAAAGCCAATTATAATAAATGGATAAGTTATCGTGCTAATAAAATAACTACTTTTGTAAAAGATGTTCGAACGATGGTTAAAACTATTAATTCCAAAATTATTTTATCGACAGCTGTATTTCCTAATCAAAATGAATCGTATATAACTAAAAAACAGGATTTTACAACTTGGTTAGAAAATAAATATTTAGATGTTGTGACTCCAATGGCCTATTATGATGATATAAATTCGTTAGAAAATAATTTAAGAGCTATGGTTGATAGCAGTAATGGCATTTACTGTTACACAGGATTGTCTTGTATTTATCATCATTTATCAGAAAAACAAATATATGAACAAATCGATTTATCTTTAAAATTATCCGATGGCATTGTAATATTTGGTAGTCAGATGTTACTCGAAAATCAAGATTATATCGATTCACTTAATAAATATTTTAAAGATAAAAAATATTGCTTACCACATTTGGAGGTAAAATAAATGAAAAAAATACTAATGAGTTTAAATATAATTGCGATAGTATTGATTATTTACAATTCTCTTATAATTCAAAAAGTTCATGCGGAAGGCGAATATACGAGAGATTTATCTAAAATTGATATTAATGTAACAGTAAATAATACCACTATTAAAGGCTTTATTGCTAATCCCGTATCTTATTATGAAGAATCGGCCTCAGGTTTTTTAAATGCTCAAGAGATTAAATATTTAAGTGTTGGTGACAATGAAAATGTTATTTATACTTGTGAATATCCGACAACAACAAGTAAAAGAAGTGGAAATTATGTAGAAATTGCTTGTGAAATGGAAAACAATAAATATATTGTTAAAGAAATTAATACTAATGGAAATGGTGATACATATATTCCTGTAGGTGGATTTGTTTTATCGCTTCCCAAAGATAAATATGCATCATCTTTTAAAATTAATGATGAAATAGTACTTGGAGGAACAAAATTAACAATTCCTACAAAGGCAGTGGAATCCGATAAAGGAGCAAGAATCATTATTGATAATACCAATACCACAAGAAGTGCACCAATGGTTGTTTATTATGATTACCAATTCGGTGAAAAAACGGGCACAAATATTTACGGAACGGAAATGACTTGTACATATGATTTTGATAAAAACACCTTTGAAGTAAAATCGTTTAGAGGATTTGGTACAGGTGACGATTCAGGAATAACAATTCCAGATAATAGTTTTGTTTTAAGTGCCTATGGTGAAGGATATCGTGGATTATTAGTAAAAAATGAATTATTTAACATTGGTGATGAAGTAAAAATGGTTGGTTTTGATTTTATTCGTTTTGGAGGAACCGTAGTTGGTGAATATCAATACATCAATCCTACAAAAGAAGAAAATCCTAAAGGTATGGAAACAGCTACTACACCTTTTCCAGCCTATCGTGGAGAAAATCAAACAATAATTTATAAATTTGGTTGGTCTTACAATGGTGCTAGTGGTACTGGTACAAATATTTATGGATATGAAGCTGCTGTTGATAAAAATGGCGTTGTCGTTGAATTAAACGTAAATGTTTCTTCAATACCAGAAGGCGGATATGTAATAAGTGGACATGGTAAAGGTCGCGATTTTATTAGATCTAATATTGTACTTGGGGCTAGTATTGAGCTAAATGAAGATACTAAGACATATAAAATATCAACAACTTTAAATAGTTATTATGAAAACTTAGTTTTAGATGTTAAAAATGCCATAAATGATGCTAATACTAAAATTAAACAACTATATGATATTAATGATGAAGAGCTAAATACTTACATTAAGGTATTAGAAGAGAAACTTAATGACCTAGAAAAAGTTAAAAATGAAATAGAAACTTTACTTGAAGATAATAATTGGAGTGAAAAAGAACGTTTAAATAAATTAATGGTATATAATTCTTATCAATTAGAAATTGAAAAATATACACATTTATTAATAGCTACATCGAGTGAATCGAAAGCAGTTGCTTCTAAAGCCGTATGGCATCGACCAATTGAAATGAACTATGATGAAATTGATAGTACATTAAAACTATATCATGAGATTGGTATTAATCTTGTCTTTGTAGAATCATTTTATAACGGTTATTCAATGTTTAAAAGTAAATATGAAGAACTTTTCCCATATAATCCTAAATTTGTAGGACCATATAAAAATGGTGATACAATGTATGATGATTATTTGAGTTGTTTTGTAGCAGTAGCTGCTAAATACGATATCGAAGTACATGCATGGGTTGAAAATTTTTATGTTGGAACTCTTAATGATGTAGCTGTTCTTAAAAAACATCCAGAATGGATTTTGTATAATAATGATGATACCTATATTCAAAAAAATGAAGGTGGTCTCTATATATTCTTAGATCCTGCTAATAAAGATGTTCAAGATAGTTTGATAAATTATTATCTTGATATGTTTGAAAAAATTCCTACCCTAGCTGGTTTAAACTTAGATTATATTCGTTACCCCGTTTCGGATGAAACTGAAGATGTTGGTTATACCATTGCTGCTATGAAAAATTTTGGAAATTTAAAAGGATTAACTTTTACAAGTGCTCAAAAGAATGATCGTAGTAAAATGGCTAAAAAGTTCAAACAATTATTTGATGAAAATTATTTGTTTGGTGGCAAGGAAGAAGCTCAAAAGAATTATGAAGAATGGGTTTCATATCGAACAAATATAATTAGTGATTATGTAAAAAGAATTAAAACAGAAGTAAAAGATGTGAAGAAAATAAAATTATCAACATCTGTATTTGCATCACTTAGTGATTCCATTAATAATAAAAAACAAGATTGGAAATCGTGGATTGAAAAAGGGTGGATAGATATCGCTACGCCAATGGCTTATTATACAGATGCCACAGATGTCCTATCAAACGTTAATCAAATGATTTTATCGGCAGGTAATAATTCATATTATTACGCAGGATTGGCTTCAAGCTATAGTGGTTTGCCAGCTTATCGAAATACCGAACAGATTGTATCGGCTTTTAAAGCTGGTTCATATGGTTATGTTATCTTCTGTTCTACGCAAATAATTGGTCATGAAGATGTTCAAAATGTTTTAAAAGCTGGTGTTAATTCTACTAGTTCAGTATTACCACATGCTGATGTTGATAAAGTTCTTAAAGCTAGTTTTGATGATATTATTAGTAAGTGTGAGCGTTTATACATTAAAGCTAATCTTATGAGTGAAGAACAAAAACAAAGTTTAATTGAACAATTTAATGAAATCTTACAAATGCCTACTTCAACAACTGTCGAAATATATAAAGTGCAACAACGCATTCTTTCATTATATTCAAAAGGTGTTAGTAAGTATGCTAAAGGGTATGCCGGACAAAGATTAACAGAAAATTTAAAATATTTATATAATGTTTTAGAAACTAAAATTTCTCGTTCTTTAATTGATTCTAAGGAATGGGATCCTGAAAAATATCCGCAACATCCAATTGTTAATGAAGATGGCATAACAATGGTTGAAAATAAAGATGATAATAAAAATAATAACGATAATAACAACAATAACAATGTTAATCCAAAAACAAGCAGTTATTGGTGGGCATATGTATTAGGTGCAGGTCTTGTAGCTGGTTTAGGTGCTACAATAATAGTCTTAATGAGAAAAAAACGAATGAATAACAAATAAAATACATAAGGAGGAACGTATGAAAAAATTATTATTTGTTTTAACAATGTTAATTACGCTTACCTTAGTTGCGTGTGTAAATGACACACCTGTAAGCAAAGCGCCAGTTATTAAAGTAGATCCTGAAGTGGTTGAAATTTATGCTGGCGAAGAAGTTGACTTATTATTCGGTGTTAGTGCAACCGATGAAGTTGACAAAGAAGTAAAAGTAACAGTTGTTGATGATGGTGGATTTGATTCTACTGTTGTCGGAACTTATGAAATTACTTATAAAGCTGTAAATTCTAGTAATTTAGAAGCAACCGCAAAAAGAACAATTAGAGTTCTTGCGCCATTATCACAACTAACTTTAGAGGTTAGAACTAATAAATTAGGCGAACAAAAATGGCAAGGAACAACAATTAGTTTTAAACATGATTTATATGTTGAATTAAGTGAAGATACTAATTTAACAAAACAAAGTGGCGTTTTCCATAATAATACTGATCATGATATCACATTATCAGTAGAAGGTGGATATGGTGTTTCAGCCGTTATAGATCATAATGGTAAAGTTATAGAAGGCCGTGATGGTGCTAATAGTAAATTAGTAAATGAGAAAAATCCAACACGTTCTGGCTCAACAGTTACAAAATTTGATGATGAAATAACAGTAGCTTCAGCTTTTGCTCAAAATTTGGTAATTCCTTCACTTGGTTATGCAATTGTAATTCAACCTAATTATGCTGGTACTACTGCTGATACTGATGGTAGAAGCTTTATGAATTATAACGTTATCTATGAATATGGTAATTGTGTTAAATTATTCTGGGCAGATTCTAAGGAAGTAATTACACCTTATGTTAATCAAGCTCCAACAGTTAGTGGCAATACAACAGTTTATGTTGCTATAAACAGCACAAATGTTGATATAAATGCATTAGTTTTAGCAGGATTAGATATAACTGATGATAATGGCACATTTGAATTAGCTGATGATGTTAAAATAACTGATGTTGAAATCCTAGACAACGGTGGTTTTGATGCTTCTAAAGAAGGCGAATACATATTTAAATTAAAGACAACTGATGGTAAACTTGATACATACTTTACAAGAGTTGTTAGTGTATTAGGAAAAGAAAAATGCGTTACGGTAACGATTGGCGATCAAAGTCATATTGTTTTAGCAGAAAATGTTGCTATCGATAAAGATTTAACGAGTGTTGGAAACTATGCATATATTATTTATACACCTAATTATAAATTAAAAGATGGTGAAAGCTTACCTGCAAATGGTCATGGTGTTGCTTTACTATTAGATGAATATGGTCAAATTGTTTGTATTTATGATGGTGCTAATGGTAGAAAATTCACTAAAGAACATCACACTTTAAAACCAGAAGTTGATACAGAAACTTGCAATCCAACAACTTATTTAAAAGATGCTTATGATGAAGCTAAAGCTGGTGGTTATACTCTAGTTGTTGCTCCTCATACAACAATAAATAGTGCTGAAGGCGGTTCTCGTAAATTCTTGCTTAATAACCGTAATTATGGTGAAAAAGTAACTATTACTGGTCTTGATTTTAAAACTTCAAGCTTAACATTTAGTATTAATGGTAAAACCTTTACAGCTGAAGAAGGAACTTATACAATTAATAAAATCTTAGCTGCTAATTTAGTTGCTAGTCAAAAAATGATAGTTTATACTAAAGATTTAAATGAAGAAACAATCGTATGTAATGGTTTTGGTGTTGCCATTGTATTAGATAAATATGGTAAATTAATCCGTATCTATGATGGAGCTAATGCTAAGTTATTTGATCTTGAAAATCCAAATGGAAAAACTAATGCTGGATTTACAGGTAATGATTATGCAGTAGTAGCTTATAAGAGTTTAACAGAAGAAGAAACTTTAATAATTTTCCCTAATGATGGTAAAAATCAAGAAGGTAGCCCTAGAGCCTTCGGATTAGGTCTTAGAACTAACGGATCTTTAGGAAAAGTTGCTACTTTAACAGGATTTGAATTCTTAGAAAATTCATTAGAATTTAGTATTAATGGTAAATCATTTAAGGCCGAAGACGGTACTTATACAATTAATAAACTTTTAACTTCTGATTTAGTTGCTAAACAAAAAATGATAGTTTATACTAAAGATTTAAATGAAGAAACAATCGTATGTAATGGTTTTGGTGTTGCTATTGTATTAGATAAATATGGTAAATTAATCCGTATCTATGATGGAGCTAATGCTAAGTTATTTGATCTTGAAAATCC